>JAZQCT010000070.1:0-33714 GCA_045546475.1 Oscillospiraceae bacterium
GCATCTTTTCGGCAAAATTTCACGCATCCTGCGTTGAAAAGGTTTGACAGGCGACAGCCTGCCTGCACCTTTTCGCCTTGTCTGCATGAAATTTCTGCTCGAAAATCTGCGTATTATTTTAGTGTCAACACTCCCTAATCATCAAATCCATAATAGACAAAATGGTTTCAAAAGGCGATAGCCTTTGGCGGGTAGCGGGGGCGCAGCCCCCGCCCTAATCCCCCTCCCTCCGGGAGGGGGCAGGGGGTGGGGCAAATATAAATTATCCATTGAATTTAAGATGATTAGTATCTCAGGCTCTTTTACAACTTTATTATTATACTCCTATCGGCAGATTTCGTCAATTCGCAAAACAACATAATATTGGAAATGAAAAAGGTGGAATTTTAGACAGATTTCAAATAATACAGAGCCTGCGGCGGGGATTTACAGGAAAAGGATGACTTGAAAAAGCCATCCTCAGTTTATTTGTATAGTTTCGTATAATCTGCACATTCTGCATGTGTACGCTGTTTTTCCTTCCGTTCTGCAAGCTCCTGATCAGAAAATGCAAGATATTCGGGCATGGGCAATTGCTGCTCCGGCAGAAGAATGCCTACTGTGTCAAATTTATTGTTGTACTGAAAATCCTTCACAATACAGCGAAGTTTCCCTTGATGCTCCAGACAATGCACCGTACAGTCAAGTGCTGTCAGGCTGCTGACTTTCAGCGGTTCCATGGGAACGACTACAGTATAGCGCACATCGTTCCTGAAAAACTCCACCTTGACTTTACGCTGTCTTTCAAGAAAATATTCCGGCTCACGGGCAATCAGTTTTCCTGCAAAGCATTCTCCCTTTGCGATAATGCGCCATTCCTGATAAACTGCAAATCCCAAGGCAGCTGTAACCGGCACAAACGGAATACTCATCATCACTGCCATATCCCATGTACCATCCCGCATAAGGAAGATCAGAAGCAGTATCCATAATATCGTCATCACTGCCAGCGCAATGGCTTTCTGTTCAAAGGTCTGCATCGCTCCACCGCCTATTATGTCAACATACTTTTCATCCCCCTGCAGTACACCGCAGGGGGATGGAGTTTAATTAGTATTCCAGATTCAGAAGCTTGTCGTCGATCTCGATCCAGTCATCGTCGGAAATGCCGTATTCGTTGTTTTCGTCCACAGTGATCTCCACGATCTTGGTCTGTACCTCGCCATAGCCGATCTCAGGCAGGGCAGCTGTTGCGATCTTGAGTACCTCTACAGCATACTCCTCCTCCAGCTCCAGCAGCTCCTCCTCGGTCTGGCAGTTCTCATAACGCTCACCGAAGCCGTCGTTATAATAGGTCTCCACATCGTCAAAGGTAATATCCCAGAAGTCGATCGGCTCACAGTTGACTGTGATGTGGTATGCCTCACCGGACTTGACAGCCGGATCAACGGTATACTTCACCTTTGCCATCAGATCCTTGGCAAGTGCCTCGTAGCCGTCCATGGTCTCCTCTGTGATGCACTCCATATCCACGGCATACTGGTAGCAGAGCAACTCTGCAACATAGTCCACCTGTGCCTGGTATACTTCATCTGCTTCCTCCTGTGTGGATTCGGTCAGCTCCATATATTCGGCAGTCTCGCCCAGATAGGTGCAGTCCAGAACGGACTGGATGTAGTTTGTGTAGGTCTCCTTGGGGTTCTGACAGCCTGTCAGACCTGCGCACATGAGCAGTGCGGCAGTGAATACTGCAATCTTTTTCATTTTGTGTTCCTCCTCTTTATTTCTGTCATACTGCCGGAAACGTTCCCCCGCCTTTCGGCGCAATATCAACACCTTCAGGAAAGTTGTGCAAAGCTTGCCCTCCCCCTGCCCCCTCCCGGAGGGAGGGGGACTTGGGGCGGGGGCTGCGCCCCCGCGACCCGCCAAAGGCTATCGCCTTTTGAAATCATTCTCCTTAAATTGTTGACACTGCCCCTCGACGGGGGAATTATCGTCTGTTCACAAAGCAGCATGATAAAGTGCTTTTATTATAGCACATTTTTTGCTGTCTGTCAAGAAAAACGCGGAATTAACGGCATCTTTCACAGATTATTCTGCGCTTTCCTCCTCGGATTGTACAGATTCTTCTGCTTCTTCTGCCGCGCTTTCAGCAGTCTCAGCCTCCTCAGCTGCTGTTTCTGCTTCCTCAGCTGCACTCTCTTCAGCCTCAGCTTCGCCCTCTGCTGCGGATTCCTCCGGCTCTGCGGTGCCGTAAGCACTCAGCGGGATGGAATTGCCGTCCGCATCATAGAAGGTGATATTGTCGATATACATGCTGGACAGGTTCTGGATGCCCCAGCGCATGATCAGGAAGTTCACGCCCTCCTGTGCAGCATCCCACTTCTTGCCGCCGGATGCCAGCAGGAACTTAAATTCAACATGATACAGGTCGGAACGCTCCAGATTGTATTCGTTGATCTCTGCTGCGGAGAAATCGGTAAAGCCATACCACTTGTCATCCATGGTCACGGAGCCGCCGCCGCCGCCGATCCAGCCGGGTACGGTCAGGTTTTCGCCGTCCTCGCTGACGAGCAGATCGCCCTCTGCCTTTGCACCGATGTCAAAGCCGATGGAGGTAACCTCACCGAACTGCTCCGGTGTCAGGAGCTTTGTCACATCAATGCTTACCTTCTGCACCAGTGTACCAAGGTTGTCCGCGGTGGTCTTGGTGTCGGTATACTTCAGCATGGCATTGCCGTCGATGGTCTCAATGGACAGTGTGCCATCTGCAGAGCCTTCATCATCGCAAACGATGGACGCAAAATCCAGATTGCCGTCATCAAAGGTAATTGCATTCGGGTCAGCCTCCGGGAACGGGGCATTCGTCGGGGGAACGGTTTCCTCCTCTGTGGGGGCTTCGGTCACTTCTTCTGCAGTGGTCGGTGCTTCCGTTGCCGGGTCAGTTTCCGCCTCGGAATCTGCGCTGGTGGTACATGCAGCCATGGAGAGCATCATAGCGGAGATCAGGGACAGGAGGAGTAATTGTTTTTTCATATGGGTTGCTCCTTTCGTTTTATGGGGTGTTGTATTAAAAAATGCCCTCCTGTGCAGAGGGCATTTTTGTTTCTCATGTCACGCAGTCTGCGTATCAGAAATTACTTTCTCTTCTTGGAAACGATTGCAACTGCACCAGCAGCGGTCATACCAGCCAGAACGATGGCAATGCCGTTGTCACCTGTGTTGGTGTTGGAGGTGGTGGGAGTTGCAGCCTTTGTGGTAGCAGCGGTGGTTGCTGTTGTTGCAGCAGTTGTGCCGCCGTTTGCAGCTGTTGTTGCAGCGGTGGTAGCAACCTCAGTCGGAGCTTCGGTAGGAGCCTCAGTCGGAGCCTCGGTAGGAGCTTCTGTGGGAGCCTCAGTCGGAGCGTCCTCTGCGCCTGTTGTGATGGAGTTCAGAGTAAATACAACGCCGCAGTCAGAAGCACTTGTGCCGCCATACTGGTACAGATTGATGTTGGAAGCGATCAGCAGGCACTCGATGGATGCAGAAGCTTCAAGCAGATCAATGGATACAGTATACTGACCATCGCCAGTAATCGGAACCTTCTTCAGCTCAACATTGCTGTTAGCATCGCCCCAGCAGATAGTAGAACCGATTGAACCGCAGAGAGCTGCATAGTAATCAGCACCGGGAGTACCGTCTTCATTGGTGTTTGCACTGTTTGTGCCGATACCAGAAACTGTGAATGTAACAGTGATATTATCCTCTACTGCAGTATTCTTGTCGATGTCATAAACAGAGTTGCCCCATTCGTTATAAATGTTCAGACGGAGGTCTGTACCATTGTTCTCAGTTGCCATAGCACCTTCGCAAGGACCGTTGTACGCGATCTCTGTCACAGCCGCACTTGCAGTGATAGCAGCAAAAGAAACGGCAGAAACTGCAACAGCAGTCATAGCAGCGAGCATATTTCTCATCTTCATAGTAATCTTCTCCTTTTACAATCAAAAAATGTGACTCCGCAGCGGCTTGTTCCGCTGCCGCAGGAAAACGGTGGAAAATCCACCAAACCCTATTGTAATTATACCATACCGCCGCCGGAAAGTCTATTGAAAAAGTCAATAAATTTTAGGGGATGGTTTTGGCTATTTTTCATAGGAAACACCAAAGTTTGCTATGATGTTGTCAGAATATAGGAGACTGTGGGGAGATGCGGGGGCGTGTTATGGGATGGGTGGAAAGGTCTATTTTCTGGGGGAGGTTTTCCATAATTGCCCCACCCCTGCCCCCTCCCAGAGGGAGGGGGATTTAGGGGCGGTGCTGCGCACCGCCTCCGCCAAAGGCTATCGCCTTTTGAAACCCGCTTTGGGGTCTATCGCCCTTTAAGCTAGGTCGTGTTGACACTAAGCCTAACAACGCATCTTTTCGGCAAAATTTCACGCATCCTGCGTTGAAAAGGTTTGACAGGCGACAGCCTGCCTGCACCTTTTCGCCTTGTCTGCATGAAATTTCTGCTCGAAAATCTGCGTATTATTTTAGTGTCAGCACTCCCTACCATTATTTCACCACCGCAATCTCCTTTAGTCCGTAGTGTGCCATCAGCGTCAGCCAGGGGGCGGTCAGCTCCTCGCCGCTGACGGCGATCGGGACTGCCGGCGGACAGGGAACCTGCACCGGACCGCAGATCCTGCCCTTCGCCTGTGACAGCGGTACGCGCACATTCTCTGCAAGTGCCGCTGTGCGCATGTCGCAGACCTGCCGCATGGGGGCTGGCAGCTCCGGCGCAGGGCGGGGCGGCTTCGGGGTGCATTCCTGCAAAGCGCGGGCAAGCGCGGCAAATTCGCCCTCCGTCATCACCGGTGAGAGGAGCAGCACCAGGAAGCCTGCGTCCTCATATTCGCATTCGATACCCCGGCTCCGGAGCTGTACCGCCAGATCATGCCCGTCCGCCGCAATGGTCAGATGCAGCGGCTCCGTTCCGATGAAGCGGTATTTCCCCGCAAGCTCCTGCCGCAGTGCCGCCGCGCGGGAAACACTGCGGGGGATGTCCTCCCGTCCGCGCGTTTCCAGATACGCCGTACAGCTCTCCAGCGACTGCATGATGAGGTAGGAAGGGCTGGTCGAGCCGAACATCTGCATACAGCTTTTCAGCTCCTGTGCCTCCTGCCGGCTCCGGCAGTGGAGGATCGCCGCGCCGGTCAGCGCGGGGAGCATTTTATGGGCAGAGTCACAGCAGTAATCCGCGCCGAGTGCCATCGGGTGGCAGTTCTCCTCCAGGAACGGCAGATGTGCGCCGTGGGCATTGTCCACAAGCAGCGGCGCGTCCTGCGCATGACAAAGCTCCGCGAGTGCGCGGATGTCCTGCTGACTTCCGAGATAATCCGGAGAGGTCACATAGACGCAGGCGGATGCACCGGTACGGCGCACCTCCTGCAGGGCGGCAGCAAAGTCCTCCGGCGCGTACTCCCCGGAGATCACACCGCCCCGGCGCGGAAAGACCCAATGCACCTGCAGCCCCAGCAGAATGCAGGCGTTCAGGAAGGCGCGGTGTACCGTCCGTGCGGCAATGACCGTCCGCCCCTGGGTGCGCATTCTTGCCAGCATCGCCTGTATGCAGAGCGTTGAGCCGCCGGCACTCCAACAGCAGGCGGGACTGCCGTAAACGGCGGCTGTACGTTGTTCCGCTTCGAGCAGGATCCCATCCGCCTCGAACAGACTGTCCGCACCAGCGATCTCGGTAATATCCCATGCATAGACATCGGACGGCAGCTCCATCGGGCTGCACCCCTTGTGACCGGGCATATGTGCGCGGATGGTTTTCTGCTGTGCATACTTATTTAAATAGGCAGTCAGCGGCATGGCTTCAGAAATTTTTTTCATTTTTTTCGGTTTACCCCCTTGACAAATCAGTAATTTTGCGGTAGAATATATACAAGAACATTTGTTCCGTTCTCTGCACAGCCGCCGTGCAGCGGGACTGGAACCATGTTTTTCGTTTTAGCCCAAAGAAGAACATACGTTTGAAAGCAAATGAGGAGGCGATCTTATGCAGAACTTAGTACGAGAATATGAATGGAGCGCAACACGGCTTCAGGGGCGGATCCAGCAGCTGAACCAGGTACTGCGGGAGAATGTGATGATGGGGAATCAGGAGAGGGACATTCTTCTGCTGCGCCGCAATCTGCTGATGGCAGAGCGCGTCGAACTGCTGCATGATATTGAACAGATGCAGGCGCGCAGCTGGAAAGCGGGATGCTGATGGCATACCGTGTCAATGAACGTGCATTAGAATTTAACGAATATTTTCTGTGCGAGATGCTGGGCAGCTCCAATGACAACCGGATGCATCTGGAGCTTGCCCGCAGCGCACTGCGGGATATACTCAGAACAGAGCTGACCGAACGGCAGCGGGAGCTGCTGATCCTGTATTATTATGAAGGATTGCGGGAAACGGAAATCGCGCTGGTGCTTCACCTGCACAAATCCACCGTATCACGGACGCTCAACAGAGCCAGAAGCCGTGTCAGGAAGCATCTGCGGTTTTATTTCGACTATATGGGAGTCCGGCTGGGGAGGTGATAAAAAACGCAAAAGAGCAGTCGCAGCAAATCTGTATTCTTCTGATTATTCTCTTTTATTCTCGGCTTCCCCACAGTATGCAAAGGGGACACCATAGGGGCAGGGGGAAAAAGAAAGCACTCATAGCATTGCGGAAAGGAGGGTTTTGCTTTGCAAAATCGACATTTCCCCCTGCCCCTCTGGTTTCCCCTCTGCACTCCCCTTCCGTCACCCCACCCCCTTTGTCGATTTTGACGAGGGCTGAACACCTGCACTTCAATCACCAGCACTACCCCATACAGGGCTTTCATACGGAAAGTCCGCTACATATTTTTCTTGTTCCGTGATATTTAAATAAGAAAAGCTCCCGATCACTCGGAAGCTTTCATACGCGGATGCCTGCGCGGGCTCCGCGCCTGGTTGGAGTAGCTGGATTTGAACCAGCGAATGACGGAGTCAAAGTCCGTTGCCTTACCGCTTGGCTATACCCCAGTTTTGCTATGCATAAGTATACCATATTTCCATTGTTTTGTCAAGTGGGTTTTGCCGCCGCACATTCCGCAGGATACGGCATAGAATGGTATTGGAGCATACCCGGATCATGGTCAACGCCGTCAACTTTAAGAAAGTTGGGCATAGCTTGACCGCCACCGCTTTGGGACTTCGTCCCCTTGTACCCTGAGTTGATAACATCGGCATCATGGTTTCATTTCCATGAAAACGGCTTCCGGAAGCTCCGGAGAAAAAACATGCGCGCACAAAGATTAAAACCGTTGTGTGCGGTCATACTAAAAGCAAGAGACGACCTCAAAAAATTGAAAAGGAGTGTTTGTATGTCAGTGAAACGCGGCGAAATCTATTATGCGGATCTGAGTCCTGTGGTGGGCTCTGAGCAAGGCGGCATCCGTCCGGTACTTATCGTACAGAACGATGTCGGAAACCGCCATAGTCCTACCGTGATCGCTGCCGCTATTACCAGCCGGCTCGATAAGGCAAAGCTGCCCACGCATATTTCTCTGGAAGCCGCTTCCTGCGGTCTGCAGAAGGACAGCATCGTTCTGCTGGAACAGATCCGTACCATTGATAAAAAACGGCTGAAGGATAAAATGGGTGCGCTTGACCATACCGCTATGCATCAGGTGGACAATGCCCTGTCCATCAGTTTCGGGCTGAATTGACCGGAGAAATTTTGTGGATCCCGCTGTCTGTGAGGGCAGTCAATGACAACAACTTTAGGAAAGTGGCGCAAAGCTTGCCCACCCCCTGCCCCCTCCCAAAGGGAGGGGGATTTAGGGGCGGTGCTGCGCACCGCCGCCGCCAAAGGCTATCGCCTTTTGAAACCATTTTCCTTATGTTGTTGACATTGCTCCCAGAGGGCAGCGGGATCTGTTTGACAAAAAAGGGGCGAGTCTTTGGAAAGACTCGCCTGAAAAATAATAAGGATGTAGGATTTATGATGGTTTTATTATACCATGCACTCCCCTGAATGTCAAGCTTTTTGTGTGAACTTTGGCTCATTGTCCAAACTTTCAGTTATATCTTGTGTAAAATACACAAATCACTTGTCCTCCAGCTTGCGAAGCTCGCGTTCCTCGCGTGACATGCGGTTCTTGCCCTCGCGGAGGATCTCCGCCTCGCTGCGGTCTACATAATACGGCACATCGTCTTCCTTTTCCGGCTTGATGCGCAGTCTGCCCGTGATGAGATTGGCATCCTCCACCTTGCCCCTGCCGTGGGGGGTCTTGACAAATGACCCGATGCGGGGCGTGATCTTCTGCAGATCCTCATAGACCGCCTGCTCATGCTTCAGACAGCACATCAGTCTGCCGCATGTGCCGGAAATTTTGGCAGGATTCAGGGAAAGTCCCTGTTCCTTTGCCATTTTGATGGAAACCGGCTGGAAATCGCCCAGATAGCCTCGGCAGCAGAACTCCCTGCCGCAGACACCCAGTCCGCCGAACATCTTCGCTTCATCACGCACACCGATCTGCCGCAGCTCGATGCGCATACGGAATACCGATGCCAGATCCTTGACCAGCTCACGGAAATCCACACGGGATTCCGCTGTAAAATAGAACAGCAGCTTGCTGTTATCAAATGTGCAGGACACATCCACCAGCTTCATATTCAGACCGCGTGCCGCGATCTTCTGCTCACATACTGCAAATGCGCGTTTTTCCTTCTGGCGGCTCTGTTCCTGGTTCTTGTAGTCTTCCTTTGTCATGATCCGCACCACCGGTCTGAGGGGGGACACGATCGCGCTGTCCTCCACCTTCCGGTTGGGGATCGATACGGTACCGCATTCCAGACCGCGTGCTGTTTCCACCACGACCTGCGTACCCATGGGCAGCTGCAGACCGTTCGGGTCAAAATAATAGACCTTTCCGGAATTCTGGAACCGTACACCTGCAATTTCTACCATATACTATCCTTTCTGTGTGCATCGTCAGCAAAGCTGTCCGCCCAGTGCGGCAAGTGCAAGACGCGGGCTGACATTCGCCTGCAGTGCGTCATATGCCTCCTGCACCGCACGGTGCAGCTGTGCCGCACGGCTCACCGTCAGCACCTGTGACAATGCCTGCGCACTCTGCCGGTCACAGCCGGTCAGATGTGCCTGTGTGTATTTCAAAACCAACGCATCCCGCAGCTGGAGATCCAGAAGCCGCAGAAGCTCCGCCGCTGTCTGCCTGTCCTTTTCGTATACTGCCAGAATGCGAAGCACCTCATAGCTCCGCCGTGCTGCCGCTGCTGCGGTCAGCTCCGCGATATGCTTTGTCATCGTCTGCATCTCCTCGGAATGCAGCCATTCCAGACATCTGCCGATATTCCCGCCGCAGACCTGCACCGCACGTTCGGCATCCGCCGGTGTGCAGTCCGCTGCAAGCAGGGCATTCCGGCATTCCTCCTCCGTACAGGGGCAGACCGCAAGCGGCACCATACGCGAGAGCATGGTCTCCAGGAACACATTCCGGCTCTCCGCAGTGAAGACCAGCAGCACATGGGGCGGCGGCTCCTCCGTGAGCTTGAGCAGGGTGTTCTGGGCGCGGATGTCCATATTGTCGCAGTCCGTGAACAGGTACACCTTCCGTTCGCCGTCGTTCGGCACGACGATGGCATCCCGGCAGACCGCCCGGATGGTATCGACCGAAAAGCCCTGCTTCTTGCCGCTGTGTTCCACCCGGATGATGTCCGGATGGATGCCCTTTGCCGCCTTCCGGCAGGAGCTGCAGCTGCCGCAGGGCTGTGCTGTCCCCGTACACAGGGCAGTCATGGCGAGGTACTGCGCAAGGGTCTTTCTGCCCAGACCCTTTTCGCCGTAGATGAGGCAGGCATGGGGCATATGCCCGCTGCGTGCCATGGTGCGGATGAGGTGCAGTGCCGCGTCATTTCCGTAGATCTGCGGCATCATAATTTCTCAAAACGCTCCACATCCGTCACAAAGACCGTTGCACCGCCGACCTCCACCTCAACGGGGAAGGACACGCCGGAATCAAACGGCACATTTGCCGGAACAAACTGCTTGCGGCGGTGGCTTTTCTGCCGGATGATGTCAATGACCTCGTCAACACGGTGGTCATCCACACAGGTCAGGAAGGTGGTATTGCCCGCGCTCAGGAAGCTGCCGGTGGAAGCAAGCTTGGTTGCAAAGAAGCCTGCCTTCATCAACGCCTTGGAAACCGCCTGGCTGTCGTCGCCGTTGACGATCGCAAATACAAGTTTCATCTCAAATGTCCCCCTTTCAGGCTGGATATATTTTATTATAACACACTTCCGGAGAAAATGCAATTCTTTTCCGTGATTTTTCATGCGGATGGGGTTTTCTGAAGAGGGGGTGCTTCAATATTCTTATCCCTGTACGGATTTTTGCTGGTTTTTGTGATTTAACATAGATTTAACATAAACTTTAAGCTGGATTTAACATTTATCGATTATAATTAACATATTCAGAGCCGTATCGACGAATCATACGGCAATTTTCACAATCGAAAGGATCAAAGCTTATGGATGTTACACAAATCGTACTGGCACTGGTGACAGTGGCAGGCGGACTTGCATTCTTCCTGTACGGCATGAATGTCATGTCCTCCGGACTGGAGAAAATGGCGGGCGGCAAGCTCGAACAGGCTCTCAAGAAGCTGACCTCCAACCGTTTCAAGGCACTTGCCCTTGGTGCAGGCATCACCATCGCCCTGCAGTCCTCCTCCGCACTCACGGTCATGCTCGTGGGTCTTGTCAACTGCGGTGTCATGCAGATCGGACAGACCGTCGGCATCATCATGGGTTCCAATATCGGCACGACCTTTACTGCGTGGCTTCTGAGCCTGATGGATGTCGGCACGGACAATCTCCTGATCGCCATGCTCAACCCCAAGCATTTTTCCCTTGTTCTTGCCCTCATCGGCTCGTTCCTGATCCTCTCCGGCAAGAGCGTCCGCAAAAAGGACATCGGCAATATCATGGTCGGCTTTGCTGTCCTGATGTATGGTATGAAGATGATGGGCGACGCAGTATCCCCTCTCGCGGACATGCCCGAATTTCAGCAGCTTCTGGTTGCCTTCAACAATCCCCTGTTCGGCGTATTCATCGGCGCGATCGTGACCGGCATTATCCAGAGTTCTGCGGCATCCGTCGGCATTCTCCAGACGCTGGCAAGCCAGACCGGACAGATCAGCTACAGCATGGCAATTCCGATCATCATGGGTCAGAACATCGGTACCTGTGTGACCGCCCTGATCTCCAGCATCGGTGTCAGCCGCAATGCAAAGAAGGTTGCCATTGTTCATGTATCCTTTAACCTCATCGGTACAGTTATCTGTCTGTCCCTGTATCTGCTGGCAGATTCCATGATCCAGTTTGCATTCTCCGATATGCCGATCGATTCCGCAGGCATCGCACTGGTACATAGCATCTTCAATATCGCAACCACCCTCATGCTCCTGCCGTTTACCAAATTCCTCGAAAAGATCGCCAACCTCTGCCTGCCGGGCAGTGGCAAGGAAGAAAAGGAGCCGGAACAGGATGATCTCATCGTGGATGAGCGTCTGCTGGCAACTCCCTCCGTTGCACTGTCCGAATGCAGGGACGCATCCGCAAGAATGGCATATCTTGCCAAGGATACCCTCTTTGCGGCAATGGGACTTCTGACAAAATATGATGATACCATCGCAGCACAGATCATGAAGAACGAAGACGAGCTGGACAACTATGAGGACAAGATCGGCACGGGTCTGGTGCAGATCTCCTCGCAGGCACTCTCCGAGCATGACAGCCAGCTGTGTTCCTGCGTTCTGCGCGCGATCAATGATTTCGAGCGTCTGGGCGACCATGCGCTGAATCTGCTGGAAGTCGCAAAGGAGATCCACGAAAAGAAGATCACCTTCACACCGAACGCACAGCGGGAGATCGCCGTTCTGACGGATGCACTGCATGAGATCCTGGACAATACGATCACCGTATATTCCAATCCGGATGAAACTGCCGCAGCGGATATTGAACCGCTTGAACAGGTCATTGACAATCTGACCAAGGCGATCAAGGCAAATCATGTCAAGCGTCTGCAGAAGGGACAGTGTACCATTGAGACCGGCTTTGTGCTGATCGACCTGCTGACCAATTATGAGCGTGTTTCCGACCACTGCTCCAACATCGCAGTACTGATGATCGAAACAGCGCACAATGCGTTCGATACGCACAAATATCTCAATCAGGTAAAGTTCGGAAATCAGAGTTTTATTGACAATTATGAGAAGTATTCTGCAAAATACAGTATTGCGGATTGATACGCTTGAAATCCAATGCGGAGCGTAAGCTCTGCAAAAGGGGTTCGGGGACGAAGTCCCCGAAATATAGCCCCTCCCCTTTGGGGAGGGAGTAGGGTGGGGGCAGCCTTGGGGTGCCAACACCAGAAAAAAGACTTTTTTGACAAGCTGAGCTGCTGCACGGAATGTGCAGCAGCTTTTTTTGTCCGTGCTATTGACAATCCGCATTTTTTGTGGTATACTAATATCATAATTGAGAACAGTCAGGAGGATATGTATGGAGGAACTGCTGAAAGTATTGGCTGATCCGGTATGCAGTCAGATCATTCACCTGCTCCGGGTGCGCGGACAAATGACGATCGCGGAAATGCTTGCCGAAAGTCCGCAGCTTTCCCGCGCCACTGTCTACCGGCGGATGGAGAAAATGCTGAAAACGGGAGCTGTGCGCATTGCGGAAACGCGGAAGGTGCGCGGACAGAACGAACACCGCTATGCCATCGGGAAAATCTGGATTGGTATGCAGGACGCGGAAGAGGATTGTGAGAAGCTCGTCACCATGGGACTGATGCAGATCCTTGACCGCTACAGCCGCTATTTTGCCGGCGGTGATGTGGATGTACAGCGCGACCGGCTGTTTCTGAGCCATTACGGCATTTCCCTGAATGATGCGGATTTCTCAGAAATGCTGAAAAAAATTTTTGGCATCATCGACAGCTATCAGCAAAAACAGGGCGAGGACGGAGCAAGACTGCGCAGTCTGTTCCTGCTGTCCGTACCGGAGGGAGGAAATCATGAAGCGAAATGAATTACTGCATCCCGATCACCCGAACGGGATCTATCTGTACGAAACGCCTATGATCGGCGGTATTCCGCAGTATGTCCAGATACGGGGGCAGGACAGAAGCAATCCCGTGCTGCTCTTTCTGCACGGAGGTCCGGGCGGTGCGCTGTCAGGCATCACACACATCGTCCATGCCGGATGGGAGGAACGCTTCACAGTCGTGAACTGGGATCAGCGCGGCGCGGGCAAAACGCACACACTCAACCGGAAGCACAGCAAGGAGATCGGAAAAACCGGGACAATGGAGGATTTCATGCGGGATATTCATGAGATCATTGCCTATCTGCACACGGTACTGGACTTTGAAAAGCTCATCCTGATGGGCTTTTCGTGGGGCAGTGCCATCAGTGCAGAATATGCGAAGCGGTATCCGGAGGATCTGCAGTGCCTGATCAATGTCGGGCAGTATGTGCATTACAGCAGCGGCATTCTGCTGACCTGCGAAAAGCTCCTGCGCATAATACCGGAGGGAAGCGCGGATGCCGGAAAGGTACGGAAGATCATCGATGAAATGCCGGCGCAGCCCCAATGGAACCGGGAGCTGATGTGGATCATGCGGAATTTCAATCCCCTCTGCGGAAAATACATCATGAAGCACGCAAAGCGCACGCCGATTCCGGAGGTACTGCGTTCACCGTTCTGGACGCTGCGTGAAAAATGGATCACCACCATTCCGGACAGCCGCGCACTGGAACGCTCTTTCCGGACGATGCTGGAGTATGATTTCCGCCAGAATCTGCATTTTAAAGTGCCAGTACTGTTCGTATTCGGCGAGGAGGAGACCGTCTGCCCCTCGGAGCTGGTACAGGAATGCTTTGACGAGATCACCGCACCGGAAAAGCACGTCCTCATCATCCCGAAAGCGGCACACTGCTGTTTCTTCGACCAGCCGGAGGCGTTCCGGCGGGGGATGGAAGAATTTCTCAGCCGGCAGAGTTAGGGCTTTTTGCCCAATCCCCTCCCATCCATCATCCTTCATTCGTAAAAAATGCCATATTTGCGCGAAAACCTTGCATTTTCCGTGAAATTGTGGTATACTGTATGATGCAAAAGAAGAAACCAAACAGAAAACGGATATGAAGGACTGAAAGATTATGATTAGAGAAAACCTGAGAAATGTAGCCATTATTGCCCACGTTGACCACGGCAAGACCACACTTGTGGATGAAATGCTCAAGCAGGGCGGCGTATTCCGTGAAAACCAGAATGTCGCTGACCGTGTGATGGACTCGAACGACATTGAACGTGAGCGCGGCATTACCATCCTTGCGAAGAATACTGCTGTGCAGTACAAGGACATCAAGATCAACATCATCGACACCCCCGGACATGCCGATTTCGGCGGCGAGGTAGAGCGTGTCCTGAGCATGGTGGACGGCGTTCTCCTGCTCGTCGATGCCGCTGAAGGTCCCATGCCGCAGACTCGCTTCGTACTCTCCAAGGCACTCGAAATGGGTCATAAGATCATCATCGTGGTGAACAAGATCGACCGTCCGGACGCGCGTCTGGATGAGATCGGCGACGAGGTGCTGGAACTCCTGCTTGACCTCGATGCGGATGAAGAACAGCTCGAAAGCCCAATCCTCTTCTGCTCCGGCAGAGCCGGTACGGCTTCCCTGAGCCAGTATGAAGAGGGCAAGGATCTGCTCCCCCTCTTTGAGACCATCGTCAACTACATCCAGCCGCCGCAGGGCGAACCGGAGGAGCCGCTGCAGATGCTGGTTTCTTCCATCGACTACAACGAATATGTCGGCAGAATCGCCATCGGCAGAATCCAGCGTGGTACCGTACAGGTGAACCAGCCCGTTCTGGTCTGCAATGCCAATTCCGACAAGAGCCCCAAGTCTGCAAGAATCGTGACACTTGCCGAAATGCAGGGCTTAGGTCAGGTGAATGTGGAATCCTCCACAGTCGGCGACATCGTATGCATCAGCGGTATTGCGGATATTACCATCGGTGATACCATCTGTGCCTATGACAATCCGGAGCCGCTGCCGTTTACTCATATCAGCGAGCCGACCATGGAAATGACCTTCTCCGTCAACGACAGCCCGTTTGCCGGCAAGGAGGGCAAGTATGTCACCTCCCGTCAGCTGCGTGAGCGTCTGTTCAAGGAGCTGCTGAAGGACGTTTCCCTGCGTGTGACCGAAACTGACAACACCGACGCGTTCAGCGTTGCCGGCAGAGGTGAAATGCACCTGTCGATCCTGGTGGAAAACATGCGCCGTGAGGGCTATGAGCTGGCAGTTTCCACGCCCAGAGTACTCTACAAGGAAATCGACGGCAAGCTGTACGAACCGCAGGAGCGTCTGGTCGTGGATGTTCCGGAGGAATGTGTTGGTACGGTCATGGAAAAGATGGGTACAAGAAAGGGCGAACTGCAGACCATGCATCCGCAGGGCAGCCGCATGAGACTGGAATTTCTTGTACCGTCCAGAGGTCTGTTCGGCTACAAGGGTGAATTTCTGACCAACACCCGCGGTGAGGGTATCATGAGCAGCGTGTTTGACAGCTATATCCCGTACAAGGGTGAAATTCCGCGCAGAAGCTTTGGTTCTCTGATCTGCCATGAATCCGGCGAGGCTGTGACCTATGGTCTGTACAACGCACAGGAGCGCGGTACGCTGTTCATCGGCGCAGGCGTTCCGGTCTATGAGGGCATGGTCATCGGCATGTCCCCGAAGGCGGATGATATGGTCGTGAATGTCTGCAAGAGAAAGCATCTGACGAATACCCGTGCAAGCGGTTCTGACGATGCACTGCGTCTTGTACCGCCGAGAGTGATGAGTCTGGAAGATTGTCTGGAATTCCTCGCAGATGATGAGCTGCTGGAGGTTACTCCGGAATCCCTGCGCATCCGCAAGCGCGTGCTGGATAATTCGCTGAGAGCGAAGCAGAGAGCGAAAAAATAGCGCGGCGCAGAGCCTGCGCCGGCAGACGCGTTTGACAGGCATTCCGTAAGGGGAAGTTCCTGTTTCGCGATATGGTACGGTGTACCGCATGATGCCTGATTCGCTGCGCTCAAGCGGCATCAAGCTATTGATAAAAACCGCAAGAGCGCAGGCACACATTCTTGTCCCCTCTCCGAGGGGACAAGGCTATATATGGAGGGGTAATTTATGAAGATTTGGCATTTACGTTTTGATGGTGATAATTATGATCTGTTGAAGCCATCAAAGGAAATATCGATAAGTGAAGAGCTGACCTTTGATGGACGATCAAAAAAAGATGACTGGCAGCCACTTAAAGTAAAAAGAATGAGATGGAAGAGGGGATTGCCATTAAGTGATGCTCCTGGTTTCATGATTCCGGCTTTCAGTAAAGAAGCTTTCACAAAATTATATCCGCTAATATGTAATTCGGTAGAGGAATTAGAGTTGATCTTTTCGGAAAGAGAATATTGTGGAGTTTATGTAACAGCAGTTTTAGATGTTATTGATTACGAAAAGTCAAAATACATCATGTTTAGTGATAACAAAAGGATCATGATGTTTGAGAAGTACGCATTCAGAATGTGTGATGAATTGAAGAATTATCACATTTTCAAAATAGTGGATGAGCCGTTGCAATGGGCATTTGTATCGGACGAGTTTAAAAGAGTCGTCGAGGAAAATGGATTTACTGGTTTTATATTTGAGTTGGTCTGGGATAGTGAGGAATCTGGTGAATAACAGATTGATTTCTTATGGATAAGCTATGACTATACCCACTTGATGGAGATAACAACAGGGACGGCTGAGAGCCGTCCCTGTTCGTTTATGCCATCAACCCGCACACATCCTGATACGTCATCTCCGGATGCAGTGCCAGATTGATGCCGCAGGCGAGCAGGTGCGCCGCCTGTGAAATGAGCCTGTCCACATCGCGGGGCGTGACCATCATTTCCGGGCGCGGTACCTTCAGCGGATGCCCGGTCAGATCCTCCGCGATCGTCCGCATTCCGATGACTGTCGGTACGCCCAGCCCGATCACCGGAATGCCGAATACCTCCTGCGTCAGTGCAAGTCGATGATTCGCCACGCCGCTGCCGGGGGCAATGCCGGTATCCGCGAGCTGCACGGTCGTCCCCAGCCGGTCGAGGGAGGAACACGCCAGCGCGTCCACTGCAATGACGGCGGCGGGCTGGATCGCATCCGCCACCGCCTTGATCAGCTCCGCGCTTTCAATGCCCGTCTGTCCCAGGACACCGCCGGCGATCACGCTCACGGGGCGCAGGTTCTTCAGGAAATCCTCATCCTCCTGTGCAAGCTCCTTTTTCAGGTGGCGCGTTGCCAGTACGCCTGCCATTGTACGCGGTCCGAGTGCGTCGGGGGTAATGTCCTGATTGCCAAGTCCCGCCGTCAGCACACAGCCCTCCGCCGGCAGAAGCGGGCGAAGCTCGGCGGCAAGCTCCTGCGCCATATTCTCGAAATCATTGGAAAACCGGGACAGAGCCTGCCCCTCCAGGGTGATATAGGTCCCCTTGGTCTTGCCGATGGATCGCCCGCTTTCGTCATCCGCAACACGGATCTCCGTAATGCGGAAATGCTTCCCCCGCCGATGCTCCGTAATTCCCGTCCGGACGGCAGTCCGCGCAAGGCTTTCAAGTGCTAAGTCAGTTCTGTACTGCATGATGGTTCTCCTTTTTGGTGTAGGGTTCAAAGGGGCGGCGCGGGCTCTGCGCTCTGTGCCTTGTAAAAAATGACGAAAACCGCCCCCCGATCTCCTGAAAAAATCGTGAAAAAAGGGCTTGCATTTTTGCGAAAAAGGTGGTACAATATATGGTAGGTATAGTGACGGTATACTATGCGCGGACGATCGTTCCGTCCGGAAGCAGTTCGTGTCTCTCTGCTTTCTTATTTTATACCGTGATGGCGTATTTATACGCTGCCAGAATTTTAACAGGAGGTGCACAAAATGCCGAACATCAAGTCTGCCAAGAAGAGAGTTAAGGTGAATAAGACAAAGGCTGCTGCTAACAAGGCAAGAAAGTCCAATCTGAAGACCATGATCAAGAAGGCTGAGCTGGCTTGCGCAACAAATGCTGCTGATAAGGAAGAAGCAGTAAAGGTTGCAATCAAGCGCGTTGACCAGGCTTGCGCAAAGAACCTGCTGCACAAGAACAATGCAGCTCGCAAGAAGGCGCATCTGGCTAAGCTTCTGAATGCATAAGAGTGATATACTCAGAACCTCCGAGTTTTCGGAGGTTCTTTTTTTGTGCACATGCAAAAAAGGAACGGGGAATGCCGTTCCTTTTTCTATTTTTTTCGGATGTAGGAGTCTTTTACAAACCACCGCACCGCATTCGGGAAACGCTCGGCGTTGGTCGTGACATAATTGAACAGTGCCGCAAATCCAAAGCAAAACACCGTAACGATCAAAGCAGCCGCCAGCAGAATGGTTCGTATTTCAGCATTGTGCCGGTTTGTGCTTTCCAGTGACAAATAGGTGCAGGTGCCGCAGGTCAGCATCTGTACAACAGCACCGTCCGTGCGGACTTCCTCTTCTTGATATTCACGCTTGTCATAGTATAGCGTGAAGCTTGTACCATTGTCAATCTCAGACCGGAGCTGTTCCGGATGTTCCACATCCTCCGGATACCAGACCCGAAACGGCTCGCCGAATCCCTGTGCATACAGCAAAAGATCCTCGTCCCCCTCACCATCTGTTTTCAGCTCACAGCCGGAGAGCACAGCCGTTACACTGGCAAGATCCTTTTCTTTCAGATCCCTTGATGAAACATAGGCAATCAGAAACATGAGGAGCAGACCGATATAGACAAACCAAAAGACAAATACAAATTCCTCCGGATTTTCCACATTTCCCCCGAACAGCTTGGATTCCGTGCGTTTTGCTCGGTGAGCATGTACTTTGAGGGCATGGCGGAACGCATCAGATTCTGCAAAATCTTCCTCCACGGAAATTTTCTTCTTTCTGATGTGGATGATTGTTGTCTTGCTGAAACGGATCTCCGTTACATCCCGATAAGAATACCGATGAGAACGTCGGAGGAAATTCCGGTGCGTAAACCCTTCCGCATCAAAATCAATGCGAAAATTGAGCGAAGCCGCCAGCATCCAAAGCATGAACAGAAGAAAGAATCCGGCAATGCAGGCAATCAGCGGTTCTGTCTGTGCGGAAAACACCAACATGACAGTGAAAAAGGGAATACCGATCACGCTGACAATGGAATAGAGCAGGGGCATCCTGACTGTTCCTGTTTGCTTGAAAGTTTTTTTGCATTTTTTCGACATACGGTGTACCATTAATGCTCCAGCAAAAGCCTATGATCGCAGTACTCACAAATCAGCGTCGTTCCCGTGCCGGTAAAGCTCTTGGGCAGGTAGGATTCGGCGTGGGTGATGCATTTTTCATTTTTGCAGATCACACCCGGATACACTGCGCCTTTGAGCAGTTCCATCTTTCTTGTACTCTGGAGCATCGTCAGGATCAGTGCCATGCGGATATACATGCCATACTTTGCCTGTTTGAAATACAGGGCGCGCGGGTCATCATCCACGGGAACAGTGATCTCATCCACGCGGGGCAGGGGGTGCATGACGATCATATCCTGTCTTGCCAGCTGCATTTTCTTCGGCGTGAGGATGTAGGTATCCTTCTGTGCCAGATATTCCTCCTCGGAGGCAAAGCGTTCCTTCTGGATGCGCGTCATATACAGTACATCGAGCCTGTCCATCACGGCTTCCAGGCTGTCGGTCTCCTCGAACGTGCCGCCGCCTGCACGGACGGCATCCTTGATGTAGGACGGCATCCGCAGCTCCTTGGTGGAGATCATGATGAAATGGTTGTCCGGGTAACAGCTGAGAGCCTTGCAGAGGGAATGTACGGTTCTGCCATTGTAGAGGTCGCCGCAAAGTCCGATGGTCAGACCGGAAAGCCGCTTCTTTTCTACCTTCAGCGTCAGCAGATCCGTGAGGGTCTGCGTCGGATGGAGATGTCCGCCGTCGCCTGCATTGATAACAGGGCAGTCCGCTGTGAGGGCGGCTGCCTTTGCTGCGCCGGCTGTCGGATGGCGCATAACGATGACATCGGCATAGCTGCTCATGATTTTTGTCGTGTCCTTGAGGTTTTCGCCCTTGGCAACGGAAGAAGTGGAGGGATTGTCAAAACCGATGACCGTACCGCCGAGCCGGAGCATTGCCGTCTGGAAGGACATCTGCGTGCGGGTGGACGGCTCATAGAACAGCGTTCCCATGAGCTTTCCCTTGCAGCTGTTGGCATAGAGTGCCGGATTCTGGAGGATCTTCTCGCCGAGGTCGAGCAGACCATTCCACCAGGTCACGGGATAATCGTTGAGGTCGATCAGATGCGGAAATTCAGAAATCATGTGTATTCCTCCTATGCGGGAAACCCCCGCCGGTGATTTGCTCCTATGGAGCATTATAGTACCGAAGTACCGTTAATGATGAGCTCAAAGCGCAGTTTCAGGAACTGTGCGGATTTCTTGCACAGAAGCATTCTTTGCAGGAAAATCTCGAAATATTCTGCGACGGACGAGATCTCCGGGTCGATGGTCAGTTCCAGCACGATAGCGGTTTTGTCTTCATTCAGGTGTACCTGCGAATGTTCCACCGCATAGTTCACGCGGTCGTGGATGTCGAATGTAATCAGGTCAGTGTTGCGCACGCGCGAACGGCGCACATCGGTCTTGTCGGCGATGATGAGGGCGGCGGAGATGGGGTTCAGCGGCTGTCCGGTGCTTTCGTCATGGTTGCCGATGGCAGAAATGATCTGGCTGATCTCCGATGCCGGCATATTCATATTATCGAGCAGGCGGAATGCCATGACTGCGCCGCTCTGTGCATGGTCGATGCGGTTGATGATGTTGCCGATGTCGTGCATCATGCCGGCGATCCTGGCAAGCTCCGCGGTGCGTTCGTCATAGCCCAGCTCCTCCAGCAGTGTGCCGGCGGTGTGGGCGACCTTTTCCACATGGGCAAAGGAATGCTCCGTGTAGCCGAGAGCTTCCAGCTCCATATCGGCACGGCGGATATATTCCTGAATATCGGCGTTTTCCTTGATATACTTATAGGTCACATTGCTTGACACAACTCAGCTCTCCTCTCATACTGTCATACTATCGCACCCTGTCCCGAAATACACATCGTACCAGACAAGGAACATGAAAACTGTCCAGATCTTGCGGCTGTTGTCCGCCTTGCCGCTGCGGTGGGCATCAAGCAGGGCGGTCAGCTGTTCTGTATGGAAGAACTGCTTTGCAGCATCGCTCTCAAAATACGACTTCACGATCTGATAGTATGCGTCCTCCTTCAGCCAGACGCGGATCGGCACGGGGAAGCCGAGCTTCTTTTTGGCTGCCGTTTTGGCGGTCTCCTGCGGGGTGTCCTGCTTTGCGGCAAGGCGCATTGCGTATTTTGTCACATAGGGTGTATGCTCATCCGTGACTTCTTTGCGGGTGACGCGGTATTTTGCCGGGATGCGTTCTGCCACTCCCATGACCTTTTTGTCCAGAAACGGCACACGCAGCTCCAGAGAATGCGCCATGCTCATTTTGTCCGCCTTCAGGAGAATATCCCCTGCCATCCACATGTGCAGATCGAGATACTGCATCTTTGTCACATCGTCCTGATCCTGCACGCGGCTGTAATATTTCGCTGTCAGCTCCTGCGGGGACGGTGCATCCGTTATGATCCGCAGAAGTGCCTTGCGCTCGGCGGGGCTGAACATATAGGCATTGCCGATGAAGCGTTCCTCCAGATCCTTTCCCTTGCGCACGAGGAAATTCACACCGCGCTTTGCCGGAAGCTTTCCGGCAATCGCGCCGATACTGCGTTTCAGAGCCTTGGGGAGTCTGTCATAAACGGTAGCATTCGGCTCGCTGTAAACATTGTAGCCGCCGAAAATTTCATCCGCGCCCTCGCCGGAGAGTACCACCTTGACCTGCTCCGCTGCCAGACCGCAGACAAAATACAGCGCGACTGCGGCAGGATCGGCAAGGGGTTCGTCCATGTGGTACTGAATTTTACTGAGGGAATCCCAGTATTCCTCCGGTGTGATGACCTTGCTGAAATTCTGCTTTCCGATCGCCCTGGAAAATTGCTTTGCCCAGCCGATCTCGTTGTAGCGTTCATCCTCGCCAAAGCCGACGGTAAAGGTCTTATCCACATCAGCAGCAGCGGCGGCATAGCTGGAATCCACGCCGCTGGAGAGGAAGGAACCTACCTCCACATCCGCGATCTTGTGCGCCTGGACAGAATCGCGGAATACAGCGGAGATCTCCTGCACCCAGTCTTCCAGCGCGGGCTTGCCGTCGGGGCGGAATCTCACATCCCAGTAACGGCGGATGTCAAGTTTTTTGTCCTTATAGAGAAAATAGTGCGCGGGCTGCAGACGGAACACGCCTTTGAAAAAGGTCTCCTCCATTGCGGAATACTGGAAGGTCAGGTATTCTTCCAGGGCGGCGGTGTTGAGTTCCTTCCTGAAAGCCGGATGCTTCAGAAACGCCTTGATTTCCGAGCCAAACAGCAGATTTTCTCCCATCTGCGCATAATACAGGGGCTTGATGCCGAAGAAATCGCGTGCGCCGAACAGTGTTTTTTCGCGCTTGTCCCAGATGACAAAAGCGAACATGCCGCGCAGCTTCTGCAGCAGCTCCGTGCCGTAGGCAGCATAGCCATGGAGCAGCACCTCGGAATCCGTATTGGTGCGGAAGTGATAGCCCTTCCCGCGGAGCTGTTCACGGATCTCCTGATAGTTGTAGATCTCGCCGTTGAAGACCAGCACCAGACTGCCGTCCTCGCTGTAGAGGGGCTGGTTGCCCTGCTCGCTCACATCAATGATGCTGAGCCTCCTGTGACCGAGGGCAATATCCGCATCGACATACCTGCCGGACGCGTCAGGTCCCCTGTGCCGGATGGCATCCATCATGGCTTCGATCACCTGCACGGGCTGTTCCGTACTTCCTGTAAATCCTACAAAACCGCACATATTGTTTCCTCCGTTCCGGAATGTGCCGCACTGCTTTTTTCTTTTTGCGCAGTGCATCAACTTCTCTTACTATTATACTACAGAACTTCGGGATTTGCAACAAAATTTGCAGATTTTCTAAAAACATCCCGAAAAGCTCTTGCAAAATACGGCAGTTTGGGGTATAATAAAGAAAGAGAAAAAAAGAACGCCCAAGGCGGTACGATAGAACAAAACGGAGGTCAACAGCATGGCACAGAGAAAAAGAAAGCACGGCAAAGTAGAAGCACGCAAATCCAGACCCCTCATCCGGTTCAAGCCGGGTGTGCTTCTGGTTCTGATATTCATTGCATTTGCAAGCTGTTTCGCGCTCTATCTCGTAAGCGCGACCTCCCAGGAGGACTATTGGGAGCGTGAGATCGTGGGAACCCCCGAAGCAACGGGCGAAACCATCCCGGTGGAGACCGGTGAACCCTCCGCGGCAGTCAATCCCGTTCCGGAATCACCGGCAGCCGACGCGGGACGCATGTCGATCTGCGCATGGATCGGTGAGGTGAGCGAACTGACCACATATTATCAGACGGCATCCGGAATGGTTTTCCCGGATGCCGTTTCTCGTCTGTCCGATTCGGAAATGCGGAAAATTGCAGAAACGCTTGCAGAGGAAGAACCGCTTGCTGTCTACATCTGGATGAATACGCCTGCAAAGAGCGAAGACATGCGCACACTCGCAGAACAGCTGCGGGAACATCTGCCGGAGCAGCCGGTCTATCTGCTTTCCGCGCTCCCGCCCGCAGAGGACGCGCAGGAGAGCCGCCTTGTGAATGACTGGAACGCGGAGCTGTTCGCGCTTGCGGACGAGCTGGGGCTGTACTATGTGGACATCAGCACTGCCCTGAAGGGCAATGACGGCTTCCTTGCACCGGAATATACCGATGAAAAGCGGCTTTATACCGCTGTCGGCGAAGCCGTGCTGACGCATGTGGCTGCGGAAGAGATGACAACGGAAGAATAACAAATGTCCCCCTCATGGTGTGTGAGGGGGATTTGTTAGTTTTCGGGCAGGACTCTGGGTCCGTCGAATGTAATATGGTATTCACCGTTCTTGATGATGCGTATGTCGATGGGAAGCCATTCGTTTTGAACGAAGGCTTCTTTTTTATTCAGGAAACGCCGGAGAGCTTCAAGGTCTTTTACATCAGTTTGCGCACGTCTTTTCCGTTCGATAAAGTCCAGATTTAACTCGTCATAACGTTTCTGACGATTTGTGCGAAAATGGTCAATGGCATATTTAAGCATATTTTGATTGTATTCCTCTGTAAAAATGCCAATGTATTTTTTTATGGGACATTGCAGTCTCCCTGCCAGACTGACTGCATCATACATGGTAGTATCCCATTGTTTTATCAGATGTAGAATCATATCCTCGCCGCCAGTGGTCTTCTTTACATCATACACATAACAATGGGCAGCAGATGGATTTTCCTGTGCTGATACATAGATGTACAGCAAATCAGCAGCCTTGGAATCAACTACATACGGCATTGAATATTCATGCCCTAAAAAACCATATTCTGTACCAGTGAATGAAGTTGTAATCCAGATTTTTTCATCTGCATTGCTGTCTTTTTCATGCAAAAGAAATCTGACGTTTTTATGTTGGCTGCTTACATGAATGGGAGAGTTTTTCTGTAATACATAGTCGCCATCTTTTACTTTCTTTAAATTACTTCCTCCAAGTACCGCCATCACGCATCCTCCAGAATCGTCATTGCATCATGATAGATTTTGTCATTGGATGCATTGAAAATATCGAAGTTGTAGCCGTGACCGGATGCAAAATAGGGCGAAAGCTCCGTTACAACGGTACGCCCCGTCTTGTCAGGAATAAATTGATACACATGCACATTACTGAGCTTTTCGGGCTTGAGAAAGTCATTTTCATCATAACTGAGGGCTTGGGCTTTCTGTTCCTTCTGTTCCGATGCGGAAAGCAGAATTAAATTATTGATCGCCGCCGCCATCGTATCACTATGCGTACTGATAATCATCTTGTAATCCGCATTCACCATCCGCACAAGAAGCCTTGCCATCTGGATCTGCTTCAGCGGATGCAGGCAGGTCTCCACTTCATCGTAGAAGATGCAGCGGGGCGTTTTGTATGTGGTTAATACATGGATTAATGGTGAAAGCTCGTTGACCATAGAAGAAGTCAGATAAAACGGAACTTTTAGCTTTGTACCTTTAGGAGTATATAAAACTTCTTCTTCCTCTATTTGCAAATCACCATCAATGAGATGATCGTTAATGAAAGAAAGTAAATGATGATTATTGTTTAAACTGTGAGGATTTTGCTTGTATCTAAGCATGTACAGCATAAATTCCCAAACGGGCTGTGTTAATCCAAATTCATTTTCTTCCTGTTTATTATACATTTCAAGTGAATTCGATATGGCTTGTTTATATAAAAGCAATATTCCTGTTCTTGAGGCAGGGAGAAACAGAAAACGTGTCCATCGATCAGATGTATTATTTAAAAGAATTTTAGAGAAAACAGCTTGAATTACACTTTCTATAAGTTCTCTATCAGTAGGATTAGGTTTACTTCGCATAAGCCATGAGTTATCACAGCGCAGTAAAAAAAATTTGTCTGCTTTGATCATTATTGCAAAATGAATAATATCTCGTGCAGTGTCAGTATCATCTATGGTCATTTTTTTTAAAAGAAAGGTATGCCCAATCTCCCCCAATTCCACCCACAACTCCTCAATCGGAATCGGTCTGTTGAAAGTATTGAACACAATTTCATCCTTTTTGTCATGAAGAACCTTGTTCACTGCCGTTTCGATCTCCGGAAAATTGGTGTTGTCGATCGTGATGGGCAGTTCCCCGAAGGTATAATGCTCACTGATGTCAATGCGCCGTGTCAGGTAGTCGATCACCCCATAAATGAGCTGCATCATCATTGTCTTGCCGCTGTTGTTGTGCCCGACAAAGAGGGAAAAATTGCTCATATCAATGCTTGCAGACGCGATCTGCCCGAAATTCTTCACGGAAACGATCATTGCTGACACCTTCCTTTCCTATGTATAGTATAGCTCCGTTTTTCTGTAAAAATACGCGGTCACCGCAGTTTTCAGGCTGCCATGACCGCGTTTCATGCTTAGTTATTTACGACCTCATACATCTCCGCCGCATCCGCCTTGGTTGCGTGTTCTGCCAGCACGAGGACGCGCACCTTGACGGGGCGTGTGCCCATCTGGATCTCAATGACATCATTGACCTTGACATCATAGGACGCTCTTGCCACCTTGCCGTTGACGATGACCTTTCCGGCATCGCAGGCTTCGTTGGCAATGGTGCGCCGCTTGATCAGACGGGAGTTTTTCAGGTATTTGTCAAGACGCATGGAATCAGTCCTTCGGATTGACAGCGTCCTTCAGACCTCTGCCTGCCTTGAATGCCGGTGCCTTGCCGGACGGCAGCTGGATCGGCTCCTTGGTGCGGGGGTTCAGGCATACCTTCTCACGGCGTTCGCGCACATCGAATGTACCGAAGCCTGTCAGAACCACCTTTTCACCGGTTGCCAGTGTGTCACGGATAGTGTCAAAGATGTAGTTCACAGTCTCCTCGGCTTCCTTCTTGGTGCAGCCGCTGTGCTTTGCATACTTGTTGATGAGTTCGGACTTGGTCATGATAATTCCTCCTGTTTGTTCTTTTGTTCAGTTTTCTTCTTTTGGTAATGCCGCACGGCAATGCTCCTTGGCATCCGCCCAGTAAACATCCAGCTCCTCGATCGTCAGGTCGGGCATCTCTTTTCCCGCTTCCCTGACAAGCTGTTCCGTGCCGGCAAAACGCTCAATAAATTTGTTGGTTGCCCTTGTGAGGGCTTCTTCGGCATCAATGCCCAGATGGCGTGCAGTATTCACGCAGGAGAACAGCAGGTCGCCCAGTTCCTCCTCCATGCGTGCCTGTTCGCCGCTGGCAATGGCTTCCTGCAGCTCCGCACGTTCTGCGCGCACGCAGTCGAACGCGGATGCCGCGTCATTGAAATCCATGCCGGCTCTCGCGGCACGCTTGCCGATCTTCTGCGCTCTTGCCAGCGCAGGCAGGGATTTTGCCACGCTGCGGAGGGTATCCGCATAGGTTTCCTGCCCCTTTGTCTCTTTCTTGATGGCATCCCAGTTTTTCAGGACGGTGGTGGTATCCTCGGCTTTGACATCGCCGAATACATGGGGATGGCGGATAATGAGCTTCTTGCAGATCTCATCGCAGACCGCTGCAAAGTCGAACTGCGCTTCCTCCTGCGCCAGACGGCAGTGGAATACCACCTGCAGCAGCACATCTCCCAGCTCCTCACGCATCAGGGGCATATCAAGGAGGTCGATCGCCTCGACCGCTTCATATGCCTCCTCCAGAAAATCATTCCGGATGGAGGTATGGGTCTGCTCCTTATCCCACGGACAGCCGCCGGGGCTTCTCAGCAGTCTGACGATCTCCTGCAGATCGGAAATGTCATACTGCGGCTTCTGTTCAAATTCTACCATAATGCCTCCCTGCTGAACGCGGTTATCTTGCGTCAATGAAGCCCACCTTGCGGTAGACCTTGTTCAGGACACGCTGGGAATAGCGCAGAGCCTCCGCGCCGCAGCGTGTGTAGCACTCCTTCAGATATGCCTTGTCGCCGATGAGCTTTGCATAATTCTCGCGCACCGGTGCCAGATGATCCGCAACGGCTTCGCCGACTGCCACCTTGAAGGTGCCGTAGCCCTGACCTGCAAACTCCTTCACTGCTTCGTCAATGGACTTGCCGGTCACAGCGGAATAGATGGTCAGCAGGTTGTTAATGCCGTCCTTGCCCTCGCGGAAGCAGATCTCTGCCTCGCTGTCGGTCACGGCACGCTTGAACTTGCGGATGATGGTATCCTTGTCATCCAGGATCAGGATGCAGGCGTTGGGGTTGTCATCGGATTTGGACATCTTCTTGGTCGGATCCTGCAGGGACATGACCCTTGCACCGACGGGGGAGATGTACGGCTCCGGAACGGTGAAGGTATCGCCGTAGCGGCTGTTGAAGCGGCGGGCAATGGTTCTTGCCAGCTCCAGATGCTGCGTCTGGTCGGCACCCACGGGAACAAGATCCGCGTTGTATGCCAGAATATCCGCTGCCATGAGAACGGGATAATCGAACAGACCGGCATTGATGTCATCCGCATGACGCTGGCTCTTTTCCTTGAACTGCGTCATTCTGGACAGCTCGCCGAACTGTGTGGAGCAGTTGAGGATCCACGACAGCTCCGCATGGGACTTGACATGGCTCTGGATAAAGAGCAGGGACTTGTCAAGGTCGATGCCGCAGGCAAGCAGGAGCGCGTAGGCTTCGAGCGTATTGCGGCGGAGCTTTGCCGGTTCGATCTTTACGGTAATTGCGTGCATATCCACCACGCAGTAGATGCAGTTGTATTCTTCCTGCAGGGGCTTCCAGTTGCGGATCGCGCCGATGTAGTTACCGAGCGTAAAGGTTCCGGTAGGCTGGATGCCGCTGAAGATCAGCTTTTTTTCCTGTGCTGCGGCGGGCTGCTGTACCTGCTCGCTCATGCCTGCTCTCCTTCTTCCGTCTTACCCTGGTCACGCATCTGGGACAGGCGCAGTGTGGTCATTACCTGCTGGTACAGATAATGTACGACGCGCTTTTCTCTCTCCAGCGCACCGGGGTTGCGCGGGTCGATCTCCGCTTTGTAAATGCCGCGCTTGGTCATCAGGTATACATAGTGTACGCCGTTGGTCGGCAGCGGGAACTGGGAAGTCTTCTTGCTGAGGGGCTTGAGCTGGTTTGCATTGACAACCAGGTTTCTGGCTGCCTGTACAGCGGACTTGTATCTGGTGGAAGCACCGGTATACTCTGCGCCGTTGTTGAAGTACAGATTTGCTGCACCGTTGATGAAGCACACCATGGTCACCATGATCACGGGGCTCATGGGCATATCCACGATCACGCCGTAAACCTCGTCAGCCTTGAACTTCATATTGGAGAACTGTGCCGGCGGGATGTGCAGCGCGCTGCTGCGGGTTGCGAGATACTTGGGGGTCACCGGATAATGATCCAGCGGTGAACGTCTTACTACTGCCATGATTCTGATTTCCTTTCTTATTAAAAAATGTTGATAATGTCGGTATATTGCGGCTCTCGGAGCGTGTTCAGTATCTGGAAACAGATGCGGAACAGACTCTTAGCCGAACATTTCCTTTGTCAGTCTTCCGAGGATCTCCACGCCGCGGTCGATGGCTTCATCCGTGGGTGTGGAATAGTTCATGCGGAAGGATGTGGTCTTGTCGGATTCGCTGATCATGAAGGCACTGCCGGGTACGACGGCGATCTTGTATTCCGAAACAGCTCTGGTGCAGAAGCCCATCATATCACAGTCATCCGGGAGTGTACACCAGATGAACAGACCGCCCTCCGGACGGGTGAAGGTGATCTTCTTGGAGAATGCCGCATCCATGCCGGACAGCATTCTTTCGCACTTCTGCTTATAGATGCCGCGGAGCATTTCCAGATGTGCGTCGAAATCATAGCCGCGCATGAAATTGTATGCCAGCATCTGACCAAAATTGTTGGTCTGCACGTCGGATACCTGCTTGCAGACTACCATCTTGGCGATGACCTCCTTCGGCGCGATGGCATAGCCCACGCGGATGCCGGGGGCAAGCACCTTGGAGAAGGAGCCGGCATAGATGACTCTGCCGTCCGTGTCCATGGTCTTGATGCTCGGTACATGCTCGCCGGTAAAGCGCAGATCGCCGTAGGGGTTATCTTCCAGGATCATGGTGTTGTACTTCTGTGCCAGCGCATAGATCGCCTGACGGCGTGCAAGCGTAGTGGTCTTGCCGGTCGGGTTCTGGAAATTCGGGATGATGTAGATCAGCTTCGTGTTGGGATTTGCCTTCAGCGCATCCTCCAGCGCGTTCAGCTCCATGCCCTCGTCATCAAGCGGGACACCCACGAGATTGACATTATAGGACTTGAAGGCATTGAGCGAGCCGATGAAGCTGGGGGCTTCGCAGATGAGAGTATCACCGGCATTGCACAGGGACTTACAGGCAAGCTCCATGACCTGCTGTGCGCCGGAGGTCATGATCAGCTCCTCGCGCTCTGCATTGAAGCACTGTGCCGCTGCCATGCGCTCTTTCATCATATCGCGCAGGGGCGTATAGCCCTCGGTGATGCCGTACTGCAGTACCGGAATCGGTTCTTCTTCCAGCATTCTTGCGGAAATTTCCTTCACCGCTGCAATCGGGAACGCCTCCGGCGCGGGATTGCCTGCGGCAAACGAAATGACCTCAGGATCAGCGGTATATTTCAGGATCTCACGGATGGCAGAAGCCTGCAGCTGTGAGACCTTCTCTGAAAACTGGTAATTCATGTCGTTCATTCCTTTTGCTTGAGACTCTTTGCCGTGCCGGTTTTACCGCCAAAGCAAAGGCTTAGTTCTATTATAACACATAATTTTGATTTTGGCAACATAAAAATCTAAAAGACTGAAAAAATTTACATGGCATCTCTAAAAACCGGAACACGAGCAGAATTATTGATCCGGCAATTAAATATCAATACTTTTTCTGGGGTCAGCACTCCAAAACTGCCCCACCCCCTGCCCCCTCCCAAAAAGAGGGGGATTTAGGGGCGGTGCTGCGCACCGCCGCCAAAGGCTATTGCCTTTTGAATCCATTATTGATATTTAGCTGCCTGAGTAACAGAGATGCACTTAAAGAAGGGGCGGTTATATGAAACGGCAATCATTTCTCAAAGGCTCATTGATCCTCGGCATTTCCGCACTGACAGCAAAACTCCTCGGTGCGTTGTTCAAGATCCCTCTGACCAGCCTCCTCGGCGGTACGGGCATGGGCTATTTCAGCTGTGCCTACGGGCTGTTCCTGCCGCTGTACGCGGTATTTGTCACCGGACTTTCCACGGCGGTGGCGCGTCCGGTGGCAGCCTGCGCCGCAAAGGGCGACACCGCCGGCGCACTGCGCATCCGCAGCGCGGCGCGGCGGCTCTTTCTGTTCGGAGGACTCGGCGGCACGCTCCTTGCCATACTCTGCGCGGATGCATTTGCCCTGTATACAGCCGAAAGCCCGGAAGCGCGTCCTGCTGTCCTTGCGATCGCGCCGGCTGTCCTGTTCAGCTGTCTGACGGCAGTGGAGCGCGGCTATCATGAAGGACTTTGCAGCATGTACCCGACTGCCGTTTCCCAGGCGGCGGAGGCTCTCTGCAAGCTCCTGTGCGGACTGTGGTTCTGCCGTCTGGCAATGGAAAACCCCGCGCTCCCGTTCCTGCCGGAAGGGATCAGCCGGGAGGGTGCGGCAGCGGCGGCGGCTGTGCTGGGTGTGACGGTCTCCACAGCGGCGGGATGGCTCTGCACGCTTCTGTTCAGCGGCAGAGCTGACAAGCCCGTCAGCACCGAGTCTCCCCTTCCCATGCGCAGTATCCTCCGGACGATCCTCTCGGTGATGATCCCGGCGGCACTCGGCTCACTCGTGACGAATCTGACCTCCCTGATCGACCTTGTGACCGTGATGCGCAGTCTGAACCGTCTGCTTTCTGCCGATCCTGCGGCATTTTATGCAGGAACGGCATTATCCGGCAGCATACCGCCGGAGGATGCCGCGGCGTTTCTCTACGGCTCCTATATGGGGTTGTCCGTGACCGTGTTCAATCTCGTGCCGGCACTGACGAATATGTTTGCCAAGGGTGTACTCCCCTGTACGGCGCAGGCATGGGCGCGGGGCGACCGGCGGGCGGCGGCGGACTATGCACGGCAGGTTCTCCTGCTCACCGGACTTGCCGCAATTCCGGCAGGATGCGGCATTCTCGTTCTGCCGCGTGCCATCCTCACCTTTCTTTATGCAGATAAAGCCGCAGAGGTTGCCGCCGCCTGTGACGGTCTGCAGCTGCTCGCGCCGGGCATGGTCTGCCTCTGCCTTGCCGCGCCGGTGTTCAGTCTGCTCCAGGCGATTGGCAGGGCGGAGCTGCCGGTAAAGGTCATGCTGCCCGGTGCGGCAGTGAAGCTTGCAGGGAATCTGCTTCTTGTGCCGCAGCTCTATACAGCGGGGGCGGCACTTTCCACCAGTCTGAGCTATGGGGTGATCCTCCTGCTCGCGCTTCTGGCACTGCGGCGTGAGCTGGGCGAACGGCTGGAGATCGGGAAGCCCTCCTTCTGCATCGTCTATGCCGCTGTGATGTGCGCTGGTGCCGCATGGCTTGCCTACAGCCGGCTGCTCCCCCATCTGCCCCAGCGATGGTCACTTCTGGCGGCGATCGCCTGCGGCGGATGTGTGTATCTGCTGGTGCTGTGGCTGTCCATGGGAAAGGTGCTGAAGGAACTGAAAGAGAAAGCTTCCTTGGCATAATGTCGAATCTTCCAAAAAAATCAGCCCCCATTTGTGCAGAGTGCAGAAAGCTTGCAGAAGATTTCCCCGATGGCTTGCAAAAATATGGGATTTTGTTATAATTAAAGTGATGACAATACCGACACAGTCAAATCATCAGAAAGGAAGATCAATTTATGAAATTCAGACAAAAGCTGACCGCAGCACTGGCAGCGGCGGCAATGCTGTTCACCGGAACAGCAGGAGTCATGCCGGCAGCAGCGGTACAGCTCGAACCGACTGCCGGAATTGAGCAGGTCGCCCGCGCATCCTATAACGGACTGACCTATGAATCGAACGGATCGGGCATCACGATCACGAGCTGTGACACCGGACTGACCAATGTTTCCGTTCCCGCCCAGATCAACGGCACGCCCGTCACAGCGATCGAATCGCTGGCATTCTACTACTGCGAGAACCTGAAATCCGTGACGCTGCCGGATACCATTACCAGCATCGGAGAACGCGCATTCCATGGCTGTACGAGTCTGACAGAGGTGAACATCCCCTCCAGCGTGACCTCCATCGGCGACGAGGCATTCTACGGCTGCTCCAGCCTCCAGACGCTCTCCCTCCCCTCCAGTGTCAGAAGTCTTGGCGATGGTATTTTCAGCTTCTGTACGGGGCTTACCATGGTGGAGCTGCCTGAAGGCATCACCTCCGTACCGTCCTATACCTTCTATTACTGCTCTGCACTGCAGATGGTCAGGATCCCCGGCACTGTCACCAGCATCGGCAGCAGTGCATTTGACAAATGCACCTCCCTGCGTGCCGTACAGTTCAGCGGCTCGGAGGATGGCTGGAACAGCATCAACCGCGGTTCCATGAATGATGCCCTCAGCGGCGTACAGGTCATCTATGTGACCAGCAACCCCTCCACGACCGCACCGCCTGCAACAACCACAGAATCCACAACAACAACAACAACAACTACTACTACTACTACTACCACTACGACCACAACAACTACTACCACAACAACAACGACTACTACGACTACAACCACCACAACTACAACGACTACGACAACTACTATACCGACAACAACAAGCACGACTACTACGACCACCATGCCGACAACGACAAGCACCACCACTACGACCACCATGCCGACAACAACAAGCACCACCACAACAACTACCACGACCACAACGACTACCACGACCACAAAGTCGGAGGCCAAGCGGTCTTAGGAAGACAACACTTAGCTACAACTCCTTGGCTCACAGAACGACATGGCTA
>JAZQCT010000071.1:0-4432 GCA_045546475.1 Oscillospiraceae bacterium
TCAATCTGCACCTCTTTCTCTTGGAAGATTTGTATAAAGGGTTATAGCGGCAAAAGCTGGTTAGCCGTATATAACTGGCTTTTTATTATATTCCATGCACGGAAGAAAATCAAGAGAAAAGCCGTCTTTTTACACATCCTGGAGGTCGGCAATGATATCGGATAACTCCTGAAGCACCCCTTCAAGTCTCTTCCTGGAGTGCAGGTTCACGTAATCTCGCCCAATCAGCAGATAATCTGTGCTGACATCGAAATAAACTGCAGGCGTAAAAGCGGAAGCAAACTGGGCAGCTTCTGCTTGAACTTTTCGTAATATTCTTTTTCAATATCTCTACTAATACGCTTTGCGGCCCTGCTATCGGCATCCCAATAGCCCATATACATATCTCCGCGTCCAAAAGAACGCACACGCCTATACGTTTGATACAATTTATATAATGGAGATTTATTATCTGCAGCACCTGGCTGGCTAATCAAAGACGAGAAAATGAAATCACAATTCGAGGCAAGAGTAACTGAGCGAGCAGTGTCTGTGTCCAGACAAACGCCTCCGCGTGCTCGTTGGGGAAGCGCCCCAATCCCTTTTGACATCACCGGTAGAACCGGCGATGAGCTGAACATCTTTGATACATAAAAAGAACCGGCAAGGATATAACACCCTGCCGGAAAAACATGTATTCAATCAATTCATCAGCTGCTCTATGACTTCCCCGCTGTCCCCGTCGATGCAGAGAGAACGTTCTTCGATCTGTCTTGGGCAGAGCGCTTCATTGTAATTCAGACATGCATAAACTGCCTTGGGATTGTCATTGGTCATCTGCCAGAACGGATATTTTATGATCACCGGAGTATTTGCTCCGACGCCTATTTCCAGGAACAATATATGCTGTCCTTCGTGCCTGCGAAGGAAATCCGAGTATGCTGCCGATGCCGCATGCCAGCCATCATTTTCTACAAAGGAATCATCAGCACGGAGATTCATTGTGACCTCCGACCCGTCATCCGGGTGCTTTGGAATCAGTTCAGGAGGTATGTCCATGGAAACGCCCGCCTCAGGCATCTCAAAGAGTCCTTCCAAATTCTTCACAAAGCCCTGGGCTTCCATTGCCTTAATGACCCATTCCTCGTTATCAAATGTGATCCGATTAGACGGATCCGTACTCTGGAACAGACCATAATCTCCCTGCGTATAAAACAGACGCTTCCTGTCAAATCCGGCTTTCTGGAAACAATGATCTACATTCGTTGTGATCACAAAATAATCCCTGTCTTTGACCAGTGATAACAGATTCTTGTATACCGGCTTTGGTGGATCCAGATACCGGTTGATGTAGATGTATCTTGCCCAGTATGCCCAGAAGATTTCTTTTGAAGGATACGGGTAAAATCCTCCGGAATACATATCCCGGATGCCATATTGACTAATGAAATCCGAAAACCATTTTTCAAAACGTTCTCCGGTATAAATAAAGCCTGCAGATGTAGAGAGACCGGCTCCTGCGCCGATCACGACGGCATCCGCCTCGGCAATCTCTGTTTTCAGTTTCTGTATGGCTTCCTCCCTTGGGAGATTTCCTTCTGTAAGGCCTCCACGGAAGCGCTGTACACCGGCAATGCCGCGCTCGATGGTTTCACGGTATCCGTCCGGCTGTTTAAAGTAATTCCTGTTCATAGTATTTCTTGTCCTCTTCCTTAAAAACATTGAAGATCACTCTTTCCATGGTGCCGGGATGCTGATCCAGCCAGTCTGTCACTGTCCGGGCTGCGATTTCGGCAGCTTTCCGGTTCGGGAAATGAAAAACTCCCGTAGAAATGCAGCAGAAGGCAACGCTTCGAATATCGTTTTCCAGACACAGGTCCAGCGTGTTCCGGTAGCAGTCCGCCAGATCCCGTTCCAGGTCTTTGGTAAGCCTTCCGGTTACGATAGGTCCGACGATGTGGACTACCTTCTTTGCGGGAAGATTGTAACCGTCTGTCAGCATCGGCACAGCCGTCGGCTGTTCATAATCCTGCCCATATTTTGACCTGAGGATTCGCATCTGCCGGTCACATTCTGCACGGAGCTGTATTCCTGCGTAAGTGTGGATACAGTTATCAATGCAGGTGTGCATGGGAACAAAACAGCCGAGCATCTGGGAATTGGCCGCATTCACGATAGCGTCTGCCGCCAGTCTTGTGATATCTCCCTGCCAGATGGAAATAGAATCCGCATGAGGATACCGGCTTCCCTGATCCGCAATCGTCGGTATATCGAAGATCTGTACGATCCCGTTTTCCCGGTTCCGCTCCTTCAGATATTCGTCCTGTACTGCCAGGACAGATGGAGCCATCATACGAGGCATGCGGATGTTCATCAAGGACCGAAGGATCCGTTTCTTACCCGCCGGATCTGCAGGGGTTTCCAGATCCCGGTACTGTACGGAGTCCTCTTTGAATTGTTCTACCAGATAATCCAGGCGTTCGTTCTGATTCATGGTCATATCCTTTCCGACAGCTCATTGTAAAAACAGGTCTCGGAAAGCGGCTTGCGATGACCGCCAAGACTTGTGTTCGGCACAAAATCATCTGCCGGATATCCGACATACAACATGCAGACCGGTTTCCAATTCTCCGGAAGCTTAAGCATTTCTCTGGCCTTATCCTGATCAAAGTAGGAGATCCAGACACTTCCCAGATCCAGACTCGCTGCTTCCAGCATCATGTGTGTTGCCACGATCGTGGCGTCAGTCACTCCGCTGGATTCGCCGCTCTGGGGATGTGTCCAGCAGGCGTCGGCATCATAGCAGACAAACAGGACAAGCGGTGCACCATAATAGAAATTGACGCCGCCTTTTTCTTTATCTTCGCATTCCTTTGCCAGATCCACATATTTCTGATCATAGCCGAAGGAACAGAATTCCCTTACCTTCGCAAGACTCTCTGCTGTGTTCAGTATCAGGATCCTCTGCGGCTGCAAATTTACTGCAGTCGGTGACCAGCGTCCCGCTTCCAGGATCTTTTCCAGTTTTTCCTGTTCAACGGGAGTTTGGGAGAACCTGCGAACGGTTTTCCGCTTTCTTGATATTTCCATGAAATCCATTATCGTTTTCCCTCCGTATACCGGTGTGTTTTCGCAGACCGGTCTTTCTGAACACCTCTGGCATATTCGATTTCAGGATATCCGAAGCCTATGATCAGACCGGTATAGTGGTCCTTCGGAATATTCAGCATAGCTCGTGCTTCCGGAGCAAGTTCATTCAGCACTTCCGCGGAATAGCTCATGATCGTCGTTCCGAGGCCATGCGCATTGCAGAGCAGTTCAAAATATGCTGCTGCCAGATGGCAGTTCGTCTTGCTGTCCTCCGCCCATTTGCCGACGCATTTCTCATGGGCGATAAACAGATGCGGCGCTCCGCAGAAAAGAAGATCACCTTTGCGGACCGTCTTCTCGGATTCCTTCATTTTCCCGTAGTAAAAATCACTGAAGCTGTGCGTATAAATATGTTTCTTCGCGTCTGCGTCCATTTTGGCGTAAGCCACTTTGCGGATCTCTTCCACACGGTCTTTATCATCAATGACCGTGTATTCAACGCCCATGGCGTTCCCGCCCGTCGGGGCTGCAGCCATTGCGGAAAGGATACCGGTGATCACCTTGGGATCCACATTCTTATCCAGGAATCTGCGGCAGGATCTTCTGTTTACGATCAGCCGCTCCATATATCCGCCCATCTCTTTCGGAGCAGGCGGAAGAGAATCCTCCGGTTTCTTTCCGAAGATGGAAATGGCACCCTGCGGACATACCGCCAGGCAGTGCTGGCACCTCCAGCATCCCCGCCAGCCGAACCGCTCAAACTCTTTCATCTGCGGATAGCCATCCGGACCGAATTCGATCACCATGCCGGAGCAGGTATTGATGCACTTGCCGCATTTGATACATTTGGATTTATCGATAGCGAATTTCGCCTTCTGCTCCATTCCCATTTGTATTACGCCTCCAGCTTTTTTGCTATATTATTAACCGGTGTTTTCAGTACACCTGTCCCAAAGTCATCCTGCACACCAGGTATCCGTTCCAGTAATCGCCGTTTACGACCGGCATCCGGGAAACAGATCCCACACCGTGATACCTGCGGCAGGATCGAAAACTTTGTTTATCGTATCAGAAACTGTCAGGAAAATCTCCGCCGTATAGCTGACAACAGCACACTTCAGGTGTCCTGCAAGAACTTTTTGTGCACCATTCTCCAAATAAGAAAACAACGCATGTGTGTGCTCAAACGGAGCATCATTCTCCAGCGAAATATTACCGTTCAATGATATCAGCTCCAGCAGTCCGGCTGCTTCATGATTGGTGAAATCATTTGCTTCCGGGATATACGAGGATACTATAGCTTTCCCGCAGGCTCCGATTCCGGTGAAAGACGCTCCGTATATCTTTTCCGATGCGCATACCG
>JAZQCT010000072.1:0-2823 GCA_045546475.1 Oscillospiraceae bacterium
CTCGGACAGTTCCGAGACCCGTTCCAGCTTGAGACCATACTTGCATATGTCGATAGCCTGTCTCCCGGGGACGGAGCAGCGAAGGCTGCCATAGACATAGCCTTGCACGACCTTGTCGGCAAGCTTTTAGGTCAGCCTTGGTGGAGGCTGTGGGGACTGGACCCGTCAAAGACACCGGACACTACATTCACAATCGGCATCGACACTCCTGATGTCGTGCGTGAGAAGACCCGCGAGTGCGCTGACAGGTTCAACATCCTGAAAGTAAAGGTCGGACTGGAGAACGACAAGGAGATGATCAGCACGATCAGAGAAGTCACTGACCTGCCTCTCGCCGTCGACGCCAACCAGGGATGGAAGGACAGGGAAGAAGCCCTGGACGAGATCTTCTGGCTGAAGGAGAACGGTGTCGTGATGGTCGAGCAGCCTATGGCCAAGGAACAGATCGATGACAATGCATGGATCACGGAGCGGAGCCCGCTGCCGATATTCGCCGACGAGGCCATCCAGAGACTCGCGGACATCCCGTCCATAAAGGGAGCATACCACGGCATAAACATCAAGCTGATGAAATGCACAGGCATGCGTGAAGCATGGAAGATGCTGAACTATGCACGTGCAGAGGGCATGAAAGTCATGATCGGATGCATGACCGAAACGTCATGCGCAGTGTCAGCTGCGGCGCAGCTCTCCCCTGCCGTAGACTTCGCCGACCTGGACGGCAACCTCCTCATCACAAACGACCTCTTCCGCGGAATGGAAGTGGTGAATGGAAAAATAACTCTTTCAGATGCCCCGGGCATCGGATTGGAACCAATAATCTGATATGAAAAAGATTCTTTCAGTCATCATCTGCATTGCAGCAGTTCTCACAGCATCGGCGCAGAGCCAGCGCGAGCGCATCAACTTTGACCAAGACTGGCAGTTCGCCTTCGGCGACGCCTCATCTCCAGCCAAGGACTTCGGATGCGGCACCGAGTATTTCAACTACCTGACAAAGGCGGCATCGATACACAACGAGGGTCCGTATTCCCAGAAGTTCGACGCCTCGGGATGGGCCTTGGTGGATCTGCCTCACGACTGGGTGGTGGACCTCCCGTATGCAGAAGAAGCAAGCCATAGCCATGGTTACAAGACCGTGGGATATAAATATCCGGAGACCAGCGTCGGCTGGTACAGAAAGACCTTCACCGTCCCTGCCGAAGACTATGGAAAGCACATCTGGCTGCAGTTTGACGGCATTTTCCGCGATGCTCGCATATGGGTTAACGGTTTCTATCTCGGCCATGAGCCGAGCGGCTATGCGACCAGGACCTATGACATATCGGAATATCTGAATTACGGCGGAGAGAACCTTGTATGCGTGCGCGCAGACGCCACTCTCGAGGAAGGATGGTTCTATGAAGGAGCTGGAATATACCGTCATGTATGGCTCAACAAGGCTTCCAAGGTGCATGTTGCTCCGTTCGGCACATTCGCATACTCGGAGTTTGCTGTGCCATACAGCCTTCGCGGCGAGGCCGGTCCCGACCTCTCGCTCGCTTCACTGCACATAGAGACCAAAGTGCAGAACATGGGCGCAGCCCCTTCAGGATACTCCGTAAGGCACATTCTGAAGGATGCCGACGGGAATGTGGCAGGTACCGCCGATGCAGGCGGAGTGGTCATCGAGGCCAAGGCATCCCATGTCACCACAGCTGTAATTCCTGTGGAGAATCCGCACCTGTGGAGCTGCGAGGATCCTTATCTCTATACCATAGTGACAGAAGTTTCTGCCGGAGGAAAGATTGTTGATTCCTATGAGACCGTGACAGGCATCAGGCATATATCCTTCGATCCTGACCGCGGATTCTTCCTCAACGGAAAGTCTGTGAAACTCAAGGGAGTGAACATGCATCAGGACCATGCAGGAGTCGGCAGCGGCATTCCTGACGGGCTCCAGGAGTGGAGGCTTCTCCAGCTGAAGAAGTTCGGATGCAACGCATACCGTTCGAGCCACAATCCCATGACTCCGGAGATGCTTGACGCATGTGACCGTCTCGGCATTCTGGTCATCGAGGAGAACCGTCTCACGGGAGTCAACGAAGAGCACACACGCCTTCTGCAGAGAATGATCGAAAGAGACAGGAATCACCCTTCTGTGATTCTGTGGAGCGTCGGCAACGAGGAATGGGGCATCGAATGGAAGGAGTTCGGCACACGCATCGCAGAGACAATGCGCGAGTATTGCCACCGCTTCGACCCGACCCGTCTGATGACGGTGGCGTCAAGCAGCGGTCCGGCCATCCTCATCCCTGCAGATGTTGCAGGATACAACTACATACTCCAGAACCCTGTCGAAAAACATCGTGCAGACTACCCTGAACGCTGCGCTCTCGGCTCGGAGGAGACTACTGGCTGCGGCACACGCGGAGTATACTTCAATGTGACTGACGGCAGAAAGCCTTCGGCAGTAGATGCAGGCGGTGGTCGCATGGTGGCCTTCAACCGCAGCAAGCACGGTCCGGACAGCGTGTATAACTGCATTGAGAGAGGATGGAAGTTCTATGCAGAGAGAGACTATCTGGCAGGTCTGTTCTACTGGACAGGATTCGACTATCGCGGAGAGCCTAATCCTATGGTGTTCCCTGCCACAAGCTCGGAATTCGGCATCCTGGACTATTGCGGATTCCCTAAGGACGAAGCTTACTATCTGAAGTCATGGTGGACATCTGAGCCGGTGCTCCACATACTTCCGCACTGGAACCTTGACGGCCATGAGGGCGAGAAGGTGTCCGTATGGGCATACAGCAACTGCGACGAGGTCCAGCTGATCGTCAACGG
>JAZQCT010000073.1:0-1585 GCA_045546475.1 Oscillospiraceae bacterium
GAAGAGGGCGATCCGAATGAGGTATATCAAAGGATCAGACAGTCGTCAGATGACAATGGGGATATGGAGCATCGAGGAAGAAGTGGCGGCAAATAGTCCGGCACGGTTTATTGAGGTGTTTGTCGACAGCCTCGATATGGCAGCTCTGGAGATAAAGCGGGAAAAGCCCGCACAAACCGGAAGACCACCCTATGCCCCGCAGGATCTGCTCAAGCTGTATCTGTATGGCTATCTGAACGGAATCCGCTCTTCCCGGAAGCTGGAGAGGGAATGCGGCCGGAATATCGAGCTGTTTTATCTGCTGAACCGGTTGGTACCGGACCACAATACGATTTCCGATTTCCGAAAAGACAACAGAAAAGCGCTGAAGAAGGTATTTCTGATTTTTGTCCGCGCCTGCAAAGATATGAAGCTGATGGACGCGAAAACGCTTTGCCTGGACGGGACAACCATCCGTGCGGTAAATGGAAAGAAAAAAGCGGTCAGTGAAGAAATTGCCCGCAAGAAACTGGAATACGCGAAGGCTCAGCTACAGGCGGTAGAAAGATATTTGCAGACATTGGACGAAAATGACCTGCATGAGAAAAGGCTGGATAAGCCGATGGCTCTGGATCTGGACAAGGACCATTTGCCGGATCCGGAGAAGCTGAAGGAGCGGATCGCGTTTCATGAGCAATGTTTGAAGGAACTTGCTGAAAGCGACCGCGGAACGTTGCTGTTTACCGATTCGGAGGCCGGCATGATGCCCGCCAAGGAAGGCGGAATCAAAGCCTGCTATAACGTGCAGACGGCGGTGGACGCCGGGAGCCATATGATCGTCGACTTCGATGTAACAAACAGCTCGAGTGACCGGGGAACATTGAATCAGACAGCAGAGAAATGCAAACAGGAAATTGGCCTGGACAGCGTCAGAGTGATTGCAGACAAGGGCTATGAAAGCATAGCGGATATCGAGGAATGCCTGCTGAACGGTACGGCTGCGGATGTCGGCTTTATTCAGGATCGCGATGATCGGGTCATTTCAATGGAATATGAAGCAGCCGAAATCATGGATACAGAAAAACAGTCCACCAAACCGGAAAATATTCAGCGCTGCCTGCACGCCGGTGTTTTGCCGGATTGTCTGTCAGGCGGAAACATCCGGATCGAAGTGCAGGAGTTGAGTACTGTCAGCTGCTTTATATGGCATGAAGACGGAACCGTGACCTGCCCGATGGGGAGGCAGCTATTCAAGCAGAAAGATACAAAGTACGGTACAGAATATTCCAGCAAGGAAGCATGCCGAACCTGCCCCAACCGGTGCACAGATTCCAAGGCAGCCAAACACGTCAACATCGGGCGTAACAGCACCTACGTGCCGGTCAGGATGTACGGCTCAAGCCAGTACCCGCTTCAGCAGATTCCTGTTAATGGCGTGAGCAGCAAAAACCTGAACAACTTCGGCAAAATGGGCAGAGCCGAAAAGCGCGTCATGATTTTTATCCGCAGGGACATACCCAAACAAAAACAGCGCCAGCAGACCAGCGAGCATCCCTTCGGAACGATGAAACACTATGATGGCGCCGGGTACTTCCTGTGCAAGGGC
>JAZQCT010000074.1:0-2584 GCA_045546475.1 Oscillospiraceae bacterium
GGGTTTCAAGGGGCAGCAGCTCCTTAATAGGGACAAGGGGACAAAGTCCCTCAAAACCCGCCGCAAGGCGGGAAGCGGGTCGGGGGGGCGGAGCCCCCCCTCTAAACCCCCCTCCCTCTGGGAGGGGGCAGGGGGTGGGGCAGTTTTGGGATGCTAACCCCGGAAAAGTATCTATATTTAATTGCCGGAGTAATAGTATGACAACATTAGAAAGAAAAGCAGACCGCACGCGCCGACACCCCAATGAACCGTTTTCTTCTCACAATGATTAAGGAATGTTTACAGTGTTTGTCATTTTATTGACAATACACGCGAAATGTGGTATACTGGTATCTGTACTATCAAGAATAATACAGTCGGAACTATGGGGAATACAGAAAGATACGGAGGATGGATCCTACATGAGAACAAAGAAACAGTTGTTATTGTCCGCACTGCTGCTTACTGCTGTTCTGACAGGCTGTGATGCACAGGCGGTTACTTCAGAGGTCACGCCGACGGAAATGACAGGCGTAACCGCACAGCCCGTGACAGAAGCCAAGGACCGCGAGTTCACCGTGGAACCCAATGGTATTGAGGGGCTGGAGCTTGTTGAACAGATCATTCCGCTCGGCAGCAAGTACCTGATGATTGGACTGAATGAATTTGACGGCAGAGCAGCGGTGCTTTATGACGCAAAGACCAACACCGCAGAGCCGAAAACGCTCAAACGCCTGAGTGAAGCGGGCGACATTCTGAAGATCGTTCCCGGTGCAGGCGATACCGTGCATGTGTTCTATGCCTACGGCGAGATGGGCGAGGAGCGTTATGTGGAAACCTATGACAGCACGCTGACGCTGATCGAAGAATCCGCCATGGAGGATATGATCGCATTCGATGCCCCCAACGGCGAGAGCCTGGACTATCCGTCCCTTCAGGTGGACGGTGAGGGAAATTATTATTTCCTCGGCTTTGACCAGCCCGGCAATCATCATGTTATGGTATTTGATAAGGAACAGCAGTTCCTCGGCAGCATCCGCGGCGATATGTTTGTTGGTGAGGAGCTGATCGCAGCAGCGGACGGCAAGGTCTACCTGCTGTACCGCGGCAGTGCGCAGCAGCTTCTGATGGCTTGCGTGGATCCTGCGAATCTGACGCTGGAAACGATTAAAACAGAAAATATCCCCGCCTACCACAGCAGCGTCATCACCGGTACAAACGGCTATGATTTCTATTTCCAGGCACAGGAAGCACTCTACGGCATCCATGCAGCGGAGGGAACCAGCGAGGTCGTGATCGACTGGGGCAGCACGCTCTTCAACGGCAATGAGGTGCGCGGCTTCTATGCCTTCCCCGACGGCAGCTACCTCATCAGCAATTCCGGCGGCGACCATATGGACCCTGGCACATGGAAAATGGTTGTGAAAAAATAAATTAGATTTGACAGTCTCGGTGAAATTATGTCTTTTCTGAAAATTATCACAAAAAACGCTTTACACTTCCAGAAAAATATGGTATAATTATATCAATCCTGAAAGCGTGCATTCTCAGAGATGCCTTTCAGGAAAACCATTATGGATCCCATTCAGGAAAGGAAGATACAGCTATGAAGAAATACAGATGCTTGCTCTGCGGAGAAATTTTTGAGGTGGCTGACGGTGAGACCGCAGTTTGTCCGCGCTGCAAGGCGACCGGCGACAAGCTCGAACTGATCGAGGCACCGAAGAACAAGTACGCAGGCACCCAGACGGAGAAGAACCTGGAAGCTGCTTTTGCAGGTGAATCCCAGGCAAGAAATAAGTATACCTATTTTGCTTCCAAGGCAAAGAAGGAGGGCTTTGAGCAGATCGCAGCCCTGTTCCTCAAAACAGCGGACAACGAGAAGGAACATGCCAAGATGTGGTTCAAGGAGCTGAACGGCATCGGCAGCACCGCAGAAAATCTCGAAGCCGCTGCGGATGGTGAGAACTACGAGTGGACGGATATGTATGAGGACTTTGCCAAAACTGCAGAAGCCGAGGGCTTTGCAGAGCTGGCAGAGAAATTCCGCCTGGTAGCAGCGATCGAGAAGCATCACGAGGAGCGTTACCGCGCCCTGCTGAAGAATGTGGAGATGGCAGAGGTATTTGCAAAGAGCGAGGTGAAGGTATGGGAATGCCGCAACTGCGGTCATATCGTTGTCGGCACCAATGCGCCTGAGATCTGCCCGACCTGCGCACATCCGCAGAGCTATTTCGAGATCCACGCAGAAAATTATTAAGCTATGATCCCTGCGGCATCGCCCGCAGGGATTTGATGTTATCGGGAGCTATTTACATTATCATTCCGGCAATTATTACTTCGGCAATGAAAGGCTGATAATGGCTTCAAAAGGCGGCAGCCTTTGGCGGGTGGAGGGCGACTCCCCACGGGGTGGGGAGATGCCGAACGAAGTGAGGCAGAGGGGACGGTGGCAGTAAGCCGCGCAGCACCCTCCATATATAGCCCCCCCCCTTGGGGAGGGGGCAGTTTGGGTGTGCTGACCCCAAAATAAAGTATCTATATTTAATTGCCGGAGAAATAATAAACAAGGAGAAAGAATATGAAAACACTGATCGTCTACTAT
>JAZQCT010000075.1:0-11610 GCA_045546475.1 Oscillospiraceae bacterium
CGCAGATTTTCGAGCAAAAATTTTATGCAGGCAAGGCGAAAAGGTGCAGGCAGGCTGTCGCCTGTCAAACCTTTTCAACGCAGGATGCGTGAAATTTTGCCGAAAAGATGTGTTGTTAGGCTTAGTGTCAACACGACCTAAGAAAAATTCAACAGCCATCCGCAGAGATCGTGGATTTCTGCGGATGATGCTGTACACCGCTGTATATGCAGCAGAATACAGGTGAATTATGGTATCCATCATCATCCCCATCTACAATGGCTTTCAGAAGCTGGATGACGAAGTGCTGCACACACGGGCAGAAAAGGAGATCCTCCTCGTCAATGACGGCTCGGAGGATGATTCGGCAATGCACTGCCGCGAATATGCCCAGCAGTATCCCTTTGTGAAATTCATCGACAAGCCCCACACCGGCGTGTCGGATACCCGCAATGCCGGCATCCGTGCGGCAAAGGGCAAATATCTCCTGTTCCTGGACGCAGACGATGCTCTGCGTCCGGGTTCGGTGGAAGCACTTGTGCAGTTTTTTGACAGCTGCGGTGACGCGGTCGATCTTGTGACCTATCCCATTGAGACCATGTACCGCGGCTATCTTCTGCCGCCGCATTTCCGCTACAAGTACCTGACCTACTCCGGCATCTATGACCTGCGGCAGCATCCCTATATCGGGCAGACCACCATGAATATTATGGTCAGAAACCGCGGTGAGGAGAATGTGCTGTTCGATCCTGCCATGAATTTCTCAGAGGATCAGAAGTACTGCTGCGATGTGCTGCGCCTGAAAATGAAAATGGGCTTCTGCCGTGAGGCTGCCTATCTCTACTACCGCAGTGAGGAGACCTCCTCCGGAAGACTCAGCGGCGCGTGCTATGTTTTTGAGCAGGCGATGAAAATGTTTGAGGAACGGTTCGCCGTCTGGGAGGGCGAGGTGCCTGCCGCCTGGCAGGGACTGTATATCAATGATCTTGCCTGGAAGCTTCGCTGCAATATGCTCTATCCCTATCACTACGGAGAAAAGGAACTGGAGCAGGCAAAGAACCGGATCCGCGCCCTGCTCTGCCGCGTTGAGGACAGGGTGATCTGGGAGCATCCCGAAATTGATCCCTATCATAAATGCTGGTGGCTCTCCGAAAAACCCAATACAGCTGTGAACGCCTTCTTCCGCCCCGATGCCTTCGGACTGCAGTGCGGCGGAGAGATCCTTCTGGAGGAACAGAAAGCCCTGCTGATGATCGGACGCATCCGCCTGGAAGAGGATACCGTCATTCTGCGCGGCTTCCTGAAATCCGGCGTGTTTTCCTTCACCGGAACGCCGGCATTGTACGCCGTCACCGGCTCTGCAAGGATCGGACTGGAGCTGTATCCGTCCGCCCACAGCTATTATCTCTGCCATACGCAGACCAATGCATTTCATGCCTTCTGCCTGGAGCTTCCGGCAGAGGCGGTACAGGATCTGCATTTTGTCATGGAGCTGGGCGGTCATACCTATGACTGCACCTGTGATTTTCTTCCGAAAGCTCCGTTTTCCCATTATTACCAGCGGTATGCCGCCGTCATCGGCAGGCGCGTCCTCCGGTTCGACCCGGACAAGGAGAGTTTCCGGCTCACACAGGAACGCCCGTATGATGTGCTTGTGCATAGTTCCGCTGCTCCCCTCGTCAGCTTCAGCATTGCCTCCATCCGCCGCAAGGCGGCAGCACTGCGCGAAAGAAAGCGCATCCATCTGTATTATGACTGCCGCGGCGTAGAGAAGGACAACGGCTATTATCGGTTTTTAGAGGATTTCGGCAAGCAGGACGGCGTGGAACGCTGTTATGTCTGCTCGCTGGATACCAAAGCCCTGAAGCGTCTGTTCACGCCAGCTCAGCGCAGGCATGTGCTGACCTTCGGCAGCCGCCGGCATAAGATCTATGCGCTTGCTGCTGAACGCATCCTGACAGCATTTATCGAGGATAACAACATCCTGCCGTTTTCGCCGGAGGAGATCCCCATGGTTTCGGACTTTTTCAGCTTTACCGTGGAATATCTCCAGCACGGCATACTCCATGCCAGCGTTCCGTGGAAATATACGCCGGAGGTTGTCACAGCCGATAAGCTCTGCGTTTCTACGGAGTATGAAAAACGGCTGTTTATTGAGAAATACCGCTTCCGTCCGGAGGATATTCAGGAGCGCATCATGCCGCGCCTGAAAAGGCTCGACCGGACAGCAAAGCCTGCACGGCGCATCCTGTTTGCACCGAGCTGGCGGCAGTATCTGATCGGGGACAATATTGGCGGCATCTGGCAGCCGCGCCGCGAGGCGTTTCTCGCTTCCGATTATTACCGGAAGCTCAGCGAATTTCTGTGCTCGGAAGTACTTGCCGCATGGCTTGCAGAGCATGATTATACGCTTGATTTCAAGCTCCACCCCATCTTCGCAGTCTACAGTGATCTGTTCAACGCAGAGAGTGACCGCATCCGTATGGTGCGCACAGCGGAGCCGATCGAGCAGTATGAGATGTTCATCACGGATTTCTCATCATTTCTGTTCGATTTCCTGTATCTTGGCAGAAAGGTGTTCAGCTACATTCCGGATAAAATGCAGTTCCGCAGCGGCATGAATACCTACCGGGAAATCGAACCGGAGAGCGAAGCCGCACAGGTGCGGATTGCTGGGGCGGAGGAGTTTGTGCGTCACAGCAGTGATTCTGCACCATCGAATGTTCTGCAGTGGCTTGATACGGACAGGATAACAAATAGGGAGTGAATACACAATGCTGAAACAATACTACGACTACCTGATCGTCGGCACAGGTCTCTTCGGCGCAACCTTTGCCTATGAAGCTGCCAAGCACGGCAAGACCTGCCTCGTGATCGACAAGCGTCCGCATATTGCCGGCAATATCTACACAAAAAAGCTCACGGACGAAGGTCTGGAGGGCATCAGCCAGCACATCTACGGTGCGCATATTTTCCATACCCATGACAAGGCGATCTGGGACTATGTGAACCGGTTCTGCGAATTCAACAACTACATCAATTCCCCCGTTGCCATCTACCACAATCCCGAAACCGACGAGGATGAAATGTACAACCTGCCGTTCAACATGAATACATTCTATCAGCTCTTCGGCGCAAAGACACCGGCGGAGGCAAAGGTTACCATTCAGAGGGAAATTGACGAGTGCGGCATCACCGGCGAGCCGAAAAACCTCGAAGAACAGGGAATGCGCCTGAGTAAGACCGTATTCACAAAGCTGGTCAAGGAATACACCGAAAAGCAGTGGCAGCGTGACTGCAGGGATCTGCCGGCAAGCACCATACGCCGTTTGCCGTTCCGTTTCCGTTTCGACAACAACTACTTCAACGACCGTTATCAGGGCATCCCGATCGGCGGCTATACCCAGATCGTTGAGAAGATGCTCGCTGACGAGAAGATCGACGTTCTGCTGGAAACCGACTACTTCGATTTCGTGAAGTCCACCGACATTACATTCGGCAAGACCGTATACACCGGTCAGGTTGACGCATTCTTCGGTTTCAGGCTCGGCAGACTCAACTGGAGAACGGTTTACTTCGAGGATGAGGTGCACGATACAGATAATTATCAGGGCAATGCTGTGGTGAATTATACCTCCCATGATCGCCCCTGGACAAGAATCATCGAGCATAAATTCTTCGAGATCGAAAGCTATGCGGATACTGCAAAGACCGTGATTTCCAAGGAATATTCCACCGAATGGAAGGAAGGCATGGATCCGTACTATCCGGTCAACGATGAGAAGAATACCGCACTGTACAATGAATACAAGGCTCTGGCAGATGCGGAGGAAAATGTGATCTTCGGCGGCAGACTGGGTCTGTACAAGTACTACGACATGGATGACTGCATCATGGCGGCACTCGATGCGGTGAAGAAGGAATTTGGTGAATAACTGATCGAAGCCCTGCGATTTTTGCAGGGCTCTTTCTGTAGAAAAACATCAATGGATTCAAAAGGCGATAGCCTTTTGGCGGTGCTGGTGCGCAGCACCAGCCCTAAATCCCCCTCCCTACGGGGAGGGGGTAGGGGTGGGGCAGCTTCAGGGGTGCCACCCCCAGAAAAAAGGTTTTTTTGACAAGCCGAAATCCTGCAATTTTTCGCCGGGCTTTTCTATTGAAATCCCCTCCGCAATATGCTATAATAAAGTAAAGTACCCCACAGAAATCGACATACAGAAAGGAAAACTACCATGCACGGAACGATCATCGTCATTGAAGGACTCGACGGCTGCGGCAAAAGCACCCAGCTGGAGCTTCTGAAAGAAACTTTCACCGACTGCCGCTTTATCACATTCCCGAATTATGAATCCCCCAGCGGTCACCTCATTACCCAGTATTTACAGGGCGAATTTCATGAGGAAGATCCTCTGCGCAGTGCCTATTCCGCCAGCAGCTTCTATGCAGCGGACAGATATGCAAGCTATAAGAAGGATTGGGAAAAGGACTATCTTTCGGGGAAAACTATTATCTCTGCAAGATACACGACCTCCAATGCCTTCTACCAGATGACCAAGCTCCCACATGACGCATGGGCATCCTATGCGGACTGGCTCTATGATTTTGAATATGAAAAGCTCGGCATCCCGAAGCCCGATGCGGTCATTTTTCTCGATGTTCCGATCGAGGTATCCCAGCGGCTTCTGTCCCAGCGGTATGAGGGCAATGAAGCGAAAAAAGACATCCACGAAGCCGATGTGAATTACCTCAGAGCCTGCCGTGAAGCCGCCATGTATGCCTGCGAGCATCGTCCGGCAGGGGAGGAGTGGCATATTATCCAGTGCTGTGAAAACGGCGAAATGCGGACGATTGCGGAGATTCAGGCGGAGATTGCAGAAATCGTTCAGAAGATTGCTGCAAAATAATGGAGGTACACCATGAGAATTGCAGTGATTTTCCCCGGTATCGGGTACAACAAGGATATGCCGCTGCTCTATTACAGCAGAAAGATGGTGGAACCTTATTGCGAAAAGATCGTCTGCGTGGATTACCACGATCTTCCGACGGGCGTGAAAGGCGATCCGGACAAAATGTGGAAAGCCGCCAATCTTGCCTATGCGCAGGTATCGGAACAGCTGAAAGACATTGATTTTTCCGAGTACAGCGATATTGTATTCATCGGGAAAAGCATGGGATCGGTGATCGCCGCCGAATATGCCACGGAACACAATATCAATGCCATGCAGATCTGGCTGACACCGGTTGAAGCGACTTTTTCATGTGCAAGGGTATATCCCACTCTGTTCCGCAATACCATTGCATTCATCGGCGGTGCGGATACATGGTCGGATGTGGCAAAGGTACAGCAGCTTGCAGAGGAACAGAAGATCTGGCTGAAAGTCATCCCTGACTGCGACCATTCGCTTGAAAATGAATGGTTCACGGTGGAAAAGAAACTGGATGTTCTGCGCAGCGTCATGGTACAGATGGACGGACGGCTTTCGTTCTATCTGACGAGGGATGTTTTTTGATGAATGGAGGAACAATGAATACAAACTACACCTCCAGAAGTGATGTGCTGCCCATCATCAACGGCATTCTATATGGAAATGGACATGTTCAGCACTACGCCATAAAAGTCGATCAGGATGATAAAAGAAGCATTAAGATGGTACAGGATACCCTTGAAGAAAGAGAATATGTAAAAACCACAGCATACATCAACGCCCAGATCGAATGTGAAGATATGGATATGCGTTTTGTCATCGGTGAGGGCAGTTACGGCGGCGATGGATTTATTCTGGCGGAGTTGATAAGTACAGAAACAATGGTGTTTTTGATCTCTTTTGATGAATCGAATCCGTTTGTGAAGATATGCAGAAATGACAGACAGCTTCTGGTTGATAATAACTGCGGCGAGCGATGGGTGATTGAGATGCAGGATGTGTGCAATATTGGATTGTCCATTGCATTACATGAATCATATTAAGCCGGAGGAAACCCACATGCACAAAAATAAAACCAAATACATTCCCCTCCTCCTCTGCCCCCTTCTCCTCTGTACCGCCTGCGGACGGACAAACAGCCTGCCAAGAAATCCGGAGGAGCTGGAGGAATATGCAGAAAGCATAGCACAGGAGAACACCACCGAAACGGAAATGCCGACAACAGCAATGCCGGAAACATCCGAAGCATCCGCAGAAGAACCCACCACCGAATCCACCAAAAACGACATCACAGAGCATCTTGTCACAGCGGACGAACTGCCGGAAGATCTTGTCATCCCTGAAAATGCTGTCTGCTGCCGGACGGAATTTTGTCCCGAAACAGCGGCATTTGGCATAGAAAGTACGACCTACTGGTTTTATGATGCACATGGAAATGAAATCGGTTCGATCGGGTATTATGACGGCAAACCCGAGGAAAACAGCCGGACAGTGACGGAGTACGAATACAACGAGGATGGTACGATCGCCGTGCAGACGGTCAGCGATTATTTCGGCGAAACAGAGTACCGCTATACCTATAATGCAGACGGCACAGTGAACGAGTGCTTCACCTTTGAGGATGGTGTCGAATATAGCTGCAACCTGTATGAATACAACAAGTTCGGCGATGTGAAGAAGGAATATTATATTGAGGATAATGTCATCTATTGGGAAACGGCTTACAGGAATCAGTACGACGAGGACGGCAGACTTGTGAAACAGACCAGAGGTGAGGGAGAGCTTGGCTGGGAAACGGAATACTTCTATGATGTGCAGGGTCGTGTCATTCATGAGATCGTCCGCTCGACCTATCTGGAATACCTGTACTATGATACGATATATGGGTACGATGCACAGGGACACAAGCTGCCGCTGGAGATGGAACAGGGCGACGAAGATTACGCTCTGCACCTGTGGTATGGATATGTCTATTTTGATGATCCGGAGGAAACACCATGAATACATTTTCGGCAGAGTATGAGAAATTTCTATCCGATTTCGGCAAAGGACGAACGATGGTGCTTTCCACGGCGGAGGATAATATCGTATCCTCCCGCATGATGAGCGTTGTCCTGATCGACGGGCTGTTCTATTTCCAGACGGACTGCACATTCCGGAAGTATCAACAGCTTATCCGGAATCCGAACGCCGCCCTCTGTATCGACAATATCCAGATCGAAGGTATCTGCGAGGAGATCGGACATCCGCTGAAACATCGGGCATTCTGTACCCATTTTTCGGAATGCTTCAAGGGGTCATATGATGCCTATTCTGCACTCCGGAATGAACGGCTTTTCGTGTTCCGTCCGATCCGTATTGAACGGTGGATCTATCGGGAGGGATTCCCTTTTGTTGAAAATTTTGATATATCATCGGAAACATACCGGATCAGTCCGTATGTTGGGGAATGAACCGGCATAGATTGGAATTGATAGGAGCGGATCATGAAAATAATAGCGATCGGAGCTGTGACAGCAGGCGGGAAAACAACAATCGTCAATGCAATAAAAGACAGGCTGCCAAAGGCGACCTCTCTTCACTTTGATGATTATTCATTTGACGGAGAAGTTGAGGACTATTGCAAATGGGTGTCGGATGGTGCGGACTATCATGTATGGGACTTATCACCATTGAAAACAGATATTGAGAAGATCATCAGCAGTGGCGAGTATGACTATCTGCTGCTGGATTATCCTTTTGCATATCAGAACGAAATGATAAAGGATTATCTCGATTGCTGTATATTTATTGATACACCATTGGATATAGCAATGGCTCGCAGAGTGCTGCGGGATATGCAGGATGCTTCTGCGGATGAGATCCGCAATGAAATGGAGCTGTATCTGAAATATGCAAGAATTGCCTATGTTCAGATGCTGAAAGACATTCTCCCGACATCCGATTATGTGATCGACGGTGCAAATGCACTTGCATCCATTATCGGGGAAGTGATGGATATCATTTCGGGATGCTGAAACCGCACCGTATCCGGTCTATCACGGACTCAATGGGGTGTATACGGAGGAATACGGGAAGTGGATTCGTCTTGATGCGAGGGGGAATACGGACGGGATCAATGCGCAGTATTCGACCGGATCGGAGCAGCTGGCATTCCCGATCCGACCGGACAAGGGGGAGGAGGATGGATGGATTGTCTATCCCATGCCCGATGCAAAGATCGTGGAGATCCTGTGCCGGAACAGGACGAGGACGCAACTGCAGAATGATCTGCCGACGGAGCTTGCCAGTCAGGGTATATGAAACGCCTGCACCTGCTTATTTGGGGGCAGCGTGCAGACCGGATGCAGAAAAATGTCAGAAAAACGCACTTGTAAGCAAAATGAATATAATTGCGATTTGCATCCATAATAGAATTGTACAGAGTTGACGAAAAGCGAAAAAGCTCTTGACATTCACATTGTTTTGTGATAGAATATATAAGTACTCAGGTGATACACCTGAAATGAGAACGCGGGATGGAGCAGCTCGGTAGCTCGTCGGGCTCATAACCCGAAGGTCGTCGGTTCAAATCCGGCTCCCGCAACCACAGAAACCCCGAAATTTAGCCATAATTTCGGGGCGTTTTTTTATTTGTATGCATTTTGACCCCTAAATGACCACAAAAAAGGTGTGAAACAGAAACTGAGATTGCATGAAAATGCCTTGAAATAGCCAAAAACTAAAATGTTCAACGATATCAATACAGCTCCGTGTGATCCATCCACACGGAGCTGTTTGTTTAAAGATTGACTACAACAATGAATTCGCCCGGATTGACAAGCAGATCCTGCAGGGGAGTGGGGGCAGGAGGGATGATGCCGGAAAACAGATCGCTCAGTTCATTCTGGAGACAGGTCAATCCCTGATCGATCGTGGCTGCTTTGACTGAAACCTGATCGAAATCGACGGCGTTCATAATATACCCGTCTGCCACAGGCGTGACGATCACCGGATAGCTTGTGGAAAGCGGCTGCATTTCAAACATATCTGCCATCAGCATCATGCCGTCCCGCTTCTGCTGATCGAGTACATGCGTGTAAGTATCAAGCGTAAAGGATACCGAATAATGTCCGAGAAGCGTGGAGAGCGTCTTGACATCCATGCCCTGTTCAAGGGCTCGTGTGGCAAATGTATGACGCAGTGCGTGGAATGTGAAATGTCCGATCCCTGCCGTTTCAAGTATCTGATGGTAGTAATCTGAGAGAGTGCGTCCCTCCACATAACAGCCGAGTGGATTGGTGACGACCATGCCCAGATTCTGATAGGCTTCCCCTGCAAGCTGTGCATCCTCCTTCTGCACAAGCCTCCATTTCTGAAGATCCTGCACAGTAAAGGGAAGGAGCGGAATAGAACGAACGGAATTCTTGGTTTTCGGTGCCTGGAATATGATCTCAGTCGAATTGCCTTCGCCGTGATAGTCCATTTTGGGGAGACGGCTCATCGTCCGGCGTACATGGAGTGTGGCACGATGCAGGTCAATGTCATCCCATTTTAACCCCACAAGCTCGCCGATACGCAGCCCTGTTGCAAGTGTGAGGCGGATGAAAACGCCGTAACGATTGTGATAGCTTGCCTGAATCAATCGCTGCTGCTGCTCAGGAGTCAGGATCTGCACCTCCGGCTTTTCACGCCTTGGCATCGCAACAGCATCACATGGATTGTAGGGGAGATAGTGCTCAAGCACTGCCTGCCCGATCGCCTTGTGCAGACAGCGGTGCATGTTCATGATGGTCTTGGGAGCGAGTCCCTCGTCCGTCAGCTTGTAGTTGTAGAAATCCTGAAGTATCTTCGTGTTCAGGTCTTTCAGCTTCATAGTGGGAAATGCGGGTGCAAAATGCTTGAAAATATAGCCGTGGTAGCTTGTGTAGGTGGACTGCTTCAGATTATGCCGCATATAAGTCTCCAGCCAGGTGTTCAGCCACTCGACCAGCGTGAGTGAGGTGGGGTCGATCAGTCCTATCGTATGCACCTGATGTCCAAGCTCGTGGAGCAGTCTGACAGCTTCGGCTTCTGTTTTGGCGTATCGTGAAACACGCTTGGTTTTGCCGGTGCGGAAGTCGGTTCCGGTGATGACTCTGACTTCCCATCTGCCGTCGGTTCTCAGACGAAGCGTGCCTTCGTTATTTCTTCTGCGTGACATTGCATTGCCTCCTTTGACAGCTCCAGTTGGGAATACCGGAGCTGTTTACGATTATTGTTCTTCTATAGCGGTTTGTGTGTGCTGTTCGAGCCACATCAAAAACTTGTCCCTTGCGACAATGGAGCGTTTGCCGATCTTGATGGTTGGAAAATCCTTGCGTTTGAATAAAGAATAACAGGATGTCGGTGAAACTCCCAGAAATTTGCTGATGTCCTTAGCATCCAGTGTCAAGGGCAGTTCATCATAGCTTTTGAATCGTTCCATACGATTACCTCCTTTTTGTATTACCAAATTGTTGTGAACAGTGTAAAAAACTGCACATAACGTAAATAACGAAAATCGGATCATGTATTGCGGTGAAATCCGCACTTCTGACAAAACCTGTAATAGCTGGAGCGTGATATTCCGAGCAGCCGTATTGCATCAACAGGACGAAGTTCACCACTAGCGACCTGCTGGATCACTGCGTCCCAGTTATCCGGTTTGGCAGTTTCAGGTCTGCCGAAGCGGACGTTTTTCTTTTTCGCCGCATCAATGCCCTCCCGCTGTCTTCTGCGGATCTTCATGCGTTCGTTTTCTGCGATGCTGCCGAGGACTTCGATCAGGATGGAGTTGATCATGTCCATCACCCATATCTGATCATCGGGAAATTCCGTCAGTGTAGTGGGGATGTCCAGAATTCTGACATGTACCCCCAGATGCTTGAAGTATTCCAGCTCTTGTTTGATGTCCGACTTGTTCCTGCTCAGTCGGTCCAGCTCCTTGATCACCAGTGTATCGCCGTTTCTCAGAAGCTGGTTTCTGAGATAGCGATAGCCCTCCCGCTCCGTATCCTTTCCGGAGCATTTGTCGATGATGATATTCCCTTCCGGCACGCCGTAATGGAGCAGGGCAGCAATCTGTCTGTCCTCGTTCTGCTCACGAGTGGAAACACGGGCGTATCCATACGTTCGATGATCCATAGTACCTCCTATCCGTTCCAGAAAGTCCCTGCACTTTCCGGAACATCTCAAAATTCAAAATACCATGTTTTGGGACGTAATTTCGACGAAAGAAAGACGCTCCCAAAAAGTACACTTTTTGAGAGCGTGCAAGGCAGGGCATTGCTGCTTGGTATGTATAATTTGGTCAATTTCCAGTTGAAATCCAATCCCGACATAGTACACTGTAATAATATATAAGTGTAGAAACGAAATATCACTTGTAATATTTGGGAAGATGTAGTATAATGACAATGAGAAACGGATCGGAGGTGCAGCATGAGCAATGAATAATCAGAATTCAACAGGATATAAACAAGGAGATGGGGTGAATTCAATGGATAATACAGATAATCTTCCGTCTATTTCAATAAAAATAGTAACACTGGATAAGTCACCATATGAGAAGGTAGAGCCGGAGGATAATAGACAATCGCCGTATATAAGGGAAGAGCCGGAGGATAATAGACAATCGCCGTATATAAGGGAAGAGCCGGAGGATAATAGACAATCGCCGTATATAAGGGAAGAGCCGGAGGATAAT
>JAZQCT010000076.1:0-26856 GCA_045546475.1 Oscillospiraceae bacterium
TGGCTACGACCCGACTTATAATAGATAAAAACGGTTCCAAAAGGCGATAGCCTTTGGCGGAGGGGGTGGCACCACCGCCCCAAAATCCCCCTCCCTCTGGGAGGGGGCAGGGGGGTGGGGCAATTTAGGAAAGCCCCGATAAAGAAAAATTGATTTGCGTGACACCAGAATGTAAAACTTGATTTTCAGCCTCATTTGTGCTACAATAGAAACAAGTACTGATTTTACTTTCCTGCAATACAGGAAAGAAAGGAGATTTTATGAAACTGCATACCCTACAGCTCGGCGAACTCGGCGCAAACTGCCATATCATAGACTGCGGTGATTCCACCTGTGCAGCAGTGGACATCGGCGGCGATCCGGATGTACTGCTGGAATACCTGACTGCCAACTGCCTGACCCTGACAGCCATCCTCCTCACACACGGACACTATGACCATATCGGCGGCGTGGAAACCGTCAGGGAAGTCACCGGCGCACAGGTCTTTATCCATGAAAAGGACGCACCCATGCTCAAGGATGCCTTCCTGAATCTTGCTGCGCACATTACAGCCGAACCATTCCGTCCCGTTGCGGCATATACAACTGTCACGGACGGCGAAGAGATCACCGCCGGCAGCCGCACCTTCACCGTCCTGCATACCCCCGGTCATACCTCCGGCAGCGTGTGCTATCTCACCGAGAATGTCATGCTCTCCGGTGATACCCTGTTCCGCGGCTCGATCGGACGTACCGACCTCGGCGGCAATGTCACCGAAATGCGTGCATCCCTCAAAAAACTGCGTGAGATCGCGGAGGATTACGAGGTATACAGCGGTCACGGAATGCGAACCACACTGGAAATCGAACGCAGAACCAATCCCTATTTAAGGAGCATCTGATGGAACAGAATTATGAATACGCCCTCGTGTTCCGCAATCACTGCCACGGCTACGAGGTGCAGGCAACTGCCAAGCTTTTTATCCCGCATGTCCGTTTTCTGATCTGCGAGGACGGCGTGATCCCGGAGAATGTGCCGAATTATATCGTCACCGCCTGCGAATATACACAGACCGCTGTGAAATGTGAGGTGGACATCCGTCTGGGGGATGTTTCCTGCAAGCGCAGTCTGGGGATGCTGAACCCTGAGCCGCCCCATATTGCCCCCGATGTGAAACATTCCGAGGTGGAATATGCCCTCTGCCGCCTGCTCTATGAAACCCTGCAGGAAATGACCGGCTACACGCCCCCATGGGGACTGCTCACCGGCATCCGTCCAGTGCGCAAGGTCATCCAGCTCCTGGATGCCGGAATGACACCGGAACAGGCTGCCAAGCATCTGCAGGAGCGTTTTCTCATTTCTGATGAGAAAATGCAGCTTGCCATGGATACCGCCCTGATCCAGCAGCCCATCCTGCCCCATAATGCAAAGGAGATCGGGCTGTATATCTCCATTCCGTTCTGCCCGACGCGGTGCAGCTACTGTTCGTTCGTGTCCCATTCGATGGACAGCGCGATGCAGCTCATTCCCGATTATATCACCCATCTATGCAGGGAAATCGCCATTCTCGGTGACATCATCCGGAAATACGGTCTGCATGTCCAGTCCGTTTACATCGGCGGCGGTACGCCGACTTCCATCTCCGCAGAACAGCTCCGGCAGGTGATGGAGGCGATCCGTACCCATATTGACATTGCCGGTGCAAGGGAATACACCGTGGAAGCCGGACGCGCCGACACCATCACCGAGGACAAGCTCCGCGTGATCAAGGAAATGGGCGCAACGCGGATCTCCGTCAACCCCCAGACCCTGCAGGACAGCGTACTCGAAGCCATCGGCAGACGGCATACCGCCCAGCAGGCAATTGACGCATTCCTGCTCGCAAGAAAACTCGGCTTTGACGACATCAACATGGATCTGATCGCCGGACTGCCCACCGATACCTACGAGGGTTTTGCGGATACCCTCCGGCGCGTCATGGCACTCGACCCCGACAGCATTACCGTGCATACCCTGACCATCAAGCGTGCCGCAGATCTCTACAGCGGCGGCAGTGACCAGCATATTGCAGAGGTCGAAAAGATGGCTGAAATTTCTGCAAAGACTCTGCCGGAAAATGGATGGATGCCGTACTACATGTACCGCCAGAAGAACACTGTCGGCAATCTGGAGAATGTCGGCTACGCAAAGGCGGGCAAGGAAAATCTGTACAACATCCTGATCATGGATGAGACCCAGACCATCCTCGGCGCAGGCTGTGCGGCATCCACCAAGCTCGTCGAGCCGAACGGAAAGATCACCCGTGTACATAACTATAAATTCCCCTATGAATACATCAGCCGCTTTGAGAAGCTTATGGAGAAAAAGCAGGAGATCGAGGAGATTCTGGGAAGAATGGGAGGTACTGATGCTGAAGAAGAATGAGATCTATGAAGCCGAGATCACTGGCATGACCACGGAGGGCAGCGGTGTTGCCCGCATTGATGGCATGGCAGTATTTGTGCCGCAGACCGCGGTCGGCGACAAGCTCCGCGTGAAGATCGTGAAGGTACTGAAAAACTACGCCTTCGGCATCGTTGAGGAGCTGACAGAACCTGCACAGGGACGCTGTGCGCCGGACTGCCCGGTATTCCGCCAGTGCGGCGGCTGTGTGTTCCGCCATGTGACCTATGAGGAAGAACTGTGCTACAAGGCAGATTTCGTCCGCGACGCATTCACCCGCATCGGCAGGCTTTCCCCGGAATTTGAACCGATCCTCGGCGGGGAGTCCCCGCTGACATCTGCAAATCGCGGTGCATATCGGAACAAAGCCCAGTATCCGGTTGCCATGCAGGACGGAAAGCTCGTCTGCGGCTTCTATGCAAAGCACAGCCATCGGGTGATCCCGTTCACAGGCTGCCTGCTCCAGCCGCAGGTGTTCACAGAGATTCTGGAATACCTCCTGCCTGCATTGCAGAATGCCGGAGTTTCTGCCTATGACGAGCAGACTAATACGGGACTTCTGCGGCATATTTACCTCCGCCGCGGTGCCTACAGCGGCGAGATCGCGCTCTGCTTCGTCGTGAGAAAGTCCATCCGCCGCAAGGTGCAGGGCATCCTGCCGGGATTGCAGGCAGCATTTCCGGAGCTTGTGAGCATCACGGAGAACATCAACCCGGAGAAAACCAACGTGATTCTGGGAAAAACGATGAACGTCCTTGCAGGCAAGCCAGTGATTTCGGATACGATGTGCGGCAATCAGATCGAGATCTCCCCCCAGTCGTTCTATCAGGTGAACACGAAACAGGCAGAGCGTCTGTACGGGATCGCCAAGGAATACGCTGACCTCCAGGGCGGCGAGCTGCTGCTTGATCTCTACTGCGGCGCGGGAACCATCGGGCTTTCGATGGCGGACAGCGCAGGAAAGCTCATCGGTGCAGAGGTGATCCCGGAGGCAGTGGAGAACGCAAAAGAAAACGCCGTCCGCAACGGCGTGAAGAATGCAGAATTTCTCTGCGGTGACGCAGGCGAGATCGCCCAGCTGCTGCAGAAGCAGGGAACTGCCCCCGATGTCGTGATCCTCGACCCGCCGAGAAAGGGCTGCGATCTGCCCGCGGTCGAAGCCGTCGCTGCCATGTTCCCGAAGCGCATCGTCATGATCTCCTGCAACCCCTCCACCGCCGCCCGCGACGCAGCACTCTTTACAGAGCGTGGATATGCTGTGGAAAAGGTGAGGGGAGTGGACCTGTTCCCAGGGACGGCGCATGTTGAGTGCGTGGTGTTGATGTCGAGGGATAAGGCGTAATGCCTGAATCCGGATTTGGATACTGTTTGATGTCATATCTAAAGCAAATGAAAAATAAAAACATTCCTTGGGAATTTTTCTCAAGGAATGTTTTTAATTACTTACAATCTGATAGCCACAGAATGTTTCTCGAATAAAACCAGCTTGCTCTAATTCTTCTATTGCGGATATTATAGCTGTTTCTGAAAATCGCTTTGCCTTATCTTCTGACCATTGCTTGAATCCGGAAATTATTTCTTCAGTTGTAGCACAATCGGCTTGTTGAATAATGAACAAAGCGGTACCAGCACCTTCGATAGAAGTAGTATCTGCAAAATGATTTGTAAATGCTGCCGCTTTGTTAATAAAAGGCATAAACAATTCCATTTTTTGAAGTGTTTTTTCACTAATCAACCGCTTCATTAGAATTTCATATGCTTCGTTGGTGTTCACCTTATGATAAATTTGGAACTCTTTAATTTTTTTAGCAATTACATCAATATCGTGATCATATGGACCATAACTACCTTTTTTAAATTGAAAATAATTAGCGTTGGACAATACATCCATAAAATAAGCGGTTTTTTGCAATCCAATGGCACCAAAATGCACATTATCAGGCAAAAGATGAAACTTAATTTGCATCAGTATTAATGCAGACAACGACAGCTGTGGTTCTGATGCTGGAATTGCCTGATACCCTTTGGAAGGCTCATAAACATAGATATTGATTGTGTTATCAAAGCAACTAAGTTTCTGAATAATAAGCTGTTTCACTTCGCTCCAAATTAATCCACCATTACCGCTGCCAAGAGGAGGAATGGCAATCGAAGTGATTTGTTTCTCCTGAATTAAAACCACCAACGCATCTAAGCCAGTAGAAATATATTCCATCTTAGACTTTTCACGCCATTTGTCTTTTGTCGGGAAATTCACAATTAGCTTTGAGCCTTCTAAGTAACTATGAAGCATTCCCGGTCTAAGCTTATGTGATTTGCAAATTTTTACATACTCTGCGTTCATTTCAGGATAACGCATCTTAAACTGGTATGCAATTCCTTTTCCCATGTATCCTTCGCAGTTGACTGTGTTTACAAGAGCGAAAGCGTCGGATTCAAGCAAATTACCAACTACAAAGTTAATCATGATTTTCCTCCTTCCTTGATCATTATAAAAACCACTTTCTAACAGTTACATAAAGTGTATTTCTTATATCGTAAGAACGTAAGAGACTTAATACATATTCTTTTGTTTCTTCATCCGGAACATTAATTGATTGAAAATTGTTAGCGAGAATAGGTGAAGATGCCAAGCACTCAGCCATCCTAACTTGTTTATGGTAACGTGTATTAATCCCATTATTTTGAGCTTCTGGAATTGTTAGTTCCATTGTATTCCAATCAATCTCGTCAAACCCCTCATCGTATTCATGCAATTCTGGTTGTTCATTAGAAGCAGGGTGAATTGGCAAAATCTTAAAATTATTTTTTCTTGCAAAATCACGATGTAAACAAATGTATACAAATTTTCTGCCTGTATTTGCATGTTTCACCGCAGTGTCATAGGCGGTATGAATATGAAAATGAAATGGTATATATTGAGATAAACCAAGGCGTTCTCTTTCATGAAGGATTTGTTGATCGGCAGTATCTATAAAATCAATGCTTATTTCAGCTAAGTCATCTCTTGACATGAGTCCGTGCTCGATGATAGATTCCAGTGAATCCAGCGGTACTAAATGATAGATGAGTTTTCCTTCTCTAATACTCATGTTATCCCCCTCTCTGAGTAATATGATTCACTTATATTATATCATATCTCCATCCCATTTTCAATACCTTATTGAACTTTTTTACTTTTTCTCCACAATCTTCGATCCAATTTAAAATAAAATACCATCCCCCGTTACTCCACAATCCTCCCATCCGTAGAAATCGTCACAACTCTCCACGGGATCCACTTGCTGCTTGTCTGGAGGGCGCGCTTCACCGCGTTCTCGATCCCGCCGCAGCAGGGGACTTCCATTCGTACAACAGTCACGCTCCTGATATTGTTGTTTGCAATGATCTGCGTCAGCTTATCGGCGTAATCGCCCTCATCAAGCTTCGGACAGCCGATCAGCGTGATGTGATTCCGGATAAATTCATTGTGGAAATTTCCATACGCAAACGCTGTGCAGTCCGCCGCAACAAGCAGATTTGCCTGATCGAAATAGGGCGCATTCACCGGCACGAGCTTGATCTGCACGGGCCACTGCGACAGCTGGCTTGTGACAGGTGCGGTGCATGATGCCGCTGCCGCATCCCGCCGGATCGCCTTAGCGTTCGTTCCGGGGCAGCCGCAGGGGAGTGTTCCGCCTGTTTTCTGCTGCTTTGCCGCAAGAACTGCCGCTTCGTTGTAGGCAGGGGCTTCGCGCTCCTCGAAGGTGATCGCATTTGTGGGACATGCCGGCAGGCAGTCGCCCAGACCGTCGCAGTAATCCTCACGGGTCAGCTTTGCCTTTCCGCCGATCATTTCGATCGCACCCTCGTGACAGGCAGCCGCACAAAGTCCGCAGCCATTGCATTTTTCCTCGTCTATTCTGATGATTTTTCTGATCATAACCGTTCCTCCATTAGTATGAGTTGAATTGTTTTTCCGGTCAAGTGGGGATTTTTATCCCCCTTGACTTTCTATACCCATTATACTATAATATAACTAATAAGTCGGTTGTATTTACAACAGAAATGGGGTTTGTATGAAGAAATACGTTCCAATTTTGAAAAGAACCCAGCTCTTTTCCGGAGTAGGGGAGGAGGAGATCGAAGCCATGCTCTCCTGCCTGCAGGCAAGGCTCCGCACTTATCAGAAGGGAGAATATGTTCTCCGTCAGGGCGAACACATCGACACCATTCTTGTGCTTGCGGAAGGTAAGCTCCTTGTCCAGCGTGATGACTACTGGGGCAGCCGCAGCATTATGCAGATGATCAGCGCAGGAGAGATGTTCGGCGAGGCATATGCCGCCCCTGGAAGCGGCGCGCTTCTGAATGATGTGCTGGCGGTGGAGGATTGCACAGTATTCTTCTTTGATGTAAAACGCATCATCACCGTCTGTTCCGCAGCCTGCCGGTTCCATTCCATGGTCGTGCAGAATCTGTTTTTTGCCATATCCGAGAAGAACCGGAGACTTGTGCAGAAACTTGGTTATATGTCCCGGCGCACCACAAGAGAAAAGCTGATCGCCTATCTTTCGGAAGAAGCCAAACGCCGGAACAGCAGTGAATTTTCCATTCCTTTTAACCGCCAGCAGCTTGCAGATTTTCTTTCGGTGGACAGAAGTGCCATGTCCAATGAGCTTTGCAAAATGCGTGATGAGGGAATGATCGCATTTGAGAAGAATCGGTTTGTGCTGCTGTGATGTCTGTTTCTGCGTGCTGCGGATAAACTCACCCCCAATCAATTTTTAAATTTTTTCAAAAAAAGCTGTGATATTTTCCCTGTCAGATCGTCTTATAAGAGAAGGAGGTGCAGAGGATGAACGATTTTGATGCAGTGTATCAGTCGTATTATGAGGATGTCTTCCGGTTTCTGCGCGGTCTCTCCGGTAATGAGGATCTTGCAGAGGAGCTGACGCAGGAAACCTTTTACCGCGCTCTCAGATCCATGGATACCTACCAGGGTAATGCAGAACTGCGCGTCTGGCTCTGCTCCATTGCCAAGCATCTTTACTACGATCACTGCAAAAAACAGAAACGCACCGTTCCCCTGGAGGAAACAGGGGAAATGGCGGATGACAGCCAGCATTTTTCGGACATGCTTGCCGACCGGACGCAGGCACTGCAGATCCATAAGCTCCTGCATGACCTGCGCGAACCGTATAAGGAGATCTTCACCCTGCGGATCTTCGGGGAGCTGTCATTCCGGGAGATCGGTGAGATATTCGGAAAATCGGAGCATTGGGCGTGTGTGACATTCCACCGCGCCAAAACGATGATGCAGAAGCTTGTGAAGGAGGAACAGCTATGAAACTGGATTGTGATGTGATCCGCGATCTCCTGCCGCTGTATGCGGAGGATATGGTCAGCGAAAGCAGCCGGAAGCTGATCGGGGCGCATTTTGAGGCGTGCAGCGAATGCAGAACGCTTTATGAGGAAATGACTGCACCGCCGCCGGAGGTGCAGTTTTCCAAAGAACCGGCAGAGAGCTTTCAGAAATATGTAAAGAAGGAGAAGCGCAGCTTCGGATGGAAAATTATCCTGATCAGTGCGGGCATCTGGCTGATTCAGTTTGCAGCGGCTATGGGTCTTTTATGGTACAGTGTCAGCAGCGCGCGCGTCGAGGTGGATGAGAATGTGCAGAATTACCACCTGTATATGGGTGAACATGCGAAGGGAGAATACAGAAGTAAATGGGGCATGGACGAAACGATCTTCCCGTCATCCATCCCTGAACCGGACGATGTGCTGGAGTACAAAATGGTGTACTACAACCCCTGGGATGCGCAGTATCTGAGCTACCTGACGATCGAATATGAGGATGCAGACTTTGCAGCCGAACGCACCCGCCTGCAAGCCTATGACTCCACGGAGTATGTCGGTTATTACAGTGTGACCGGCTTTGCAGAGGGGACGGAGCTGCTGGCGATGTACGCCGATTCCTATCAGGGCTTCGTCTATGCCATTGAAACGCCGGGACGTGAAAACACGATCACCTATGTGGAGATCATTTTCTGCAACTACTTCATGGATCTGGACTATGCAGAATACATGCCCGCCGAATACTTCCCGGAGAATTTTGATGCGTCCCTGGACAATCCCTACGAGCAGCAGATGATGTCAGAACATTGAATCGGATCATATTCCCAAAAATCCTCCCCTGTTTTCACAGAGGAGGATTTTTTCTATTCTCATTTCAAAATAAAGTAATATTATAATTTAACCGGCAAAACGACCTGAAATGCAGCTTCCCCGTTCTTGTACGAAACAGAAATATTGCCGTTGTGCTGGACAGCGATCAGCTGTGCAATGGAAAGTCCCAAACCAAAGCCCTCGGTTTCATCGGCATAGGCACTGTCACTGCGGTAAAACCGTTCAAACAGATGCGAAGCGTGTTCCTCGTCAAAATCCTGACAGGGATTCGAACAGGTCAGGACGACCGTGTTTTTGTTTACCGCAAGCTTCAGGCGGACAATCGCCTTGCTGTCGGAATATTTCACCGCATTATCCAGCAGAATATTCATCAGCTCCTCGATGCGGCTTTCGTCCCCGTAGAACATCAGCCGTTCCGGAAATTCAGTAACCAGTACTTTCTGTACTTCATAGAATCTTGCTTCAAAATAGAGCGTGACCTTTTCGGCAACTTCGCAGAGATCAAATTTACTGAAATTCTGCGGCTGGTCGATCACCGTGTTCATGCGCGTCAGCTGCAGCATTTCCTGCAAAAGCCGCTGCATCTTTTCGACCTGCCCCTTGATCGTATGCAGCCATTCATCATCCTGCTGGCGGCGGAGGAGAATGTCCGTCGTCGCAGAAATGACCGTGATCGGCGTTTTCAGCTCATGGCTTGCATTCGCAATGAACTGGTTCTGTTTTTCGTAGCTGACGGATACATGCCGGACGATCTTTCCGGATGCAAAATAAATCATTACAAAAAGAAGTACAGCCGCCGCAATGCCGATACAGGCAGAATAGAGCGCAAGGCGGCTCAGAGCCTCCTGCCGCTCCGCACTGCTGACAAAAACAAGGATCTCCATATCCTCTTCTCTAAAATGACTGCACTGATACTTTGTGTCCCCATGGAGAATTTCTCCGCCGCCATGGGAGAGGATCTCATATGCCTCCGCCTCCGGAATCATCTCCGGCAGATTACCGCTGTTGATTTCCAGAAGTGTCCCGTCGTGGTTCGTCACCAGAAAGAAGCTCCGCAGGCTGCCCACCGTTTCCGGCATGGCATCCCCGAAAATTTCATCATAGCTGCGTGAAACCAGCCCCCCCGTATAGCCGGAAAGCGAGGTATTTTCCTTATAATTGAGCGTGATAGATTCCAGTTCAAGAGAAACTGTCGCATCCGCACTGCCTTCATTTTCGCTGGAGGATGCCCACCATTTCTGTGAGATCATGAAGACATCCTGTGCCATTTCCGTTTCTTCAAAGGGAATCGAATGCCCTGCGGTATGGAATCGTTCCGGATTCGGGAAATCAATGGTGATCTCATTCACATTGTTATTGAACGAATATTCCTGGTAAAAATACACCGGCGTACCATCTGCAATATAGGTTTTCACCACAATGCCGCCGCCGGCACTGTACCAATTCGCAGCAGGATTACTGCACGAAATCGTCCCCCGGATGGTCAGGCTTTCCACATCCATGGGATTTCGCAGTACCACATAATCGCCCGCCCCGTCCCGTGTCAGAGAGGACAGGACAATGGTTTCCGACTGGACATCCCTTGCCTTGCGGACAGCCGACTGGGAAATCAGCTCCGCCGCCGCATCGATCCGATGGTTGTAGGAATTGCGCATCAGTCCGTTGAGGATCACAAGCATGATGAGGATGATCGCACACGCTGTCGCAAAGGATAGGAGAATGATATTCCGGCGCAGGCGTTTAATTGCTGTCTGCATGATATTCCTCCAGAAGATACCCTACGCCGCGCACAGCCTTGATCTTGATCTGTGAGCCGATGGATTTGAGCTTTTTGCGCAGGAATGAAATATAGACCTCCGTGGAATTGTACTCGATCTCGGAATCATATCCCCAGATTTTCAAGGTCAGCATATCCTTGGATACCACTCTGCCATGGCTTCTCGTGAACATTTCCAGAATATCCACTTCCTTGCTGGTCAGCTTGACGCTCCTGCTGCCGCAGTGGACCTCGTGGGTATCCTTATGTAATACAATATCGCCGCAATGGATGGACGTATCGACAAATTCCGTGCCGCTCCGCCGGGATAATGCCCTGATCCGTGCAAGCAGCTCGGTGGTATTGAACGGCTTTGTGATATAATCGTCCGCACCGCCGTCAAGTCCTGTGACCTTATCCTCGATCTGTGCTCTCGCCGTGAGCATCAGAACCGGTGTCCTGATCCCCTCCTTCCGCAGGCTGCGCAGCACTGTGAAGCCATCCATTTTCGGGAGCATGACATCCAGCACGATCACATCATAAATACCGGACAGTGCGCAGTCAAGCCCCGTATCGCCTGCAAATGCCGTATCCGTCTGGTAGCCCTCCTGCCTGAGAAGCTCACAGAGCACCATGGACAACGATTTATCGTCCTCTACAACAAGAATCCGCATCGTTTGTTCTCCTTTCATACATATAATGCATTCCATATCCATTATACTATATTTCTAACGAAAATGCAATGTATTTTGTTCCATTTTTCAGACGTTCAAACTTTCGAAATAAAAAATTTAAAAAAACCTCATTTGTTCAAGAAAGTTTCAAGGGTTATGTGCTATAATAAAATCACAACGAAGGGGAAACCCCAAAACGATATGCGATTTATTCAAGTGAAATCGCTGCTTCGGCAGCAGAAACAATGAAAGGCGGCAGATATTATGAAAACAAAAATGCGTAAGCGCAGAGTGCTGGGCGCAGTTCTGGCACTGGTAATGAGTACTGCGATGCTTCCGCAGACTGCATTCACTTCCTTTGCAGCAGCAGGCGACGTGTACAGCGTTGGCAACGGTACAAACCAGCACAAGGGCGTGAGCGACAATTTCAGCTATGAGATCTGGATTGACACGACCGGCGGCAGCGGCACAATGACACTCGGAGAGGGTGCGGAATTCAAGGCAGAATGGACCGCAAGTGTTCCGTCCGGTAACTTCCTCGCACGCCGTGGTCTGGACTTCGGTTCTACCAAGAAAGCAACTGACTACGAATACATTGGTCTGGACTATGAGGCAGATTATCGCCAGACAGGCAGCGCAAATGGCAACTCCCGTCTGTGCGTATACGGCTGGTTCCAGAACAAGGGCTTGTCAAACGTACCGCTCGTTGAGTACTACATCATCGAGGACTGGGTGGACTGGGTTCCGGATGCAGCCGGTACGATGGTAACTATCGATGGTGCACAGTACAAGATCTTCCAGATGGATCATACAGGTCCGACGATCAACGGCACTACTGAAACATTCAAGCAGTATTTCAGCGTCCGTCAGGATAAGAGAACTTCCGGTCACATCACCGTATCCGATCACTTCCAGGCATGGGCCGATCAGGGCTGGGGCATCGGTAATCTGTATGAGGTTGCCCTGAATGCAGAGGGCTGGCAGAGCAGCGGTGTGGCTGACATCACAAAGCTCAATGTCTACACCGATCCCAGTCAGGCAGGCGAGGACTATGTTCCTCCGACGACCGAACCTTCCACCCCTGAGGATGATGTCAACTACACCACTCCCAGTGGCGGCGGCAATGGCATTTCCGATGACTTCGAGGGCAATGGCACAGACTGGACCGGTCGCGGCGATGTTTCCTATGGTCTGACAAGTGATTTCGCCCACGGCGGCAGCAAGTCTCTCTATGTTGAGGGTCGTACACAGTCCTGGAACGGCTTCACGGCTGCAGGCGATGAGCTGGCAGCAGGCGGCAGCTACGATATCTCCGCTTTCGCAGGCTTCAAGAGCAACAACTACAGCAGCATGGGCTTCACACTCGGCGTACAGTATGATGTCAGCGGCAATACAGAGTATGTGAACCTCGTGGATGCAGAGGGCACATCCGGCAAGTGGGCTGAGCTGTCCACCACCTTTGATATCCCCTCCGATGCAAGCAATATTTCCCTGTATGTACAGTCCGCTTACACAGAAACCGCTTCCGCATCCGATCTGGTTCCGTTCTATCTGGACGATGTGACGCTGACAAAGCTGGGCGGCAGTACGGATACCACCGATCCCACAGAGGGCAATAACGACAACGTTCCCTCCTCCGACTCCCTGAAGGACGCATTTGCATCCTGCTTCAAGCTGGGTACATCCGTAAGCCCTCACGAGCTTTCCACAGGCGGTGACTTCATCAAGAAGCACTTCAACAGCATCACTCCCGAAAACGAGCTGAAGCCTGAAGCAATCATCAATCAGTCCGCTTGCCAGCAGTACGGCAACAATGTCAACACACAGGTCGATCTGAGCCGCGCGGCACAGACTCTGAAATTCTGCGAAGACAACAACATCGGCGTTCGTGGTCATACCTTCGTATGGTACAGCCAGACTCCGGACTGGTTCTTCCGTGAAAACTTCTCCAGCAGCGGTGCTTATGTTTCCACCGATGTCATGGACCAGCGTCTGGAAAGCTTCATCAAGAATACATTCGATGCCATCAAGACACAGTATCCGAACCTGAACCTGTACGCATATGACGTATGCAACGAGCTGTTCCTGAACGACGGCGGCGGTATGCGCGGCGCAGACAACTCCGGCTGGATGAAGGTTTACGGCGACGACAGCTTCGTGATCAAGGCATTCCAGTATGCAAGAAAGTATGCACCGGAAGGCTGCAAGCTCTATATCAACGACTACAACGAGTACATCCCTGCAAAGACACAGAACATCTATGACATGGCAATGAAGCTCAAGGAGCAGGGTCTGATCGACGGTATCGGTATGCAGTCCCACCTTGACACCGGTTATCCGAGCGCAGCAGTTTACAAGACCGCACTCGAAAAGTTCATCAGCACAGGTCTGGATGTACAGATCACTGAGCTGGATATTACCTGCACCGATTTCGAAGCACAGGCAGACCTCTACAAGGAGATCTTCCAGATGGCAGTGGACAACAAGGATTCCATCTCCTGCCTGACCGTATGGGGCACCAACGACAGCATCAGCTGGAGAAGCAGCCAGAATCCGCTGCTGTTCAGCCAGGGCTATGTAGCAAAGCCTGCTTATGATGCAGTTATGCAGGTAGCTGCAAATCTGCCGGCAGAAGATCCCACCGAGCCGACTACAGAGACTACGACCGAACCTACTACAGCACCGACAACAGAAACCACGACCGAGACAACCACTGAGCCGACAACAGCACCTGCAGAGGTAACATACGGCGATGTCAACTGTGATGGTTCCGTGGACATTCTGGATGTGCTTGCACTGAACAAGTGCCTCCTGAGCGGTGATAAGCTCACAGCACAGGGCGAACTGAATGCAGACGTTGACAGAAGCGGAACCCCCGATTCTACGGACGCACTGAACATTCTGAAGTATACGATCAATATTGTTACTTCCTTCCCCTGCTAAACACTGTCCCCCTCCCCCGACAGGTACATCTGTATCTGTTGGGGGCTTTTTTATGTGCTGCCATTCATGGGTAATGGGGAGCTGTTGAAGGGGAACATTTCAGGAGGGGTGGGGGAATTTGGCAAGACCAAGGGGTCAAAAGCGATTGCCCTGCCGAAATAACAAGAAAGCATTGCCATTTTGCATTGATCATGCTATAATAATACAAATAAGCTCATACAGAAAGGAACAAGCCATGCACGAAAAAATCTACCTCATCGCCGACACCCACTTCGGAGATCCCAACATTCTCCGCTACGAAAACCGCCCGTTTCAGAGTGTGGAAGAAATGGACGAAACACTGATCCGGAACTGGAACAACGCAGTGAAGCCCGAGGATACCGTATTTGTCCTGGGCGACCTCTCATCCTATGATCTGCCGAAAACGGCTGCGATCTGCCATCGGCTGAACGGGCATAAGTACCTGATCATGGGCAATCACGACACAGCAGCAGAAAGCGATTATCTTGCCTGCGGCTTTGAAAACGTCAGCCGCTACCCGATCATTTATGAGAATTTCTGGATGTTATCCCATGAGCCAATGTACATCAACCGTAACATGCCCTACGCGAATATCTTCGGGCATGTGCATAATAACCCGATGTACCGGACGGATTCACCGCAGAGCTTCTGCGTCTGCGTGGAACGGATCGGATATGCGCCGATCCGTTTTGAGGAAGTAAAACGCAGAGTGATGAAAATTAACGAGGGACTGTTCTGATGCAGTCCCTTCAGTCTGCTGCCTGTTAAACCTTTTCAAGGCAGTCAGCGCGTAATTTTGCCGAAAAGATACGTTGTTTGGCTCAGTGGAAACACGACCAAGTATCAAATGCGGAGTGACAGCTCCGCAAACAGGAGTCCGGGGCGAAATCCCCGAACTATCACCCCTCTCCCGATTTGCGGGGGAGGGGCGCGTTCTATCCGTACATAACACTTGCTTCGGTAACGCTTCATGCTGCAGCGAATGCTGTTAATTTACTTAAATTGTATTTGATGCAAACTAATGAAAAATGCTTTCTTGGAATCCTCTTCATTAACAAAATAGTTTTTCTGTTGTATTTGTTTGTTTCCCTAAAATTTAATTTACTTAAAAAATCAAAAATCGAACAAAATAATTAGTTAATATCCATAATTTTAAAAGCAAATCATTGTGCATTTCATGGAATCGTGTGATTTTGTAAAAAACTCATGACAAAGTATTGACTTTTTCGTAAATGAGTGCTAAAATAAAATTACGGTAAACATAAACTAATTTTTAGTTAAACGGAGGTAATTTTATGAAACTGAAAGCATTCTCTCTTATCTTGTCCGCACTGATGATGGCGGGGACTCTCACAGCCTGCGGCGGCGGAACGGAGTCCGGCACCAAGTCCGAAGCATCCGCTGGCTCTTCCTCTGCAGCAGCAGGCACATCGGGAACTGTATTCTCCTATGCAGACGCAGTACTCGGTGAGACAGCAACGGATATTACCGCGGATCTGAAGTTCATCACACACCGCACTGACCTGATCGAGGAAAATCCCGACGGTCTCGATTTTCAGGACTACATCAAGGAATTTACTGCGATGTATCCGAACGTGACCATCACCTACGAGGGCATCACGGATTATGAGGGCGATATGACCACACGTCTGACATCCGGCGACTGGGGTGACATCTGCGGCATTCCGACCACTGTTGAAAAGAGTGAGCTGGGTACTTATTTTGCACCGATCGCAGATCTGGAGGTGCTGACCGACAAGTACGAATTTATCGACAACAAGGCATACAGCGGCGTGGTATACGGCATTCCGTCCACTGGCAATGTACAGGGTATCGTCTACAACAAGCGCATCTGGGAAGAGGCAGGCGTGACCGAGATCCCGAAAACACCGGATGCATTCATTGAGGCTCTGACAAAGATCAAGGAAAATACAGATGCGATCCCGCTGTATACCAACTATGCAGCCGGATGGACGCTGACAGCATGGGATGCCTACATCGGCGGCTGTGCAACCGGTGATGCCGGCTACAAGAACCAGAAGCTTGCAAAGGAAACTGATCCCTTCTCCAACCGCGGCGACGGTACCGGTCCGTATGCAGTCTATGATGTGCTGTACCGTTCCGTCCTGAATGATCTGACCGAGGAAGACCCGACCACTACTGACTGGGAGTCCTGCAAGCCGAAGATCAATAACGGCGAGATCGCAACCATGGTACTTGGCAGCTGGGCTGTACCGCAGATGCAGGAAGCAGGGGAGAACGCTGCTGACATCGGTTACATGCCTTTCCCGATCTCCGTGGACGGCAAGCAGTATGCTTCCGCTGGTGCAGACTACTGCTACGGCATCAACGTCAACAGCACAGAGGAAGAAAAGACCGCTGCTATGCTTTATATCAAGTTCCTCACCGAAAAGTCCAACTTTGCTTATGATCAGGGCGGTATCCCGATCGTAAAGGGCGAGAAGTATCCCGATGTTCTGGAAGCATTTGACGGCATCGAGCTGCTCGTGGATCTGCCCTCCCTCGAAGGCGAGGAGGACCTCTACTCCGATGTCAATAATGGCTCTGAGCTGTCCTTCGACTCCGACCAGACCAAGGTTGCAAGGATCGTAGAAGCTGCTGAGACCGGCAGCGAAACACTCGACGACATCGTTGCTGACTGGAATGCTGCATGGACACAGGCGCAGGAGCGTTATCTGCCTGCTGCAGAATGATCCTGACCGGAAGCGAGTCAACAGATGAAGGCAGGACAGAACGCCGGCACCGTTCCGGCACATGGGATCCGGCATTTCTGGAATTCCATGAAAAACCAGCAGCGGGTGGTGACAGCAGTATTCCTGCTGGTTCCCATCATCCTGCTGTTCACATTTACCTATCTCCCGTTTTTCAAGATGCTGGAATTCAGCCTGTACGATATGAAGTACATCGGCGACCGCGAGTTTGTCGGTCTGCGGAACTATATGGATGTTTTCCAGCGTGATGACTGCTTTGAAGCACTGATGCTGAGCCTGTATTACATGGTCGGTTCGGTCGTGCAGCTTGCGCTTGCACTGCTCTTTGCGACGATCCTGACAGGAAAGACATGGGGCGGAAAGTTCTTCCGCGGCGCAATGTATTTCCCCTGTCTGATCGGCGGCATTGCAGTCGGATTCATTTTCAAATTCTTTTTTACCCATGGTTTCATTCTCGACACATTACTCTCCTTTGTCGGGTTTGATATCGAGTCGCTCCCGTACTGGCTGAAGGACACAAGCATCAACAACTGGGTGCTTGTGGGAACTTCGATCTGGCGGTATATGGGTCAGAACATGGTTCTGTTCATTGGTGCGATTGCCAGTGTAGATACTACCCAGTACGAAGCGGCAGCGATCGACGGCGCGAACGCATGGCAGAAATTCATTCACATCACGCTGCCGTCCATCAAGACCATCGTGATTCTCAATCTGATCCTTGCTGTCTCCGGTTCACTTTCGGCATTTGAGATGCCGTATGTTATTACGGGCGGCGGATTCGGAACGTCCACTTATTTTGTGCTGATGAACAATCTGGCGCATACCAATCAGAAAGTCGGTCTGGCATCTGCAATGGCAGTCGTACTCCTGACGATCATCCTCCTGATCACAGGCATTCAGAAATTTGTCGAAAAACGACTGGATGATGACGGTATTTCCAAAAAACGCCGGAAAGGAGGCAGGGCATGAGCTACACCATACAGGAATCCAGAACCCGCAGGTTCTGCAGGGCTCTTGTGCCGACGCTGCTCAAATATGCACTTCTTGTGTTCGGTGCATTCGTTGCCCTGATCCCCATTATCAGCTGTGTGATCACCGCATTCAAGACCGATGCTGAGTATCAGAGTACCAATGTCATGACGCTGCCGGAAAGCTGGCTGTATATTGATAATTTTAAAATCGCCTGGGAAAAGGCGAACATGGGCATGGCATTCCGCAACACCTTCATTGTGCTGGTTTGTGTTCTCTTCGGCAGCACAATGCTTTCTGCGATGCTTGCCTATGTCCTGAACCGCTTCCGCTTCATCGGCAACACGCTGATCCGCAATCTGTTCATGATCGCCTCGCTGATCCCCGGCATTGCGACCCAGGTCACGGTCTATCAGATCATGAATACCCTTGGATTGATCGACTCCCTCGTGGGTTACATCATCCTGATGCTCGGCACGGATGTCATTTCGATCTATATCTTCCTGCAGTTCTTTGAGAATCTTCCCAATTCCCTGGATGAAGCCGCGATCCTTGACGGATGCAATTACTTCGGCGTATTCTTCCGCATCCTTCTGCCGCTTCTTCGTCCCGCGATCATTACCAGTGCCATCCTCAAGGGTGTCGGCACCTATAATGAATATTATATGGCGAATCTCTATCTGCAGGACAAGAGCAAATACCAGGTAGTTTCCACCTCTCTCTATACCTTTACAGGACCGATGGGCAGCCAGTACCAGTACATCTGTGCCGGCGTACTTCTGACCATCATTCCTGCACTGATTATTTTCCTCTGCTGTCAGAAATATATCTACAGCGGAATTTCGAGCGGTGCTGTCAAAGAATAGCACGCTGTCCACATACCCTCATGTCTCCAATTGATCTGCTCCGCACTGGCGGAGCAGATCATAGGAGACCACTTTTTATCAGAATGGAGCAATGATTATGAATACCATCAACTTATTGTGCAGCGATCTTCCGGATATGCCCTGGCAGGATAAGCCGGCAGGATGCCTGACACCTGTCTGGAGATATACCGCAAATCCGATCATCGGCAGAAGCCCCATCAAGGGTGTGAGCCGTATTTTCAACAGCGCAGTCATGCCCTATGACGGCGGCTATATCGGCGTATTCCGCGGGGAACAGAACGACGGCATCCCCTTTATCTACCTTGGCAGAAGCAGCGATGCCATCCATTGGGAATTTGAAGAGGAGAAGATTCATTTCACCGACGCTGAGGGCAACCCCTTCCAGCCGAAATACGCTTACGATCCGCGTCTTGTGGAAGTGGAGGGCGTGTATTACATCATCTGGTGTCAGGATGCCTACGGCGCAGCGATCGGCATGGCAAAAACAACGGATTTCAAAACCTTTACGCGAATTGAGAATCCCTTTCTGCCGTTCAACCGCAATGCTGTGCTTTTCCCGCGCAAGGTCAATGACAAATTCCTGATGCTCTCCCGTCCGAGCGACAGCGGGCATACACCGTTCGGTGACATCTACCTGAGCGAAAGCCCGGATATGGAGTACTGGGGACATCACCGCCATGTGATGGGCAGATCGGACAACTGGTGGGAGAACACCAAGATCGGCGGCGGTGCAGCACCCATTGAAACCGACCGCGGCTGGCTGCTGTTCTATCACGGCGTTACCACGACCTGCAATGGCTATGTCTACAGCATTGGTGCAGCGATCCTTGACAAGGATGAGCCGTCAAGAGTACTCCACAGATGCAGAACGCACATCCTGACACCGGAGGAATGGTACGAGGAGCGCGGCTTTGTTCCGAATGTATGCTTCCCCTGTGCAGCCCTCTGCGACGGTGCAAGCGGAAGGATCGCCATTTATTACGGCTGTGCGGATTCTTATGTCGGCGTGGCATTCACGACTGTACAGGAGATCTATGAGTATATTCTGAAGAACGATGCGGCAGGTGAGGATGAACATGAGATTGGCAGAAGATAAACACAATGTGATCGTACAGGTCAGCACGCTCCGCAGGGATGCAATGCATATACTCAATGAGCAGATCATCCCGTTCTGGATGAATATGCGGGATGATGTGAACGGCGGTTTTTACGGACTTCTTGATTTTGACCTGAATCTTGATAAAAAGGCGGATAAGGGCGTGATCCTGCACAGCAGGATCCTCTATTTCTTCTCCGAAGCTGCTATGCAGTTCGGAGATCCCTGCCTGACTGCCGCTGCAGAACATGCCTACACCTTCCTGATGGAAAAGTGCATCGACCATGAATACGGCGGTGTGTTCTGGTCCGTCACACATGACGGAAAGCCGGCGGATGACAGCAAGCATACCTATAATCAGGCATTTGCGATCTATGCGCTTTCCTCCTATTATGCCCTGACGGGCAACCCGAATGCCCTTCGCACTGCAAAGGAGCTGTTCCGGATCGTGGAGGAACACTGCACGGACAGCCGCGGCTACCTGGAAGCTTTTGACAGACAGTGGAAGCCGGTGCGCAATGACAAGCTTTCCGAAAACAACATCATTGCCAGCCGTACCATGAATACGCTCCTGCATGTGTTCGAGGGCTACAGCAATCTCTACAAACAGACGCAGGATCCTGCGGTGGAGGCAGCAATGCACCGTATCCTGCATATCTACAAGACCATTGTGTTCAATCCGGAAAACCGCCGGCAGGAGGTGTTCTTTGATGAGAACTATAATACGCTCATTGATCTGCACAGCTTCGGACACGACATTGAAAGCTCCTGGCTGATCGAAGCGGGCAGCGATCTGCTGCAGAGCGCAGTTCTCCGTCAGGAGATCCGCGCGATTGACGATGTGCTTGCGGCTGAGATCTATGAAAAAGCATTTGACGGTCAGGCTGTCAGCAATGAGCAGGAGAATGCCGAAGTCGATACCAATCGCATCTGGTGGGTACAGGCAGAGGCGGTGGTCGGATTCCTGAACATGTGGCAGAAGCACAGGGACGAGGTCAAATATCTTGACGCGGCTGTCAGTGTCATGAATTACATCAAAGAATATATCGTGGATGACCGTGAGAACAGCGAGTGGTTCAGTACTGTTGATAAGCAGGGCAACCCGCTGCGTACACAGAATATTGCAGATGCCTGGAAATGCCCCTATCACAACGGCAGAATGGCACTTGAAATACTGAGGAGAGCAATATGATACATCAGAAATATTATGAGCTTCTGGAAGAACAGGAGCTGCTGATCACAGCCAAAAATCAGAAGACCGGATTTTATAACGGCATTTTTGAACGATGGCAGCATCCTGTTCTGACGCGTGACCACATCCCGCTGTTCTGGAAATACGATCTGGACGCGGAAACAAATCCCTATTTTCAGGAACGCCTCGGCGTGAACGCCGTGTTCAATGCCGGTGCGCTGAAGCTCGGCGGCAAGTATTGCCTGGTTGCGCGTGTGGAGGGAAATGACCGCAAGAGCTTTTTTGCTGTTGCTGAAAGTGAGAACGGTGTGGACGGCTTCCGGTTCTGGGATCATCCCGTGATTCTTCCGGATACTGTTCCCCAGGAGACAAATGTCTATGACATGCGTCTGACGCAGCACGAGGACGGATGGATCTATGGTGTATTCTGTTCCGAGCGCAGCGCGGGTACAGCGGATCTGTCCGCAGCGGCTGCATCCGCCGGCATCGTCCGCACAAAGGATCTGAAGTCATGGGAACGGCTGCCGGATCTGGTAACGCTGAATAGCCCCCAGCAGCGCAATGTCTGCCTGCATCCTGAGTTTGTGGATGGAAAGTATGCATTCTATACACGCCCGATGGATGATTTTATTGAAACGGGATCCGGCGGCGGTATCGGTTTCGGTCTTACGGAGGACATCACCCATGCAGTTATTGATGAGGAGCGCATGACCAGTATCCGCCGGTACCATACCATTACAGAGAGCAAGAACGGCAGCGGTGCAGTACCGATCAAAACGGAAAAGGGCTGGCTGCATATCGCGCACGGTGTCCGCAATACTGCCGCAGGTCTGCGCTATGTCATCTATGTTTTCGTGACAGATCCTGCAAAGCCCTGGGAAGTGATCGCAGAGCCGTCCGGCTATCTGATCGCCCCGATGGGAGGGGAGCGCGTTGGGGATGTATCAAACGTCGTATTTACCAATGGTGCGATCGCAGAGGAAAACGGGGATGTATATATCTATTATGCGTCTTCGGATACACGTCTGCATGTCGCGACTACAACGATCAGCAAGCTTCTTGACTATGCCTTTTCCACACCAGCCGATCCGCTGAGAAGTGTACTTTGTGTTCAGCAAAGAGATGCAATGATCACGAAAAATCTTTCCATGCTCCGCAGATAGAGCAGAGAAGAGCCGCCGCAATACAGCATTGCGGCGGCTCAGCTTGTCGAAAACGGTCTGATAGGTATCAATAACAGCACGTCCATCTGAATCGAAGTGAAAAAGGGACTGTTCTGATGCAGTCCCTTTCATATTTATCGGTTTCATCACAGCAGAACCAGCTCCTCCAAAGTGACATTTTGGCGCTCTGCCCCATTCAAGTGAAAGGACCACAATTTTATGAAAATCTACATCGATGCAGACGGGTGTCCCGTTGTGCGGAACACCCTGAAAGAGGAACGGGTAGTTCCCGTTTTTTCACGAAATTGCAATAACAAGAGCCGCAGAAAATGCGGCTCTTTTCATGTATTCCGTGACGGATTACTTTCCGTTGTTTGTTTTACTGGGGATTGATGGGACGGTGAAATAGTGCGGGGAGATTTTTCTGTTTTGCCAATAGGGAGCTGGTTACTTCCTTGCAACAATGATGGGTTGGTAAAATCCTGTTTCTTCGGGAAACAGCCAAATTACTTCTTTGCAGCCATTGGCAGAAAAAAGTTCCGTTAATTCCTCTCGACGAGTCGCTCTGTATTCACATTCAAATTTGTTGATTTCCAAGGATTCCTCGTCATCAATGATATACTGCGTAAGTTGATAGCAGTTATCATTCCAAATCCAAGTTTGAAATGATACTCGTTTGCCTTTTTCGGTTTCGTGGATATATGGCGGAGAGTATGGCGGTTTGTCTTGAAGCAAAGCGTCATAATCTCGAATGCTCCCAACAAAAATACCGTTTTCTTTGATTTGATTTGCAATGCTTTTTACGGCTTTGCCCAAATCTTCGTTTGAAAGCATATGGGGCAACGCATTATCCATAGCAATTACGATATCGAATTGTTCTGAAAAGACATCCGATAATGCACAGAAGTCAGCGTTCTCAAAGCGAATTCTTACATTAGCGTCTGAGGCTTTTACTTTCGCTTCAGCTATTTCTCCGTCGCTTATATCGGAAGCGGTGACATTGTATCCGAGTGATGCAAGACCTATAGCCTGCGTACCTATTCCACACGCACAATCAAGGATACTTGCGGTTTGAGCAAAATTGAATTTTTGAAATAGACTTTGCAATAATACAGCTTGCTCTTTCGTCGCAGCTTTACAATCAAGGAACAGCTTATCGTAATGAGTCGCCATATTGTCATAAAACTTTTGTATTATACTCATTTCGTTATCTCCGTCAGATTATTATTTACCATCCCGTCCTACCCCATTAACGCCATCCACAAGCCCCACCGCAGCTGGAGATTTACAGAACACCAGAACAGTAATAGGTGACACCCCCAAAAAATCAGCGTTCACCCGTCCAACCGTTCAATGAACTCTGTTATGATCCTGCTGCATTTTTCGGGTTTGTCCAGAAATATTACATGATCGCCCGGAAGCTCAACGACTTCGCAGTTACCGAGTTTTTCACGATACGGCTCTTCCCATTCCGTGCGTCTTTCTTCCATCAGCCGCAACGCTTCCTCATAGATCGCATCCTCGCCTGCATCTTTCATCTCCGGGGGAACCCAGAAATTGATCAGCGATTCCGCTGTGATCCCGTCATTGATGAAGTCCTCTTTTGTGCGGTAGGCGTAGAAAGCGGAGATGGAGAGCTTCGGAATATCCGTTGTCTGCATTTCTTTCCAGACATGATCCATAGCCCAGTCGATCCTGTCCATTTCATCTGCCACAGCATGTGCACCGAGCGTTTTGCTCATCAGGTAAACGGCTTGTTCCTCCTGCTCTTCGGGCAGTTTCCCCAGAAATTCGCCGTAATCGCTGCGTACCATAAAGGGCGCAAGTCCAAGATTTTCCATGACGGGCATCAGATCTGTAACGATGCCGCCGTCGAGCTGCTCTTCTTCGGGAAGCTCAAAGCAGGGCGTACTGTCCACAAATACGATTGCCTCGATCTCATCCGGATACTTGCTTTCCCAATAGGTTGCGTACACGCCGCCCAGAGAATGCACCAGCAGGAGATACGGTGCTGTAATCTCTGCATTTTGCAGTGCTTTCCTGTAGTCCTCCACGACATTTTCGGGGGTCATTTCCTGCTTGCTGTCGTCACTCAGCCCATAGCCTGCACGGTCAAGGAAGATGAGGCGGTTGTCCTGTTCGATCTCTGCGGTCATCTGCCGCCAGCCGAGGAACATTTCACCATCACCCCAGCCTGCCAGTGAAACGATGGTGTGCTTACCATTCTCATTGCCGCAGGGATACAAATTGAGGGCATGATCGCCGACCGATATGGGGTTGTAGTACCCTGCTTCCTTCAGCTGTTTTTCAACCTTGCTGAGCTTCACATGATACACGATGGATGTGATCAAAAGCAATAAGATGATCAGCAGAAGCAGTGCCAATAAGACTTTACCTGTGATGCGAAATACTTTTTTTATGCTCATTTATCGCACCTCCGAATTTGTATTTGTTGTTCTGTTTGATAAACCTATTATACCCTATCTATCTGAAAAAGTCAATCTGAAGAACAGCGATATTCTGCGTTCTTCGCCCCTTGGAACCTCGTTTGGGGCTGCCGCCCTTGCCCCCGGCAAAGCATTATCAACAGCTTAGTGAAAAATGATTTTTGTGTTTTTTGAAAATAGTCTTGCCTTTTGTGCTGAAATTTGCTATAATAGAAAATGAACAGTGCTGAACGCGGATGCGGGAAAGCATAGCTTGATACAAGGAGTTGAGGAATGTGAGTTCTTCTTTGAATGATACCCTGCAGTATGTCTACAATCTCTGCGATCAGTATGAGCGCATGGGAATCCAGGTCAAGGGCAGTAAGATGCCGCTGCGGGATTATGCGCAGTTTACGATCATGAAATTCATGCTCTACATTGCAGACAGTGATAAGCAGATCATGGATTATGAAGTAGATATTATCAATGAGCGTCTGGGCTTCACGCTCACAAAGGATTATGTAATGCGCTTCGTGTCGGCGCACCGCATCACTGCGGGCGGCATCTTTGATACGATGCTGAGTCTTCTTGCAGTATTTATCAGCGGTGATATTAAGGATGAAGCGGCAAACGGCAGTACGTCCCTGATGCTGCTTGAGTTTCTGGATGAGCTGGGGCTGGAGTTCATCTCCTATCACGGTCAGCAGGATGACCGTCAGACCATGGCGTTGTCCGGGCTGATGCTGCAGCTGAAAAATTACCGTTCTTCTTATCTGCGCAACTGGAAAAAACTGACAAAGGATGCAGAGAATATGCCGCCGCTTATGAATGCGCCCGCTTCCCCTGCCGGCAGGATGGAGATCCCGGCAATACCGCCGAAATTCCAACCTGAGCAGCCGGAGCAGGAGGAAGAAGCAGAAACGCCTGCGGAGGAACCCCAGAAGGAGGAAGAACCGGAACGCACATTGGAACAGCTCCTGCAGGAACTGAATGATCTGACGGGTCTGACCAAGGTCAAGGAGGATCTGAACAGCCTGATCAACCTGCTGAAGGTACATAAAATGCGTATGGAACGCGGACTTCCGCAGACCTCGGTTTCCCTGCACATGGTATTCTCCGGCAATCCCGGTACCGGTAAGACCACAGTCGCACGACTGATGAGCGGCATTTATCAGAAGCTTGGTGTGCTGAGCAAGGGGCATCTGGTGGAAGTGGACCGTTCCGGGCTTGTCAGCGGCTATGTGGGACAAACTGCCATCAAGACCAAGAAGGTCATTGACAGCGCGCTGGGCGGTGTGCTTTTCATTGATGAGGCGTATGCCCTGACCAATACGGGCGGCTCCAATGACTTCGGCATTGAAGCGGTCAACACGCTGCTCAAAGCAATGGAGGACAACCGGGATGACTTTGTGGTCATCGTTGCTGGTTATCCTGATCTGATGGATGAATTTCTGGAATCCAATCCGGGTCTTCGTTCCCGCTTCAACAAGCAGATCCTGTTCGAGGATTACACGGCTGAGGAGCTGACGGATATTTTCAGCGGTATCTGCGGCAAATCCTTCTATGAGGTGACGGATGACGCGATGGATTGTGTGCGTGATTTCTTCACTGACCGTGTGGCACAGAAGCTTCCGGGCTTTGCAAACGGCAGAGATGTGCGCAATTTCTTTGAAAAAACGCTGACCAACCAGGCGAATCGTCTTGCCGGCATGACGGACGTGACCGATACGGATCTCATTACCATCACGCTGGAGGATGTGGAATCGGTGGAATTATTTTAATCGGAGGTAATACAAATGGTAGTAATTGAAATGGAAAACGGTAAGACGATCGAAATTGAGCTTTGTCCTGAGACAGCCCCGGTCTCCTGTGAGAATTTTGAAAAGCTGGTCAACGAGGGCTTTTACAATGGTCTGACCTTCCACAGAGTCATTTCCGGCTTTATGATCCAGGGCGGCTGTCCTCTGGGTACTGGCACAGGCGGTCCCGGCTGGCATATCAAGGGCGAGTTCCTTGCAAATGGTGTGGTAAACAATCTCAAGCACACCCGCGGCGTGCTGTCCATGGCAAGAGCGCAGGATCCCAATTCTGCCGGCTCCCAGTTCTTCATCATGCATGAGGACGCACCCTATCTGGACGGTCAGTATGCTGCCTTCGGCAAGGTCGTTTCCGGCATGGAGACTGTGGATGAAATTGCAGCAGTCGCAACGGATTACCGCGACAAGCCCACTGTACCGCAGGTGATGAAGAGAGTGTATATCAAGTAATACTAGGTCGTGTTGACACTAAGCCTAACAACGCATCTTTTCGGCAAAATTTCACGCATCCTGCGTTGAAAAGGTTTGACAGGCGACAGCCTGCCTGCACCTTTTCGCCTTGTCTGCATGAAATTTCTGCTCGAAAATCT
>JAZQCT010000077.1:0-23035 GCA_045546475.1 Oscillospiraceae bacterium
TGCGTTTCGCTTCGATGGTTCGAATCCGTCCTCTCCCACCAAAATCCATCAGCTTTGCTGGTGGGTTTTTTATTTGATCTGAGTCTTGTTTCCTATAACCCCAATGGGAGCAATGATGCCAACTTTAGAAAAGTTGCGCAAAGCTTGCCCACACCCTGCCCCCTCCCAGAGGGAGGGTGGATCAGAGCGTGGGCTGCGCCCCCGCACCCCGCTTCCGCCTGCAGCGGTTTTGGGGGACTCCCCACCCGCCAAAGGCTATCGCCTTTTGAAACCATTATCGACCTTTAATTGCCAAAGTAATATTTACTGTAATTGTGCCGTTGTCTTTTCTTTCAGATATTCTTCCAGAGAAAGATTGGATTTTCCGGATCTGACATAATTGTTTTCTTCGATTTTCTCGCTGACCATCTCCGCGGTAAGGAGGACGGGTTTTTCTGCATCTTCGCCGAATTTCACATTTTCAGTGTAAATATAGCTCTGCAGGATCCCTGCATCATCCCAGCCCTCGAACTTCATCCAGATGCCGGTTTCTACGTCAACAACCAGTTGATAGGTATCAATCCCCAGTCTTTCACCATAACTGCCGCCTTTTCCCTCAATGAATGCGCAATCTCTGCCCTCAAAATCCGCAATTTCCACGATCTCCCAGTTTGTTTGATCTGTCAGCAGTCCTGATGACATTTCCTGCGGCATAAAGCAGCCTGCGATTTCGTGCGCGTAGGTGGGATCCTGTCCCATTGTTGCGTACAGTGCAGCACTTGAAGCAGCGGATGTTTTCTGTGCGGGGTTTGCTTCCTCATCTACCGGGTATTCGTCCGGCAGGTCCAGCGCGCTGCGTGTGATGCCGCCTGTGCGAAGCTGGTACACATCCTCTGTGACACCGTCCTTGTAATCCTGAAAAGCAACGATCTCATCTTTATTGACAAAGTATTCACTTTCCATGATCGTTTCGTCCGGATCTGCAAGCGATACAAGATCCACTGCGCTATGATACTGCTCGGCAGTGAAGTCATAGCAAAAATCTCCCACAGTCAGGCTCGGCGAATTTCTGGTATATTTCATCTCCGTATGACCGGAAAGCTGGTCGAGATATACCAGTGTGTTCATGCATTTGTAAAACAGCTGATCCTTGCTGATGACTGGCTCGATCGGCGTAAGCTCCGGTGCAGGCACCGCAGCTTCTACCGCCACAGTTTCTGCGATCTGTTGAACAACAGGCGACGCAGACCGGGAAACATTGCGCAGCGGCTCAGCATCCCCCTCAAGCTGCTCCACCTCATAGCCGCACGCCGAAAGCAGCGCAGCACTCAGGAGCAGACAGCCGATTGCAGTGATTTTTCTTTTCATAGTAACCCCTCTTTCTTAATAAGTGTAGGAAATGCCGATGGCATCGGCACCTGTATACTTTCCAGATTGTCCGCTCGGACTTACCCGGATCTCATACAATTCTGTTACATTACTTTTTCTTAATTTCATAAATTTCACCCCTTCAAATTTGTACAGCATCAAAACAGCCAACACCCCGCCATTTTGTGCAATCATTCATTTTCAACTAGGGAGTGTTGACACTAAAATAATACGCAGATTTTCGAGCGAAAATTTTATGCAGCCAAGGCAAAAAGGTGCAGGCAGGCTGTCGCCTGTCAAACCTTTTCAACGCAGGATGCGTGAAATTTTGCCGAAAAGATGCGTTGTTAGGCTTAGTGTCAACACGACCTAAATCTTTCTGGTATTACCCACTCCACTGGACTCACCTTACCTTTCTCAATGTATTCAAAAATTTTTACCTTACGCTTATATTATAACACTTTTTTATAGGAACGTCAATAAATTTCATTTTTAAAAAGGCACAAATCTATAAAAATAATTTGCATATTTTCAACAAATTCTTCAATTATATCGTATAAATAAACAGCCCGATCCTACGGATCGGGCTGTTCTTTTATGATACTATCGCTAACTCTGCTTTCTTCTGTGCTGTCTCCAGCATCATATACCACTCTGTCGGGTTCTGCTCCGCGAGCCAGCGGAGGTATTCGGGATGCGTGGGGGCGATCTTCTTGCAGAGCTTCCTTGCATAGCGCAGATGTGCCACGAGATAAGCAACATAGGGCAGCGGCGGCTCCTCATGCGCGCGCTGGGTGCTGCGCAGTACGTCAAAGCACATCATAAGACGCTGTTTCTGCGTCATCGGGCGGGTGCTTCCGTCCGTCCATGTGCAGGTACCGCGCCGGAATGCGCTGTCATAGACGCTGCGGTCAAAGAAATGTCTGCCGTCTCCGCGGAACGCGCCCAGCAGCTCCTCATGGAGCCTGCCGATGAGCCGGCGGTCGGGGATGTACTTGGTAATGGTCTTGCCGTCCTCTGTGAACTGCACACGCTGGAGATTTGCACAGCGGATACTGAACAGCTCCTCACAGCGCGGCGAAAGCGGAGCCTTCAGCGAAACCAGCTCCGGCGTTACGAAGGCATGGTATTCTGCGGTGAAGGGGCGTTTGCTTGCCGGGACGAGCGTCATGCCCGTCATATCTCCGCGGATGCCGTAGGATGCCAGGCGGCTGACTGCGGCATTATGGATGACCTGACCTTCCCCCCACCATTCCTTCTGCAGTGCATACTGGCGGAAGGGGGTGCTGTCGGGAACAGTCGCGGTGATGGAGGACGGAAAACAGGTCGGTTCTGCGCGTCTGGGCAGAATGACCTCTGCGTATTTTTCCTGTGTCACGAAGCCGTCATTGACCACATGGCGGAAGAACGCCTCCGGGCTGACGGCGGCAGAAGCACACTGGGAAAGATCAAATTTCCGCGCCGGACAAAATTCCATCGCGCCGCGGTGTACACGGACGTGTACGGTTTCCGGGAAAACGAGCGTACCATCAGCATGACTGCCGCAGAGCAGCACATGCGCCTCAGTATCGGAGCAGCGTGAGAGTACGAATTGATAATTATTATGCAGGGGCGTATGGACAAACGCCGCGCCGTTCGTCAGGCTGGTCTGCGGTGTTACGGTAAAGCCGGACAGACCGCTGCCGCGGAAAGCATGATCGTCCACGCGCCGGAGCTTTGCCGGAAATGCAATATGGTGCAGGCTCTGGCATTCGCCGAAGGTGCTGACACCGATATGCACCAATGTTTCCGGAAGCCGCACCTCCGAAAGACGCAGACACTTTTCAAACATGGCATCGGGCAGGGTATCCACCTTCGCTGCAATGGCACAGTATTCAATGCCGGACGCATGGAATGCCTCCGCGCCGATCTTATGCACGGATGCCGGGATCTCCACGCGGCGCAGAACCTGGTTATCCGCAAAGGCACGCGCAGCGATCTCATTGACGGGCAGACCGTCAATAGCAGAAGGCAGAACGAGCTGCACAGCACTGCCGTGATAATTGGTGATGCGCACAGCCTTTGACTTCTTCCGGAAAGCAAAGCCCATCCGCACTGCCTCCTCCCCTGTCAGGGAGATCGTTCCGACCTGCGGGGAAGGCACGGCATTCACGACCTTGGGCACTGCGCAGTCATAGATGCGCACCAGCTCCTCCATTACGGAGGCGGTACCGGCATCCTGCGCGGTCTCCTGCGACGGTTCCGCAGGCAGCAGACCTCTGCGCTGCTGGCATTCCAGATGGTGGCGTTCCTTGGCGGCAAGCTCCTGCTGCTGCTGACGGAGCTGCTGGAGCTGCTTCCGCCGCCTTGCACGTCTCCGCCGCAGACGGACGGAGCGTATGACAAAAAGCACCAGCACCAATGCCACGATCAGGCAGACAAAGGCAAGTACAATATACTCCAAATATGTCACCTCTTTCAGGAAAATTTTCATTCTCCCCCATTATAGCATATTCTCCCTGAAAAATCAACATTTTCATACAAAATCAGCATTGTGAACGAAAAAGGGAGGTTATTTTTTCCAGGTGCGGAAAATGGGTGTGCGGTTCTATTCTGTATTCGTCGTCCGTATACTGCAAATGTCAACAACTTCAGGAAAGTTGTGCAAAGATTGCCCCACTCCCCGCTTCCGCCTGCGGCGGTTTTTGGGGACTTCGTCCCCTTGCCCCCTTTAGTTGATGATATTGATAGGGCAAGGAGATGCTGAACGAGGTGAAGCAAAAAGACGGAAGTCCGTCAGGCCTCGCCTTTTGAAATCATGTTTACCCATTGCAATTTGGGGGATCGGTATCATTTTTCTAATGGAGGTACTGCCATGCAGGAACATCTTTCCGAGCTTTCCCGCCGTTATCGTGAGGAAATGCTTCGCATGTATAACCAGAAGCCGGCTGCACCGGAGACGGAGGCTCCGCCGGTACCGTCTGCGCCTGAAGAAAGCGTACCCGCGCCCGATATGCAGGAAGCGGAACCGATACCGCCGGATGAAAATCCGGCTTTCACGGGAGAGGACGGCGATTATCAGGACAGGATCGAAGCAGCACCGGAGGAAGTCTATGAGGAACCGGAACTGCCGGACTACATACGAAACGGCACACCGCCTGTGATCGAGCCGCAGGCTGCGGATGAGCTGCGCGACCTGACCGGAGAGGGGCGCATCCGTGTGGCTGCACGGACGGGCGACAGTGCATTTCCCGTCGAAAACGCAGTTGTCACCATCGCCGTGCGCAGAAACGGCACACAATATCCTGCCTACTATCTGGTGACGGATGAAAGCGGCGAAACGCCGGTCGTTTCCCTTCCCGCCCCGCCGGCATCCCTTTCCCAGCAGCCCGGAAATGCACAGCCGTTCACGGTCGCGGATATCCGTATTTTTGCAAACGGCTATTTCCGGGCGGAAATGAAGAATGTGCCGGTATTTGCCGGCGTGACCTCGCTCCAGACGTTCCAGCTCATTCCCCTGCCCATCCTCATGCATGAAGATATGGAAACGCTGTCCGCAGAATCCGAATCCCCCGACCTGTAAGGAGGTGTGCTATGCTGACCGGAGAACCCTTTATTCCGCAAACCATCACAGTCCACCTCGGTGCGCCGGACTCCAATGCTGCCAATGTGACTGTGAGCTTTCCGGACTATGTGAAGAATGTCGCTTCCAGTGAGATCTATCCCACATGGCCGGAAAACTCCCTGCGCGCGAATATCTACGCCATCACGACCTTTGCACTCAACCGTATTTACACGGAATGGTACCGTTCGCGCGGCTATGATTTTGACATCACTGCTTCGACCCAGTACGACCAGAAATTCATTGAGGGACGTGAGGTCTTTGAAAATATCGGTACGCTCGTGGATGAGCTGTTTGATGACTACATCCGGCGCGAGGGTACGGTAGAACCGCTGTTTGCCGCCTTCTGCAATGGCACGACCGTGACCTGTAGCGGGCTGTCCCAGTGGGGAACGGTCGATCTTGCCAGACAGGGCTACATTCCCTATGACATTCTCAGATACTATTACGGAGATGATATTAACATTGTGAGAAATGCCGATGTCCGGACGAATACGCCGTCCTATCCGGGTACGCCGCTTGCGCCCGGCTCCGTGGGCAACGCGGTGCAGACCAAGCAGATCCAGCTCAACCGCATTTCCCGCAACTATCCTGCCATCCCCAAGATCCCGGATCCGAACGGGGAATACAATATTTCCACGGAAGCCGCCGTGCGGAAATTCCAGGAGGTGTTCAATCTGCCGGTGAACGGCACGATCGACAAGGCGACCTGGTACCGCATCGCCTACATCTATACCAGCGTCAAGCGGCTGGCAGAGCTGGATTCCGAGGGCATCCTGCCGGGTGAATTTTCCCTGCAGTACACGGATGAGCTGCGTCCGGGAATGCAGAACAATCAGGTGCGCGGTCTGCAGTACTTCCTCGCCGTAGTGGGGGCGTACTATGCATCCGTGCAGCCCATTCAGATCACGGGCTACTATGACGCGCAGACGGAGGCTTCTGTGAAATCCTTCCAGCGCGTATTCGGTCTGCCCCAGACGGGCATTGTGGATGAAACGACCTGGAACGACCTGTTCCGGGCATATCAGGGCATTGTGGAATCCGTGCCTGTGGATACAGAGCTGGCACCGGTGCTCTATCCGGGGACGATCCTGCGCGAGGGCATGACGAGCGACTATGTACGCATTCTCCAGGAATATCTGACCTACATCCACGAAACAATCCCGGAGATCCCGGCGGTGAGCAATACGGGCTATTTCGGACCGGTCACCAAATCTGCAGTGCAGGCGTTCCAGCGGTATGCGGGTCTGCCGGAAAACGGCGTGGTCGGCGCGGCAACATGGGACGGCATTGCAGGGCTGTATTCCGATCTGCGGTTCGGCTTTGAAAAACGCCCGTACCAGTCACCGGGCTACACGATTCAATAGGAGGGGGAGCATGGGCTTTTCAGAAACACAGAAAAAGGAACATATCAATGAACTGCAGAGGTATCTGCATGACATTTCGTACTATGACCCTAACATTCCCCGCATTCTGCCGGACGGCGTCTACGGGGCGGAAACCGCTGACGCTGTGCGGGCATTCCAGCGGCAGTACGGACTCAGTGACAGCGGAGAAACGAATCCTGCCACATGGCTGGCGATCGTGGATGTCTACCGGAGCTTTGTGGAAACGCTGGCGCAGTCGCTGGATGTGTTTCCGCGCGATGTGGGGCGCATCATCAGCATCGGGGATTCAGGTTTGCCGGTGCTGGTGATCCAGTCGATCCTGCTGACGCTGGAACAGGAATATCCGGCACTTCCGGCGGTTGCCATCACAGGAGAATACGACTTGCGCACACAGGCAGCGGTAAGAGAATTTCAGAAGATCACCGGTCTGCCGCAGACGGGGGACGTGAATCGGGTGACGTGGAATATGCTGGCAGCGATGACGGCAGCGGAGCTGAACACATAAGGGCGGCTGACTACGTCATCCGCTGATTCGAACGCGGAAGTTCACAAAAAATTCATAAAATAATGCTGAGAACTACTTGACATTTCGGGAGAAATCGGTTAGAATATATATAGAAACAGATCACAGAGTCTGTTATGCAGGCGGCATGAGCTGCTGGTCAGAAGCGACGAAACTTTACAGTCGTAGCGTTTTTGATAAGTGATGAAGTCGGTGGGCGTGCCAGTATGCGCTGATTGATGGAGCTTGACGGTGGGTTTGCATAGTATAACCAGGAACTGGCTAGAATCTTTCGAACGAAAAATATGCAGAGGCTTTGCATGAATAATGCAAAGCCTCTTTTTTGAAAAAATGCAAAAAGGAAGTGAACACATTGGAAAGCAGCGTCGAAAACGCCGCTCAGACATACCTGTCCCTGATCGGCTATGAATATCATTATGTTGTCGGAAAAGGCGGAAAATCCAAGGAAATACGGCTTCGTTTTGATAAAAAGGAATTCTTTCATCTCTGCGGACTGCACAAGCTGACCGGTATTGCACAGTTTGATCAGAAAAACCGAAAATTCTTCTTCGAAAATTTGAAAAAAGGCATCGTCACGGATGAATTATGTCGAAAAAACGAAAATTATGCAGGAATTTCGGATCGTGTCCTGCTGGTGGAGAAGCTGGATCAGTTTCTGGACAGCAATGATTTCGTATTTAAATACACGAAAGGCGCAGAAGGCTTTGAGCTGACGGCGGATTATACCCTGCAAAAAGGCAAGGGTGAAACAGAATCCTATGTGTTTATCGAAGAGGGACAGGAGCTGCGTGGACGCCAAAAGGTCCGGACCGGTTTGTTTTTTTGCAAATCCTGCTTCCCGAGAGCGAAGGATGAAAACGGCAATCTCCGGCAAAGCAAGACGATGGGATGTCCGGAATATAAATTGCTCTACAAAGAAAAAATCAATCTTGAAACCGGAGAAAAGGAAATCCTATTCCGGTCGCCCGGCTACAGAGAAGATACATAAGACCTTTGCACACAGTATTTTTCCAGAAAAAACATATAAAAAAACGCCTCTCCCCCCTTGCAAAAGCGTGAACAATATGCTACAATAGAAATAAGTGTACATCCGCTCTGCAGTTGTTTCATGGATGATACATCAAATCAAAATCCCCCGAAAAGGAGAATTTTATCATGAAGTACGGCTATTTTGACCTTGCAAACAAGGAATATGTCATCACAAGGCCTGACACCCCCGCACCGTGGGTCAACTACCTCGGTTCCCCCGAGTATGGTGCAATCGTTTCCAACAATGCAGCCGGCTACAGCTTTGTGCAGTCCGGTGCAAACGGCAGAATCGCAAGATTCCGCTTCAATTCCATGATGGCTCTGCCGGGCAGATACATCTATCTGCGTGACGCAGAGAACGGCGACTTCTGGTCTGCAACATGGCAGCCGGTGGGCAAGCCCATGGATACCTACAAGTCCGAGTGCCGCCACGGTACAGCATATTCTGTGATGACCTCCGAGTATGCAAATATCAAGACAGAAACTACATATTATGTTCCGGCTGGTCAGACATACGAAGTATGGCGCATGAAGGTGACAAACAATGACTCCAAGGAAAGAAAGCTTTCCGCATTCGGCTTCATTGAATTCACCAATGACAATAACTATGAGCAGGATCAGGTAAACCTGCAGTACACCCTGTTCATCACACGCACAGAGCGCAAGGGCAACAAGATCCTCCAGCACATCAACGAGAACTCCGGCAAGTGGGCAGATGGTTCCAACCACAGAGAGCGTTTCTTCGGCGTGGCTGGTGCTGAAGTTGTCGATGGCTGCGGCAATCTGGATAAGTTCATAGGGTCCTACAGAACCTACTCCAACCCGATCATGGTAGAAGAAGGCAAGTGCGATGATTCCATGAACTTCAACTCCAATGCCTGCGGCGCACTGCGCAGCGAGATCACACTGGCAGCAGGCGAGACCAAGGAGATCATCTATGTTCTGGGTCAGAAGAATGACGCAGAGTCCGCTGCAATTCTGGCAGCATATGAGACTCCCGGCAAGGTTGACGAGGAACTGAATGCCCTCAAGTCCTACTGGCACGGCAAGCTGTCCAACTTTGAGATAGAAACGCCTTCCGAGGAATTCAACAACATGATGAACGTATGGAACGCATACCAGTGCTTCATCACTTTCATCTGGTCGAGAGCTGCATCCTTTGTATACTGCGGTCTGCGCAACGGCTACGGCTACAGAGATACCGTGCAGGATATTCAGGGTATCATCCATCTCGATCCGGAAATGGCTGCGGAGAAGATCCGTTTCATGCTGTCCGCACAGGTAAGCAACGGCGGCGGTCTGCCTCTGGTAAAGTTCAACCACAATGCAGGTCATGAGAACTGCCCGGATGAACAGAACGAAAACAGTGCCTATGCGAAGGAAACCGGTCATCCGTCCTATCGTGCGGACGATGCACTGTGGCTGTTCCCGACCATTCTGAAGTATATCGGCGAAAGCGGCAACAAGGGCTTCCTCGATGAAGTGATCACCTATGCAGAAGAGGGCGGCGGCGAGGCTACCGTTTATGAGCATCTGAAGAATGCGATCCGCTTCTCCATGGAAAGACTCGGCGCAAATAATATGCCGGCAGGTCTGCACGCTGACTGGAACGACTGCCTGCGCATGGGCGCAAAGGGCGAATCCACATTCGTGGCATTCCAGCTGTACTATGCAATGAGCGTGATCCGTGACATGGCAAAGGATAAGAACGATACAGAGTATGTTGCTTATATTGACGAAGTACAGGCAAAGCTCGGCGAAGCACTCGATAAGTGCTGGGATGAGGACAGATTCATCCGCGGCATCCGTGAGGACGGCGTGATCGTTGGTGCAAAGGCTGATCCGGAAGCTAACATGTGGCTGAATCCCCAGAGCTGGTCCGTTGTATCCAGATTTGCAAACGAGGAGCAGGCTGAAAAGGCTATGAACTCCGTTCACGACATTCTGAATACCCCCTACGGCGCAAAGCTGCTGGATCCGCCCTACAAGGAGCATTATTTCGACGGCGCACTGATGCACATCTTCAATGCAGATACCAAGGAAAACGGCGGTATCTTCTCCCAGTCCCAGGGCTGGCTGATCCTTGCAGAGGGTCTGCTCGGTCACGGCGACAGAGCATTTGAATACTTCATGGAATCCGCACCGGCTGCGATGAACGACAAGGCAGAGATCCGTGTGCTGGAGCCGTATGTACACGGTCAGTTCACCGAATCCAGACAGTCCCCGTTCGAGGGCAGATCCCATGTTCACTGGCTGACAGGTACTGCATCCACCGTTATGGTAGGCTGCACAGAGGGTATCTGCGGTATCCGTCCGGACGCTGACGGCATCACCATTGCACCGTCCATTCCGGCTGCATGGGACGGCTTCAAGATGAAGAAGAATTTCCGCGGCAAGCTGATGAACATCGACGTACAGAACCCGAATCATGTCCAGAGCGGCGTGGCTTCCGTCACACTCAATGGCAAGGCTGTTGAGGGCGGTTATATCAAGGCGGCTGATCTCTGCGATGTGAATGAGGTTGTAATCGTTCTTGGTTAAGCGATAATTTGAGAAATGCTCCTGTAATGGGGGCATTTCTTTTTTGCATTAGAAGGAGACGGAATCTCAGGGAAAATGGTGGTCCCTTGGCGGGGGAGGCGGCGCAGCCGCCTCCACTATAAGCCCCCTCCCCTTGGGGAGGGGTTGGGGTGGGGGAAACATAAGAAAAATACTCCTCGTTCTTATTTTTTTAGTTTTCTCTCTCAAACCCTTGCAAAACCCCGCACAATTTGGTATAATAAAGAATAGAGTATTTTTAAGGAGGCTTCACTCATGGATGAAACGATGAACACGGGGATGATCGTGGAATTTGCTTTGACGACGCTCGGCGTGATCGCGATCATTGCGGTGCTTTCCATCCTGACACCGTGGATGGCAAAGCATGTGGATAACTGGATCGCGAAATACAGGGATAATCACTCTGCAAAGCGCGACAGCATCTATTCCGTGCGCTCCATCTATGACATCCCGCCGGAGGAAAAGAAAGCCGCTGAACAAGCGGAAGTTTCCCAGACGGAAGAAGCACCCAAAGAACAATAATACCGAAAGGATTTGAAATTATGGCTAAGAATGACAAGAAAATGGTGGATGCCATTACTTCCATGGATGTGGATTTTGCACAGTGGTACACTGACATCTGCACAAAGGCAGAATTGATCGCCTATACCAGCATCAAGGGCTGTATGGTTATCCGTCCCTATGGCTATGCGATCTGGGAGAACATCCAGCGCATCCTCGATGGCATGTTCAAGGAAACCGGACATGAAAATGTCAATATGCCGATGTTTATTCCGGAAAGCCTCCTCCAGAAGGAAAAGGATCATGTAGAGGGCTTTGCACCGGAGGTAGCATGGGTGACACACGGCGGTCATGACAAGCTGGAGGAAAAGCTCTGCGTTCGTCCGACTTCCGAAACCCTGTTCTGCGAGCATTATGCAAATATCGTACATTCCTACAGAGATCTGCCGAAGCTGTACAACCAGTGGGTTTCTGTTGTTCGTTGGGAAAAGACAACACGTCCGTTCCTGCGTTCGAGAGAATTTCTCTGGCAGGAGGGTCACACCATCCATGCAACTGCTGAGGAGGCAATCGAAGAAACAGAGCGTATGCTGAACGTATACACCAAGTTCTGCGAGGATTCTCTGGCAATGCCCGTTGTACAGGGCAAGAAGACCGAATCCGACAAGTTCGCCGGTGCGGTTTCCACCTATGCCATCGAAGCACTCATGCACGACGGCAAGGCTCTTCAGGCCGGTACATCCCACTATTTCGGCGATGGCTTTGCAAAGGCATTCGAGATCGAATATACCGATAAGGAAAACAAGAGAGTGCATCCGCATCAGACAAGCTGGGGCGTGACCACAAGACTCATCGGTGCGATCATCATGACGCACGGCGATGACAACGGTCTGGTTCTGCCGTCGGCAGTCGCTCCCATTCAGGCAGTGATCGTTCCGGTTGCTATGCACAAGGACGGCGTTCTGGATAAGGCAAATGAGCTGAAGGAACGTCTGGTAAAGTCCGGTCTGCGTGTGAAGCTCGATGATACGGACAATTCTCCGGGCTGGAAGTTCGCAGAATACGAGATGAAGGGTGTTCCGGTTCGTGTCGAGATCGGTCCGAAGGACATTGAAGCAAATCAGTGCGTTGTCGTGACACGTCACAACCGTGAAAAGACATTCGTATCTCTGGATGAGCTGGAAGCAGTGGTTGCACAGAAGCTGCAGGAAGTGCATGACGGCATGTTCGCAAAGGCTCTGGCAAACCGTGAGAATAAGACCTACCAGTGTACAAGCATCGAGGAGATCAACAAGGCTCTCACCGAAAAGGGCGATGGTTTCATCGAAGCAATGTGGTGCGGCGAGGAAGCATGCGAGGACGAGGTCAAGGCACAGACCGGCGCAGGTTCCAGATGTATCCCGTTTGCACAGAAGAATCTCTCCGACAAGTGCGTATGCTGCGGAAAACCTGCAAACTGCATGGTACTGTGGGGTAAGGCTTACTAAAACTATCAGGGGGCGCAGTGCGCCTGATTCCTGCCCGAAGATAGAATTGCTCTGCAATTCAAGCGTTCTGCCTTTGCGCCCTGCAAGGGTGCATTGGCAGAACGGCTCGGGATTCCAAAGGGATTCCATCCCTTTGCAGGGGGTCAGGGGGACAGCGTCCCCCTGCTGATTCAGAAAGGACTTACACCCATGAGAAACAAATGGTTTGCAGGTTTACTGGCAGCCTGCCTTGCATTCGCTGGCTGTGATACGCAGGAAATACCGGACAGCGCGGCGGTTCCCGTACCGTTGGAAACAAAAAGTTCTGCAGATACGCAGGATTCTGCTGCCGAACATATCCTTGCCTCCATGACACTCGAAGAACAGGTCTGGCAGATGTTCATGGTCACGCCGGAGCAGCTGACGGGGGCGGGCTGTGCAACGATTGCCGGAGAGATGACAGAATCGGCACTGGCACAGTATCCGGTGGGTGGCATCATCTATTTTTCGCAGAATCTGGAAGATACCGAACAGACACGCGCACTGCTTTCCGGAACGCAGGCATTCGCTATGGCGGATGATGGGATCGGGCTGTTCCTCGCGGTCGATGAGGAGGGCGGACTTGTGGCACGGTGCGCGGATAAGCTTGGCACGACGGCTCTGGAGGATATGGCGGTCTACGGCAGCCGGAACGATGCGGCAGAGGCATACGGGATCGGGCAGACGCTGGGCAATGACATCGGGGAACTTGGCTTCAATGTGGATTTTGCGCCGGTGGCGGATGTGAATCTCTGCGACGGCAACGAGCTGGGCGGCCGCATTTTCAGCGACGATCCGCAGGTCGTGGCAAATATGGTGTCCGGCGTGGTAAAGGGCTTGCAGGACACGGGCGTTTCGGCGACACTGAAGCACTTCCCCGGACTTGGCGCGGAGGACGGCAATTCCCATGAGGACAGCCACATCCGGATCAGCAGAACGCTGGAGGAGCTGCGGCAGGCGGAGTTTGTACCGTTTCAGGCAGGCATTGACGCAGGTGCGGATTTTGTCATGGTGGGGCATCAGATCATGAGCTGTGCCGGGGAGGATCTGCCGTCCGATCTGTCGCCCACGGTGGTGACGGAATATCTGCGCGGCGAGCTGGGCTATGACGGTATCGCGGTGACGGACTCCCACCTGATGAACACGATCTCGGAGGTCTATACTCCGGGAGAGGCGGCAGTGCTGGCGATCAAAGCGGGCATGGATATGGTATTGATGCCGGCGGATGCTACCGCAGCCGTGGAAGCTGTCTGCGATGCCGTCGAAAGCGGCACCATCCCCCAGGAACGCATTGACGAAAGCGTACTGCGCATTCTTCAGCTGAAAGAAGAAATGGGATTAGTGTAATTGTGTGGGGGACGCTGTCCCCCACACCCCCTGCCAAAGGGATGTCATCCCTTTGGAATCCCAAGGCGTTTTCCCATTGCCCCCTACGGGGACAAAGGGAAAACGTTAGAATTGCAAGAATCACATTCTTGGGCAAGAAATCCGGGAGGACAGTGCCACACAATTACACAATATCATCCCTCTCCCAACGAAAGGAAAAAACATGGACAACACACGATTTTCCCAGCAGATCGCATTCCTGCTGGAACTGGATAAACTGAAGAACATTTACCGGCAGACCTATGTCCTGCACGAGGACAGAACCGAAAATGATGCAGAGCACAGCTTTCATCTGGCAATCATGGCGGCGATCCTGGCAGAACATGCCAATACGCCCGTGGATGTCCTGCACACGATGAAAATGGTGCTGGTGCATGATGTGGTGGAAATTGATGCCGGAGACACCTACTGCTACGATGCCAAGGGCAATGAGGACAAAGCAGAGCGTGAACAGAAAGCCGCTGACCGGCTCTTTGCGCTGCTTCCCGAGGAGCAGGAACAGGAATTTCGCGGTCTTTGGGAGGAGTTCGAGGAAAAGGAAACCCCCGAAGCAAAATTTGCCAACGCTCTCGATCGCATCCAGCCGATGCTGCTCAATTACAAGAAGGGCGGCATCTCATGGATGAAGCACGGCATCACGGAGGAGCAGGTAAAGAACCGCAATATTCCGACCGTTTCGGCTGGTTCTGACACGATCGGAGAATTTGCAGAAGAAATTATCCGGGCTGCAAAGGAAGCAGGAATGCTGCTGTAGTGGGGGACGCTGTCCCCCACGCCCTCTGCCAAAGGGATGCGATCCCTTTGGAACCCCATATCGTTTTTGAAATCGCCCCGCAAGGGGGCGATTTCAAAAACCTTGCAATTGCAAGAAAATCATTCTTGGACAGGAATAATAGGAGCAAAGCTCCCACTAAAAACATCACCATCTATTTTGGAGGGAAATATTTTATGAAAGAAATGACCATTGGCTGCAAGGGTACAGCAGTCACCAATGCGACTGAGGATAAGCTTGCGGTTTCCGTGGGAAGCGGTTCTCTGCGCGTATTCGCAACGCCCATGATGGCGGCTCTGATGGAAGCGGCTGCGTGCAATGCAGTTGCGCCGTTTCTGGAGGGCGATGAGACCACGGTCGGCACACAGCTGCACATCGACCATTCCGCGGCAACGCCGGAAGGCATGAAGGTCACCGCCGAAGCAGAGATCACTGCGGTGAACGGCAGGGAGATCTGCCTGCATGTGCGTGCATTCGATGAAGCCGGAGAGATCGGCAGCGGCACGCACAAGCGTTTTGTGGTGTTTGCGGAGAAATTCCAGAGCAAGACCGATCAGAAAGGAAAGGCATAATGCAGATGGAACACACCGATATGCCAAAAGAAATCGAACGCAAGTACCTGATTGCCATGCCCGACAAAGTGAAGCTCCAGCTCATCCCGAACTGCAGTGTCACACAGATCGAGCAGACCTATCTCTGCGAGGACGGGGACGGCATGTGCCGGAGAGTCCGCAAGCGCGGCAATCCGCAGGACGGCTGGCAGTATACGCTCACGAAGAAACAGCATGTGGCATTCGGGGAACGCATTGAACTGGAGGAGGAGATCTCCCATGAACAGTACGAGGCGTTTCTGAAAGAAGCGGACCCCGGCAAGCAGACCGTCAGCAAGGTGCGGTATGCATTTCCATTTCGGAAGCAGGTGCTGGAGCTGGATGTCTATGCTTTCAGCGATACCCTTGCGACACTGGAGATCGAGCTGGAGCATATCGATACGCCCATTATCCTGCCGTCGTTCATTGATGTGATCGCGGATGTGACGGATGATGAACGCTACAGCAATTACGCGCTTTCTGTGAAGCTGGCATTTCCGGAGAGATAAGCGGAACCCCGCCTTTTGTGGGCGGGGAGAGAACGTCTGACAAAGACATCAGTTTTTTTCTTGACATTATGCGGCTGTTGTAGTATAATATAATTAAAGAGAGTACACCGGTGACGGTCGCTCCCGTTGAAAATTGGCTAAAGAAATAACCGCCTTACTGGGGAGTCAGGCGGTTATTTCCTTTTATCACGAAACCACATATACAAAAGATTCGCAACAGCTACAAGCAGAATGCCAAGCTGAATCATATCTTGCCATGTTATGTACTGCATCGCATTCACTCCCCTCAGGGAGCAGGATTTGACCGCCATCCGTTTAGATGCACTCTCAAATTTATTATACAATATCCGACATAATCTGTCAAGTCCGAAATCAGAAAATCCGATGCCCCTCAAAGGCATCGGATTTTTGATTTCTATCATTTTAGGAGATAATATCACTCTTGATCAGTGCCAGCTCCATCTTGGAGGTGATGAATACCTCATAGATGCTGCGGATCGCCTGGTGGAGATCATGTTCAGCCACGCCGACAATGACATTCAGCTCGCTGGAGCCCTGGTCGATCATCTTGACATTGATCCTTGCATGTGCGAGGGCTGCGAAGATTCTTGCAGCAGTACCATGTGTGCGGCGCATACCTCTGCCCACCACTGCCAGCAGGGCAATGTCCTTCTCAATGGAAACATGGTCGGGGTTCACAATGCGGTGCAGTGCCTCGATGAGCTTTTCTTCCTTGCCCTCCAGGCTTGCGCTGTCTACGATCACGCTCATGGTGTCGATACCGGACGGCATATGCTCAAAGGAAATACCCAGCTCTGCGATCACGCTCAGTACATCCAGACAGAAGCCCACTTCGCTGTTCATCATGGACTTTTCAATATTGATAACGGTGAAGCCCTTCTTGCCGGCGATACCGGTAATGGTGCGTACCTTTGCATCATCGCTTGCGTCATCATCCGGAATGATCATGGTGCCGTCATCCTCCGGTGCGTTGGTGTTGCGGATGTTGATCGGGATGCCTGCGGTTCTTACCGGGAAAATAGCATCCTCATGCAGAACGGTTGCACCCATGTAGGCAAGCTCTCTGAGTTCCTTGTAGGTGATCTCGTTGATGGTCAGCGGGCTGTCAACGATTCTGGGGTCAGCGACCAGCATACCGGAAACGTCCGTCCAGTTCTCATATACAGAAGCGCGCACGGCTCTTGCCACCAGGGAACCGGTCACGTCGGAGCCGCCTCTGGAGAAGGTGCGTACCACGCCGCTGACGGATCTGCCGTAGAAGCCCGGGATCACGGCATTTTCCACGCCGCTCAGACGCTCGCGGAGCTTTGCAACAGTCTCATGGCGCATCATGACACCCTGATCGCTGAATACGATGACATCGGCAGCGTCCACAAAGGTGAAGCCCAGGTATGCAGCAATGATGATGCCGTTGAGGTACTCACCGCGGCTTGCGGCATACTCTCTGCCGGCAGTTGCCAGAGCCTTCTGGATCTGGGAGAACTGCTCCTCCAGGGAAACGTCCACGCCAAGATCTGCAATAATGCCGTTGTAGCGATCCTTGATCATCTGGAAATCTGCGGTGAAATCCTGACCTCTGCTTGCCTTTTCATAGCAGGCATACAGCATGTCTGTTACCTTGATGTCGTCATCATAACGCTTGCCCGGTGCGGACGGTACAACAAATCTTCTGTCTGCGTCTGCCTTTATAATTGCGGCAGCCTTCTTGATCTGATTGGCATCTGCAAGGCTTGAACCGCCGAATTTTACAACTTTAACTCCCATAGTGATGTTTCCTTTCTATAACTAACATTTCAAAATAACGATATTTCGCTAATACTTATTATATTCGATTTTCCCGAAAAAAGCAATTGGGAATGGGTACAAATTTTATACAATATAAAATGCTTTTTTGGTGAATACGACTGTATTTGGAGGGCGTACAGTTGGAGAAAAATATCTGCCGGCGGATGCGGTTGTTTTTGCCGAAGCTTGACAGATTTTGGGCTGTGTGGTATAATTGAAGCAACATTACTGACGGAGGATCACAACATGCTGAAGGTCATAACAGAAATGCTGAAAAGCAAAACGGAGAGGATACTGCTGCTGATTTTCGGAATACTGGCACTTCTCATCATCATTGCGGCGGCGGCTCTGATCGCATATTTCGGGAACAAAGCGAAACACAAAGCCGAGGATCTGCTTGATGAGACCAGCTATTCTGCCGAGGTCACCTTTACGGATGCACAGCTCCAGGAGATTTTTGAGATCAGCGAGATCTCGACTGCTTCCTATATCTATAATTCCATCGCAGAAGCTTACAGCGAGGATGGTACTGCGGTGCGCTACTATGTCTACTACGAAGGCACAGTAAAAGCCGGTGTGGACTTCAGCAAGATCGAGATCGACATTGACGATGTGCAGAAGGTGATCACACTGACGCTCCCGGAGGTGGAGATCCACGATATTATTGTGGATTCCAATACGATGGACTATATTTTCAAGGACAAGAAATTCAACACCGAAACAGGAATGCAGGAAGCCTATTCCCTGTGCTATGAGGATCTGACCAACAAGATCGAAAATGAACCGCAGTTCTATGAGATGGCAAAGAAAAATGCGGTCAATTCTGTGGAAGCCCTGATCGTTCCCTGGGTGGAGCAGGTCAATGATGAATATGTGGTCATGGTAAGCTGAGGTGTATTATGAAGAAAAGATTACTTGCCTGTATGGGTGCGCTGCTGTTTCTGCTGTCCCTCTGCGGATGTGCAGAAGAGGAGACTGTCACTGTAGATGCTCCGGTCACGGAAACGGAGCCTGCAAATGTGCCGGAAATTTCACAGATCCGTTCCATATGCGATCTGGCAACACTGGAATGCGACTATCATAACGTTGCAAAAATGGTCAAGCCCAAGGGCAGCGGTCTTGCGCACCTCGGCGAAAAGGACAGAACGCTGTGGATCGAGTACATCGGTACTGCCAAGATCGGCATTGACATGTCAAAGGTCAGCATGAAGGTGGAGGACAACGTGTATACGATCACGATCCCGCCGGCAGAGATCCAGAGCATCAAGGTGGATCCGGAATCGCTGAATGAGGAGTCCTATGTGCTTTCTGCGGACGGCATGAATGCGAATGAGATCACGATGGAGGATCAGCAGAAGGCAGTGCAGGCAGCGCAGGAGAACATGGAACAGGAGATCCTGAACGACTCCGTTCTGCTCATGAATGCGCAGGACCGCGCAAAAAAGCTGATCGAAAACTATTTCAAGCAGCTGGAAAAGATCTCCGGCTCCGATTTCATCATACGCTGGGATTTTGCAGAAAATCAGACTGCGGAAACCGTTCCGGAATCATAACATCAAGAACCGTCCTGTATGGGCGGTTTTCTGTTTAATGGGTTTCAAAAGGGCGGTAGCCCTTGCCGGTGCGGAGCACCGGCTCAATCGCCCCCTCCCAGAGGGAGGGGCAGGGGGTGGGGGCAGTTTTGGTATCCCAACCCCAGAAAAAGACTTTTTCTACAAGTTGGAACCGTCCCGCATGGGCGGTTTTCTGTTTTCGGCGTGCTTTATCCAGCTAAAACCCCTTGACAGTATTGCCGAAAAATGTTATAATAAGTATAATCATGCAACCTGCATAAAAATCATTGGAAAGAGGTAGAGAAAATTGTTTTTCCAAAAGGACATTGAAACCATGCCGCGCAAGGAGATCGAAGCATTGCAGCTCCAGCGGTTAAAGCATCTGGTGGACTATTGTATGAACAATGTGCCGTTCTACAACAAGCGGCTGACAGAAGCCGGTGTCACTGCGGACAAGATCAAATGTCTGTCCGACATCCAGTACATTCCCTACACCACAAAGGCGGATCTGCGCGACAACTATCCCTATGGACTGTTTGCCGTTCCGCTCAAAGACATTGTGCGCATCCATGCATCCAGCGGTACAACGGGCAATCCGACCGTTGTAGGCTATACCCGGAACGACATCAGCAACTGGAGCGACTGTGTGGCACGTTTCTGTGCGGCAGTCGGTGTCAATGATAACGATGTGGCACAGATCTCGTTCGGCTATGGTCTGTTCACTGGTGCGCTCGGTCTGCACTATGGTCTGGAAAAGCTCGGCTGTGCGGTCATTCCGATCTCCTCCGGCAACACCCAGAAGCAGGCAAAGATCCTGAAGGATTTCGGCGCGTCCGTTCTAATCAGTACACCGTCCTATGCGATGTATATGAGCGAGGTTGCACATGATATGGGCATTTCCAACGATGAACTGAAGCTCCGCATTGGTCTGTTCGGTTCGGAGGGATGCACGGATGCCCTGCGTGACAAGATCGAAAAGGGTTTCGGGCTGTTTGCAACGGATAACTATGGTATGAGCGAGCTGATGGGTCCGGGCGTATCCGGCGAATGCGAATACCGCTGCGGTCTGCATATTGCCGAGGATCATTTCCTCCCCGAGATCATCAACAGCGAAACCGGCGAGGTACTGCCTGCCGGCGAAAAGGGCGAACTGGTCATCACGACGCTCACAAAGGAAGGCATCCCGATGCTGCGTTACCGCACAAAGGATATCACCCGTCTGCATTACGATACCTGCAAATGCGGCAGAACCCATGTCCGCATGGAAAAGGTACAGGGCAGAAGCGACGATATGCTGAAGATCCGCGGCGTGAATGTGTTCCCGTCCCAGATCGAAAGCGTGCTTGCCACCATCGAGGGCATTTCTCCCCATTATGAGCTGGTACTCACCAGAAAGAATTATACGGACTATCTCGAGGTTCGTATTGAAATCAATGATCCGGCTCTGCTGGAGAATTTCGCCGATCTGGAACGTCTCCAGAAGGATGCGGCATTCAAGCTCAAGACCGTGCTCGGCATTCAGGCAAAGGTCACCCTCGTTCCCCCCAGAACCATCCAGAGATACGAGGGCAAGGCAAAGCGTATTATTGATAAGAGAAACGAAGAGGAGTAAGGGAGTTTTGCAGGGGCTCTGCCCCCGCGACCTTTGCGGCTCTGCCGCATTGGGAGCAAAATGTCGGCGGCGACTCGCCGCCCCCTGCCAAAGGGATGGAATCCCTTGAGAATCCCAAGGCGTTTTGCCATTGCACCCCTGCGGGGTACAAAGGCAAAACGTTAGACTTGCAGGAAATCATTCTCTTGACAGAGAATGCAGGAACAGAGTACCGCAAAATGCCCTTACTCTGTTCGTTCACTCACCAATATGCGGCGGTTTGCCGCACCATTAACACCTACATATTACGGAGGTCTACATGAAAGAACTGATGATCGGCAACGCTGCTGTTGCCAGAGGTCTGTACGAGGCTGGATGTCAGGTAGTTTCCAGCTACCCCGGCACCCCCAGCACTGAAATCACCGAATTTGCCGCAGAATACGACGAAATGTACTGCGAATGGGCACCCAATGAAAAGGTTGCTATGGAAGCCGCTTTCGGCGCATCCCTTAAGGGTGTGCGCACTGCCTGTGCAATGAAGCATGTTGGTCTGAATGTGGCAGCTGACCCGCTGTTTACACTGTCCTATACCGGCGTGACCGGCGGTCTGCTGATCTGTGTAGCAGATGATCCGGGAATGCATTCTTCCCAGAATGAGCAGGATTCCCGTCACTATGCCATCGGCGCAAAGGTTCCCATGCTCGAACCTGCGGATTCTTCCGAATGCAAGGAATTTGCAAAGCTCGGCTTTGAGATCTCTGAGCAGTTCGACACCCCCTGTATGCTCCGCGTGTGCACCAGAATTGCCCATGCACAGAGCGTGGTAGAGCAGGAAGAGCGTGTTGTGCCGGAGGTAAAGCCCTATGAAAAGAATCCGGCGAAGTACATCATGATGCCCGGCAATGCCATCCGCCGTCATCCTGTTGTGGAAGAACGCACACAGAAGCTCGTGGAATATGCAGAAACCTCTCCCATCAATCGTGTGGAAATGGGCGATACCAAGATCGGCATTATCACTTCCGGTGCAAACTACCAGTATGTCAAGGAAGTGTTCGGTGACAAGGCTTCCGTGCTGAAGCTCGGTATGGTACATCCGCTGCCCGTACAGAAGATCAAGGATTTTGCAGCAGCAGTCGAAAAGCTGTACATCGTGGAAGAACTCGATGGTATTATTGAGACGCACTGCAAGAATATCGGCGTGGACTGCATCGGCAAGGAGCTGTTCACACCTCTGGGCGAATATTCCCAGAAGAGTATTGCGGCAGTATTCGGTATGCCGGAAAAGGCTTCCGTATCTGCGGATACCGTTGTTCCGAACCGTCCTCCGGTCATGTGTGCAGGATGTCCGCACAGAGGTATGTACTATGTTCTGGCAAAAAACAAGATCACAGTCCTCGGTGACATCGGATGCTATACACTCGGCGCAGTGCCGCCGCTGTGCGCACTGGATTCCACCCTCTGCATGGGTGCATCCATCTCCGGTCTGCATGGCTTCAACAAGGCTGGCGGTGCAGAAACAGAGGGCAAGACCGTGGCTGTCATCGGTGACTCCACATTCATGCACTCGGGCATGACAGGTCTTGCGAATATTGCCTATAACGGCTCTAATTCCACAGTCCTGATTCTGGATAACTCCATCACCGGCATGACCGGTCACCAGCAGAATCCGACCACCGGCTACAATATCAAGGGCGATCCGGCAACCAAGATTGATCTGGAGGCACTCTGTCACGCACTGGGCATCAATCGTGTCCGTGTGGTAGATCCCTACAATCTGGATGAATGTGAAAAGGCACTCAAGGAAGAACTGGCTGTGAATGAACCGTCCGTCATCATCTCCCGCCGTCCCTGCGTTCTGCTGAAGTCCGTCAAGGCAAAGCCGCCGGTCAAGGTGGATGCAGACAAGTGCAAGGGCTGCAAGAAGTGCATGAAGATGGGATGCCCGGCAATCCATATGGAAAACGGCAAGGCTTGCATTGATACGACTCTTTGTGTTGGCTGTGCAGTCTGTGAACAGCTTTGTGCATTTGGTGCGATTACAGATTAAATTGCTTTGCAATGTGTGTATGCGGGAACTCTGTTCCTGGTGCACTGTCAAAAGAATGAAATTGTTTCGATTCTAACGTTTTGCCTTTGTACCCCGCAGGGGTGCAATGGCAAAACGATTTGGGATTCCAAAGGGATGACATCCCTTTGGCGGGGGTAAAGTCGGATCGTAGCCATGTCGTTCTGTGAGCCAAGGAGTTGTAGCTAAGTGTTGTCTTCCTAAGACCGCTTGGCCTCCGACTTCTAACGTTTTGCCTTTGTACCCCGCAGGGGTGCAATGGCAAAACGATTTGGGATTCCAAAGGGATGACATCCCTTTGGCGGGGGTA
>JAZQCT010000078.1:0-2779 GCA_045546475.1 Oscillospiraceae bacterium
CTGCATGGGTGCGTCCATCTCCGGTCTGCATGGCTTCAACAAGGCAGGCGGTGCAGAAACAGAGGGCAAGACAGTTGCAGTCATCGGTGACTCCACATTCATGCACTCCGGCATGACAGGTCTTGCGAATATTGCTTACAATGGCTCTAATTCCACGGTTCTGATTCTGGATAACTCCATCACCGGCATGACCGGTCACCAGCAGAATCCGACCACCGGCTACAATATCAAGGGCGATCCGGCAACCAAGATTGATCTGGAGGCTCTCTGCCACGCACTGGGTATCAATCGTGTCCGTGTGGTAGATCCCTACAATCTGGACGAATGCGAAAAGGCACTCAAGGAAGAACTGGCTGTGAACGAACCGTCCGTCATCATCTCCCGCCGTCCCTGCGTTCTGCTGAAGTCCGTCAAGGCAAAGCCGCCGGTTAAGGTGGATGCAGACAAGTGCAAGAGCTGCAAGAAGTGCATGAAGATGGGCTGCCCTGCAATCCATATGGAAAACGGCAAGGCTGCAATTGACAATACACTCTGCGTAGGCTGCGGCGTATGCAAGCAGCTGTGTGCTTTTGGAGCGATCACTGACTAATTGAATGGGGGGACGCTGTCCCCCGATTACATACACTTTGAAAAGGAGTTACTACTATGGATACAAAAGGCATTGTGATCTGCGGTGTCGGCGGTCAGGGTTCTTTGCTTGCCAGCAAGCTGCTGGGCAGAGTGCTCATGAACGAGGGCTATGACATCAAGGTATCGGAAGTGCACGGCATGAGCCAGAGAGGCGGCTCTGTTATCACCTATGTACGCTACGGTGAGAAGGTTTATTCTCCGGTGATCCAGACCGGTGAGGCAGACTATGTGATCTCTTTTGAGCGCATCGAGGCGGCGAGATATGCTTCCCTTCTGAAGGAGGACGGCGTACTCATCACCAATACACAGCGCATCGACCCCATGCCGGTCATCACCGGCGCGGCAGAATATCCCGCAGAGATCCTGGACGAACTGCGTGCAAAGAATGTCAGACTGGAAGCATTCGACGCACTCGCACTCGCAGAACAGGCTGGTTCTGCAAGAGCTGTCAACATCGTGCTCATGGGTCAGCTTGCAAAGCATTTCCATATTGATTATGATAAGTGGATGGCAGCTCTTGAACAGGTTGTAAAGCCGCAGTTCATTGAACTCAATAAAAAAGCTTTTGCTCTGGGATATGAGTTTACTGCTTGATAAAATTGTTTGTCACGCAGTCTGATGGTGTGACCGTCCTTCCTATCTCCCTGCCAAGAATATGATTCTTGCAGTTCTAACGTTTTGCCTTTGTACCCTGCAAGGGTGCAATGGCAAAACGCTTTGGGATTCCAAAGGGATCACATCCCTTTGGCAGGGGGTACGGGGGGACAGCGTCCCCCCGTCAGTCCTGCATGATACACAGATATATAAAGGAGGATAACCACTATGACAACACAGCAGCTTTCTATTTTCATGGAGAACAAGCCGGGACAGCTTGTGAAGGTGACCGAGACGCTGGCAGAGGGCGGCATTGACATCCGTGCGATGTCTCTGGCGGACACACAGGATTTCGGCATCGTTCGTATGATCGTTTCCGACTGCAAGAAGGCACAGGAGATGCTTTCTGCAAAGGGTCTGATGTCCAGCATCACAAGAGTTATGTGCGCAGCAATTCCGGATCAGCCGGGCGGTCTGGGTGTGATCACCAAGGTTCTGGGCGAAGCCGGCATCAACATCGACTATCTCTATGCCTGCATCACCATCATCGGCAAGTGTGCTTACATCGTACTCCACGTGGATGATGAGGTTCGCGCTGCAAAGGTGCTTGCAGACGCAGGCATCCAGCTTGCAACTGACGAAGAACTTGCTAAACTCGCATAAACGCAGAGCCTGCGCTGGCATTACACGTTTCGGGAAATTCAAGCAACGAGAATTTGTTTCTCGTGTTAAGGTTTCCCAGCCGCATGATTCCTTTACTCACTGCGTTCGTGCGGAATCATAGCTATTGTGAGTTCAAAACTGATCATAATGCAAATGCCCCCGATGCTTTCAGCAAGGGGGCATATTTTTTGAAGGGAGGTATTCCAATAAAAAACAATACATTCACCAATCTCTGCCGGTATGCTGCCGAATTTACCCTCTGCAGCTTCTGCGGCTGGCTCTATGAAGTTCTGCTCAACCTCATCATGTACCGTTTTTACGAGGACAGGGGGATGCTGCACCTGCCGCTCTGCCCGATCTACGGCTTTGCGGGGCTTGCGCTCCTGCTTCTGTTCCGCAGGCATAATCACTGGCTGCCTGTATTTGCCGGCAGTGTCCTGATCCCGACCGTGCTGGAACTTCTGACCTTCCATCCGCTTCAGAAGATCGCCGGGTATCCTCTCTGGAATTACAGCGCATGGTGGTGTAATTTCCGGGGCATCATCTCCCTCCCGAGCAGTCTGCTGTTCGGGCTGATGGGTCTGCTCCTTGTCAGGGGTATCCATCCGCTGATGGATCGGTTTGCCCAAACAGCTCCCGCATGGTTCGTGCAGGGGGTTGGAATGGTGTGTGCGGCGGCGATTCTTATGGATGGGGTGGGGACGTTTTTGCTGTAGATTAGAGCCTGTTAGGCTTCGCCCTTTGAACCCTCTTAGGTCGTGTTGACACTAAGCCTAACAACGCATCTTTTCGGCAAAATTTCACGCATCCTGCGTTGAAAAGGTTTGACAGGCGACAGCCTGCCTGCACCTTTTCGCCTTGTCTGCATGAAATTTCTGCTCGAAAACCTGCG
>JAZQCT010000079.1:0-1941 GCA_045546475.1 Oscillospiraceae bacterium
CATCCAGACCGCGAAAAACAGCAGCACCAGCGTACCGATCCCGAAAATAATCCCGCAGACCAGCCTCGGTGTTCCGTGAAGGATAATCCTCGTCGCGCCAAGTATAAGGAATGCAGCAAAAGCAGCAATCGTTCCGCCTGCCAGTCCGTACACCATGCCCTTCGGTACCCAGTTTTATAATCCGGTTTCATCTGACAGCCACCTTTCCAAGTAGTGTATTTCTTGCGCCATTTTCTGTATCATCGTCCTCGATATACCCGTCATACGGAGCTGACGGATCCGTATATTTCTTCGTGAACGGTTTGCAGATCTCTGTTCTATGCCGGAAGGCAAAGTCCAGATCATCCGTCCAGCCAGTATGCCCGGTAATGATCTTGATCGGCGTGTTCCTTGCACGGAGGTTCTTTTCCAGCTTCTCAAGCGACTGCACCGCCAGCTTGTTGTCCTCCGCCAGCGTACTGATGAAGCTGTAGCCTCCGTCCGCGCCGAACCAGATCGTATCTCCGGTGAAAAGGTACTTGTTATCTATCAGATAGACCATATGGCCCCAGGTATGCCCGGGGACCAGAATGCATTCAATTTTAATATCATTGATATGGAACACTTCACCGTCTTTCAGGAGGGTCTTTCGGTTATCCGTTTTGACCATCGGCAGCTTATATGCCCCGTGGAACACCTTTCTCCTGACCTCGCCGGTCAGGTACCGGTTTTCGATCTCCCCGATATACACCATTGCATCTTTGAACAGGAGCTCGCTGTCCCGCTCCAGGGCGCCGACGTGATCCGTATCCTGGTGTGTGATCAGGATATGCCGGATCGAAGCCGGATCCAGGTCCAGCCATCCCATTTTTTCCTGCAAACGTGCATAGTTGTAGCCTGCATCGATCATGATGGTGGTGTCATTCTTCGTATAGAAGAAGATGTTGGCGACCCACTCCCGGACGCAGCTGACGTGCGCATCGATGTGTCCTGTGTTCAGCGGTTTGAAGATCGCCTTTCCCCGGAACAGCATACTCATGGATTTCTTTTGATGTTCCGAATCTTTTCGTGACATATCTGATTCCTCCTAAAAAAGCAATACAATGATTCCGGAGACAACGGCCGCCCCGGCGATCCAGATCAATGTCAGGATTCCGCGTTTCTTCAGGACCTGAGCCCAAGTCTGTACGAACGGGATTTCTTCCGTGCCGGGGATGATCCAGAACCGGCTGTGGCCGACCCACAGACGGTCAATCACGATCCCGTCGTACCAGTTCATGACTTCAAGGAAGAGAAGCGCCTGCAGGTATGCCGGAAGGAAGTCATGCACCCCATTCCATACGCGGATGATCAGGATCAGGGCTGCTGCCATGACTGCGAAAAAGGCTGTCATAAAGTATTTTCGCTTCTTTGCGACGGTTTTCCGATCTGTCAGTCCCAGTTCATAAACCTTTTCCTGAACCGGTTTGGGATAGAAATATAAACCGTTCAGTGCATTGTTCCCCACACCGGCCTTCACCATCAGCGTGAACATGGCACAATATAAAGCAAGCTGCAGGATGATCATCTTGATTCCTTTCTCTCTCCTGGAAGGGACAATTTACCTCTCTCTACTTCGGATCCCGGATTTTGTCCCCGACGACCCAGTAGTCACAGACGGACTCTCCGTTTGCGATGGTGTGCTCCCGGTACAGCCTCCCGTGCTGCAGACGGAACATGACCTCATCCGTCGAACACAGGGCGGGCATCAGTTCCGCGATGCCTTCCCGGATCGACTGCTCCGCAAGAGACGCACTAAATCTTTACCGAATACTCTTTTTTATCATCGGTGCGAACTGCGACCAGTATATTCCGGCGTATTTCATCTCATTGGTCTCCGTTAACTGCGTGGGTCCATAAACTCGTCGATCGCCTGCAGCACCGGCGCGGTGTACTGCTCTCCGCCGAAAAGCCATTGCTCAT
>JAZQCT010000080.1:0-11797 GCA_045546475.1 Oscillospiraceae bacterium
CAAACAGTCCACCGGACTTTTTGAAAGATCCACCCCTAAAAAAGGCGACGGCATTAGGAGATTCCGCTCACTGCGGTGAGCGACAAGGGGCTGCTCCCCACGGGGTGGGGAGACGGCACGAAGTGACAGAGGGGACGGCACCGGTGAGGTGGGGGAGCTTTGGGGTGCTAACCCCAGAAAAAAGACTTTTTCTACAAGCTGAACGGCTCACCGCATGTACGATGAGCCGTTATTTTTGGGTTTCGATTATTCAGCCTCAGTCTCAGGTTCAATGATCGGTGCGTCCACAGCGTTCTTGCGCACGCTCTCGATGCCGTTCAGACAGCCAGCCTTTGCCTTGTAGCCCTCGCTTGCTGCGATCACTTCGCCGTTCTTTGCCTTCAGACGGAAACGGTATTCGCCAGCCTTGTCGAGGTACATTTCAAACTTCGGATGCTTTGCAGTTTCGAAATTCTCCTCGGTCTGGTTCTCGAAGTTTGCTTCCGGTGCGTTTCTCATAACGCTCTCACAGCCGTTCTTGCAGCTTGCCAGAGAGGAGTACACCTCACCGCCCGTTGCGATGGTCTCGCCGTTGCCAGCCTTGAGTGCGAATGTATAGCCTGTTTTCGTCTGCTTGATTACAAATTTTCCCATGATGGTTCAACCTTTCTGATGTAGGATTCAGCCAAACGGCTACCTATATTATACTGTTTTTGCAGTGAAATGTCAATCCTTTTTGTCGGATTCTGCATATTTACGGCGCAAACACTGTTGCTTTCCATAAATTTCTGCTTTTCTTTTCGTGCATTGTGCTGAAAATCAGAAATGCGCCTGCGAAACGTCCAATCTTTTCCTTTCGGCGTTGTTATATAAGCAAAGGATGAAGAAACCGCCCCCCGGATGATCGGGAGGCGATCGACAGCGGAGCTTCCCGCAAGGAGGATGATCTTATGAAAAAACTGACTGCAATGCTTGCATCCCTGATGATGCTCGGAAATTTCTGTACGCCCACGCTGATGACCTCAGCGGAAGTCATTCCGGAGGAAGAGTTACAGGATCCGTACACAGAGGAAGTGACGGAAGGTGTTTTTGTCTGCCGCCTGTATGCAGACCGCGCGGAGATCATCCGCTGTACTGCGGATACCGCAGAGGTGGTGATTCCCCGGGAGATCGCAGGTTTGCCCGTGACTGCTATTTGTGACAATGCCTTCTCTGGATGCCCCGGGCTGCTCGGCGTTGTGATTCCCTATACTGTCACGGACATCAGCGATATCGCCTTTGCAGACACAAGTCTGACAAAGATCTTCTGGGAAATGGAACCCCCTTCCTCCGCCGTGTGGAATGCCCTGCCCCCGGAGGCGGAAAATTACTGCTATTATGTCAGCTATGAGGAATCCGACGAGTACACGCTCGGTTTTACCAACAGCATCGCTTACCGGAAGTATGCCGACCACATCGAGATCTACCAGATGGATTATACGCTGCCGGAGATCGTCATTCCGTCCAAGATCGAGGGACTGCCGGTCACGAAGGTTACCGGCTTATGTAACAGCGGACTGATCGGCAGTGCCTATTACTATAACCATGTGCTGACCAGGCTCACCGTTCCTGCATCCGTGACAAAGCTTGGCATTACCGGCTGCAATGCGCTGGAGGAGATCCTTGTGGATGAGAACAATCCAGCCCTTTGCGTACAGGACGGAAACATCCTGTTCAGCCGGGATATGACCGTACTGTATCATTATCCGGCGTGCCGTCTGGAGGCGTTCTATACCGTCCCGGAGACTGTGACCGCCATTGGCGGCGGCGCATTTGCAGGCTGCGGCACCCTGCAGGGCATCACGCTGCCGGAGGGACTGCGTTCTATCGGCGATGCCGCATTTACAGAGTGCAAAAGTCTTGTGGATCTGACCCTGCCGGAGAGCCTGACAGAGCTGGGCAATGCCTTTGTACGCTGCTATCAGCTCCCGTATCTGGAGATCCCTGCAGGCGTGACGGATCTGGACAAGCTCTCCCTGTTCTTCTGCGAAAGCCTGACCGCGCTGGTCGTGCCTGCCACGGTGACAGTATTCAGCGATCTGACGGACAGCTTCGGTGAGCCGGGACTGACGGACATCTATTTCGGCGGCACACAGCAGGAATGGGAAGCCCTGCTGGATACGCAGCGCAACAGCTTCGATACGCCGTTTGAGAATGTGACCATCCACTGTGATTTCCAGGGCTTCTCCCTTGCCAATCTCAACGGCGATGCCCATGTGGATGCGAGCGATGCGGCACTTCTCCTGAAGGCTGCCGCCCACGCAGGCACCGGAACACGGATCCTGAACGTGAAGCAGGAAGCCTTTGCCGACCTGAACGGTGATGATGCCTATAATGCTAACGATGCCGCCCTCCTGCTCCAGTACGCCGCCCATACCGGCACCGGCGGTACAATGGCACTGGAGGAATTTTTGGTGAGACCATAAGCCATTCCGTAGAAAATAGTCCCTCCCGTTTTTCGGGAGGGACTATCTGTGTTATACATTCATCATCGGCGAATGTTCATCCGAAATCAGACCGCCGGCATACTTGAATTTCACCAGTGTACCGCGCTTGTGGGTCAGGGAACCCTGCTGGTTGAACGGGATCTCCTTGAATGCCGCACGGGATGCGGTCAGGTGCAGCGTTTCGCCCTTGCGGGTCTGGAATACCAGCTCAAAGTATTCGTCATACAGCGTGGAATGACCGGAAGAATCCACCACGCGGCGGCGTTCGTCGATCTTCTGCATGAGGATCGCCATTTCTGTATAGGGCTGGTTCGGATTTCTGCGTCCGCCGGAGCTTCTTGCCCGGTCGGGACGGATCCGCTGCGGACGGCTGTCCGCCTCGTCCGTTTCTTCAATGAAAAAATTCAGAACCTTGCGCCAGTTCTGCTGTTTGCCGCCGAAAATGACCACCAGCAGGAGAAGGGCAACAATGACACCGAGAATAATAAAAAACTGTTCCATCAGATTTCCTTTCTATCACAGACCGTTGGGATTCTGCTGCATGAACCGCCAGCTGTCCTCACACATCGTATCCAGCAGCTCCTGCGCCTTCCAGCCGAGCAGCTCCCAGGCGCGGGAAGCGTCCGCATAGGATTCTGCAATATCGCCGGGTCTTCTGTCCACGATACGGTAATGAATGGTTCTGCCGCTGGCTGCCTCGTAGGCACGGACTACCTCCAGTACGCTCTGCCCTCTGCCCGTACCAAGATTGATGGGCATGAAGCCGGGATTCTGACAGGCATATTCCACCGCATTCACATGCCCCTTGGCAAGATCGACCACATGGATATAGTCGCGTACTCCCGTGCCGTCGGGCGTGTCGTAATCATTGCCGAAGACGGAGAGCTGGCTGAGCTTGCCGATCGCCACCTGACTGATGTAGGGGAGGAGATTGTTCGGGATGCCGTTCGGATCCTCGCCGATCAGACCGCTTTTGTGTGCGCCGATGGGGTTGAAATAGCGCAGAGCCACAACACGGAACTCCGGATCGGAAATACACATATCCCGCAGGATCTGCTCGATCATGACCTTGGTGTAGCCGTAGGGATTCGTTGCCGAGGTGGGCATGTCCTCCGTATACGGTACAGGATTGTTCATGCCGTAGACCGTAGCGGACGAGGAAAATACCATCGTTTTACAGCCAAATTCCCGCATGACCTCCAGCAGCACCATCGTGCCGCCGACATTGTTCTCATAGTATTCCAGCGGCTTTGCGACGGACTCGCCGACAGCCTTATAGCCTGCAAAATGCACCACCGCGTCGATCTCGTGCGCTCTGAAAATGCTGCGCAGAGCCTCCTTGTCGCGGATATCCGCCTTGCAGAAATCCACACTTTTTCCGGTGATCTGTTCCATTCTGCGAATGCTTTCCTCCTTGGAATTGGAGAGGTTATCCACCACAACGATGGCATAGTCACGCTCCAGAAATTCCACGCAGGCATGGCTGCCGATGAAGCCGGCACCGCCCGTAATCAGGATCTTTCCCATTTGTTTTTCTCCTTTATGTATATTGGTGTAAGCCCGGAAATCAGGATGCTGTAAGCTGTACGCCGCCCACGCTCCGGATCTTCAGCACATGACAGCTGCCTTCGCCAAGGACGCGCTCCGTTTCTTTGCGGAAGTTCTCCAGCATGTCCAGCGGTACGAATGCCTGCACCGTTCCTGCAAAGCCGCCGCCGTGTACGCGCACAGCACCGCGGCTGCCGAGGAGCTGTTCACACAGCGCGATGGTCAGGGCGACTTCCTGCTTTTCGGCATCATCATAGGTGCTGACATTCTGCAGATACATGAACGAGGACTGCCCCGATGCGCGCACCTCTGCAAGAAACGCAGGGAAATTGCCGTTTTTCAAAGCATCTGCCTCGCGGGATACTCTGGCATCATCTCCGAAGAAATGCAGCGCGCGCATGACCGCACGGTCACCGCAGCGGCGGCGCAGTGCGGGGAGATGCTTCATCACGGCGGCAATGTCGGTCTCCGAAAGAAGATTCTTTCCAAGAGCCTCCGCCGCAGAACGCATTTCTGCCGGAATGGCAGCATAATCCTCCGTAAGATCCGCATGATCCGCGCCGCTGTCGAGAATGCAGAGTGCATAGCCCTCATGTTCCAGTTCCACCTCAGCGCGTGTGATGACGGGTGTTTCCGCCCCGAAATCAATTGCGATCACGCCGCCCACGGAGCAAGCCATCTGGTCCATCAGACCGCAGGGCTTGCCGAAATAGACGTTCTCCGCATATTGTCCGATCTGTGCGATCTGCACCGCGTCCACCCTGCCGCCGGCAAAGAAGGCGTTGCAGATATTGCCTGCCAGCACCTCAAAGGCAGCAGAGGACGAAAGCCCGGAACCGCGCAGGACGCTGGAAGTCGTGTAGGCATCAAAGCCCGACACCGGATAGCCCATCTCTGTGAATTTTGCCGCGATGCCGCGCAGAAGGGAAGCAGAGGTTCCCTGCTCCTCCGGACGGGGCGTAAGATCGGCAGTATCTACGATGTCCATGGGCATTCCCTCGGACTGCAGACGGATGGTGGTTGTGTCGTTTAGAGCTGCTACAGCAATGACATCCAGATCAATGCTGCCCGCCAGTACATGTCCGCCCTGGTGGTCGGTATGGTTGCCGCCAAGCTCTGTTCTGCCGGGTGCGGAGAACAGAGCCGCTTCACATGCATCTCCGAACTGCGCACGGAACGCCGCCGCCGCATCCAGAAACCGCTGACGATAGGGCGCAAGGGCATCGCCGGAACATGCGTACAATCCGGAAAGACAGCCGTCAAACGCACCGCTTTCCAGCAGCTGAATAATTTGTGCAATTGTGTACATTTGAAACTCCTGTAAGTATATTTGTCGGATGTGTGTAAAATGGTGTGTGTTCTGCCCTGCACCCCTGCCAAGAGAAGAGTTTCTTGGATTCTGGCATTTTCATATCACCCCATCTGGGGTGATATGAAAATGGATCGGGATTCCAAAGGGATATTATCCCTTTGGCGGGGGTGTGGGGGCAGAGCCCCCACGCACATTTACGCACTATGTCTGCCAGATTTACTACAGGCGATCAGACCCACTTTCTGATGTACTGCATCTGACAGAAAACCGCCTATTATTAGTATATAATAATCGGCGGTTTTTTGCAAGCTTTTTTTGAGAGTTTTTTTAAGAATTTCAAAAATGAAGTGCGAAAGTGCTGTTATCCTTCCATGCGTTCCAGAATTTTTGCAAGGATCCTGTCAGCGGCTTCCTCCTTGGACAGGAGCGGCAGCTCCTCCGCGCCGCCGGCGGTGATGAGTGTAATAATATTGGTGTCCGTCCCGAAGCCCGCACCCTCCTGACGCAGGGAGTTGGCACAGATCATGTCCGCCTTTTTCTTCAGGAGCTTTTTTTGCGAATTTTCCAGCATATTTTCTGTTTCCATTGAGAAGCCGCAGAGGAACTGCCCGGCTTTCCGGCACTCGCCGAGTGTTCCGAGAATGTCCTGTGTCCGCGTCAGCGGAATTTGCATTTCTCCGTCAGATTTCTTGATCTTCTCCTCCGACACGGATGCCGGGCGATAATCTGCCACCGCTGCTGACATGACGAAAATATCCTGCTGCTCCTGTGCCTGCATCACAGCGTCGTACATCTCCGCCGCGCTTTCCACCTGCACCACCGTCACAAAGGGCGGCGGTGTGAGGGCGGTCTTTCCCGTGACGAGCGTTACCTCCGCGCCGCGCAGCATTGCCATTTTCGCAAGCGCATAGCCCATTTTTCCGGTGGAACGGTTTGTGATATACCGCACGGGATCAATGCGCTCGCAGGTCGGACCTGCTGTGATGAGGACTTTCTTTCCGGCAAGGGTCTTTTCGCAGGCAATTGCCTTCTCGATGTAGGAAAGCAGTACTTCTTCCGAGGGCATCTTTCCATCCCCGATATCCCCGCAGGCGAGGTAGCCGCAGTCCGGCGGGATGACCTCAAAGCCATACTGCGCGAGGGTTTTCAGATTGTCCTGCACGATGGGGTTGCGGTACATATTTGTATTCATTGCCGGTGCGACGATCTTGTGACAGGGACACGCAAGGAGCGTGGTCGTCAGCATGTCATCCGCAATGCCGTGCGCCGCCTTGGCAATGACATTTGCCGTTGCAGGTGCGACCAGCACCACATCCGCACGCTTGGCAATTGCCACATGCTCCACGCTGTACTGGAAATTCCGGTCAAAGGTGTCGATCAGGCATTTATTGCCCGTGAGCGTTTCAAAGGTCACGGGGCTGATGAACTGCGTGGCGTTTTCCGTCATCATAACGACCACATCCGCGCCGGTCTTTTTCAGTGTGCTTGCAAGTCCGGCGATCTTGTACGCCGCAATGCCGCCGGTGACGGCAAGAACGATGCATTTTCCCTTCAGGTTCATGGTGTGTTCCTCCTGTTCCTCTCATAAATGATCCGCAGTCCCTGCAGCAGAAGCTCGTCATTCAGCAGAATGTCATGGCAGCAGTGCGGTACCACCGCATGAGCCAGACCGCCGGTTGCAATGAGCTTCGTTTCATAGCCAAGCTCCTCCCAGATGCGGTCGATCAGTCCGTCCAGCGTTGCCGCCGAGCCGTAGAGAATACCGCTGCGCATACAGTCCGCCGTGTTCCGTCCGATGACTTTTTTCGGCACGGTCAGTCCGATCCGCGGCAGCTTGGCAGTACGGGCAGCCAGGGAATCCAGGGAGAGCCGCGCGCCCGGCAGGATGATCGTTCCCACATAGGCTCTGTCCTCCGCCACCACAGAGAGCGTGGTTGCCGTTCCCATATCAATGACAATGACCGGTGCGCCGTATAATGTGATCGCCGCCGCTGCATCCACGATCAGGTCGCTGCCGACTGCGGCGGGATTGTCCATCCGCAGTTCCAGTCCCGTGTCCAGCTCCGGGCTGACCACCATGACCGGCACATCCGTCAGCTTCGCGAGTGCCTGTTTCAGCACCGGCACAAGGGGCGGCACAACGGAGGAAAGGATGATGCCCTCCAGCTGCTCCGGCATGATGCTGTAAAGCCCCAGCACCTGCCGGAACGCCAGCGCATATTCCAGCTCCGTCCGGCGCAGGTTAGTTTCCATGCGTTCGGTAAAGAGTACCCGTTCGCCGTCAAGGCAGCCGAGTACGATATTGGTATTGCCCATGTCAATGGTCAGCAGCATGTCGGTGCACCTCCCTCCATGAATGTGTCATAGATGATCCGCAGTCCGTGCAGCGGCAGTTCCTTGTCAATGGTGATCTTATGGCGGCAGCAGGGGATGATAAGCTCCGCAGAATCCCCCGAAGCCACAAGTGCGGTCGATGCATAGCCGCGTTCCTTCCAGATGCGATCGATCATGCCGTCAATGGCAGCTGCATTGCCGAAGATGACACCGCTGCACATGGAATCCGCCGTGTTCGTTCCCATCACATGGGGCGGGACGCGCAGACTGATGCCCGGCAGCTGTGCCGTGCCGGATACAAGTGAGTGCAGAGAAAGCTCCACGCCGGGCAGGATCGCGCCGCCGATGTAGCAGGCATACTGGTCAATGACGGAGATCGTCACCGCCGTGCCGAACTGAATGACAATGGCAGGCGCGCCGTAGCGTTCCAGTGCCGCCGTGGCAGCAACAATGAGATCCGCACCGATCTCATGGGGATCGTCAATGATCAGCGGCACATTGACCGCCGCATACTGATCCGCCGTCAGAACGCGCAGTCCGGGCATGAGCTTGGTGATCGCTGCACGCAGCGTCTGCACCATGGGCGGCACGACGGAGCAGATGATCGCGCCGCTGATCTGTGTCAGCGGTACTGCGTGCAGCTCCAGGATACTTCTGAGAATGACGGCATATTCCAGCTCCGTCCGGCGCAGGTCGGTCGAGATCCGTTCTGTGAATACGATCTGTTCGCCGTCAAAGCCGCCGAGTACCAGGTGGGAGTTCCCCACATCGATTGCAAGGATCATGTATTTGCTTCCTTTCTGTTAGCTTTGCGCTCCGCATACAGCGGATGCAGCCGACGCAGGATCGGGCAGACTGCCGCTGTGATCAGACATGCAACGATCGCCTCCGGTACGCCGTTCATGCCGATGATCCCCATGATCACGCCGTACAGCGCGCTGTAGTCCATCTCCCTCGCCGATGCATAGGCTTCTCCGAACAGCAGATAGATGCCGCCCATGACCAGGATCGTATTGGTCAGGGAACCTGCCAGACCGCCTGCAATGTAGGCAACCGCCTTTTTGTTTCTGGCGATCCGGCTGAACAGCAGGAAAACATAGTATGCTGCCACGCCGATCAGGATGCGCGGCAGAAAGCAGATGCACAGGCTCTTGACTGCCGCCAGGAATGCATTCTCCTCCATGCCGACGGATAAAAACGGCGAAAATACGAAGGATGTTGCACTCGGCTTGAAGGTGTTGTTCAGAAGGCTTGTCAGCCCGAACACGCCGCCGAGCAGCGCGCCCTTCTTGGGTCCCAGAAACAGTGCGCCGACGATGACCGGAATATGGATGGTCGTTGCGTTGATCACGCCGAGCGGGATATAGCCCAGATACGGCACGAACGCCAGCAGACAGATGATCGCTGCAAACATGGCAGTCAGTACAAATTCCCTGGTTTTTTCTGTGGTATTCATGATCTGTCCTCCTATGAAAATTTCTTCTGTAATGTGAGTGCGCTGAAACGGGGAAATGTTACACTATTTCACCTGAAAGCAGATCGCCGCAAACGGTGGGAGATCCATGGTGAAGGTGCCGTCCTTTCCCTTGATGACCGTTCCCTTTGTGTCCGGACGGATGCCGCTGTAAATATCCGCCGTGCTGTCCATGAGGACGGTCAGGCTTTTCGCATCGCAGTGCAGAACATAATTTTTCAGCTCGCTGCCGGCAAAATTGAATACGCCCACGATCGACTCCTTCGAGGAATACCGCTGCATCGCATAGACGCAGGGATAATTCTGATCACAGTCGCGCCACTGGAAGCCGCCGTCTGCATAGTCGCGCTCATACAGCGCGGTATGCTTCAGATACAGCTGGTTCAGCTCGCGGATGTAGCGATGGAAGGCATCGTGAATGGGGTATTTCAGCAGGAACCAGTCCTGCTCACGGCTTTCATCCCATTCGCGGAGCTGTCCGAACTCACTGCCCATGAAATCGAGCAGCTTTCCGGGATGAAGTGCATGATACATATAAAATGCCCTTGCCTGCGGGAATTTATCCTCATATTCCCCGTGCATTTTCTGGAGAATGGTCGCCTTGCCGTGGACATTCTCATCATGCGAAAAGGGGAGGATATAGCGTTCACTGGGATAGTACATCATCGAGAAGGTCAGCTTGTGGTAGTCGTTGTACCGGTACAGGGGATCGAGACGGAAATAATTCAGCGTATCGTTCATATAGCCCATATCCCACTTGTAATCGAACCCCAGACCGCCGTATTCCACGGGCGCGGTGACCTTCGGGAAGTCCGTGGAATCCTCTGCAAACAGCATACAGCCCGGAAATCTCGCCTTCAATCCGGCGTTCATCGTCCGGATAAATTCCAGTGCCTGGTTATTGACACCGCATTCCTGTTTGCCGTGCCAGTAGATCATCCGGCTGATGGCATCCATCCGCAGTCCGTCAAAATGAAATTCCTCCAGCCAGTAGCAGGCACTCGACTGCAGGAAGCTGCGTACCTCACCGCGTGAATGGATGAAATTGTAGCTGCCCCATTCACTCACACCCGCACCATCATTCGGATATTCATACAGCGGTGCACCGTCAAACCGCGCCAGACCGAAGCTGTCCACCGCAAAATGCACCGGTACGAAATCCAGGATCACGCCGATGCCGTTCTGGTGGCAGAGGTCGATCAGTTTTTTCAGCTGATCCGCTGTGCCGTAGCGTGAGGTCGGCGAGAAAAAACCCGTATTCTGATAGCCCCAGGATTCATCACAGGGATGCTCCGCGATCGGCATCAGCTCAATATGGGTATAGCCCATCTCCTTGATATAGGGGATCAGCAGTTCTGCCAGCTCCTCGTAGTTCAGCCATTCCCCATCCGCATTTCTCCGCCAGGAGCCGCAGTGCAGCTCATAGATGTGCAGGGGCTTGTCCATGCAGTCCGTGCGCTGTTTCATCCATTTGGTATCATGGAATGTATATTCTGTCAGATCACGGATGATCGAACAGAACGCCGGACGCAGATCCATCCCGTAGCCGTAGGGATCACAATGTTCTGTATAGCTGCCGTCGGGGTTGTACATTCTGTAGAGATACCGCTGCCCGGTTTTCGCGTGGGGGACCGTGATCTCCCAGAAATGCTCGCTGTAGCTCCGGTGCAGCGCAAGCTCCTCCCATTCGCTGAACTCACCGGCGAGCGTGATCTTCTGTGTGTGCGGTGCAAAGACGCGGAAGGCGAAGCCCTCCGCCGCAGGATGTGCGCCAAGAAAACGGTGGGCATCAAAGGTCTGCCCTGTGTAGAAGCTGTAGAGATCCATGTTCTGACTCCTTTCCAAAAGTTCCGGAATCCCTTGCAAAAGATCCGGAAATCTGCTATAATAATGGTAACTTCTGACTGTACAGTCTTATTATAACGCAGTCACCATAGAAAAGCAATCTGCATTTTTCACCGGCAGTCGTTTAATCGACGCTTTTTGAAAAATGTCGGGAAAGGAGAAGCCATGGATTTACGGCAGCAAAAAACAAAGCGGAGCATCATCAACGCATTCCTGCGCCTTCGCACGGAAAAACCGCTGGAGAAGATCACCGTCCGCGAGCTTTCCGAGTGCGCGGAGATCCACAAGGCGACATTTTATCTGCACTACCGTGATATTTACGCGCTTTCCGAAAGCCTGGAGCGCGAGCTGATCGACAGCATCCTTGCCGGCATTTCCGATCCGGCGGCATTTCTCACGGATGTGGAACGTTTCAATGAGGAGCTGTACTGCCTGCTGATCTCCCATGAGAGTATGCTCAGCATCCTGTTTTCCGGCAGCCGCGCGGGACTCCTTGCCGACATGATGGAGGACCGCATCAAGAACTATATTTTCGGATTTTTCCCGGAATACCGCAATGATCCACGCAAGGAGATCGCCCTGACCTTCCTCATCCAGGGCGGCTACCGCACCTACATGCAGCACTACCGCAGCATGGACTTCAAGGAACTGCTCCTCCTCATCAACTCCCTCTCCGCCGACATCCTGAACAGACTCGTGGCTTCGGAAGAGGAGGAACGATGAAACATGATTCGTTTTCTTTATAATCAATGTCAACAGTTTAATCCGAATGATTACACTTTGCAGACCTGGTCAAAATCGACAAAGGGGGTGGGGTGA
>JAZQCT010000081.1:0-41585 GCA_045546475.1 Oscillospiraceae bacterium
ATTCGTACTCGGTTACGTAGAAAATCCTGTTGACGAAAAGTTCGCTCCCGACCTTACCGCCGACGACAAGATTATTACAACAGCTAACTCCAAGAAGAACATAATCAATAAGAAAAAGGCTCACGAAATGATTGCTATGTGCGACACTGCTGAAAAGGCAGACAAGCTGTTCGCTGAGCTTAAGGAACACTGGAACAGCCTTCTCGGCCAGTACCACGTTGATTCTCCCGATGAAAAGGTTAACCGTATGGTTAATATCTGGAACCAGTATCAGTGCATGGTTACATTCAACATGTCCCGTTCCGCTTCTTACTTTGAAAGCGGTATCGGCAGAGGTATGGGCTTCCGTGACTCCAACCAGGATATCCTCGGTTTCGTTCATCAGATTCCCGACCGTGCAAGAGAGCGTATTATCGACATCGCTTCTACTCAGCTTGAGGACGGCGGATGCTATCACCAGTATCAGCCCCTTACAAAGAAGGGTAACTCCGATATCGGCGGCGACTTCTCAGATGACCCGCTGTGGATGATTCTCTCTGTTTCTGCATATATCAGAGAAACAGGCGACTGGTCACTCCTTGATGAGCTTGTACCTTACGACAACGATATGTCAAAGGCTAAGCCAATGCTTGACCACCTCAAAGTTTCATTCTACAAGATTGTAAACAACCTCGGTCCTCACGGTCTGCCACTTGCTATGCGTGCTGACTGGAACGACTGTATCAACCTTTCATGCTATTCCGATACTCCCGGTGAGAGCTTCCAGACTTATACAAACCCCAAATTTGCTGCTGAGGGCGGTTATTCCAAGGTTGCTGAGTCTGTAATGGTTGCAACTCTGTTCACATATGCAGGTCCTAACTATGTTGCAATTCTCAAGCACCTCGGTATGGACGATGAGGCTGCTGCTGCACAGGCTGAAATTGACAAGATGAAGAAGAATGTTATGGAATCCGCATTTGACGGTGACTGGTTCCTCCGTGCTTATGACTCCACAGGTGCTAAGATGGGTTCAAAGGAGTGCGAGGAAGGTAAAATCTTCATCGAGCCACAGGGCTTTGCAGTTATGTCTGAAATCGGTAAGGATGAGGGAGCTGACATCAAGACTCTTGATTCTATCGACAAGTACCTCAATACAAAGTACGGTCTTGTTCTTAATAACCCTGCATTCTCCAAGTACTATATCCAGTACGGCGAAATCTCGACCTATCCGGGCGGCTACAAGGAGAATGCAGGTATCTTCACACATAACAATGCATGGATCATCTGCGCAGAGGCATATGCCGGCAGAGGTGACAAGGCGTTCGAGTACTACAGCAAGATCGCTCCGGCATTCAACGAGGATATTTCCGATCTGCACAAGACCGAGCCGTATGTATACGGTCAGATGATCGCAGGTAAGGATGCAAGCCGTTTCGGCGAAGGCAAGAACTCCTGGCTGACCGGTACTGCTGCATGGAACATGGTGGCTATTTCCCAGTACATTCTGGGTATCGCAGCTGACTTCGACGGTCTGAAGGTAGATCCTTCCATTCCGGCTGCATGGGACGGCTTCACAGCAACACGTCAGTTCCGTGGTGCAACCTACAACATCAAGGTTGAGAACCCGAACCACGTTTGCAAGGGCGTTGTATCCATGACTGTTGACGGCGAAGCTGTTGCCGGCAACGTGATCCCTGCAAAGGACGGCGGCGTTCACGAAGTAGTCGTTGTACTCGGTTAAGTTCAGCTAAATTGAATTGAATATGATAATCCCCCCTCTGCACAGCATTGGGGGGATTTGTCTCAAAGGAGGAAAAAACATGAAAATTGAAAGAGCCGGTGTCGGGGACATCGCAGACATCAACCGGCTGCTGTATCAGGTGCTGATGGTGCATCATGAGGGCAGACCGGATATCTTCAAGGCGAACTGCAAGAAATACACGGACGCGCAGCTGCAGGAGCTTCTGCAGGATGACAGCCGTCCGGTATTCGGTGCATGGGATGAGAGCGGCGTGTTTCTGGGCTATGCATTCTGTATTCTGCAGGAGCATCGGAATGACAACGTGCTGACGGACATCCGCACGCTGTACATTGATGATCTCTGCGTAGATGAAACGGCACGCGGACAGCATGTGGGAACAGCACTCTATGCACATGTGCTGGACTATGCCCGGCGCATCGGCTGCTATAATGTGACGCTGAATGTCTGGAGCTGCAACGAAAATGCCATGCGCTTCTATGAAAAACTCGGCATGAAGCCGCAGAAGATCGGGATGGAGATGGTGCTGTAATCCGCATCACCCCCGAACAAAAACCGCACACCGCCAATTCAGGCAGTGTGCGGTTTAATTACATCGTCCCATTCGTACTCTGCACGATCCATGTGATCGACATGACAAAATGCGCGATCGTCACAAACATCAGCGGAATAGAGGTCACTGCAATGCGCAGTCCGCGTTCCGTCTGGCAGGGTGTGGAGTAGGGCAGACGCTCTCGGATCAGCATCCGGATGAGCAGTACAAGCCCCGCGGCGGTCAGTACAAAGTAGATCACATCCAGCGCGCTGTACAGAAGATCAAACCCATAAGCCTCCGCGATCTCAAAGCACTGTGCGGCGGTATTTACTGCCATATGGCAGAGGATCGCCGGCAGAATGGAGTCGTGCTTGACGGTCAGATAGCCCATGAAAATACCCACGAAGAACGCCAGCACGAACTGGGCGATATTCTCATGCCACAGCCCGAACAGCACCGCGCTCATGAGAATGCCGAACCGCTGGCTCACGCGGGAAAGCGTTTTCAGTGCGAAGCCGCGGAACAGCAGCTCCTCCGTGATGGGGGCAACGATACAGCTGTAGATACACATCAGCACCATGTTCTTGATGTCCGTCGATGTATCCATATTCGGGTCATAGGCGGTGATGCCCGCCTGTGAGAGAAATTCTGTGATCATGTATGCCAGATAGCCGCAAACCGACTGCAGGGCGATGGCAATGCAGATATAGATGATGATCCGTCCCGGGGTCAGCCCCTTGGTGCGGAACAGGGACGGGATCGGAACCTTTGCCCATTTGCAGCCCAGAATGGCAAAGCCCGCATTGCAGATGAGAAAGGTAATGATGTTCAGTGCAGTTGCGGAGGAGGATGCCCAGAAGTATTCATCCAGCAGCATGTCATAATTATCCGGGAGCGTTCCGCCGTTGGCGGATCTGTCCAGGATCGTCTGTACACCGCAGAACAGCAGGGTAAAGACAAGCGCGATGAGATTGGACAGCAGCATATGTCCGGTCAGGCATACACCGGCAATGTTGAAGTATTTCCGGATCTGTCTGCGCTCCCTGACATTCGGACGCAGGGGAATACGGCAGCCCGGTATCTGGATCTGCGGTACGATCTCCGCATAGTTCTGATTATAGTCATGAAATTCCGTTTCGTTTTCAAAGGGATCCTGCGGGTCAATGGTCTGTTCATCCCGCCGCTGCAGCTCTGCCACAGCCGCCCGCAGTTCCGCCGCCTGCGCCTTGAACTGTTCCGCAGTAAAAATTTCGTCCTCGTGCATAAAAGCCTCCTTTTCCGATGCTATTATTATTGTATCACAAAAAGAGGGTTTTGTAAATACCCTATTTTCCTCAGTTGACGACATTAACTGATAGAAAAAAGTCAGTTGCACGAATAATTTCAAATACCCCTTGATTTTTTTTTGTAAATAAGGTAAAATAGAATAAGGACTTTTAGCATTGGAACATTATGATAATTATGTTGGTATCACAGCGATTCCATTAGCCTTTAGATTGGAGAGCGAATATGGCAAAAATACAAATTAGAAATATGGGTGCAATAAGGGAATACTCTGCTGAAATAGGCGCGGATAATTTTTGCGTTTTTACCGGACCACAGGCATCCGGCAAAAGTACCATTGCAAAATGTATTTATTATTTTCGTTCCGCTAAGGAAGTAATCCTGGAAGCAATTGACGAGTTCTATGAAGAGGGAGATTGGCTTTTTGAATTTTGTAATGCCAATAGTTTGCAGGGATATGTTCTTTCAAAACTTCGTGCAAGGTTCATGGAGTTGTTTGGAACATCCAAGTCAATGGCAAAAGATCTGTTTCTTCGATATGAGTATAACGACAACACATTTTTTGAGATAAAACTGCGAGATCTTCATTTCCATGATAGTGATGTACCGTTTGAAAATTATATATCGATCAATTTGAGCAAAAATATTTATAACGATTTCATTGATGAAGCAATTGCACAGGACACTAACTTAAAACAGCTTAAAAAAGCACTTGATGATTTGTTGGATGATGATTATGAACCTTATATTATTACTGCTGGCAGATGTGTCCTTTCTCTCTTATCGTCGCAGTTAAAATATCTGTTCTATAAAATGGATGACAGACAAAAAAGTCGTATGGATTATTCGACAAGAAAGCTTATTGAATACATCAGTGTGTTAAAAGATCAGATGGACGAAGGATTAGAGAGTATGATGCGTTCTTACATACAAGAACAGGATATTACGCATCTTCGGAAATCCGAAAAGGAACCGGACATTATTTTGACATCATTGCGTGAGATGTCAAGTTTAAGTGAGAAGATCATCCGTGGAAAGTATAAAGTTGTAGGTGGCGAAGAACGGATTTATATTTCTTCTGATGACGATAAATATGTTAAGATCAATTACGCTTCTTCTGGTCAGCAGGAAGCTCTTTGGATTATCAATGTTTTATTCCATCTCATTGCTTCAAGAAAAAAAGCATTTATTGTGATAGAAGAACCGGAATCTCATTTATTTCCTGATGCGCAACGGCTGATTACAGAATTTATTGCTATGGTGAGCAATCTTGGATGTCAGGTGTTGATTACAACGCACAGTCCCTATGTGCTTGGAGCAATCAACAATCTAAAATATGCTTCACATTTATCAGAAGATTATCCAGAAATCAGTGATCGGGTCAAGGATATTATCCCTGAATTAAAGATGCTCAAAAACATTTCCGCGTTTTATGTGGATGGTGATAATTGTAATGAAATTAAAAACTGCATTGATGATTCTGATGCGGGATTGATAGATAATGGTGTAATCGAAGGAGCATCCGAAAAAATCCACGATGATTATATGAGCTTATTTGAGCTTTATTTCGACTCAGAAGAAGTGGAGGACTAAATTATGCTGTTTTCGTGTGAAACAGAAGGGACGAATCAAAAAACGGTTATTTCAAAAGATAAGAAAAACAGCATTTCGAGACATACACTTTCTAACAAATCGGGCAGTACGATCTATCAATATCAGCTTGACGGAGGAATTATTAAGAAATCTCCGGAAAATCTTCCAAAATGTGATTTTATTGTTGAAGTATGCGCGGACGCGCACAATCGTGTTTTTTTTATTGAACTTAAAGGGAAAGATATTGCACATGCCTTTGAACAATTGTCAGGAACCGTGGAACTTTTTTGTAATCCTGACATTTGCAGTGAATTTAAAGAAGCATATCAGGGTAGTCTCAATGGTTATGAAGTACACCCCAGAATCGTTGCCACAAGAATTGATAAAACAAAACAGATTATGAAGCCTCATGAACGGAAGTTTCTTAACCAAATGAAGAGATTAAAAAGCAAATACACTATCCAATTCAATCCCAAAGAGGAGATTGTTTGTCGGGCTGGTAATCCGGCACAAACCACTGATGTTGTATAATTGATCTTGATACAATAGGATACTCTATGTGGTTCATGAAAAGGAATATCATTGCAATAAAAGTTAAGATGATGAGGAGCAGCCTGAAGTGCTGCTCCATTTTTATAATATACACCAAAACAACAATGCCAATCAGTCTGTGGCAATTGTCTTTTGCAGCCATTTTCCTCTCCTCCCCGAAAAAATTTCCGCTTCTTCTAAAAAACATATGGACAAAATAGATAAAATGTGATATAATAATTATAACAAATGATTACAAACTGTATAGCAGTAAAGAAAGGACGCGATACCATGCGGCATGAAAAGTCATGCGGTGCAATTGTATACCGGAAATCACACGGAAATATCGAGATTTTGCTGATCCGGCACATCAACAGCGGACACTGGTCGTTCCCCAAGGGACATGTGGAAGCAGGGGAGACCGAGGTGGAGACCGCCGTCCGTGAGATCCGGGAGGAGACTTCCATTGATGTGATCGTGGATTCCACTTTCCGTGAAACGGTCACCTATTCCCCCAAGCGCGATACCCAGAAGGTCGTGGTCTACTTCATCGCCAAGGCGAAGAATTACGACTTTGTCCCGCAGGCAGAGGAGATCTCCGAGGTGCGCTGGGTGGACATCGGACATGCGGCACATCTCCTCACCTATGAGAATGACAAGAACATCGTCATCAAGGCAAAGCATGTGATCAAGAACAACGATTTCTGATGAAATGCCGGTTTTACAGCCTGTTTTTGCGCGGTATCTTACCAAAGGATTATGCCATAATAACTGGAAATCTGTGAAAATCTCCGATTTATCGGGGATTTTCCTTTTTTTACTGGAAAAACAGCCGAAGTTGTGCTATAATGGGAGTATCTTGAACATAAAAGGAGGAATTTTTCATGAAGCGACAGCATCTGCGCTTGTCTGCGCGCTTCACGGCAGCCCTGCTTGCACTGGCACTTGGCTGCGGATGTATGACCGGCTGCAGCAGTCAGAAAGAGGGGGACTCTGCACCGGACAGCTCTGTTTCCGATTCCAGCACTGCGGAAACCACAGTACCGGAAACCGAAACAGAAACCGAACCTGAAACGGAGGCGGAAACAGAACCGCCCACGACGGAGCATATCAGCCCCGTGGAGACCGTCACCTCCGTTCTTGGCACACAAATTGATGTGGATGCCACGCTCAACCGTGACAACGAGAACACCTACCAGACAGGACTCTCCGACTTTATTGAGGAGGGTGATGCTGTCAATTCGTTCACCTTTGTTTTCTATTCCGGCGACGGTGTTTCCAATATCGGCACCTATAAGGGCGGCTGCGGCATTTCCGTGACCAGCGACTGCACCGCGGCAACCGATGAGGGCTGGTACCAGTCCGATGACTTTTCCGTAGCGGCAACCGGCTCCTACTGCGAGGTGACATGGAATGTCCCCGCCGATGTCCAGCCGTACATTGACCCGAACGGTGAAGTGCTTGTCGGCTACTGGTGGGGCAATACCACAACGGTGAAGCTTTCCAATGTCATCTGCAATTATACCAGAACCGCACAGCTCCCTGTGGATGCCACGGAAACCATTTCCGTGGGACAGACGCTGAACTTCAACAATGACGACACTAAGAGCGTGAATGTATCCCTCAGCGATGTGCTGGCAGAGGGCTGCACACCGCAGGCGATCACCTTTGACATCCAGGGCGGCGGCAGCTTCGGCAAGTTCACCGGCGCGTTCGGCATCACCACCAGCAAATGGCATCAGTCCGATACCATTGCCATTCTCACGGATTCCTCGAATCTCAGCCTGACATGGATCCTGCCGGATGATGTCAAGAATGCTGTTCCTGCGGATGCAGAGGTCATGCTCGGCTACTGGTGGGGTGAAACGGACACGCTCACGCTTCAGAACGTGACTGTAAAATATGCCTACGGCAGCGGCGGCGCGCCGGAGCAGAAGCCCGAAAGCACTGAGAACACACCTGACAGCACAGAGAACACGGACAAAAAGCCGGAGGGAGACGCTACAGAAATGACAGCAGGAAATGCAGCAGAAATCGCGGCAGACATCAAGGTCGGCTGGAATCTCGGCAACACGCTGGACTGCTATGATGTGAAGAAGGCAGAGACCGGCTGGGGCAATCCCCTGACCACCAAGGCAATGATCGACACTGTGAAGGCGGCTGGCTTCAATGCCGTGCGCATTCCGGTTTCATGGACGGATCATATCACCGAGGACGGCACGATCGACAGCGCATGGATGGACAGAGTGCAGGAGGTCGTGGATTATTCCATGGACAATGACCTGTACACCATCATCAATGTACACCATGATGACTACACCTGGCTCAACCCCACCTATGCGGATGAGGCGGCAGTCAAGGCAAAGCTCACAAAGATCTGGACGCAGATCGCAGAACGTTTCCAGGATTATGACGGCAAGCTCCTGTTTGAAGGCATGAACGAGCCGCGTATCGTTGGCAGCACCTACGAATGGACGGGCGGCACTGCGGAGGAACGCGATGTCATTAACCATCTGCATCAGGCATTTGTAGATACCATCCGCGCATCCGGCGGCAATAATCCGAACCGCACGCTGATTGTCACCACACATGCAGCCTCCATTACCAGTGCGGCAGTGGAGGGACTGATCGTGCCGGATGACGGCAACATTATCGTATCCATCCACAGCTATGCACCGTGGAAATTCTGCTTTGCGGATCATCCCGATGACAAGACCTTCGACGATGCCGGCAAGGCAGAACTGGAAAAGAACTTCGACTATCTGAATGCCATCTTTACCGCAAAGGGCATTCCCGTCATCATCGGAGAATTTGGCGCGGAGAATAAGGACAATGCTGCCGAACGCGCGGAGTACTATGAGTACTACATCCGTGCAGCCGCACAGCGGGGCATTCCCTGCTTTATCTGGGACAACGGTCCCGATGACAGCTTCGGTCTGCTCGACCGCAGAAATCTGACCTGGTACGACCAGAGTATTCTGGACGGTATCATGAGAGCAGCACAATAACACCCCAAGGACGGTGCGCCCTGCACCGTCCTTTGCTATGCCGAAATCCAGACATGTTTGCTCTGCACTCCCATCAAAATCGACAAAGGGGGTGGGTGACGGAAGGGGTGAGTCCCCGCGGGGCGGGGAGATGTCGAACGAAGTGAGACAGAGGAGACCGCTCGTGTAACGAGTGCAGAGGGGAAAGCAGAGAAAGAACAAAATAATCAGAAGAATCTATAATTTTCTCTTTTAAGTGAATGCCATTGCCTTCCGGGAGGGGGCAATCTTTGCACAGCTTCCCAAAGCTGTTGACACTGTTTTCATTACGCTTCCCCTATTATTAGTAAATGTCACCTAAAAACCCATATTTTTTTTATACAAAACGCAGAATTTCAAGCTTGCGACAAGTTTTTACAGAAAACATGGTGCAATTTTATGCGGAATATGATAAAATAAATATATGGTCTATCAATAGATACAATTACAAAAAATACATGGTCAGCCGCACAAATTATCTGTCAATTGAAGGCTTCTTTCAGGGAACCAATCTGCGTGCTGTACCAGGAAGAGGAGTGTGCTTTTAATGAAACATCCAATCATTACAATTGAACGAGAATACGGAAGCGGCGGTGTCGTGATCGGCAAACAGGTCGCAGAACAGTTAGGGCTTCCGTTCTATAATCATGAGATCCTGGAAATGGCAGCGGAGCGTCTTGGCGTGCCGATCAGCAAGCTTGAGGGCGCGGAGGAATCCTCTCCCAAGAGCTTCCTGTATTCGCTCCTGCTCAATTCCAACCCGGACAGAGCTCTGGAGGAGGATAATCTTCCCATCTCTGACAGAGTCTACCTCATGGAGACCAAGATCATTCAGGAGCTTGCTGCACAGGGTCCCTGTGTGCTTGTCGGACGCTGTGCCAACCACATCCTGCGCGATCATCCAAACCATTTTAGTGCGTTCATCTATGCGCCCAAGGCATACCGCCTGCAGTATGCCCAGACTGTCTACAAGGTGCCGAAGCATGAGATCGACTACCTCCTGCCCCGCGTGGACAGCCGCCGCGAGAAGTTCTATAATATCAATACCGGCGGCAACTGGCACGACAAGGAGAATTACACCCTCTGCCTCAACTCTGCCAAGCTCGGCGTGGAGGGCTGCACTGCTATGATCGTCAGCGCAGTCAATGCTATGGCTGATCCGGAGGCGTGATTACATACATAATTCAAACGGGCATCCGCACGATTCATGCGGATGCCCGTTTTTTGTATCAGTAATTGCCGGAGGTATCTTCTTCCAGCATAAATGTGATCTCAAAGTAGGTGATCTCACCATTTTCTTCGACTCTTGCACACTCTGCCGTGACCTCATCGCCGCCCTCGAAGCCGTCAAGCACCTCAAGCACCGTGTCATAGCCGTCCACGGGCGTGCCGTTCATGCTCATCAGGAAGTCGTTGACCTGCAGTTCCGTATTGGAAATATCACAGTCCTCGCTGATCTCCTGGATCCAAAGACCGGATACGCCGTCCGGGATCGGCTCGCCAAATTCCTGCTCATAGTAATAGTCAGAGGATTCCAGTGCCGCTTCCAGGAATGTGATACCGATGCGGAATCTGCCGGAAACATAGCCCTGTGAGATCAGCTCCTCGATGATCGGCAGAGCCTGATTGATCGTGATCGCAAAGCCAAGTCCCTCATAGACATTGCCGGTGATGTAGCTGCTGGCATACTTTGACGAAGTGATGCCGATGACCTGCCCGTACATATTCACCAGCGCACCGCCGGAATTGCCGGGGCTGATCGCCGCATCCGTCTGGATGCAGCTCATAATGAAGGCGTTGCTCTCCGCGCGTACCTGTCGGTCAACTGCGGATACGATGCCCTGTGTCACCGTGCCGGTCAGACCTGCGGGATTGCCGATCGCCACCACGTTTTCACCCACTGCGACCTCATCGGAATTGCCCAGCATTGCCGCCGGCAGATCGCTGGCTTCAATCTTCAGCACTGCAAGGTCGGTCTTGCTGTCGCTGCCGATGACGCTGCCCTCATATTCCGTGCCGTCCTCCAGGATCACCAGGAAGGCTTCGCCCTCCAGCACATGGGCATTCGTCACAATGTAGCCGTCCTCCGAAACGATCACACCTGACCCCGTGCCGCTGACCTGGCTCTCCGAATAGGAATCATCCAGGAAAGCGTAGATCTCCACGATGGAGGGCTTTACCAGCTCTGCAACGCCCCGGACAGTATAGGTGCCGTCCGCGCTGACATTCGCATCCTCCGGATCCAGCTCCGGCTTGGGCTGGGTCTTGATAATGACCTCATTGACTGCTGCCGTGTCTGCGCCGCCCAGTGCACCGTGCAGCAGGTCGGAAATGATGCAGAACAGGCTGAGCAGGAAGATCAGCACCGCGATGACCGCAGCCATCGTATAGATCCTGCGGTTCATCGCCGGAACGGGCTGCGGGGGAACGGGCTGGTATGCATACTGGTACTGCGCCGGCTGGGATACTGTCGGTGCGCTGGGGTCGCCGTAGAAGGCTCCCTCCGTCTGCTCCGCCGGCATTTCCGGCAGCGTTCCTTCTGCAACAGCATCCTGCTCCCCGCTGTCCAGCTGCTGCGGGATCAGTTCGTCCGCCGGTGCTGCGGGATCGGGGAATGCAGGAGCCTGCGGCTCCTCTGCCGGTTCTGTATGAAGGTTCAGATTCTCGTCCATAAATCGGTCCTTTCCGAAAAGCAGCGGGATCGCCGGAGGCAGTCCCGCCGTCAGCTATCCCTTGACAGGAAGCTGTACTTCAAATGCTGTGTATTCGTCCTTGACGCTCCGGACAACGATATGTCCGTCGTGCAGGTGTACGATCTTTCTGGCAATGGAAAGCCCCAGTCCCAGACCGGTCTTATCCTTGCTGCGGGATTCGTCCGTTTTGTAGAAACGGTCAAATACCTTCGACAGCTCATCATCCGCCAGACCTTCACCGGTGTTCTTCACCGTAATGAAGGCAGTGCCGTTCTCTGTACGCATGGAAAAGCTGATGATGCCGCCCTCATTGACGAATTTGACTGCGTTTTCGATCAGATTGTAAAGCACCTGGAAAAGCAGATCCTCATCTGCCAGAAGCTGCAGGGAAGCGTCCTCCAGCCCCTCCACATCCACATGCTTGTCATTGATGCGCTTTTCAAACATCAGCACGGTCTTGATCAGCAGCTGACCCACATCGAACTGCTTCAGACGCAGCTGCATTTCGCCTGCTTCAAATTTGGAGAGATTCAGCATGGAGTTGACAAGCGTGCGCAGACGATGGATCTCATCCGCAATGATGCGCGTGTACTTTTCATGCTGCTCCGGCGGGATCGTGCCGTCCAGAATACCATCCGCAAAGCCGCCGATGGTCGTCATGGGCGTGCGCAGCTCATGGGAGACATTTGCCACGAAATTCTTTCGCGTTGTTTCATTCTGTTCAATAAATTCCGCCATGCGGTTGAGTGTGCAGGCAAACGGATACAGCTCGTTCTGCTCCGGTACCTCCACGCGTGCGGAAAATTCGCCCTCCGCATACTGCTCCACGACCGCGTTGAGCTTTTCAAACTGCTTGTCGAGTCTGCTCGCACCGAGGCGGAACAGCATCATGAACAGCAGCATGGCAGCAATCAGGCAGAGCACCAGCTGCAGAGTCAGCGACCTGGTATAGCGCAGAAGCTCTCCCGCGTCACAGACAGCCGCGATATAGAACAGATCCTCTGTGTTTTCCGTCGAGGTGAGTGTGAACTGCATCGCACAGCAAAGCTCCGGCTGGTTGGCGTTTTCTGTGTAATAGCCGATCTCCATGAAAATATCATTCCGCAGATAGGGCTTGACAGAAGATACAAGCGGAGAGCCTTCTCCTTTCATGTGGGGATAGATCTCCTCGCCGTTCTCATCGTACAGATAGACCTGATACTGGTATTCCTGCTCCGCTGTCTGGAGCAGACCTGTGATCTGCTCGTTGGGGATCCAGTATTTGTTGCCGTAGCCTTCAGCAATGTTGGCGATCAGTGCCTCACAGTTCTGCCGCAGGGTATTCTTGGCTTCTTTGGTATAGGTGTTCACGGCACTGCAGACCATGATCACGCCCGTCAGCAGAATGCCGCAGAACAGGAGGATCTGCGACAGCCGCAGATAGCCCATTGACAGCTTGCTGATGCCGTTTTTCTTGTTCTTGCCGGAACGCAAGGCTTATTCCTCGTCCGCTTCGAACTTGTAGCCCACGCCCCAGACGGTCTTGAGTGCCCAGTGCGGGGATACGTCCTGCAGCTTCTCACGCAGACGCTTGATGTGTACGTCAATGGTTCTGGAATCGCCGTAGTACTCAAAGCCCCATACCTCATCCAGCAGCTGGTCACGGGTGTAAACGTGATTCGGGTTGGAAGCAAGATAGAACAGCAGTTCAAGCTCCTTCGGGGGCGTATCGAGAACCTTGTCATTCACGCGCAGCTCATAGCGGGTCATATTGACCACGAGCTTGTCATAGCGCACCTCCTTGGTTTCCGGCTCGGACGCACTGGAACCCATGCGGCGTGCAATTGCCTTGATGCGGGCAATGACCTCCTTGGTGTCGAAGGGTTTGGAGATATAGTCATCCGCGCCCAGCTCCAGACCCAGCACCTTGTCAAAGGTCTCGTTCTTTGCGGAGATCATGATGATCGGTACGTTGGAATTTTTGCGGATCTCACGGCATACCTGTCTGCCGTCCATTGAGGGCAGCATGATGTCAAGCAGCACGATGTCAGGATTCAGTGCGTTGAACTTGACGACTGCCTCCTTGCCGTCGTTGGAAATAATGACGCTGTAGCCCTCCTTTTCCAGATACATTCTCAGCAGGTCGCAGATGTTCTGGTCATCATCCACTACCAGTACTTTTTCAAGTGCCATAGTATTCAGGCTCCTTTCCTCTATATATTATTATTCCAGCAATGAAAGTTCGATAACGGTTTCAAAAGGCGATAGCCTTTGGCGGGTGGAGGGTGCGCAGCACCCTCCATATATAGCCCCTCCCCTCGGGGAGGGGCTGGGGTGGGGGCAGCCTTGGAGTGCTGCTCCCAGAAAAAGTATCTATATTTAGTTGCTGGAGTAATATGTGGTACTTCTATCGTTTCCGGATGCCGCCGCTGGGGCAGTACATCACTTGTTTACAAATAATTAAAAAGACCCATAATAATTATACATGATTTACACGGCGAAACCGTGAAGAATCGATGAATAATATGTGTATAAAACGTAAATTCCACCATGCCGGATGCGTAACAAACTGTGATGAATACAGTGTAGTTTTCCACAAAAATTGTGCAATTCTACAAAAATTAAAGAAATTGACAAAATAGGCTTGATTTTTCCTGCAAAGCTGGTAAAATAATAAGTGTTAGCACTCGACGATCAAGAGTGCTAACTCCTGAAACAAGGATTAAATAGGAAACCATTACATTAAGGAGGAATAGATCATGACAATCAAACCGTTGTTCGATCAGGTGCTGATCAAGATGACAGAAGCAGAGGAGACCACCAAAAGCGGCATCATCCTGGCTGGTACAGCAAAGGAAAAGCCGCAGGTAGCAGAGGTGATCGCAGTGGGTGACGGCAAGCACGACAACCACGGCAATCTCATCCCCATGGTACTGAAGGCAGGCGATAAGGTACTGACCAGAAAGTACGGCGGCACCGAGGTAAAGCTCGACGGCGAGGAATACACCCTGATCTCCCAGAGCGATGTTCTGGCAGTGGTAGAGTAAGTAAGGGGATACCCCACCCCCTGCCCCTTGGAACCCCATTCGGGGAGAAGGGAAAGCCGGTGTTCGGCACCGGCAAAGGCGTATGCCTTTTGAAACTGATGCATTCTATATCTTAAAGAAAGGTGAGATTTGATTATGGCAAAGGATATCAAGTACGGAGAAGATGCCAGAAAGGCACTGCTGGCAGGTATTGACAAGCTGGCAGATACTGTAAAGATCACAATGGGACCGAAGGGCAGAAACGTCGTTCTGGATAAGAAGTTCGGCGCACCGCTGATCACCAACGACGGTGTGACCATTGCAAAGGACATCGAGCTGGAGGATGCATTCGAGAACATGGGCGCACAGCTCGTGAAGGAGGTTGCAACCAAGACCAATGATGCGGCTGGTGACGGTACCACCACAGCAACCTTGCTGGCACAGGTGATCGTTCGCGAGGGTATGAAGAACATTGCCGCTGGTGCAAACCCCATGATCCTGAAGAAGGGTATTGCAAAGGCTGTTGATGCTGCAGTAGAGAGCATCGTTGCCAACTCCAAGGCTGTGGAAGGCTCCGCAGATATTGAGAGAGTTGCAACTGTTTCCTCCGCTGATGAGAATGTCGGCAAGCTGATCGCTGAGGCAATGGAGAAGGTAACTGCTGACGGCGTGATCACCATCGAGGAGAGCAAGACCGCTGAGACCTACAGCGAGGTCGTAGAGGGTATGCAGTTCGACAGAGGCTATATCTCTCCCTACATGGTAACAGATACCGAGAAGATGGAAGCGGTTTACGATGACGCTTTCATCCTGATCACAGACAAGAAGATCGCAAGCATCCAGGAGATCCTGCCCCTGCTGGAGCAGATCGTACAGTCCGGCAAGAAGCTGGTGATCATTGCAGAGGACATCGAGGGCGAGGCACTGACCACCCTGATCCTGAACAATCTGCGCGGCACCTTCAAGTGTGCAGCAGTCAAGGCACCGGGCTTCGGTGACAGACGCAAGGAGATGCTGAAGGATATTGCCATCCTGACCGGCGGTGAGGTCATCACTGAGGAGCTGGGTCTGGATCTGAAGGAAACCACCATGATGCAGCTCGGTCGTGCGCGTCAGGTAGTGATCCAGAAGGAGAACACCATCATTGTTGACGGTGCAGGCGATACAGAGGCAATCAAGGCAAGAGTGGCACAGATCCGCGCACAGATCGAGACCTCTACCTCCGAGTTCGATAAGGAAAAGCTCCAGGAGAGACTGGCAAAGCTGTCCGGCGGTGTTGCAGTCATCAAGGTAGGTGCAGCAACTGAGATCGAGATGAAGGAAAAGAAGCTGCGCATCGAGGATGCACTGGCAGCAACCAAGGCAGCTGTTGAGGAAGGTATCGTAGCCGGCGGCGGCACAGCACCGATCAACGCAATTCCGGCAGTCAAGGCACTGATCGCGACTCTGTCCGGCGATGAAAAGACCGGTGCAGAGATCATCTGCCGCGCACTGGAAGCACCGCTCCGCCAGATCGCACTGAATGCAGGTCTGGAAGGCAGTGTCATCATCGACAAGATCGTGACCTCCGGCAAGATCGGCTACGGCTTCGATGCTTACAACGAGGAGTATGTAGACATGATCGCAGCTGGTATCGTTGACCCGACTAAGGTAACCAGAAGTGCGCTCCAGAATGCAGCTTCCGTTGCAGCAATGGTACTGACCACCGAGAGCCTGGTAGCAGACATCAAGGAACCCGAGGCAGCTCCCGCAATGCCCGCAGGCGGCATGGGCGGCATGTACTAAGGCGCGGCGCGGAACCCGCGCGGGTGATTCGCGTGGGGGAGTGAACCGGTGAGACTGGTTTACTGCTCGCGACGAGGGTTTTGCAAACCGCATGACGCTTGCAAGCAGAGCGTCATGGCTATTGAGAGTAAAGAAAAAGGACGATGCGTTGTGAAATGCATCGTCCTTTTTTTATTCAGCAGCCCTCGCAGAGTTCATCACCGCATAGATCGTCTCTCGATCCATGCCCTTGAATTTTACACCGCTTACTGTGTTCAGATCGTCCGCCCGGTAGATTGTCAGCCAGCCGCTGGTGCTGCCGTCTTCCTGCACGGACACTTCGACAAATCCGCAAATATCTTCCGTTTCGTAAATCTCCACCTCTCCGAATGCTGGTACAATTCCCTTGAGCGTGCCAGTTATCAGGAACGCAAGCCCCTGATTGAAATTCCAGAAGCTGTTGTCGTCCTCATCAAGCAGATGAATGCACTTGTAGGTATTGTACGCAGAGTCCGGCAGACCGTTGCCCAGCTGTTCAAAGCCTTTGCGAATCTGATCAACAGCGTATATACCCTGCAAGCCCGTGACCGTTTCGCTGAAGCTGTCCGCAGCAAGCAGGTTCAGGTCACTCATGTCGCTCGGTTCAATGATTAAAATGGACGCGGTTTCATCAGCATTGCGGTAAATTATAGTACTTTCCAGCTCTTTGTTCACTGCAAAATCTGCCGGAATGTCGATGGCAATATGTCCGTTGCTGATGGTCTGTACGTCCTCACTGCGGACATCATATGCCGTGAAATATGTCGCCGCTTCTCCCACATCCGGCAAAATCGCCTTTGTACCGAGTGAGATGTAGATGCGCGGTATAAAGAACCACGCCGCCAAGCTGAGAACCAGCAGGATGGAAACGATCGTGATGATGATCTTCGTTGATTTTTTCATAGTGTTCCGTTCCTTTCTGTTATGAGCGTAAATGTATTTTACATATTTAGTATAGCATGGTAAATTGTATTTGTCAAGAGGGGAATGCAAAAAAATACTGCCTTTTTCAAAAAAAGGCAGTATTTCTGAAAACAGATTACTTTTCACACTGCGGATGCACGCATTCTTCGATCCTCAGCAGTCTGTTATACTTCGCCACTCTCTCCGTTCTGCACGGTGCGCCGGTCTTGATCTGTCCGGCATTGAGGGCAACAGCAATATCTGCAATGACCGTATCCTCCGTCTCGCCGGAACGATGGGAGATCACGGTTGCAAAGCCGGCGCGTCTTGCCATGCGGATCGCGTCGAGGGTCTCGGAGATGCTGCCGATCTGGTTCGGCTTGATGAGGATGGCATTGCCGGATTTCTCACGGATACCGCGTGCGAGACGCTCCGTGTTGGTCACAAAGAGATCATCCCCGACAAGCTGGAGCTTTCCGCCGAGCTTTGCGGTCAGCTTCTGCCAGCCTTCCCAGTCCTCCTCGTCCAGTGCGTCCTCGATGGAAACGATGGGGTATTTTTCCGCAAGCTCCGCCCAGTGCGCGATCAGTTCATCCGTGGTGAACTGCTGTCCGCGCTTCGGCATGAGATACACATTGGATTTTTTATCCTTCTTCCACTCGCTTGACGCGGCATCCAGCGCAATGCGGAAATCCTGCCCCGCCTTGTAGCCGGTGCGTTCTACCGCCTCGAGGATGAGCTGTACCGCCGCTTCATCGTTCTCCAGATCGGGCGCAAAGCCGCCCTCGTCACCGACAGCTGTGGAAAGTCCGCGCTCCTTCAGGATCGCCGCGAGGCAATGGTATACCTCCGCACACCAGCGCAGACCCTCGGAGAAGCAGCACGCCCCTACGGGCATGATCATAAATTCCTGTACATCCAGATTGTTTCCGGCATGTGCGCCGCCGTTGAGGATGTTCATCATGGGAATTGGCATGATCCTGCCGCTGACACCGCCCAGCCAGCGGTAGAGGGGCATACCATGGGAAGCTGCTGCCGCCTGCACACAGGCAATGGAAACCGCAAGAATGGCATTCGCTCCGAATTTTGACTTGTCCTTTGTGCCGTCCGCGCGCATCATTGCCGCATCGACTGCATAAATATCGTCCGCATCCATGCCGCAGATGGCTTTGGCAATGCCGTTGTTGACAGCATCGACAGCCTTGGAAACGCCCTTGCCGCCGAAGCGGCTCTTATCGCCGTCACGCAGCTCCAGGGCTTCATACACGCCCGTGGAAGCACCGCTTGGTGACGCGCCGCGTCCGAGTGTGCCGTCTGCAAGCAGCACCTCTGCCTCAACAGTGGGATTGCCGCGGGAATCAAGGATCTGTCTGCCGTATACGCTGATAATTTTCATAGATAGCTCTCCTTCCTTTCCTGCATACTATCAGTATCGGCACAGTTTCTGCATTTATACAAGGAATTTTGGCGAAGCTTTCACAAAATCTTCACGAAACTATTGTATCATGGAAGAAAATCTGGTATAATATAGATGATACGAATTGCCGAAAAGGTAATCAAAAAATGATTTCAAAAGGCAGCCTTACCAACCAGAATATTCAACAGACTGAAAAACATGCTATGAAAGGATGGGACAATATGAGCAAACTCCTGATCGTAGACGACGAAATAAATATCCGCGCCGTTGTCAGAGAATATGCAGAATTTGAAGAATACGAGGTGGACGAAGCTGAAAACGGCATGGTCGCTGTGGAGAAATGCCGCGTCAACGACTACGACCTCATCATTATGGATGTCATGATGCCCAAGCTCGACGGCTATTCCGCCAGCAAGGAGATCAAGAAGCACAAAAACATCCCCATTATCATGCTCTCCGCAAGAGGGGAGGAGTATGACAAGCTCTTCGGCTTTGAGATCGGTGCGGATGACTATGTGGTCAAGCCCTTTTCCCCCAAGGAGCTGATGGCGCGCGTAAAGGCTGTCCTCAAGCGCGGCAGTGCGCCGGCTCCCGCACAGCGGAGCCGCATGAAATTTGAAGGACTGGAGATCGACCTCGCCGGACGTGAGGTCTATGTCAACGGACAGAAGGCTTCCATGACCCCCAAGGAATACGACCTCCTGTTCTACCTTGTGCGCAATATCAACCTTGCCCTCACAAGGGACAAGCTGCTGGAGGCTGTCTGGGGCTACGATTTCTTCGGCGATGACCGCACCGTAGATACCCACATCAAGATGCTCCGCAACAGTCTCGGAGAATACCGCAAATTCATTGTGACCCTGCGCGGCATGGGCTATAAGTTTGAAGCAGATGCAGCGGAGTGAGCCAGCTGCGCCAAAGCAGCGCATCAGTCTGCGGGCGCAGCTGTGCCTGGCGTTCATTCTGTTCACTGTGATCGTTTCTGCACTCCTCTGGTTTTTTGAGGTCATTCTGCTGGAGAGCTTCTACTATACCTCCAAAATACGCGATACCCAGTCCATCGCACTCGCCATTGTTGATGCCTACGGGGACGAGGGCTTTGAGGATTATCTGTCAGAGATCGCCGTTACGAACCAGATCTGTGTGGAGATTCTCGACCATCAGCACCGCCCCATGTATGAATGCGATGTCCTGAATGACAGATGCCTTCTCCACGGTCCTCACAGCTATCTGGATGCGCTGATGATGAAGCTCCAGAACGACAATGACGGCGTGATCGGCATGAACGTCTACAACGAACGCATCGGACAGGAAACGCTCGTTCTCGGCTGTACGCTCCGCGATGCCAATTCGGTGCATGGCTACCTCTTTCTGAATACTCCCCTGGAGCCGGTCGGTTCGGCGATCAGCATCATCAAGCGTCTGCTGATGCTCATTACCGTCCTCCAGCTCATTATCGGTGTATTTATTGCTGTCTATCTCTCCGACAGGCTGGCAGTGCCGCTGGCACGTCTGACGCGCTCCGCCCACCGGCTGGCGCATGGCGACTTCAATACCAAGTTTGAGGGCGGCAGCTGCCGTGAGGTGGATGAACTGGCACGGACGCTGACCTATGCAGAACAGCAGATCTCCCGCGTGGACGGTATGCAGCGCGACCTGATCGCCAATATCTCCCATGATCTGCGCACACCGCTGACCATGCTGAAGGCATATGCCGAAATGATCCGCGACCTCTCCGGCGACAATCCCGTCAAGCGCAATGCCCATCTGCAGGTCATTATTGATGAGACCGACCGCCTGACCGCGCTCGTCAATGACATCCTCGATCTGTCAAAGCTGGAAAACGGCAGCATCAAGCCCGAAATGCAGACCTTTGACATCACCGCGCGGATGAACGACATTATCGCCCGCTATAAGGGCGTTTCGGAGAAGATGGGCTATCACATCCACTTCCAGCCGGATGAGCCGGTGCAGGTGACCTGTGACCCCGGACAGATCGAGCGTGTGATCTGCAACCTCATCAACAATGCTGTGAACTATACCGGTGAGGATAAGAACGTTTATGTCCGCCAGCTGAACACGCCCGAAGGCGTGCGGATCGAGGTGCGGGATACTGGTCATGGCATCGAGGAGGACAAGATCCAGAAGATCTTCGACAAGTACTACCGCAGCGAAAATCATAAGCGCGAGGTCGTCGGCACCGGTCTTGGACTCAGCATCGTCAAGGCGATCCTGAAAATGCATGAATTTCACTATGGTGTCAGCAGTAAGCTTGGCGAAGGCTCCGTGTTCTGGTTTATAATCCGGAAATAATATCGTTCATAAAAAGTTTAACAATTTATCACACTGCTATCACAAAGACGATATATAATAATATTGTGGTAAGTGAGGCATTCGAAAACTTACGAACCCCCTTTTATATCTGGTAATAACGTTCTTACCCCAACGTTATTATAAAATCCCCAATAATCCCTATATCATGGCAAAGAACCCTCCGCGAGAGGGTTTTTTGCTGTCCTGTTTACGATAATAATATTAAATTCGTTCATCACTGATATTTATGGCGATTTTCTTAACCCCAATAGACAACTTTCTGTCAGTTCGTGCCGTCTCCCCACGGGGTCAATGTCATCAACTTAGGCAGGGCAAGGGGCGGCAGCCCCAGCAGTTGCGTGACATCCCTTTTCACAAACCCCTGCAGGAACTTTCAAATGCTTTACATAATTCTGTCACATTGCCGCGGTATACTATAATTGTTCCAAAGGACGGAACAGAATGAATGGTAATTAACGTTCCCCAGCGTTAATTATAAATCCCTATAATCCCTATATCATGGCAAAACCCCCTGCTTCGGCAGGGGTGTTTTGTTTGCAGGCAATACATGGAAGAAACGTAGTTATGCATTCGTGCATTGTGTATCATGCTCATTTTCATGGTAGTTTTTTTTCGAATTTTGCCACTTTGGCATCTTGATTGTTTGTAAGAAATGTGGTAAAATAAAATTAGTGTACCATTGTGCCGAAGGCACAAGAAAAAACATGCAGAAACAGGGAGGGTTTATGTACGCTCGTTATGTTAAAAGAGTGGTAGATATTCTGCTCGGTCTGATCGCACTGATTCCTGCACTGCTTGTCATTGTGCTTCTGGGGATTATTATCAAATTGGATGATCCGAAAGGACCGGTTATTTTCCGGCAGACACGAATCGGCAGGTATGGCAGACGCTTCAAGATCCTGAAGCTGCGCACAATGCGCTCGGACACGCCGAAGCATCTTCCGAATAATTGTATGACCGTAGATGACTATCAGAGATACACGACAAAGTTCAGCCGTTGGCTCCGCAGGACAAGCCTGGATGAGGTGCCGCAGATCATCAATATTCTCAAGGGCGATATGAGCTGGGTGGGACCCCGCCCTGTTATTGAAAAGGAAGCCTATCTTCTGGAAAAACGCCGTGAAGCTGGTCTGGATGAATTTCGTCCGGGTCTGACCGGCTGGGCGCAGATCAAGGGCAGAAAGCAGCTTTCTGATGAACAGAAGGCGGAGCTTGATGCAGAATATGCACAGAAGGTTTCGTTTTTCTTTGACTTGAAGTGTATCTTCAAGACGATCCCTGTTGTCTTTGATGATGAAGAGGAACAGGTTGACCGCATTACCGACTTTATGTTGGATGATGGACATGGTCTGCGCGACGCGCAGGGAACCGACCACACGGATTCTTCCCGTACATAATATCAAAAAGAGCTGCCGTCCGGCAGCTCTTTTGCATATCAGTGAAATCAGGCATTCAGCAGCTTCTCCGCAGCAGCCATCTTTGCGCAGAGTACAAACAGATCCATTGCTGTCTGCAGCTCATCAACGGTCGGATAGGTCGGCGCGATGCGGATATTGCTGTCCTCCGGATCAATGCCGTAGGGGAAGGTCGCACCTGCACCCGTCAGCACAACGCCTGCCTCCCTGCAAAGCTGTACGATGCGCTTTGCACAGCCCTGCGGTGCGTCGAAGGATACAAAATAGCCGCCCTTCGGTGTCACCCAATTGCCGATGCCCAGGGGCTTCAGCTCCTTTTCGAGCGTGTTCAGAACCACCTCGAACTTCGGCTGGATCAGTGCGCGGTGCTTTTCCATGTGCGCCAGCACATTCTCAAACTTGCCGTCAAAATATCTTACATGGCGCATCTGGTTCATCTTGTCAAAGCTGATGGTGAACATGTTCAGTGCCTTCTTCAGGTCATCCAGGCTTGCCTTGCTTGCTGCCATCACTGCCACACCGGCACCTGCATAGGTGATCTTGGCAGTGGAAGCAAACAGGTATACCATATCTGCATTGCCAGCCTTCTTTGCTTCCGCAAGGATCGGCAGGATGGTCTTCGGGTTATCGCAGAGGTGATGCACACAGTAGGCATTGTCCCAGAATACGCGGAAATCCGGTGCAGCAGGCTTCAGGGCAGCCATGCGGCGTACAGTTTCGTCACTGTAGCTGATGCCGGTCGGGTTTGCATACTGCGGTACGCACCAGATACCCTTCACACTGGCATCCTCGGATACCAGCTTTTCCACCAGATCCATATCAGGACCGTCCTCGGTCATCGGAATGTTGATCATCTCCGCACCGAAAAACTGTGTGATGCTGAAATGTCTGTCATAGCCCGGTACAGGACACAGGAACTTCACCTTTTCCAGCTTATTCCAGGGAGTATTGCCCATCAGACCATGGGAATAGGCATAGCTGATGGTCAGGTACATTGCCTGCAGGCTCGCATTGCCGAAGATGAACATTTCATCCGGCTCCACACCGAGCATCGGTGCAAACAGCTTCTTTGCCTCCGGGATACCGTCGAGCAGTCCGTAGTTGCGGTAGTCGCCCGCCTCGCCGATCAGCTCCTCGCCGGTGATCGCGTCCAGCAGACCCTCGCTCAGATCCAGCTGAGCCGGTGCGGGCTTGCCGCGGGACATATCCAGCTTCAGATCCTGTGCGCAGTAAGCGTCATACGCCGCTTTGCATTCTTCATAAAAAGCATCCAGCTGTGCCTTGTTCAGTGCAGTCAGTTCCATGTGATCGTTCCTCCCAAAAATGCGTGTTCTTCAATGCTTTTATTATACCCTAAATACGTCCTTTTTGCAAGCATTTCTGCAGTGCCTGTGTTGCTTTTTGTAGAATTACACGGAAATCCACGCCCTTTTTTCTGTCCGGATGTGGATTTTGACGTGAAAAATGTCCGCTGTCAAAATTCATGTGTATTTGGTAGATGTACAAACACTGGCTTTTCTGCTGTATTGGAAGACCCTGGAAGTGCATTGGATGCAAATTCCGGAAAAGCATAAAAAAATTCCGCTTTTCCCCTTGACAAAAGACGTAAAAAAGTTTACAATTATAATAATGTTGTATGATATATTAGAACCTGTCTTCACAAGATGCCGCGGCAGCTTTTTGGCATCTTTGCACCACGCCTTCATGCGAAAGCTTTGCAATACATAGAGTATGGCTGCAGCTTCCGCATTTTGGCATGGCACAAATCTGCCTTAAAAATCTGCTCGTGTCCCTTGTGAAAACAGGTTCTTAGTAAACGCCCGGCAAGCATGGTGTCGAACCGGAGTTTGCATTCAGCGGCGGTGGGATTGTTGTCCGTCACTGGATCACGCAGCAGTAATTGCGGCTTGGAGCTGCCGAGGCAGCTTCTGACTTTATATCATTCCATTACTTTTTTTGATTCCGCAGGGAACTGCGGTGGACTATAAACGCAAAAGTATCGGGCAGCCGGAATGCTCCCGTGTCCTGTGCCGGCATCAGAAACGGCACAGTCATCATAAGTTTGAAAAATGAATAAAGAAAGCGGCATTTACCGCCTGCGTAAAGTTTACTGCGATCAATATAACTTTACAAATTAAGGAGGTAATGCACAACATGGAAACAATCATCATCATCGTGCTCGCCGTTCTTCTGGCGGCAGCAGTTGCGGCGATCTTCATCGTGCGCAAGATCACAAACGACCAGGCATTCCAGAAGGGTATTGAGCATCGCCGCCAGGAGGCGGAGGCTGTACTCGGCTCCGCAGAGCAGGAGGCGCGTGCCAAGGTAGCAGAAGCAGAACGCAGGATCGAAGAAGCACAGCGTATGCTTGAAGATGCCGGCAAAAAGGCTGAAACCAAGAAGAAGGAAGCCCTGGTAGAAGCCAAGGATGAGATCCACAAGCTTCGTTCGGATGCGGAAAAAGAGATCCGTGACCGCCGCAGCGAGGTATCCAAGCAGGAACGCCGGATCCATCAGAAGGAAGAAACACTCGACAAGAAACTCGACAGCCTCGAACAGAAGGAAGAGGTACTCCAGGAAAAGATCAAGGCAGCGGACACCCTGAGAGAAGAAGCAGAAGCCCTCAAGAAGGTGCAGATGGACACTCTCGAACGCATTTCCGAGCTGACGCGCGAACAGGCAAAGGAATACATCCTTCAGACCCTCGAAGAGGATCTGGTGCACGACAAGGCTGTCAAGGTCGCAGCCTACGAGCAGCAGATCAAGGAGGACTGCGAGGAGAAGGCGCGCAGCTATGTGTCCCTTGCCATTGCAAAGTGTGCGGCGGATCAGGTATCCGAAGCCGCCGTATCCGTTGTGGCTCTGCCCAACGACGAAATGAAGGGCAGGATCATCGGCAGAGAGGGACGTAATATCCGCACCCTCGAAACTCTGACCGGTGTTGACCTCATCATTGACGATACCCCCGAAGCCATCACCCTTTCCTGCTTCGATCAGGTACGCCGCGAGATTGCAAGAATCGCGCTGGAGCGTCTGATCGCGGACGGCAGAATCCATCCGAGCCGCATTGAGGAAATGGTCGAGAAGGCAAAGCGCGAGGTAGAACATAAGATCAAGCAGGAGGGCGAACGCGCCATTCTGGAAACCAATGTACATGGTGTCAATCCGGAGCTGATCAAGCTCCTGGGCAGACTGCGTTTCAGAACCAGCTACCGTCAGAATGTCCTGACGCACTCCATCGAGGTAGCACAGCTTGCCGGCGTACTGGCGGCAGAGCTGGGCGTGGATGTGAATCTTGCCAAGCGTGCAGGTCTGCTGCATGACATCGGTAAGGCTCTGACCTCCGAGGTGGAAGGCTCCCACGTTCAGATCGGTGTGGATGTCTGCCGCAAGTGCCGTGAGAATGCCGAGGTCATCCATGCGATCGAGGCGCATCATAACGATGTAGAGCCGCGTACCGCCATTGCGTGCATCGTACAGGCTGCGGATGCCATTTCCGCTGCAAGACCTGCTGCAAGAAGCGAAAACTACGAGAGCTACATCAAGCGTCTGGAAAAGCTGGAGGAGATCTGTACTTCCTACAAGGGTGTGGAAAAGTGCTATGCCATCCAGGCAGGCAGAGAGATCCGTGTTATGGTACAGCCGGAGATCATTTCCGATGAGAAGATGGTTCTGGTTGCCCGCCAGATCGCACAGCAGATTGAGAACGAGATGGATTATCCCGGTCAGATCAAGGTGCACCTCATCCGCGAAAGCCGTGCAGCGGAGTACGCAAAGTAAAACATCGGGGACGGTATATTGTACCGTCCTTTGTTTTTGAGGGGCAGTATAGTGGGGGACTCTGTCCCCAGGCTAACCGCCCCGTCCCCTCTGTCACGGTGTGACATCTCCCCACCCCGTGGGGAGTCACCCCCTGCCAAAGGGATCACATCCCTTTGGAATCCCAAGGCGTTTTGCCATTGCACCCCTGCGGGGTACAAAGGCAAAATGTTAAGATTACAAGAAACACATGTCTTGACAGGGAATGCGGTGAATAGAGTTCCCGCTGTACCGTCCCTCAAGAACAAGGAGGACTACAATGCCAAAGACGATATTCAATACCACAGAAAAATCCAATTTTATCCTGAACATGAAGCTCAGCGAATACCAGGACTATCTGCTGAAGATCCTGCTGGGGTATCTGATCCTGATGCCGGTTTTCTGCATTCCGCTGGAATTTGCGAAGGTCTACAGCGTTCCCGGCATGGCACTTTCCATTATTGGCGTGGCAGCGATGGTATTTGTGTTCATCGGCTTCATGAAGAAGGTCACGCCGCGCTCTCTCTGGATGCCAGCCGGACTGCTGGGAGGGCTTGTCATCTGGGGGATCGTCAGCCTGATCAATTCCTATGAATACAATGTCTCGCTCATGGGCGCGGACGGCAGAAGCGAGGGACTGCTCTCCGTTGTATTCTACGGCTGTCTGTTTCTCCTCGGCGCACAGCTTGGCACGGCAAAGAACCGCCGGAAGCTCCTGGATGGTCTGATGCTTTTCGGGCTGGTGCAGTGTGTATGGGGACTTCTGCAGGCTCTGCCGCTGGGCTTCCCGTCCTATTATCAGAATCTGGAGCCGCTGCTCCTGTTCCGAGCATTCCTGCCCTCCGGTCTGACCGGAAGCCCGATCTTTCTGGCGATCCTGCTGGTGATGCTCTCCGTTCCGGCGATCCTCGGCGCAGCATATGCGGAGGAAAAGAAGTCCCGCACGCTTTACACCGTCAGTGCCTGTGCCTTCATCCTCATGGCAGTGAAAACCCAGTGCCTGCTCGGCTTTGCCGGAAGCATCCTTGCACTGCTGGGTACGGGAGCATATCTGCTCGTGAAGAAAGCGGACAAGTCCGCATTCGGCAGATTTGCCGCCGTTCTTCTGGCGTTCGTTCTCGGCGTGGGCTGGGCATGTGCTTCACCCGCTGTCAATGGCACTTACAGCCGTGAGAGCGGTGCAGAAACCGCCGTATCCGCAGGTTTCACCCTGTATGACGGTGCCATTATGTGGGAGGACAGCTCTTACCGTCTGGCGGTCAGCGGCTACTATACCGCTGAGGGTGCAGAGAACCCCAACGGCGATTTTGAGCTTGCGGGTATCACGGACACCTACCGTTATCTCTGGGGGACTTCTCTTTCCATCATCGGACGTTTCCCCCTCGTGGGCAGCGGACCGGACAATCTGGTCTATCCGCAGCTCTACCAGCACCATGAGATCATGGGCAACCCCAACACCTTCGACCGTGCCTATGATCACTACCTGCATATTGCCGCAACGCTCGGCATTCCGGCACTGCTGCTCTTCCTTGCGCTGATGGCAGTGACAGTATGCCGCGGTGCAAAGCACTGCAAGGACGGCAGCTGGGTATCCGCCGGCATGTTCGGTGCCGTACTGCTCTATCTCCTCATGATGCTCTTCGGAGCCTCCTCCATCACCACCGCCCCTGTTTTCTGGATGCTGGCTGGTGCGGCAATGGGGGAGAGAACCATCAGCAAAATTGGAAAATAGCTTTGACTGACAGGGGGACGCTGTCCCCCTGACCCCCTGTCAAAGGGATGTGATCCCTTTGGAATCCCAAGGCGTTTCCCCATTGCCCCCTACGGGGACAAAGGGGAAACGTTAGGATTGCAAGAATCACATTCTTTGCGGGAATCAAGAAACAGAACCCCATCCAATCAATGATATTATCAATTTACAGGAGGTCTTTACCATGCCATTCATCAACATCAAGACAAACACAGCCGTGCCTGCTGCGAAGGCAGAAACGATCAAGTCCGCAATGGGCAAAGCGATCACAGCAATTCCGGGCAAGTCGGAGCAGTGGCTCATGGTAGCCATTGAGCCGGAGCAGATGCTCTGGTTCCAGGGAAACGATGCCCCGGCAGCAATGGTCGAGGTCAGCATTTTCGGCAGTGCGAATGCATCCGCATGTGACCGCATGACCGGAGAGGTCTGCGGCATCCTCAGCAATGAACTGGGCATTGCCGGAAACCGGATCTATGTCAAGTATGCCGAAACGGACAAGTGGGGCTGGAACGGGTCGAATTTCTAATCGAAATTTCCCGCCAAATCCTGCAAAAACTGGCACAATCGTGGAAAATTCTGCGAAGCCTTGCAATATGCAGGCGTTTGTGCTATCATATAAATCGTGTCATACTAATTCCCAAAACTATAATAGACAAAATCGGTTTCAAAAGGCGATAGCCTTTGGCGGGTCGCGGGGGCGCAGCCCCCGCCCTAATCCCCCCTCCCTTCCGGAGGGGGGAGGGGGGGGGCAAATTAAAGGTGTCTATTGGTGATAAGGAAATTAGTATAAAAGGTCATAACCCGAACAACCTCCGCATAGAATGGCAGTACAACCCGTACTGCCATTTTTTTGATTCCGGAGGTCATGCCCATGCAAAGAAATATCATGAAAGACACCATCCTGCTCACCGTCATACAGATGACGCTTGATGGGCTTGCGTTATTGCTTAATGTCTTTATGACAAATACCCTCGGCACGGAGGCGATCGGGGTGCTGTCGCTCACTGGTTCATTCTTCTCGCTTGCATCCGTCACTGCAAGCGGCAATGTCTTTCTCTGCGCCAGCCGCTTTATCTCCGAAGAACTCGGCAAACCCCATTCTTCGCCACAACGGATTCTACGGTATTGCATGGGCGTGGGACTTTTGCTCAGCCTTATCACAGCAGCGATTATCATTCTCTTTGCACCCTTTTTCAGCCAGAAGTTTCTCCACGATGCCGATCTCTCTGCCCCCATCCGCATGATGGCGGCTTCCCTCCCCCTGCTGACCGTGACCGCCTGTATGCGGGGGTATTTCAACGCCTGCTGTCATGCTAAGATCTGCGCTGTTTCGGATGCCATCGGTTTCCTCGTCCGCTGTGCGCTCATGGCTCTTACTGTGTGGTGGATCACACCCGTATCAAGCGCGGCGATCTGTTATATGACAGCTTTCTGCACCGTGGGCGGGTCGCTGGTAACGCTCGTCTATCTGCTATGTGCGTTCCGGAAATACCGGATCCCGGATACCGGAACGGTTTCGCTTTCTCTGCGGAATTACATCGCACTTGCCGTTCCGGTCATGCTCGGCAGTGCGCTGACCTCCATTCTGAGTTCTGCCAATGACGCGCTCGTGCCGATCACCTTACAGCAGGCGGGCAATTCCACCGGTGAAGCGTTAAGCCAGTTCGGCATTTTTGAGGCGATCATCATTCCGACGCTGTTCTTTCCCTCTACGATCCTCTGCTCCCTGTCGGGGATCCTGGTGACGGAAACCGCCAGGGAATCCGCCGCCTGCAACAAGATCCGCATTACGAATCTTTCGGAAAAGGTCATCCGGCAGACCATTGTATTCGCCGTATTCGTAACAGCAATTCTGCTGATTTTCGGGCGTGAGATCGGAGAACTGCTGGGCGGCGGTGAGATCGGCGGCAGGATGATCGTTCTGCTCGCGCCGGTCGTGCCGTTCATCTATCTGGAGATCGTGCTGGAAAGCATCATCAAGGGGCTGGGGGCACAGGCATTCTCGTCGCTCAATTACCTGGCGGAATACATCATCCGCATTTCGGCGGTGCTTGTGTGCATTCCCCTGTTCGGATTCTACGGCATCGTGATCTCTTACTATGCAAGCAATGTCTGCGGCAATATCGCACGGCTCTGGATGGTCGTGAAGAAAACCGACATTCGTCCGCGCTGGGAAAAGCTGCTTGGCATTCCGGTGTTTGCGGCGGTGTTTTCGATACAGATGCTCAATGTGCTGTTCACGCTTCTGCGGCTACAGCCGGATTCGGGAGTCCCGGTGATGTGTGTGTATCTCATCCTCTGCGGGGGGCTGTATCTGGTGGTGCAGAAGGTGTTGTTTTCTTTGGGTATCTCGGAAACATCTCCCAGCAATGCTGTTTCTCTGAAAAATTGAGTTGACTTTCAATTAAAGAAATGGTATAATGAGACTATACTATCTATATGGATGTGATTAAAAACAATGAAACCAAATTTCAGAAAAATCTCCATTTGCGGGCGTGTTGCCTTTACAATTTGTGCATTGGAGACATACTTGAAGGAAACAGAAGAAAATCTGAACAGCTGGAAAACAGTTCTTGAAGTATTATGGTCTTTTTCTGATGAGGAGTTCATTGATACCTATTGTTATCGTTTGGTGGAGTTCTTGCCGGAATGTATACTGGAATCCGATACCTATGATGATGATTGGGAATATGTTACACCGGAGCTATTCACAGAATTATATACCCTCTATTCCTCCTGCAAGTGTATCGCAGATATTCAATACATTATGAATCTGATTCAGGATATGGTCGGCGTACATCTCTATTCTAAGGTGTATCCTCCGGCAACGGAATCTCTGAGAATTTTGGAACAACAGCTTCTGCCATTTCTCCAGGCACACGTCAAGCAGCTGCCGGAAATAGAAGCATTCAGGATCTTCTCCATCCATAAAGATCAGTGCTGGGATAGGTATCACAAAAAGGAAGAAATTCAATTTTTGAGAAACGAACAGAAACAATGATAATTTCTATATGCCTGGGAATATGATTCCTCAGGCATTTTTATTTAGAATAAAATCTAAAATTTATTTAGATAAATTTCTAAATACCACTTGACAATCTCCTTTTTGTATGCTATACTGTATTTAGACGGAATTCTAAATAACAACCGGTACATGACAGAACCCACCGGAACAGGAGGTTTTACTTATGGTAAGCACATTATCCATCGTCTGCATGTGCATTGCACTTGTGACGACAACAATCGTCCCCATCGCCATCATGATCTGGTACTGCATCCGGCATAAAGAGGAAAAGGTCTGGATCGCAGCACTGATCGGGGCGGCAGGTTTTTTCATTCCGCAGATGCTCATCCGCATTCCGATTCTGAACGCCCTTTCCATGAACGAGGGATACATGGCATTTGCGGAAAATCACTATCTGATCTATGGCATTTTGATTGCGGCAACTGCCGGACTGTTCGAGCTTGCCGGAAGATTCACGACTGCGAAGATCCTCGACCGGAAAGGCATCACCCTGCATAAAGCAATGGCGGCAGGTCTGGGGCATGGCATGATTGAAGCTGTGGTCGTGGTCGGACTTCAATACATCAACAATATCCTCTACGCTGTAATGATCAATACCGGCACATTCGATACACTGATGCAGCAAGCCGCTGCACAGGCTGGCGTGGATACGGCACAGTTTGATGCACTCAAGGATAGTCTGATCAACACCGCCGCACCGCTGTATCTTCTGGGCATCTGGGAACGTGCCATGACAGTGATCCTGCATCTGTTCCTGAGTATGCTGGTATGCTATTTCGTGGCAAAAAAACGTCCGCTGACCGGCATTTTCATCTGCCTTGCGATTCATACGCTTGTGGACAGCGTAGCAATCATCGTGGATGGACTTGCAAAACCGTATCTGGGCGAAGTCATCAGCATGAATACGGTATATGTGATTGCGGAAGGCTTTTTAACAATCGTTGCGATCGGCAGCATCTTCGGCATTCTGAAACTCCGGAAGAAATGGGGTGGATTGCATGAGTGATGTCTGGGGGGCACTGGCGGATGCGACAAGGCGTGAGATCCTCACGCTCCTGCAAAAGCAGGACATGACCGCCGGAGAAATCGGAGAGCATTTCGATTTTTCGGGAGCAACAATTTCGCACCATCTGAAAATACTGAAAGAAGCAGAGCTTGTCCGCACGGAGCGGCAGGCACAGAAAATCATCTACAGCCTGAACACCACGGTTTTTCAGGAATTTCTGAAATCCATGATGGGCATGTTCGGGGCACAGGAGGAACATCATGAAGAAGAATAAACCTATGATCATCAGCTTTGCATTATCCATTCTCAATCTGATTGCATCGCTCATTTACATTCCCACACTGCCGGATACTGTACCGACGCATTTCGATGTGAATTGGAAGGTGGATGCTGTCGGTTCCAAGTGGATCATGCTGGTTCCGGCATTTCTGCCGCTGCTGGTATCCCTTGGCATTCTGCTGGAACTGAAGCTTCGCAAAAAGGATTATCCGAACCGCAAGCCCCTCCAGATCACCATGCTGATTCTCACGGTATTTTTCATCTGCGTGAACTGGTTTCTGCTCTGGACGATGCAGGTCGAAGCAGTGATCGGCGCAAAAATGGAGCATATGCCGCATATCGGCTACCTGCTGACTCTCGCATATGGGCTATTGCTGATCGCCATGGGCAACTATTTCCCGACCATCACACCGAACAATACCCTCGGCATCAAGATCTCATGGACACTCAATAATGAACAGTGCTGGAAGCTGACACATCGGTTCAGCGGTAAAGTATTCGTCATTGCCGGATTCCTGCTGGTTCTCATTGACGTGATTGCAATGATCGCCGGACTCTCGACGAAATGGCTGCTGATCATCTTCATGATTATTCTGATGGCAGTTTTTGTGATTACTTCCGTTTATGCGTACCGGCACCGGAATGATTAAAGCAAATGGCATCACCCTTATTTCGGGGTGATGCCATTTCTGTTATTTTCCAATCTGCATCGAACGGATCGCACAGCTGTTTCCGAATCCGATCCGCAGATCGTGACAGCCATCCGTTTCGAGCGGAATGGTATATGGTTTGAAATCCGTAAATCCATCGGATGCATACACCGGAATCTCTGCAAACGGCTTGTCCGCATCATCCAGATACACACGAATCACGGCATGTTCGCACGGCACGGATACCCAGATCGTCAGGGATTTTGCCTTCTGCATATCCACATTCTGATAAACAAGCACACTCTCCCAGCCCTTATTCCGCACATGCGTCACGCCGGAAAGCGGATCAGTATAGATTTCTGTTGAATCCTCCCTGTCATAGAGCTGTGCAGGCGTTTCCTTTGTGAAGTCACGGGGCGGAACAGTTTCTCCTGAAATTGTGAGCGTTTCCGTCAGACGGATGTCGAGGGACGATGCACCGATCATGAACGTATAATCGCCGCTTTCCAGACAGAATCTCTCTCTCGATACATCGTAGATTTCGAGTTCACGAAGGGGCACAGTGATTTCACACCGCACGGTCTCCCCTGCTTTCAGATGGATACGCTTAAATCCGCAAAGCTGGCGTAGGGGGCGTTCGATTCTGTCAGATTCCGCACGGAAATACACCTGTACCACCTCATCGCCGTCCACGGAGGAGGTATTCCGTACATCGCAGGAAACCAGAATTTCCGCATTATTTTGCGCAAACTCCGCATTGCTGTATGCAAATGTGCTGTAGCTCAGACCATAGCCGAACGGATAGAGAGGCGTTCCGTCAAACCAGCGGTTTGTCATCCGGTTCTTCATGATGTCATAATCCTTGATGCCCGGCAGGTCTTCATCACAAGCATACCATGTCTGCGGAAGTCTTCCGGCAGGGTTGTTTTCACCGAATAATGTCGCCGCTACTGCATGACCCAGTTCCGGTCCGGCGTGGGAACTCCAGAGGATCGCCGCAGGGGCATATTCCCCGAAATCAAGCGCAAACGGATAACTCGATGTCATGAGCAGGATGGTATTGGGGCAACAGGGTACAAGATGATCGAGTGCCTCCTGCTGCACCATCGGCAGACGGATGGTTCGGCGGTCATAGCATTCTCTTGCAACCTGTTCGGGATCGTTTCCGGCGCAGTAAATGACCGTATCCGCACGGGTGGCAAGATCCAGCAGGCGTACCTTGCCGCTGCTTACCCGATGCAGTTCGAACATCACGGATTTATCCGGACGTGCCTTTCTGCGTGTAATCAGGCGATTGTTTTCATCGAACGTAAACTGTCTTCCATGGAGATAGTCGGAGAGAATGCGTTTCCCTGTTCGGCTGTGGTAATCCACATGGAGCGTTTCCGGCGTGAACCACGCATAGACCAGTGTACCGCCGTATTCGGGAATATCCCTTTCCCCGAGACGCAAGAATCTTCCGGTTTTCACGCTTTTGAGATTGATCCAGCGGTAATTCTTGTACAAGGCTATATCCGCATCATTGCACCCAGCCGCATACGCCTCTGCATCTGCATCATGAATGCAGTAGTAAAATTCCTCCGCATGTTCCTCATCGGCATCCGCATAGAAATGGTTGTCCTCGCCCAGACGGATGAACTTCCCGTTCGGGGCTTCCAGCTTGACAATGTCCCATCCCTCATCGGTGACGACCTCGAATCCTGCTTCCTCCAAGCCTTTTTTGATGGTGATATGATAGCTGGAAGTGCCCGTGTACCAATCCGGCAGATCACAGTCGGCATATGCACCAAGAAGAGCGATCTTACCGGCTTTTTCCCGATTCAGAGGAAGAATGCCGTTGTTTTCCAGCAGGACGATGCCCTCTTTCGCGGCACGGAGATTCAGTGCTTTATCCGCATCCGTATTCACGTCATCACGGGTCAGATGGTCAAAAGGGGTGGATTCGTTGAAATGCCCCAGCTGCACCCTTGCACGGAGGATGTTCCCGATGGCGTAGTCAATGTCATTTTCGGAGATCAGACCATCCGCAAGGGCTTTTCTTGCCGCCGCATGGACATTTTCCGCAGGATCGGTCATGCAGTCCGTTCCGGCATAGAGACACGCCTGCAGAGCCTTTGCGTGGGAATCGAATACGCCGTGTGCGGTAACATTCTGAGAGAAATCGCCGCCGTCGGTGACGATGAAGCCCAGCCCCCATTCCTTTTTGAGGACATTCTTGAGATCGTGGTTCATGACCGCCGGTGCATGGCAGATGTCATTGTATGCCGTCATGATGCTTTCCGCACCGCCCCTCGTAATCGGCGCACGGAATGCGGCATAATAGTATTCATGCTTGAGTCGGGGATTCAGGTTGGCGTTGTCCTTGCCGCGTCCCTCCTCATGATTATTTGCACAGAAATGCTTCAGCGTCGGGATGGTCGCATACACATCCCCGTCCCCACGCAGACCCTTTGTATAGGCAATGGACATTTCGCCCGTGAGGAACGGATCTTCGCCGTAGCATTCCTCATTTCTGCCCCATCTCGGATCACGGGTCAGATCGACGGTGGGACCCCATACCATGAGTCCGCCTTTTTTCTTTTCGTTGTAGTAGGCTCTGGCTTCTCTGCCGGCGGTTTTTCCGATTTCATACATCATATCAGGATCAAAGCTTGCCGCCATGCCGATGGGCTGGGGGAAGACGGTGGAGGGATCTTCCTGTTCACGGTTGACAAGCCCTCTTGCAATCTCATGCCCGACATACCATTCCCCGATGCCGAGCCGTTCGACGGGGAACTGGTGCGTGGAAAGCAGTCCGATCTTTTCCTCCAGCGTCAGGCGGGAGAGCAGATCCTTGACGCGCTCATCCGGTGTCAGATCGGGATTTTGGAAAGGATACATAAAAACACCTCATTTTAAAAAATAAGCCGCGCAAAACAGGGGTATTCCCGCCCCTTTTGCGTGGCTTTCAATTCGGATTATGGGTTTATTATAGCATATCGGGGAATGGTTGTCAATTGCTTTTTTCGATTGATTTTTATGTCATTTTCTGCTGATTATTACTCCAGCAATTAAATATAGATACTTTTTCTAAGGTTAGCATTCCAAGATTGCCCCACCCCTGCCCCCTCCCGGAGGGAGGGGGAGATTGAGCCGGCAAGTGCTTCGCCCTTTGAACCCGCTTTTGTCTATTACAGTTTTGGAGATTAGTATAAATACTAACCTCCTTCCTTGACTTTTCCTCCGTTCTGTTGTACAATAATAGTATCGAAATCATTTCCGAAAGGTTGGGTACTATGAAAAGAATTGCAAGCTTTACAATCAATCACGATGTCCTCGGCAAGGGGATGTATACCTCGCGCATTGACGGGGATGTGGTGACCTATGACATCCGCATGAAGCTCCCGAATAATGCCGAAAACGACTATCTCACGCCTCCGGCGGCGCATACCTTCGAACATCTCTTTGCTACCTATGTGCGTAATACGGAGTACAGTGACCAAATCGTCTATGTCGGTCCCATGGGCTGTCTGACGGGGTTCTATTTCCTTGTGCGTGAGTCCATGACGCAGGAGACTGCCATCCGTCTGGTGCAGGAGTGCTTTGCATTCATTGCGGATTTTGACGGCGAAATTCCCGGAAATAAGCGCATTGAATGCGGCAATTACCAGATGCACGATCTTCCCGGCGCAAGAGCAATTGCGGAGGATATGTGCGAGGTTCTGAAGGGCTGGACACCGGAGAAGCTGGTATATCCCACGGAATAAACAAAAATCACCGGAATCGAAAACATTCCGGTGATTTCATCGTTTTCCTATAATTCTGGGTTTCAGGGTTTTGCGGTAGATCTCGCACAGACCATCGAGGGAATAGTCATACATGAGGAAAAAGGGATTCATGGCGATCAGGAGGATGATGCCGCCGTATCTTCCGAAATCCTCAAAGGCATCCAGCAGATCTTTCAGACCGAACAGATAGACGTTCATGTAAAAGTACAGCACCATACAGCCGTTGAATACCAGTAGTTTTACGCAGAGGCGCAGAAGCTTTGCGGGCAGTCTGTTCAGGAAGCGGTAGGTTATGGGATAATGTCCGAAAAACAGAATAAAGATCAATGCTGCCTCTTTATCGTAGGTCACAAAAAGCGATAATAAACCAACCGCAAGGTAGGTCAGCAACGCCCAGGGGGTTCCCACCTCATGCACCATGATCAGCATCAGGATGCCGGCGATCATAGGAAGTACAAGATACAGCAGCGGGAATACGCCTGTCAGGAACATAGCCATCAGGCAGAAGGAGGACACAATGCCGCCGAGCGCGACACGGTAGCTGATGTTTTTCATGGGGGGGACCTCCTTTCCTATCAATATTGTACCATTTTTTCACACGATTGTCAAGGAGATGCATATGGATAAAAAAGCAATTACTCTGCTGCGAAAGGCGGGGCGGAATACACTCACCAGCGACCAGCTGGATATACTGCGCAGAAGCGGAATACTCTGGGAACCTGCAGATATGGAGCATCACACGCTTGTGCAGGAGATCCGCTCGCTGGCTGGCCGTATTTCTCTTGAAAAAGCAGTGAATGGGTTTCTGTACAGCATATCCACCGGGGATTGCAGATACAGAACCGCGCTTTCAAGTCTGCTCTGGGCAAGGGCATTGCCGGAGCATGAGTGCGAGAAGAAACACTCCAGCTGGAACAGCGACTATTTTTGCAGGGTCTGCGGAGGTGCCTTTTCTTCTGAGGATGACCGCACACGGCTTAACATGCTGGAACACAGCAAATACAGGCTGCTGCCGGAAAGCAAGTATATGGATGTCAGCTGTGCCGGCTATGTACTGAATGATCTGCACGCCTTTCTGGAGCTGCCGGAGGTTACTTATTGTGATGAAGATTTCCGGATCCTCAACCGGCTTCTGGGGCTTGCAAAGGAGATCTCCCCGACGAACAAGGTCAATGCCCTGCTGGGACTGATCACGGCAGAGAAATCCCTTGATCTGACCAGATCGAATGCTTACTCCATTCTGGGGGTACTGTCCGCGTGCGGTGTATTCGATACGCTGGAATACCAGAGCTATGCAAGCGGATTTACGAACTGGGACGACCTGCAGTTTGTGTATGAACCGGATATGTATTATCCCCTGAATCTCTGGCGCGGGAAGGACGGCATCAATTACGGGGCATTCGCACCGGTATTCGGTGCAGAGATCGCACAGCGTCTGACACCGCAGACAGCGATCAGCGGTACTGCTGAGCGTGAACCCCAGAAAAAAACAGCATCCGATCTTGCAGCGGAGGAATTTTTCAAGGGATTTGAAATGCCCGTACAGCTGGACGATAGGACGCGGTATTATTATGGGCTTTCTCCAATGGATCCGGCATGGGATAAGGTTGTCATTACCTCGCTGCGCCACCTGCATCCGCGCTATACGGAGCTGTATTTTGAAGGGGATACCATCCGGAAGATGGTGCATGTCGATCTGACTGCGCAAAGAGAGCTCATTGATTTCCAGGAGATCGACATGGATGCACGGACGAACGGACGCAGGATGCTTCTGCCAAAAACCGCAAAGGGACGACCGCAGACGCTGACACCCTCGCATCTGATGGTACCGACCTATATGCAGGCAAATTTCAGCCTCGTCAGCTGCGGACGGATGCAGCCCTATGCGTTCAACTGCAGCAATGACCAGCAGCTTCCCCTTCCATATGCGGATCTCAAAGACGTATCGGAGTTTGCAGAATATACAGAGCAGTACATCGCCTCCTGTCCGGAGGAGTATCACAGGGTTCTGGAGAATTACCGGAATCAGAAGCGTGTTACAGTCAGATTCACTGGCGGTGATATTTTCCGTGTACAGCTGACACCTACACTTTACACCTATTGTCTGGTACTTGGTGCGCTCCGGGGTATTCTCAGATGGAAGGTGCTGCCGGAGGAGCATCCGTTCCACCATGCAATGACACAGCCCATCATTTTCCGGCAGTATGCACTGATTACCGAAAACGGCAATATGACAGCGGAGGAACTGCGGCAGTATCCGCTTCTGGAAGCGAAGTATGCACAGGATAATGAAATAATCTGGGGAACCTATCCGATCACAGATCACAAAGCATTGGAGGAAGCGGATGTGGATTTCGGCTTCTGGATCTCGGACAGGCTGCAGAGTGTGGCATGGGGGCTGACTTACCATCGTTTTGATGAGGACCCCTGCGGCATTTTTGCGCAGAAGCAGACTGCCCCCGCATTTCTCTGCGTCAATGGTCTGACTGGAGCGCAGTATATGACCTGCAGCGTCGGGGTCTCCATCCGTGCGGGGTTGGAAACTGGCGGATTCCGTGCCGGAGCACTCCCCTGCCCTGCACCCCGCAATGCGGATACTATGCACAGGCTTACTGAACATTTTGGGTTTTCTCCGGAAACTGCTGCGGATGAATTTGCAGAATTATTCGGCGGTATCACGCGGAAACGTTTCATTGAGCTGACAGAACAGAAACACAAAAAATAGGAGGTATCCATGAAACCAAAATATAAAGCCATTTTACTCATCATCCTATCCGCATTCTGCTTTGCATTCATGAACGCATTTGTGAAGCTTTCAGGCGATCTGCCGTCGATCCAGAAAAGCTTCTTCCGCAATTTCATTGCGTTTCTGATTGCGTTTGTATTGCTGGTAAAAGACAGGCGAAATTTTCACTTCCAAACAAACGGCATGGACTATCTTCTGCTTCGCTCGATCTTCGGGACGATCGGAATCCTGTGCAATTTCTACGCCATCGACCAGCTGGTGCTGTCGGATGCATCCATGCTGAATAAAATGTCCCCGTTCTTCACGATTCTCTTTTCGTGGATCTTTCTGAAAGAAAAGCTCAAGCCCTTTCAGGGATTCGCCGTGCTTACGGCATTTCTGGGAAGTCTGCTGATCATCAAGCCGACACTGGATTTCACCGATTTCATCGGATCGGCGGCTGGGCTGTTCGGGGGGATCTGCGCAGGCTTTGCCTACTGCATGGTGCGGATCTTGGGGCAAAAGGGCATGTCGAAAACGTTCATCGTGGCGTTTTTCTCCGGATTTTCCTGCGTGGTGACGCTGCCGTTTCTGCTGTTCGATTTCCACCCGATGACATGGGCGCAGTTCTTCGCCCTCATCGGCGCAGGTGCGGCGGCGGCAGGCGGACAATTCACCATCACGGCGGCGTACTGCTATGCGCCAGCAAAGGAAATTTCGGTGTATGACTATTCGCAGATCATCTTCTCCACAGCACTGGGATTCCTGTTTTTCTCGGAAATTCCGGACGGATGGAGCTTTGTCGGATACCTCATCATCATTGCGGCGGCGGTGGGTGTGTTCTGGTACAATAATTTCTATCTCCCCCAGAAAGAGGTGAAAGCATGATGGATGGCGTATTCTTGTTTGGCGTGATCGGGCTTTTCTTTCTGGTGCTGGATGCGTTCTGCATTCGGAAGCTTGTGGATTATTTCTACTTGAAAAAGCATGGTATTGCTTGTGAAGCTACCGTAATTGCGGCGGATGTCCGATCCTACAGAGGACAAAAATCCCTTTATCCCGTCCTGCAATTTACCACAATGGATGGCAAGGCGGTTGTGGTCACAAACGAATTCGGAACATCCACCCGTTCCTCCAAATATCGTGAGGGTGCAAAAATACCGCTGTTCTACGAAGCGGAAAATCCGAAACATTACATCATACCGGATGATCTGTATGGACGAATTGCGGTTGTATTTCTGTGTACATTCTTTTTCATTTTGTTTGCAGGGTGTTCGATTGGATTTCTGGTGGATATTATGACAAGATAATACAAAAACCGGAGAGCGTGAGGCTTTCCGGTTTTATTGTATTTCGTTATAACAAATCTGATTGAAAAGGATGATATTCGTCAAGACAAAGGGTTTCTTTTACTTTTCTCATCCTTAAACTGGTATTTACTACAATATCAGAATCAATATTGATGATTTTTATCCAACAAGGATAGTAACCCTCTTTCATTGTAAACAGCTTGACGAATTGTTCATATGTTAATTTTCGTTTTTTGGGAAAAACGAAATTCTTCATCATACAATCAAACTCGTTATAATGCTTTTTTTCCTCTGTTATCGGGTTCACAATATACGTCCTAGATGAATAGTTTTCTACACCTAAAGTAAGCATCAGTGCATTGAAGTTACTTTCAAACTCTTGATTATTCATGGCAGGCTGACCTCCAGTCCCAATTTATCGATTATCCACCATCTCCGGATACATATCATGCTTGGAGAGTCTGTCAAATGCCACCTGTTCCCATACCGTTCCGGGCCTGCCGTAATTGCAGTACGGGTCAATGGAGATACCGCCACGGGGAAGGAATTTTCCCCATACCTCGATATATTTCGGATTCATCAGCTTGATCAGGTCATTCATGATGATATTCACACAATCCTCGTGGAAATCGCCGTGATTGCGGAAGCTGAACAGATAGAGCTTGAGGGATTTGCTTTCCACCATCTTGACATCCGGCACATAGGAAATATAAATTGTCGCAAAATCCGGCTGTCCGGTGATGGGGCAGAGGCTTGTAAATTCGGGACAGTTGAACTTGACGAAATAGTCACGGTCGGGATGCTTGTTGTCAAAGGTTTCAAGCACCTCGGGCGCATAGTTCTGCGCATATTTCACATTCTGGTTTCCGAGCAGGGTGATGTCCTGCATTTCTTCTCGGTTTCTGCTCATGGGAATTGTTCCTTTCTATTGGTTTTGTGTTCTGGCGGAGTTAGGCAAAGCTGCCCCCACCCCAACCCCTCCCCGAGGGGAGGGG
>JAZQCT010000082.1:0-18643 GCA_045546475.1 Oscillospiraceae bacterium
CGCAGATTTTCGAGCGAAAATTTTATGCAGGCAAGGCGAAAAGGTGCAGGCAGGCTGTCGCCTGTCAAACCTTTTCAACGCAGGATGCGTGAAATTTTGCCGAAAAGATGTGTTGTTAGGCTTAGTGTCAACACGACCTAATCGCACGATACAAAACAAGGGACTGCTGTACGCTTTGTACCGCAGTCCCTTTTCTGATTTCACTGATTCTTAATAGAAAGTCGCAACTTCCTGCTCCGGTGCGTCGGTCAGGACAACTTCCTGCACCTGCAGAACGGGTCCCTTGCCGCGGTAGAGCTTGTGCTTCTGTACGCAGATCTTACCCTTGACGCGCACCCACTGGCGGGTTTCAAACAGGGATGCCTTGTTCCATTCTGCCACAACGCCGCAGTACTGGATGTCATCCACACAGCAGGTCATGACATGTCTGCCCACTGCAAATACGCCCTTGGGGAATTTCGGATCGCGCGCTACGATGCCGCGGAAACTCATGATCTTGCCGTGGTACTTCTCCGGCTCCTCCATAATGTCGCGGTACCAGAGCGCATAGTCCTCGTCCTTGAGGTCGATCTCCGGTGCCTCCACATCGAACGGCAGCGGATCTTCAATGTCATCGTATGCCACCTCGCCGTCAACCGTTTCATAGGCGATCTGTGTGCGGCGGCTGATGCCGCGGACGATCTTGTGAAATTCCACCTCATCCATCACACCGGGCTGGAAGCGGTTGAATACCACCAGCTCCGATACATTCACCTTATCCACCACAAGACCGCGCATATTCGCGTTGTAGCTCAGGAAGGTATTGGAATCCACGAAGCACATTGCCTGATACACTGCCCATTCCATCGGCAGGGCATCAAACATCTCCTGGATCGTCCACATGCCGTTGTATTCCAGTACGACCCGTGTCGCGCCGCTTTCCTTGAGGATTTTCCGCAGATTTTCCTCGTTGAAATCCGCCTTGTCCTCAATGACATGCATCGTCACGCACTGCCTGGGATACTTGGAGAAATCATATTCCTCCTCACCCTCCTCACAGAGCAGGAGCAGGGTCTTTTCGCCATTGTTGAAACGTTCATCCTCCAGCGTTTCCTGGATGAACTTGGTCTTGCCGGATTCCAGAAAGCCCACAAAGAGATATACCGGAATATCCTCCATCTGATTCATCTGCATGATGTACCCCCTTACTCTGCACGGAACAGCTTGGCAACTGCATCCTCATGCAGTCCTGCGCCGATCACGCACAGTCTGCCGGTGGTTGCCGCACAGCCGAAGCGCACATCCGGTGAATCCGGTACATAGTCAAAGTGGATCCACTTACCGTCCTCGCCTGCCACGATGCCCTTGGCACGCAGTACCATACCGTAGGTGTCTGCATCGGACAGGGCTGCCAGTGCCTTTTCGATCTCCTCGGAGGTATATGCCTGTGCGGTTTCAATGCCCCAGCTTGTGAATACCTCGTCTGCATGATGGTGGTGATGGTCATGACAGCCGCAGGTGCAGTTTTCATCATGTTCATGGTGATGATGCTCATGACCGCAGCAGCATTCCTCGTCATGGTCGTGGTGGTGGTGATGCTCGTGATCGTGGCAGCAGCATTCCTCGTCATGGTCGTGGTGATGGTGATGCTCATGACCGCAGCAGCATTCCTCGTCATGGTCGTGGTGATGCTCGTGACCGCAGCAGCATTCCTCATCATGGTCGTGGTGATGGTGATGCTCGTGACCGCAGCATTCCTCGTCATGGTCATGGTGATGGTGATGCTCGTGACCGCAGCAGCATTCCTCGTCATGGTCGTGATGGTGATGGTGATGCTTCTGCTCCTCCATCATCTGTGCCAGCTCATCATTGAGGGTATTTTTGCGTGTCATTGCCTCCACGAGCTGTGCGCCGGTGAGCTGATCCCAGTCGGTGGTAACGATGGGCGCATCCGGGTTGCACTTGCGCAGGCGTTCGATGCAGTCATCGAGCTTGTCCTGGGACAGTCCCTGCGTATGGCTGAGGATCAGGCAGCTTGCATGGGTGATCTGGTTGTCGAAAAATTCACCGAAATTCTTCTGGTACATCTTGCACTTCTTGGCATCGACCACGGTGGTGAAGCCATCGAGTACGACATCCTGTGCGTCAATGCCCTCCACAGCCTTGATGACATCGCTGAGCTTGCCCACGCCGGACGGTTCGATCAGAATGCGGTCGGGCTGGTAGTCAATAAGCACCTTTTCGAGAGCCTTGCCGAAATCGCCCACCAGACTGCAGCAGATGCAGCCGGAATTCATTTCGGTGATCTCCACACCGGCATCCTGCAGAAAACCGCCGTCAATGCCGATCTGACCAAATTCGTTTTCGATCAGAACAAGCTTTTCGCCGACATAGCCCTCCGCGATGAGCTTTTTGATCAGTGTTGTCTTACCGGCACCGAGAAAGCCGGAAAAAATCGTAATCTTTGTCATAAATCACACTTCCCTTTTGAGTAGTATCTGCGCGTTTGCGCCTTACCTTTTAGTATAGCACGTTTTCGGAAAAGTTGCAAGCAGTTTTCAGGGGATTCACAAAATTTTCAGCATTTGACTTGACAAACACTTTCGTATGGTATACAATAAAAGTATCATTTTATAAGGGAGGACACCTATGAAACACAGATTTGTATCCGCACTGCTTGCGGCGGCGATGGCACTCACTGCCTCCGCACCCGCTGTCAGTGCATCCGAAACCAAGGCTCCGAACATCACGTTTGTGCAGGAGACGCCGACTGCACGCGCATCCTATGATGCAGAGTCCGTCTACAATGCCATGATTGCCCTGAAGGACGAATATCCGACCGGCATGGAATGGACGAATGACAACTACTACGCATGGAACGGCGGCATCTATGCCGGCGGCTACGGCTGCGCGGGCTTTGCGTTCATGCTCAGTGACGCGGCATTCGGCACGCTTCCGGCTAGAATGACCGAGACCTTCGATCCGTCCACCTTCCGTGTGGGCGACATTGTCCGCTACAGCAGCCATTCCGTGATCATTCTGGAACTGAAGGAGAACAGCTTCATTGCCGCAGAGGGCAATATCAGCAGCATGATCTACTGGGGACGCGAGATCACGTTCGCAGAGATGGAAAGCACTTTCGAGAATCATATCACACGCTATCCGGAGGATGCAGGTGATACAGAGGAAACAACGACGACACCTGAAACAACAACAACTACAGAAACAACAACGACAACCACGACCACAACAGAAACAACAACTACTACAGAAACAACAACGACGACCACGACCACAACAGAAACAACAACTACCTCCCTCCCGATGACACCGCCGGAGGATGAGTCAAGCAGTACATCTACAACAGATCCCTATATTCCGGTAGAATCCACAACCATCACCGAAACCACAACCGCCACCGAACCCATCCCCTCCGATGCAAGCTTTGCGGCAACGATGGAAATCGTATCCGTTCCGGTCAAGACGCTCTACAGCCTGGGGGATGATCTGGATCCGACAGGTCTGTATGTCAATGTATACCACAGCTACATGGGTGAATGGATCCTGGTGCATGAGAATGTCAATCCGCTGGACTATCCGGAGGAATTTACAATCTCCGGTTTCGACAGCAGTACCACAGGCAGTCCTGAAATTACAGTGACCTATGGTACATTCAACCATGTGCTGAACGAGGATGTACGCACTTCTGAGAGCTTTTTTGTCAATGTTATTGATCTTTCGGAAAATTCCGATCGCTATGTAGCTGAAATGCAACTGATCGCTGAACCGGATAAGCTCGTATATGCATGGGGTGAGCCGCTGGATCTGACTGGCATGGAAGTGACTGTGGAGGAGAATCATTCGTATTTCAGACATTCCAAGTATATTTGTGAGAATCCGGCGAACTATCCTGACGATTTCACCATCACCGGCTATGACCCAAATATCGAGGGGGAGCAGGAAGTGCTGGTTATCTACGAGGGCTTCAATGACGTACTCAATGAGGATGTCAGATGTGCTGTCTCCTTCACAGTCACTGTGGATTCTTCCATCAGCAGTGCAGCTATGATAGAGATCGCTTCCCTGCCGGTCAAGACGCTCTATGAGGTGAATGACAAGGTGGATTACACCGGACTGCGCGTGAATGTGTATCACAACTACAAGGACACCTGGGTACTGGAACAGGAAGCGGTCAATCCGCTGGATCATCCGGAGCTGTTCCAGATCGACAGCGGCTTCACACATGTTCCCGGCGACTGCACAGTCACAGTAAACTACAATACACTGAATGCCCTGAACACAGAGATGAATGCATCCTGTGAATTTACAGTGCCGTTCTATTCGCTGGAACTTGAAACCAACCGCTATATTGCCAATATGGAAATGACAAATGCACCGGACAAGCTGGTATATGCACAGGGCGAGGAGCTGGATCTGACCGGCATTGCACTGGATGTTTACCACAAGTATGCAGACCACATCGGCGGTGCAGAGCAGGTGCTTGCATCCGCTGATCCGACAGCATATCCTGAGCAGTTCGTCATCGAAGGCTATGATCCTTATACGGAAGGTGAACAGGAAGTTCTGGTCATCTATGAGAGCTTCAACGATAAACTCAACGAGGATGTCAGATGTGCAGTTTCCTTCAAGGTCACTGTGAACGCAAACGGCACGGAGACCGACACTCTCGGCGACATCAACCGTGACGGCAAGGCAGATGCATCCGATGCCGCAATGATCCTGGTTGCCTCTGCCGCAGTCGGTGCAGGCAATGCAAGCGGTCTGGACGCTGACCAGGAGCTGGATATGGATGTAGACTTCGACGGCGATTTTGACGCTGCGGATGCTGCCATTGTCCTGACCTATGCTGCCTATACAGGCACGGGCGGTCAGATGGCCCTGCGTGAATATATCAGCTCAGCTGATACTCTGACAGACTGATGCTCTGTCAAAGCCCGCTGCCGAACGGCAGCGGGCTTTTTTGCCATTTTTCGTATAATCCGCATCATTCTGCACACACTATCTCCGGAAATATCATACGGGAGGTAGCATTATGCAAAAACGAATCCGTTCCAGCATCCGGCTGGAGCACGCGCCAGCCATTCACAGCTTTGCCTGCATTGCCGGGCAGAAGGAGGGGGAGGGTCCCATGGGAGCGTGCTTTGACCGCGTTGAGGAAGATCCCTATTTCGGGGAAAAGACCTGGGAACAGGCAGAAAGCCGGATGCAGTCCGATACACTCTGGCTCGCCATAGAAAAGGGGCAGCTCCAGCCCGCCGCGCTCGACTGCATCGTTGCCGGAGACCTTGTGAACCAATGCACCAGCTCGACCTTTGCACAGCGTTCCATGCATGTGCCGTTTCTCGGCGTATACGGTGCCTGCTCCACCATGGCAGAAAGCCTGCTCCTTGCGTCGCTTCTTGTGGATGGGGGCTTCTGTGAACATGTTGCAGCTGTCACATCCTCTCATTTTTCCACAGCGGAGCGGCAGTTTCGATTTCCCCTGTCCTACGGCGGTCAGCGCACACCCACCTCGCAGTGGACCTGCACGGCATCCGGTGCCGTGGTGGTGTCCGCCAAGGGAGGCACCCCGCATGTACGAGGTGCATGTATCGGCAGGATCACGGACTACAATATCAGCGATGCCAACAACATGGGCGCAGCCATGGCACCGGCGGCAGCGGATACGATCTTCCGCTATTTACAGGACACAGGCACAAAACCACAGGACTATGATGCCATCGTAACAGGCGACCTTGGCAGCATCGGCTCACAGCTTCTGCTGGAGCTGCTGGAGGCGCAGGGGCTGGACATTGCGGCACAGCACCGGGACTGCGGGGCGATGATGTTCGACGAGCATTCGCAGGATACCCATGCGGGCGGCTCCGGCTGCGGCTGTGCGGGGAGCATTCTCTGCGGGCATTTCCTGCCGCTGCTCCGGCGCGGAGAGCTGCGGCGCATCCTGTTTGCGGCGACCGGCGCACTGCTTTCGCCCATGACGACCCAGCAGGGGGAGAGCATTCCATGCATTTCCCATCTGGTCGAGCTGACTGCAGAGGGGGTGTAGGCATGGCAATGGAGCTTCTGAAAGCCTTCCTGATCGGCGGTGCGCTCTGCGCGGCGGGGCAGGTACTGATCGACTATACCAAGCTCACACCGGCGCGCATCCTGACGGCATATGTGGTACTCGGCGTGCTGCTGTCGGCGGTCGGCTGGTATGAACCGCTGGTCGAATTTGCCGGTGCGGGAGCAAGCGTACCGCTGACGGGCTTCGGGCATCTGCTGGCAAAGGGCGTGCGCGAAGCGATCGCTGAGGACGGCGCACTGGGCATCCTCACCGGCGGTCTGACCTCCGCGGCAGGGGGCATCACGGCGGCGTTGACAGCGGGGCTGGTGGTGGCGTTGGTGTTTAAAAAGCGGATGAAGCGGTGAAGCCCTTGCCGACAGCAACTCCTCACGGATGGTCAATGTCATCAATTTAAGGGGGCAAAGGAACGAAGTCCCCAAAGCGGGGTTCCAAGAGGTGACAGCCCCTTGGGCGGTGGAGGCGGCACCGGTGAGGTGGGGCAGTTACAGGATGCCTATTCCTAAGAAAAGAGGACTTTTTCTACAAGCAGAAAGGACGATGCACCCGCACCGTCCTTTTCAAATTATATCAGAGAATAAAACAGATCAACCCGCTGCAGCCCTCGTTGATGACGCGTTCGAGGGTCTCCTGGAGCTTCATCCGGGCTTCTGCCGGCATTTTGAAGAGCTTGTTGTGCAGCCCCTCGTTCACCAGCTCATGGAGGGATTTGCCGAAGATGTTGGATTCCCAGATCTTTGTGGGATCCTCCTCGAAGCCCTGCAGAAGGTACATCACCAGCTCCTCGCTCTGCTTCTCCGTGCCGACGATGGGGCTGACGGTCGTATTGATGCCCGCCTTCATCATGTGGATGGAGGGCGCGGAAGCCTTCAGGCGCAGACCGTACTTGCCGCCCTGCTTGATGATCTCCGGTTCCTCCAGATGCAGCTCCTCCATCTCCGGCATGACGATGCCGTAGCCGGTCGCTTCGACCTCACGCAGGGCGGGTTCAATGCGGGCATAGGCTTTCTGCACGGCGGTCAGCTCCCGGAGGATCGCCAGCAATGCGCCCTCGTCGGCAATGTCCAGTCCGGTCGATTCGCTGAGAATGCGGAAGAACAGGCTGCCGTCCAGTGTGACCCGGATATTCACCGTACCCGTGCCGAGGTCGATCTCGCAGGCTTCCGCGCAGAGGATATGCTCGCAGGCACAGATGGGCTTTGCCAGACCGGCAGCATCCTGCACCGTTACAAGACCGCCGGCGGCTTCGCGGATCACGGCAAAGACCTCCTCCTTGACGTGATGCCCTTTCTCCAGCATGGAGATCCATGCCGGCATTTCAAAATTCACCTCGCGGATGGGGAAGGCATATAATAAAGCAGTGAGGATGCTGCGGATGTCCTCCTCCGTGAGATGCGTACAGCTCACGGGCAGAACGGCAGTATGATAGGTCTCCTGCATTTCCTTTGCCAGACTGCGGGCTTCGGCGGAATCGGGATCGACGCAGTTGAGCAGGACGACAAAGGGCTTGCCGAGAGCCTGCAGCTCGGAGATGACACGCTCCTCACATTCCGCATACTCCTCACGCGGAATGTCCGAGATACTGCCGTCCGTCGTCACGACCAGCCCGATGGTAGCGTGTTCGCTGATGACCTTCTGTGTGCCGATCTCCGCTGCCATATTGAAGGGGATCTCCTCATCGAACCAGGGGGTCATGACCATGCGGGGCATTTCGTTTTCGATGTAGCCGAGGGAGCTGGGGACGATATAGCCCACGCAGTCGATCATTCTTGCACGGAACTGCGCACCGTCCTCCAGATGGACGGAGACGGCTTCCTCCGGAATGAATTTCGGCTCGGTGGTCATGATGGTCTTGCCGGCAGCGGACTGGGGCAGCTCATCCACGGCGCGTTCCTTCTTGTAATCACTTTCGATATTGGGAATGACAAGCGTTTCCATAAAACGCTTGATGAGCGTGGATTTGCCGGTGCGGACAGGACCGACCACGCCGATGTAGATATCACCGCCCGTGCGCTGGGCAATGTCGGTGTAGATGTCTTTCATGGGTTCCTCCTATGTGATGGCGCAGCCTGCGGTTATTGATGAACGATCGGAATCAGCAGCATTCCGTCCTCTGTCAGCACTTCCTCTGTCAGCTCGTTTTCCTCCATGATGGCAGCAACGCTGGTATGACAGCGGCGGGCAATCTCCCAGATCTCCTCGCCTGCGCGGCTGAAGTAGAGCTTGAGCGCGTGGCGGCGCGGATGTACGCTGTTTTCATCCAGTGCAAGATCGGTCAGCACGGCACAGCTGTGACTTCTGCGGATGCTTCCCGCAAGCTGCAGCTCCGCCTTAACAGCAACCTCCGACTGCTCCGAAAGTGTATAGGTGCAGTGTTCGGCGGCGGCATAGAGCTGTACCGTGTCCTGTGCGCCCAGTCCCTGCACGGGGAAGCGATGCTCAAAGGATTCCTCCTTTTCCAGAAGTCTCGGCATTCCGCCCGTCTCCCGCACAAGCGCGGCACAGCAGAGCATTCCGCTGATGTGCAGCTCCCCGGCTTCTGCGTCCGCATGTGCGGTCAGGTTCTTCACCTCGCACCATGCGTCATAAACGCAGTCCAGCCCGCTGTCGGTACAGGGGAGCTTCATGCTGCAGACATGGGTCTCCGAAAAAGGCTCCGGTGCGCCGCAGATGCTGACCGGCTCTGTGATGCAGCGGCATGGATGCTCCGTGGAAAAGGCATCGCAGACAAGGGATTCCGAAGCTATGCGTACAGCGGAGCAGGAGAGCCGCAGCTCAGCCTCGCAGCGCAGCAGGCGCACATCACCGCTGGCATCCGTCACGGGCTTGATGTCGCAGACGGCGGTATCCGTGCGCACATCGCAGATGTCCTGCTCCTCCAGACCCTCCATCTCGATCAGCTGGCTGTAGGGAATACGGAAGGACATCGGCTCCAGACAGCCGTCCCCGTCCTTCTCACAGGCATAGAGCAGATGCACCTGCAGGCTGCCCTGTGCAAGGAGCTTGCCCGATACGATCTTATGGGAGGTCTCCATGGGACGGGCTTCACAGCGGACGATATGCAGCACCGGCGGCTTGGAGCTGCCCAGCTCCAGCTCCTCGGAGAGGAACAGCTCCTTGACGCAGTGCAGCTGTTTTGCCGGATACTGCACCGGAACGCGCCGGAGCTGGATGCCCCTGCCTGCAATATCGCAGACTGCCTCCTGCTGACGCTGTGCCTCGGTGCGGATGCGGATAGTCACGGCACTGCGGACATCCAGCCGTCTGCGGCTGACAGCACGGCAGCTGACATGATCCGTCACCGGGCAAAGCTCTGCGGTGATATGCTCGCCGGATACCGGAAGCTCGGCAGTTCTGCTGAAATGCAGCGTCTGCGTCACGCACTGCAGAACGTGGCTGTCCTCGCTGCAGTAGAGAATGCGCACATCCGCGCGAAGCTCATAGGAAAGCCGGTCGCCGCTGATGGTCTGGTTGGTGACGGCGGGGGTGACGGTGCATTTGACGAGCTTGCAGACATCGGGGTAATAATCGGGCAGGACATAATCCAGCTCCACACTCTGTTCCTGCAACGTCGTTCCCGATGCTGCAGCGGCGGTAATGACCGCGCGGTTCATGTTCAGTTCCATAGACAGCCTCCTTGTGTTGTCCGAAGCAGTGGCTTCGCTGTTGGTAGAGTATATGCGAGAGGATCCGGGTTCATGACTGTTTTTCTGAAACCGCTGCGGGGTAGAGCAGCAGCAGGGCGGGGAGGTTGCAGTATGCCATGCCGGCGTTGGCGATGTCTGCGAGCGTCCATACCAGCTCCAGCTCCATGACCGCGCCGAAGAATGCCGCCGCACAGAACAGGAGCCGGAATGCATTCACATACCGTGCGCCCGTCAGATAGGAAAATGCCGTACTGCCGCAGAAGCCCCAGCCGATCAGAGTGCATACGGCAAACAGGGCAATGACCGGCGGCAAGAACCAGTCCGCACTGCTGCCCATGCCGCAGCGGAACGCCTCCAGTACCAGCGCACCGCCGTTCTGTCCGCAGTCCAGCACGCCCGTACAGAGTACGGTCAGTGCGGTGACCGTGCAGCAGAGGAAGGTATCTACCATCACCTCGCACATGCCGATCACGCCCAGAAGCTCCGGTGTGCCGTCCGCATCTCCGTGGAGGATGCTGCTGCTGCCAAGACCGGCTTCATTGGAGAAGATGCCCCTGCGGATGCCTGCGGAAACTGCCGCGCCGCTGATGCCGCCGCCGATCTCTGCCAAGCCGAATGCATCCTGAAAAATAGACAGAAACGCATTTCCCAGATTTTCACGGTACTGGAGGATGACCCATCCGGCACCCAGCAGATAGGCGGCTGACAGAAGGGGAACTGCCGCCTGTGTGAACTGCCCGACGCGCTTCGTACCGCCGAGCAGAACGGATGCGGCAATACCGGCGGCAAGCAGTCCGGAAACCGCCGGCGGCATATGGTACGCACTTTCCAGCGTCTGCGCCATGGTATTTGTCTGCGTCATATTGCCCATGCCGAAGCCTGCCAGTACACAGCAGAGGGCAAATGCCGCCGCAAGCTTCGGACTGCCCAGACCATCGCGCAGATATGCCATCGCGCCGCTGCAGCCGTGGGTACGGTATCTGCCGCCGAGGTAGTTTTCCGCATAGATCAGTGCCATGCCGGTCAGCGCGGCGATCCACATCCAGAAGACCGCCCCCGCGCCGCCGATGGTCAGGGCAGCGGCAACTCCGGCAATATTCCCCGTTCCCATCGCCGCCGCGAGGGAGGCAGTGGATGCCTGAAATGCGGAAAGTCCATGTGTTTTTTCGGTTTTCAGCGGCTTCCGGAACAGCAGCCGGAAGCTCCGGAACGCCCTGCATCTGCTGGCAAGCAGGCAGAATACGCCCGTTCCCAGCAAAAGGACAAGCAGCCCCGGACCCCAGAGGAGTTCATTCAGGGTTTCGAGAAAAGTCAGCATGATGCTTTCTCCCTTCTTTTTCGATACGGGTGCATGTTTCACCCTCTTTCTGTATAACCTATGAAGGAACGACCCATAACATGTCTGGGAGGAAAAAACATGACCACTTACCCCACGGATCCCCATGCCGCATATCCCCTGCAAGCCGCCCTGCTGCTGACCGCCGGACTGCTCTGCCTTGGGGCATGGCTGTTTCTGCGTACCCATCCCCTTCTTTTGTCCATATTCTGCGGTGCCGTACTCCTTGCTGCCCTGCTTGGCGGCTTTGTGCTGTTTCCGCTGTATCTGCGCAGCATCCGGTATGCTGTGACCAGCGGACAGATCACTGTCAGAGCCGGCATTCTGTTCCGGCGTGAGCATTCCGTTCCCCTGCAGGGCGTACAGTTCGCGGAAAGCATCCAGGGACCCGGCGGCGGAAGATGGGGCATGAATTTCATCATCCTGCATGTCTGCGGCGGCAGGCTCACCATGGTCTTTCTGCGCCGCCGGGACTGGGAGGAGATCATTCACTTTTTGCAGCAAAAGGGGGTATACCATGCACCATGAGCATCCGGTGCGCATCATTCGTTACAGCCTGAAGCACATCTGGCTGCTGACCTTTCCCCTGCTGCGCAGTGTACTGACGCGGCGGGCATCCCCGGAGCTGCTTGCCGGGTGGCTGTACAGCTCCGGGCTGGATCTGTTCATCCTGCTGCTCATCCTCGGCTTTGGCTGGCTGCACTGGCACTGCCGGACGTTTTCCGTACAGCGGGGAATCCTCTGCGTGCGGGAGGGCGTGCTGTTCCGGCGGAAGCGCACCTTTCCCATAGACCGGCTCTCCGTGCTGACCTTTGAAGCCCCCCTCTGGCTCAGACCGTTCGGCGGCATGTATGTCTGCGCGGATACCGATGCCGGAAGCCGCCGCCGTCATGACCTGCGCCTGCTGATCCGCAGTGCGGATGCAGAGATGTTCCGCCGCCCCCTGCCGCCCCTTTCCTCTGCCTCCCGCATCAGCGGACACATCCGGGTACATCCCTTCCGCGTCCTGCTGTTTTCCGTGATCTTTTCGAGCAGTCTGTCCGGTGCGCTGTATACAGCGGCATTCTGGTTCCAGGGGGGCAGGATCTTCCGCAGTCTCATCACGGAATTATCCCTCATCCAGAGGCTTGACGCAGTTTCTCAGGAAGCCTCCCGCCGCCTTGCCGGCATTCCCCCGGCAGCGGCGGCTGTGGGCATCGTCATTCTCTCCCTGTGGCTGCTCTCCCTGATCCGCAATCTGCTCCGCTACGGAAAATTCACCATGCAGACAGATCAACGCCTGATCTTCGTGCAAAGCGGCATCCTCACGCAGCGCAGCTTCCTGCTCCGGCATGACAGGATCAGCTTTCTCGACCTCCGGCAGAGCCTGCCGACCAGGCTGTTCCGGCTGTATTCGGCGGCGGTGAGCTGTGCGGGCTATGGAAGCCAGCGCGGAACGATCCCCGTCTGCCTGCCGCTGCTCACAGAGCGGGAGCTTGCCGATACCCTGCCGCTTCTCTCGGCAGGCGCAGTCCTGCGTCCCAACCAGATCAAAGCCCCCCTGACGGCATGGTGGGGCTTTGTGTGGGCACCGGTGACGGGGCTTGCGGCAGTGCTTCCGGCGGCATGGGTACTCGGACAGCTCCTGCCGCAGTTCGGGGATGCGATCGGCTTTCTGCGCGTAATGCTCCTCATTCCCATCGGCTGGAAGCTCCTGGTACAGCTTACCGCCCTGCTGACAAACGGCTTTGCTGTGAATGATTCGCGCATCTGTCTGCGGTACTGCCGGGGCTTTGTGTTCCACACCATTCTTGCGGACACCGGAAACATTGTGAAAGTCACGCTCACCCAGCTCCCCTGGCAGCGTTGGTTCGGAAAATGCAATGCAGTCTTTTCTTTCCGCACGGAGCAGGGACGGCGGTGCATACTGAAAAATCTGGAGCAGAAACAGCTGATCCAGCTCCTGGAGGAAGCGGGAATTTCCACTCTATGCACAAAATAAATTTTTCTCATTTGTGCATATTGCCAAAATTCCGCAACACTATGGAAATCACGCACAGAATGTGCTATAATAAAGGAATAAAGCGGCGGACGGCGCAGCAGCTCCGGAACGCCCGGCAAACCACCCAATTCCGTAAATACGCAGGAGGTAACGAACGATGAAAGATCTCATGAAAATGCTGTGTGCGCTGACCGTTGTACTCGGTGCGCTGTATCTGGCATTCAGGCTTGCCGAATGTCTTTGCGGAAAATGCAAGCGGTCTTACATGACTGTTGAGTAACAGCAAAGGAGTCTTGAAAAATGGAAATCAAATTTGAAAAGGCTGCGACTTTGAAAGATAAGCCGGCAGATGAAAGCAAGCTTGGCTTCGGTAAGATCTTTACCGACTACATGCTGGTAATGCCCTATGACGCTGGTCAGGGCTGGCACGATCCGGTCATCAAGCCCTATGGCCCGATCTCCCTCTATCCGTCCGCAATGTGCCTGCATTACGGTCAGACCGTATTCGAGGGCATGAAGGCATACCGCACGGAAAGCGGCGATATTCAGCTGTTCCGTCCGGAGGAGAACTTCAAGCGTCTGAATGAGTCCAACCGCCGTCTGGTCATTCCGGAGATCGACGAAAATCTCTGCATGGAATGTCTGCAGGAGCTTCTGAAGGTGGAAAAGGACTGGGTTCCCCATGCTGAGGGTGCATCCCTGTACATCAGACCCTATATCTTTACCGTTGACCCGTTCCTCGGCGTTCGTCCGGGTGAGCATTATCTGTTCATCATCATCCTCTCCCCGTCCGGTGCGTATTATGCAAGCGGTCTGGATCCGGTCAACATTTATGTTGAGACAAAGTATGTCCGCGCGGTAAGAGGCGGTATGGGCTATGTCAAGACCGGCGGCAACTATGCGGCATCCCTGATCGGTCAGGATGAGGCACACAAGCAGAATTATTCCCAGGTTCTGTGGCTCGACGGCGTGGAGCAGAAGTACATTGAGGAAGTCGGCGCAATGAACATTTTCTTCGTGATCGACGGCGAAGTAGTAACACCGCAGCTGCAGGGCTCGATCCTGCCGGGTATTACGAGAAAGTCCGTTATCCAGCTGTGTCAGAGCTGGGGTCTGAAGGTTTCCGAACGCCGCATCACCATTGATGAAGTGGCAAAGGCTTATGACGAGGGCAAGCTGCAGGAGGTATTCGGTACAGGTACGGCAGCGGTTATCTCTCCGGTTGGACATCTGAAGTGGGGCGACAAGATCATGGAGATCGGCGGCAACAAGATCGGTCCGATCTCTCAGAAGATCTATGATACCATGACTGGCATCCAGTGGGGCAGACTGGAAGATCCGTTCGGCTGGATCGTGCCGGTGAAGTAATGCGGTTCTCCTGACCACAGCAGCATTTTATTGTTCCGGATCAGGGCGGTCGGTATCCGCAGTGTTTCTTCCCCCCGCATTTACGGATGCGGGGGTTTTCTGTGCTTTCACCGTATGGAAAAGCGTAAAATTCTGCCTTTATTGATTAAATTATGAGAAATAGCACGGATTCTCTTGACAATCCCATACACGATAGTGTATAATATTTTATGTGTATATCTGCGCACAGCGTATCACAGAAAGAAGAGGAAAGTAATATGAAGAAAGTAGTCATTATCGGTGCAGGTCCTGCCGGACTGACGGCGGGCTATGAGCTGCTCAGAAAGGCACCGCAGGAATATGATGTAACGATCTATGAGGAGACGGACGCGATCGGCGGTATTTCCAAGACTGTCAAGCACAACGGCAGCCGTATGGACATCGGCGGTCACAGATTCTTCTCCAAGGACAAGGCTGTCATGAAGTGGTGGCAGGATATGATGCCCTACCAGGGCAAACCCTCCTTCGATGACATCAAGCTCAAAAGAGAAAAGAAGCTCTATGAGGGCGGTCCCGATCCGGAGCAGACCGACAGAGTTATGCTCGTGAGAAACCGTGTATCCAGAATCTACTACAAGCACAAGTTCTTCGATTATCCGGTATCCCTCAAGTGGGAGACCATCAAGAATATGGGCTTCGGCACGACCATGGTAGCGGGCTTCTCCTACCTGAAGGGCACTGCTGTCAAGAAGCCGGAGGACTGTCTCGAAAACTTCTACATCAACCGTTTCGGCAAGAAGCTCTATTCCATGTTCTTTGAGGGCTACACCGAAAAGCTCTGGGGCAGACATCCCCGCGAGATCTCCGCAGACTGGGGTTCCCAGCGTGTCAAGGGTCTGTCCATCATGGCTGTCATCAAGGATATGTTCAGCAAGATCGGCGGCAAGAAGGATACAAAGAAGGTAGAAACCTCCCTGATCGAGGAGTTCTACTATCCGAAGTTCGGTCCCGGTCAGCTCTGGGAGACCACCGCGAATGAGTTCGAAAAGCTCGGCGGCAAGATCGTCATGAACGCAAAGGTGACAAAGATCAACACCGACGCATCCAGCAAGGTGAACAGCATCGTCTGTGAAATCGGCGGTCAGGAAACTGTCATCGAGGGCGATATTTTCATCTCCTCCATGCCCGTCAAGGATCTCGTTGCCGGCATGAATGACGTTCCGGCAAAGGAAGCTGCCATTGCGGCTGGTCTGCCGTACCGTGATTTCGTGACGGTTGGTCTGCTGCTTGAAAAGCTGGAGCTGAAGAATGAGACTCCCATCCCGACGCTCGGCAACATCGTGCCGGACTGCTGGATCTATGTACAGGATGTCGGCGTGAAGCTGGGTCGTATCCAGATCTTCAACAACTGGTCCCCCTACATGGTGCAGGATCCGGAGCACAATGTCTGGATCGGTCTGGAATACTTCTGCGCTGAGGGCGATGATTTCTGGAATATGACCGATGAGCAGTGCATTGCTTTCGCGATCAAGGAGCTGAAGTCCATGGGTGTCATTGCACAGAATGCAGTGATCCGTGATTCCCACCGTGAGAAGATCAAGAAGGCGTATCCGGCATATTTCGATACCTATTCCGAAATGGATACCCTCATTGCCTACCTCAACAAGTTCGGCAACCTCTACTGCGTCGGCAGAAACGGTCAGCACCGTTACAACAACATGGATCACTCCATGGCGACCTCCTTTGAAACTGTCAAGAACATTCTTGGCGGCGTGACGGATAAGAAGAACATCTGGAACGTCAACACAGAGAAGGAATATCACGAGACTGCCAAGGAAGGACAGGCATAATGGAGCCGCTGGACACCGCGCTGCTCCAGGATGATGAACCCAATGAAACAATAGAAGCAGAAAAGCCGGAATCTTCCGGCTTTTTCCGCATGGTCACAAAGGCAGTATTTCAGTATTTCCGTGACTATAGCTGGATCATGCTCCTCGTGGCAGTGATCCTCATTGTGGGATACTATGTGCTGTTTCCTTCGCGGTATTACTTTCATTCCGATACGACCGACACCCTGATGTGGGCGCAGGCATCCTATGATGGCGGTTCCCTGTTCAATCCGGACTTTGCCTATGCGTGTCTGCTGCCGTTCGGGACGAGCCTGATCATGACGGCTCTCATTCCCCTGTTCGGCGTGAGCATGACAACCCATGTGCTGGGAATGCTGATCTTCTTCCTGCTGTTCACCTCCGCCCTGATGTATCTGCTCCGGCGGATGGGGTGGTCATGGAAATGGGTCTCCGCCGGCGTATTCATGGAACTGATGGTGCTTTCGGGCAGCACGAAGCTCCGCGAGATCTTCTGGGGACATACGATCTATTACAGTCTGAGCATCCTGTTCGTCTTTGTGGGAATGGGGCTGCTGTTTCGCTGGCTGGATCTGTCGCAGGTACGCGACCGCTGCCGGAAGCGCGGCGTACCGTTCCGGAAATACGGGCGGCTTACAGGGGCAGTGATCCTGCTGGGTATCTGGTATATCCTGACCGCCATGAACCAACTCAACGCGATGACGATCTTTTCCCTCCCCCTGATGGGAGCGATCTTTCTGGAACGCTTCCTCGACGGCGGCACACCGCTGAAATCCGGGAAGAATCTCCGCAGTCTGGGGCTGCTTCTTCTGCTGGGCAGCTGCATGGTCAGCGGCTATTTTCTGACAGAATGGCTCTCCAAGGGCATTTATCCGGCATATGCGGAGGCATATTCCACCTACACCCCCATGAATGAATGGGTGTCCAATCTCATGAAATTCCCGCAGCACTGGTTCGGATTGCTGGGCGTAACTGTCAGGGACGGTGACCCCTTCCTGAGTGCTGACAGCATTGCAAACCTCCTTGTTATCATCAGCGGCGTGGTGCTGCTGGTCGTTCCGGCAGCGGGGCTGTGCTGTTATCCGAAGATCAGGGACGCAAAGCTGCGCATTCTCCTGCTGACCCACGCCTGCATGACGGCTTTGATCATGATGGGCTATATCTGCGGCAGGCTTTCCACTGCCAACTGGCGGCTTTCCCCGATCGCAGCCATGTCGGTGCTGGTGACAGTCTCCGTGGTACGCTGGGCAGTGCAGCACACAAAGGGAAAGCGGCTCGCGGCGGCGGCTCTTATCCCGGTTGTGCTTATCTGCATGATGAATGCATCCACGCTCATTCTGATGCCCGCTAACGATCATCCCGACGCGCTGCTCTACCGGCTTGCACATGCACTGGAGGAACGCGGGCTGAATTATGGGTACGCGACCTTCTGGCAGGCAAACGGTGTGACGGTGGTTTCTGATTCCGCCGTGGAGTGCCGGAATGTAAGCATTGATGAAAAGGGCATCCGTCCGTATGTTTACCAGAGCAATTCCAACTGGTTCGAGGATCAGCCGGGGCAGGAACAGTATTTCCTGCTGTTGACCGAACAGGAACGCCGTCTGCTCCTGCTCCAGCAGGAGGCAGTAACGAAAATGGATTACACGGAGAATGAGGTATGCGGCATGTACCTCTGGGTTTTCGAGGAGAACATCTTCGGCAGCACCTGCGCACCTCCGGAAACGGGGAGCATCATTGAGATCATAAAGAATGCAAAATAGACGAAAACAGCGCAGAAGGAGGATTTTCCTTCTGCGCTGTTTCTTGTTATTTGAGTTTTCGTTTATTGCCCTTTTCATCCACAATATAGGTATTGTCGAGCTGTCCTCTCAGACTGCGGAGAAAGCCGGCACGGTACTCCTCGCGGAGCTGTGCCTGTTCGGCACGTTCCTCCTCGGTCAGACCCTCTGCCTTGGATTTTTTGGCAAGGAAATTGATGCGGTCGATTTTTTTCTGTTCCAACTGTTTCGCCTCCGGAAATTTTTCAGATTTTTTTGTTTTTAAGAAAACATTAAGGTTCATCGGGTATGATAATAATGGATTTAGTAATCCCCCAATTCCCCCCATTATTTATCATTTTATCTCTCTTTTCTGCGGTGCCATACGGCACCGTCTTTTTTTTGCGCGGCGCGGAGCCCGCGCCGGCGTTCGCGTTTGGTGGTTTTTTGTGAACGGGAGCATGTGTTTCGCGAGCGGGGTATTCCAACCGCATGGCACGGAGCCCGTGCTGGCGTTCGCGTTTGATGGTTTTGCTGTAAGGGAGAGTCTGCGTTTCGCGAGCGGGGGCAAGGGGACGAAGTCCCCAAACGGGGTTCCAAGGGGCGAAGCAAGTCGGATCGGAGCCATGTCGTTCTGTGTGCC
>JAZQCT010000083.1:0-82987 GCA_045546475.1 Oscillospiraceae bacterium
AAGTCGGATCGTAGCCATGTCGTTCTGTGAGCCAAGGAGTTGTAGCTAAGTGTGTCTTCCTAAGACCGCTTGGCCTCCGACTTTGTTCGGCGTTTTCATATTCCGTGCGGCTGATGAGGAGTTTATCCTGCATTGTTTTCAGCTTTTCCTGCAATTCGGACAGCTGGTTCACCCAGACGGAAATCTCCAGTGACTTTTCTTCCTGCGCAAGCACAAGGAATTTTTCCGCTTTTGCCGCCTGCTGACGCAGGGGTTCGACACGATTTTCGAGTTCCGATACAATGTCCTGCAGACGCTGCATATTTTCTTCCGCCGCATCAAGCCTGCGTTCCGCCTCCTGTTTTCGGTAGCGGAATTTGGATACGCCCGCCGCTTCCTCAAAAATCTCACGGCGATCATTGCTTTTTGCGCCGACGATCTCGGCAATTCTGCCCTGTCCGATGATGGAATAACCGTCCCGTCCGAGACCCGTATCCATGAACAGCTCATTGATGTCCTTGAGTCTGACGGATTTGCCGTTGATGCGGTATTCACTGTCACCGCTGCGGTAAAGCTTTCGGGTGACGCTTACTTCATCGCCGTAGCCCTCTAGCCTGCCTTCACTGTTGTCAATGACCAGTGTGACCGCCGCAAAGCCCATGGGTCTTTTTGCAACAGTACCGGAAAAAATAACGTCCTCCATCTTATTTCCACGCAGAGTCTTGGTAGATTGCTCACCCAGAACCCAGCGCACGGAGTCACCGATATTACTTTTTCCGCTGCCGTTCGGTCCGACCACGGCGGTCAGACCCTTGTCGAAATTCAGTCTGATCTTATCCGGAAAGGATTTGAAGCCTTGTAATTCCAAGGATTTTAAGTACATTTGCTACTCCCTTAATTCGATCTCGTATTCATCTAAATTCTCATCGCCGATGATCTTCACCGCTGTGCCCATTCTCTGAAAATACAGGATATTTTCCCTTTTGTGACCGACTGCCTTGCTGATGCAGGACGGATGGACAGCAATCACCGCATGGCTTTGCTGCGTTTCTGCAAGCATTTTGCCGATCCTGTCACGAAACAGCTCGCCCTCGCACAGCTCACGGAATGCGGGATGGTAAAAGCCCGCAAGCATGTCTTTCTCAACAAATTCGGAGGCGTGCAGTCCGCATTTGATGACGGAAATGCCGTCCTGTGCAAATACCGAAAGCATCCGCGCACAGATCGAAACGACCTGCGCAAAAGAAAACAGACTGTATTCACTGGCTGCATATTTCCGCGCAAGCGCAGTATTTTTCAGCACGACCACGGGATAGATACGCACAGTATCGGGGTGAAGCCTTCGGATCTCCTGCATCGTGTACAGCTCATCCTGCATGGTACTCCGGTACAGCCCGATCATCACCTGCAAGCCCAATTCAAAGCCATACCCGCGGATCAGTGCGCAGGCATTCACCACATCCTGTGCGGTGTGTCCGCGGTCATTCGCTGTGAGGACATGATCGCACATGGACTGTGCACCGAGTTCGATAGCGGTCACGCCGTAGGTTTTCAGAAGTGTGAGGATCTCCCTGTCAATATAATCCGGTCTTGTGGAAATGCGGATGCCGGAAAAGCCGTCCTCCCCTAAAAAGGGCTGTGCTGCCTCCAGAAGCTCCAGCATATAGTCCTGCGGAATTGCCGTAAAGCTGCCGCCAAAAAAGGCGATCTCCGTGCTGCGACGGTCGGTGATCTCTGTAAACGCCTGTTCGCAGATACGCCGCACATCGCTGGCACCCGGCATTTGTTCCTGCGCGGTGATGGTTTTCTGATCGCAGAATGCACATGCATGGGGACAGCCGGCATGGGGGACAAAAATGGCGATATTCTTATGTTTCATAACCCATCAGTTCCAGTGCTTCCTTTGCTGCCATCTGTTCAGCTTCCTTCTTGCTTCTGCCCTGTCCCCTGCCGATGACATTGGAATTGAGGCAGACCTCGACTGCAAAGGTCTTGCTGTGGTCGGGACCGGATTCGTGGATGAGCATATACTCCACCTTTTCCTCTGGGTTCTTCTGGATGACCTCCTGCAGGGCGGTCTTGTAGTCGCCGAACAGCATGGAACGGTTTTCGGGGATATTCTTCGGGATGAAGCGCAGGATATGCTTTCTTGCCGCTTCCAGTCCGGCATCGAGGTAGATCGCCGCGATCACGGCTTCAAAGGCATCCGCTAAAATGGAGGGACGCTCTCTGCCGCCGGTGTGGGTCTCGCCCTTGCCGAGCAGGATAAAGTCTCCCAGACGGATCTGGAGTGCGAAGCGGTGGAGGGACTTCTCGCAGACAAGAGCCGCGCGGATCCTGGTCAGCTCGCCCTCCGGCAGATCCGGATAATTCTGGAACAGATACTGTGATACCACAATGGAAAGCACACTGTCGCCGAGAAATTCCAGACGTTCGTTGCTGCGCCGCTGCTTTTTCTTCTCGTTTGCATAGGAGGAGTGCGACAGGGCTTCATATAACAGATCCTTGTTCTGAAATGTGATTCCTAAAATTCGTTCAAATTCCGAGAAATCGGGTTCCATGATTACTCTCCCTTCATCTCTGCGACCGTCTGCGCGATGGTCGCAGTAATATTGCCTTCAACGCATTTTTTCGCCTGGCGTACTGCGTTGAAGAATGCCTTGGCATCGGAGCTGCCGTGCGCCTTGATGACGGGCGCGGCAATGCCCATGAGAACGGCACCGCCCTCCTCTTTATAGTCCATGCTCTTCTGGAACGCCTTGATCTTGCCGAGGATCATCACAGCGGACAGCTTGCCGGCAAAGCCGCTGAACCAGTTCTTGAGCTTGTTCTTGAAAAAGCTGCCCATGCCCTCGTAAAGCTTCAGGGCGATGTTGCCGGAAAAGCCGTCGCTTACCACAACATCAAAATCACCGGACGGAAGCTCTCTTGCTTCTGCATTGCCCACAAAATTGACGGGCGCATTCTGGAGAAGCTTATATGCCTGCTGTTCCAGCTCTCTGCCCTTGGTATCCTCTGCGCCGACGTTGAGCAGACCCACGCGGGGATTCTTCACACCCTTGACGCGCTCCATGTAGGCACTGCCCATGATGGCAAACTGCACGAGCATTTCCGGACGGCAGTCCACATTTGCGCCCGCGTCCATGAGCATCATATGCCCCTTTGCGGTCGGCAGGATGGGGGCAAGTGCCGGACGCTTAACATTCTTGATGCGCTTGGTGATGAAGGTCGCGCCTGCCACGAGTCCGCCGGTACTGCCGGCACTGACAAAGGCATCGCCCTTTCCGTCGCGCAGAGCCTGCAAGCCAACTGCAAGGGAGGTGTTCTTTCCTTCCTTGAGGATGGTAGTGGGCTGTGCATGGATGTCAAATACATCCGGTGCATGGAGGATCTCAAACTGCGAAATATCAATGGTTTCCTTCTGGGCGGCTTCACGGATCCGCGCTTCGTCGCCGGTTAGGACGATCTGTACGTCCAGTTCCTCCTGTGCCTGCTTACAGCCCTTGATGACCTCCAGCGGCGCATTGTCACCGCCGAATGCGTCCACAATAATTCTCATAGCTTCACTCCATTTCCAATGCCCGCAGTGCTTCCTTCAGTACTGCGACTGCCTGTTCTGCGATCATTTCGTATCTGCGCTGCTTGTCGCGGACGCGCTCGGTCAGCGGCGGCAGCAGTCCCATATTGGCACCCATCGGCTGCAGCTCGCCTGCACAGTCACCGCTGATATAGCCGGCAAGCGCACCCATCATGGTGCCTCTGGGAAGAATGTATGCTGGCTTGCCCTGTAATTTTCTGGCAAGGCTCTTTCCGGCGATGATGCCGCTTGCGGCGGATTCCATATAGCCCTCCACACCCGTCATCTGTCCGGCAAAGAACAGGTTCTCCGCACCTCTGAGGGAATAATCCGCATCAAGGAGCTTGGGGCTGTCGAGGAAGAAATTACGGTGCATCACGCCATAGCGCAGGAACTCCGCATTTTCAAGACCGGGAATCATCCCGAATACACGCTTTTGCTCGCCGAATTTCAGATTTGTCTGGAATCCGACCAGATTGAACATTGTGCCGTCCTTGTTTTCACGGCGCAGCTGGACTGCAGCATAGGGTCTTCTGCCGGTACGGGGATCGGTCAGACCAACAGGTTTGAGCGGTCCGTACCGGAGGGTGTCCATGCCTCTGGAAGCCAGCACCTCCACGGGCATACAGCCCTCATAGACGCGGAATGCCGCCTTATCATGCTCATGCAGGGGGGCTTTTTCCGCATTCACCAGTGCATTCCAGAAGGCTTCATATTCTTCCTTATTCATCGGGCAGTTGAGATAATCCGCATCGCCGCGGTCATATCTGGACTGTGCAAAGACAAGCTCCATATTCAGGCTGTCCGCTGCCACAACGGGCGCAGCGGCATCAAAAAAGCTGAGTCTTGCACCGCAGAGGGTTTCGATTTTTTCCGCCAGCGCATCCGATGTCAGAGGACCAGTCGCAATGACTGCATTCTTCTGCGGCAGTTCGGTCAGCTCCTCACGGATGACGGTGATCAGGGGATGCGATGTGATCTCCTTGGTGACCAGTGCGGAGAACTGCTCTCTGTCCACGGCAAGCGCGCCGCCTGCTGCGACCGCACATGCCTTGGCACAGCGGACAAGCAGAGAACCCTGCATCTCCATTTCGGTTTTCAGAAGTCCTCCGGCAGAGCCTAAGCGGGATGCCTTCAGGGAATTGGAGCAGACCAGCTCCGCCAGTCCTTCATGATGGTGCGCCGGACTGTAGCGGTGGGGTTTCATTTCGTATAGCTTCACAGCGATCCCGGCATTTGCGAGCTGCCATGCAGCTTCGCATCCGGCAAGACCGCCGCCAACAACAATTACATCTTCTGTCATTATTTCAGACTCCGTTCATAGCCGCATTCCGGCTTCTCGCAGACGAGCTTTCCGGATTTCCCGCCCTTCTGGAACAGAGTGGAGCTGCACTGCGGGCAGGTCTCCTCCACGGGGATATTCCAGGTCATGAAATTGCACTCCGGATAGCCGCTGCAGCCATAGAAGCTTCTGCCGCGCTTGGATTTCTTCAGTACGATCTTTTCCTTGCAGAGCGGGCAGACTCCGCTGGTCTCCTGCACGATCTTGCGGGTGTTCTTGCAATCCGGGAAGCCGGAGCAGGCAAGGAATTTGCCGAATCTGCCGATCTTGATGACCATGGGGCTGCCGCATTGCTCGCAGACCTCGTCGGTCTCCTCGTCCGGCACCTTCACATGCTTGCCCTCCATGGCTTTCTCCGCCTGTTCGAGGGTCTTGGCAAAATCCTGATAGAAGGAATCAAGGGTCTCTACCCAGTCGGCAGTTCCCTGCTCCACGTTATCAAGGTCGGTCTCCATCTTGGCAGTGAAGGCAGTATCCACAATATGCTCAAAATGCTCCTTCATGAGCTGTGTGATGACCTCGCCCAAAGCTGTGGGACGGAGCTGCTTGCCCTCGCGCTCCACATACATTCTGGCAAGAATGGTAGTAATGGTAGGAGCGTAGGTACTCGGTCTGCCGATGCCGTTTTCCTCCAGAGCCTTGATTAAAGTCGCTTCGGAAAAACGTGCGGGCGGCTGGGTAAAATGCTGGTTGCCGTCCAGTGCAAGCACCTTCAGGACATCGTCCACGGACAGGAGGGGCAGCATCTTCTGATTTTCTTCCTCGTTCTCGCTCTTTTCCTCGTAGAGAATGGTGAAACCGTCAAAGCGAACGGAATAGCCGGATGCCTTGAACAGACAGCCGCCGGCATCAATGTCCACAGAAACGGTGTCCAGCAGCGCATTTGCCATCTGGCTGGCAATGAAACGCTCCCAGATGAGCTTATAGAGCTTGTACTGGTCGCTGGTCAGGCTTTTTTTCACCTTATCCGGTGTCATTTCCGGCATGGTGGGGCGGATCGCCTCGTGGGCATCCTGTGCGCCCTTCTTGGATTTGAATACGCGGGGCTTTTCGGGCAGATAGTTCTCGCCGTATTCGCCCTTGATGTATTCTGCTGCTGCTGCCTGTGCATCTGCCGAAATGCGGAGACTGTCGGTTCTCATATAGGTGATCAGACCGACTGCGCCCATATCATCCAGATCAATACCTTCGTACAGCTCCTGTGCTGCCTTCATCGTGCGCTTGGACTGGAAGCCGAGACGCTTGGATGCCTCCTGCTGGAGTGTGGAGGTGATGAAGGGCGGCGCGGGCTGCTTCTTGGTCACGCGCTTGCGGATGCCGGTAACGACAAAATTTGCCTGCTCCAGACGCTGGAGGAGCATCTGTGCCTGGGCTTCGTTTGCGATCTCGATCTTTTCGCCGTCCACAGCGGCAAGCTTTGCCATGAACTGCTTGGCACTGTGCGGGGAGCGGAGCTTTGCATCAATGCTCCAGTACTCCTTCGGCACGAATGCGCGGATCTCCTCTTCCCTGTCCACGATCAGACGGACAGCAACGGACTGCACACGTCCGGCAGACAATCCGCGCTTGACTTTCTTCCAGAGGAAGGGGCTGAGCTTATAGCCCACCAGTCTGTCCAGGATGCGGCGTGCCTGCTGGGCATTGACCAGATCCAGGTCGATCCTGTGGGGATTTGCCATGCCGTTCTGTACGCCGGTCTTTGTGATCTCATTGAATGCCACGCGGTTGTTGGCGTTCATATCCAGTCCGAGCATCTGTGCCAGATGCCACGAGATCGCTTCACCCTCGCGGTCCGGGTCAGTTGCAAGGTAAACGCAGTCACTTTTTTTCGCGCGTTTTTTCAGCTCGCGGATCACATCCTCCTTGCCCTTCATGTCCAGATACTGCGGCGTAAAACCATTTTCCACATCTACGCCGATCTTGGACTTCGGCAGATCGCGGACATGCCCCATGGAGGCGATGACTTCAAAATTACTGCCGAGATATTTCTGGATGGTCTTTGCCTTTGCAGGCGACTCCACAATTACTAAATTTGCCATAGATCCGTCATCTATCCGATGACGCACCCTCCTTTCTGATCGTTGACAGCCCTTGCTGCCTCTGTGAGTTCAAATCTGCTGCTCTGTGTGTTGGTGATGTAGCCCTGCAGCTCCAGCTCCAGCGTCAATACGGAGGCTTCCTGGAAGCTCTTGCCGAGCTGGTTGCAGATGTCGTTGATATTTGCGCTTTCCCTGCCGAGCAGGCTGAGGATGGTCAGATGCTCCGGTGTCATCCAGTCAGGGATCTCTGCCGGTGCGGTTTCTGCCTCGGGTTCCTTCTCAACGATGGGAACCGCCCGCACCTGTCTGCGCGGGGCAGCCTTTTTGCGTGCGGCTTCAGGCTTTGCTTCATCAAAGATGAGGGAATCCTGTGTGCGGGTCGCATCCTCCTCATCGTACATTGTTAGTTTGTGCGGGTATCTGAGATAATATGTGTAGAGAATATCCAGATAATTGAAAACCGGATAGGCACCATCCCGCAGAAAGCTTGCTACGCCGCTGTAGCGGGCATCGAACAGATCCGCCGGCGGTACGCAGAAGACCTGCTTTCCCTGCTCACAGGCAAGGTTTGCCGTGATGAGTGAGCCGCTGTGCGCACCGGCTTCCAATACAAGTGCCGCCTCGCTGATGCCTGCCAGAATGCGGTTGCGCACCGGGAAATGGTAAGCGTTCGGCGGTGTGCCGGGAAAATACTCGGTCAGAAGCAAACCGTTCTGCACGATCTTCTGCTTCAGCTCACGGTTCTCGCGGGGATAGTCATAATCCACACCGCAGCCGAGTACGGCGATGGTGGGGGTATCTGCTTCGATCGCTGCGCGGTGTGCAGCGGCATCCAGACCAACGGCACAGCCGCTGACCAGGACGATATTGCATCTTGCCAGATCACGGCAGAGCCATTCTGCCACACGCCGGCTGTAGTCGGACGGGCGGCGTGTTCCTACAACGGTCAGGAGCATTTCGCCGCTGAGAATGGCAGGATCACCCTTGTAGAACAGCACGAGCGGCGGATTGAAGATATGCCGCAGGGCTTCCGGGTACAGATCGCTGTCCCATGTCATGATTCCGATTCCGTTCTTCTCGCAGTACGCCATGACGCTCTCCGCCTGTTCCAGACGGATCTTCCGTACATTCTGACGTTCCTTTTCTCCGAGCAGACTGCAATCCGGATCATGCAGGACATAATACAATTCCTTCGGTGTGCTGTGAAGCCGGACGATCTCCAGCGTTCTGGGATTCGCGGTTCCGAATACCATCACGAGCCACAGCCAGTATTTCATATTGCTGTTTTGTTCCATCTCTGTCACTCCCCGCTTCGTTTCATTTCCCACATCAGGATGCCCGCTGCCATTGCCGCATTCAGGGATTCCGGACCGCCCTGCATCGGAATGGTCACAGCGGTATCACAGGCGGTGATGATCTCCTCCGGCAGACCGTTGCCCTCGTTGCCGATCCAGACAGCTGCGCCGCCGGAAAAGCGGCACTCGGGAAGCGGTACGGCATGTTTTGCAGGCACGGCAGCATAGGCAGAGATCCCGGACGCATGGAGCTGTTCCAGAAGTTCCAGCGGATCCGCACTGTCATACACCGGCACGCGGAACACGGAGCCCATCGTTGCACGGATGGTCTTCGGGCTGTAAAGCTCACAGCATCCAGTGGTCAGCACAGCCTCCACGCCGAGTGCATCAGCAGTCCGCAGGATCATGCCCATGTTGCCGGGATCCTGGAGCTGGCACAGCACGAGATACTTGCCGCCGCTTCTGAGAGCGGCAGAAAGCGCGCGCTGCTGGGGGATGCGGCACACGGCAAAAACGCCCTGGGTATGCTCGGTATCCGTCATGGTTCCGCCGACGGCATCGGAAACGCGCAGGAGCTTTCCGGTCTCCTGCATCAGCCCGGTGAGAACTGCACCATGCTTCTCCCATGCGGTATCTGTGACGAAGAGCTGCTGTACACGTCCGGTCTGCTGCAATGCATCGCAGACGATGCGCAGTCCCTCTGCCACAAACAAGCCCTCTGTACGCCGTGCTTTTTTCTGGTCGCGCAGACGCTTGTAGTGCTTGACTGCCGGATTATCCTTTGCCGTAATTCTGACATCTTCCCGCATATGCCGCCTCCTGTTCCGATCTTTCGTCTTCATGAATCCTCTCACCATAATAGTCAAAAGCGGGTCGCGTGGGCGCAGCCCCGCCCTAAATCCCCCTCCCTCCGGGAGGGGGCAGGGGGTGGGCAAGCTTTGCACAACCTTCCTAAAGTTGACAACATTGCTCTCTCCGTAAAGAAGCAGGAACAAATTAAGTTTGTCTATCGGAGTTAAGAGGATTCATATGATCCATAAAACTGTAGTGTATAACAAAACACGCTCTTTCACAATCAAGAGCGTGTTCTGATCAAAATCAAAGAGCTGCCTTTGCCTTTTCAGCGATCGCTGCAAAGCCTGCTGCATCGTTGATTGCGATTTCGGAGAGCATCTTTCTGTTCAGTGTGATGCCTGCCTTCTTGCAGCCGTTCATGAATGTGGAATAGTTCATACCGTTCATCTTAGCTGCTGCGGAAATTCTGGTGATCCAGAGCTGTCTGAAGTTTCTCTTCTTCTGCTTTCTGCCGATGTATGCGTACTGACCGGACTTCATGACAGCCTGCTTAGCCATCTTGAAATGCTTGCTCTTTGCGCCGAAATAGCCCTTAGCCAGCTTCAGAGTCTTATTTCTTCTCTTACGAGTCATCATTGCACCCTTAATACGTGCCATTGTCATCTACCTCCGTATATTTGATTTTTTCTTCATTCCGACAATATTTCCTGTCCGCGCCGTTCGGCTTACAGATAGGGAACGAGCTTCTTGATGGTCGGTGCGTTTGTTACGTCAGCTACGCCTGCGCCTCTTGCGATTCTCTTGCGCTTGGTGTCCTTCTGTGTCAGTCTGTGACGCTTGTTGGTGTGCTGATACTTTACCTTGCCGTTTGCTGTCAGCTTGAAACGCTTCTTTGCACCGGAATGTGTTTTTACTTTCACCTTTGCCATGAGTAGTTCCTCCTTTTTACTTGGATGCCTTCGGGGATATGAACATTACAATGCTGCGTCCTTCCATCTTCGCGGGCTTTTCCACCGTTCCGACTTCGGCACATGCATCCTTGAACCGCGCCAGCAGTTCCTCACCGATCTGCGGATGTGCGATCGCGCGCTTTCGGAATCTGACGGAAACCTTCAGCTTATCACCCGAACTCAGGAATTTGATTGCCTGATTTACCTTGGTTTCAAAGTCGTGATCATCAATTGCGGAAAACATTCTGATTTCCTTGATGCTCATTACCTTCTGGTTCTTCCTTGCTTCCTTCTCACGCTTCTGCTGCTCATAGCAGTATTTACCGTAATCCAGAATTCTGCACACCGGCGGCTTGGCCTGCGGTGCGATCTTTACAAGGTCAAGGTTCTTTTCATAGGCGAGCTTCTGCGCATCCTTTGCTGACATTTCGCCCAGTTTAGAGCCGTCAGCGTCAATGACCAAAACTTCCTTGTCCCTGATCATTTCATTGATCTGCATGTCCTGCTTACTTATTGCGGGCACCCCCAAGCATTAAAATTTAAAACAAAAATGAGTGCTGACACTCGTCTGCACTCACCATACATTACTCCCCTGCCGCACGTTCCGCACAGCGGGAATATAACATATTGACCGTTTCGGCAATCGACTGCATCGGGTCAAACGGTGAGCCACATACATGTGTCTGCTTTGTTTTCGTATTATATTATAGCGCATGTTTCAGGATTTGTCAAGTGTTTTTTTGAAAAAAGTCGGATTTTTTTCATCACTCTGAAATTTTCAAACAATTTATAGATTATTCTGCTGAAAATAGCATTTAGCTATTGCAATTTGCGGTCAAAATGTGTTATAATGTATTACAAGAGGTATTTGTACCCATGTGAATCAATTTCTTTATCGGGGAGTACAACAACTTTGGGAAGGTTGTGCAAAGCTTGCCCACCCCCTGCCCCCTCCCGGAGGGAGGGGGACTTGGAGCGGGTGCTGCGCCCCCGCGACCCGCCAAAGGGGCTTACACCCCTTTGAACCCCGCTTTTGGGGCTGTGCCCTGCAATCCGCAGAAAGCGGCTGCCTTCGCAATTATTTATTGGAAATTGATTCGTATGATTTGTACCCTATCAAATTTGGAAAAACAGGTGAATCCATGTCAGAGATCATTGTCAATCTTCAAAATCCGGCAAAGCTTCCCGAGCTGCTTGGCAGCTGTGATGAAAATCTCAATGCCATCCAGCGGGAATTTGATGTCATCCTCTTCTGCCGCGGGGCGGATGTCCATATCAGCGGCGAACCGGAACGGGCGGAAAAAGCTGCCAATGCCGTCCGGCTCCTGATGGAGCTTGCAGAAAAGGGGCAGCATCTGACCGAACAGACTGTGCGCTATGTCATTTCCATGGTGACTGACGGCGAGGCGCAGGCACTGCGGGAATTTAACGGGGACGGCATCTGCATTACCACGAGCGGAAAGGTGGTGCGCCCCAAAACGGTCGGACAGCGCAAATATGTGGACGCGATCGCGAAGAACACCATCGTCCTCGGCGTTGGGCCTGCCGGAACCGGCAAGACCTACCTTGCGGTCGCACTGGCTGTCAAGGCATTCCGGGCGCATGAGATCCAGAAGATCATTCTGACGCGCCCCGCTGTCGAAGCGGGCGAAAAGCTTGGCTTCCTGCCGGGCGATCTGCAGGAAAAGGTCGATCCGTATCTGCGTCCTTTGTATGACGCGTTGTTCGATATGTTCGGTGCGGAGACCTTTGCACGGCATATGGAGAAGAATGTCATTGAGGTCGCGCCGCTTGCCTACATGCGCGGACGGACGCTCGACAATGCATTCATCATTTTAGATGAAGCGCAGAACACCACCTCCGAGCAGATCAAGATGTGTCTGACACGACTCGGCGAGGGAAGCAAGATGGTCATCACCGGAGACATCACGCAGATCGACCTGCCGGAAAAGCGAAGATCCGGTCTGATCGAGGCGATGAAGGTACTGAAGAATGTGGATGATATTGCCACCATCCGCTTTTCCGATAAGGACGTAGTACGTCATAAAATTGTACAGGATATTATTAAGGCATATGAAGCCTACCACAAGGAAGGGAGAAAATTCTAATGCAGCAAACAGGTAAATTAAAGGTATATGTGAAAAACAGTCAGAACAGTGTCAAGATTCCTTCCGGGATCCGTCTGCTCATCAGACGCTGCTGCCATGCGGTGCTGGTATCCGAGGGCTTTACACAGAACGCGGAGGTCAGTGTTTCCTTTGTTTCGGGCAGTGAGATCCGCAGTCTGAATAAGGTGTACCGCAATAAGGACAGCGTAACGGATGTGCTTTCCTTCCCGCTGACGGATTCCGACGGCACGATGGAGACCAATTCCGAGACAGGGCATGTCCTGCTCGGTGATATTGTCATCTGTATTGAAACTGCTGTCAAGCAGGCAAATATCTACGGGCATTCTCTGGACCGTGAGATCGGCTTCCTGACCGTGCATTCCATGCTCCATCTGCTCGGCTACGACCACGAGACAAGCAAGCTCGATGAGCGCATCATGCGCGAAAAGGAGGAAGCCGTTCTGGAGAAGCTCGGCATTTCCAGGGATATGACCTTTGTAACGGAATAACGGAAGGAAGTACTATGTCAAAAACGATATTTCTGACGCTCTCCGGCAGAACGAATGCCGGAAAATCCACACTGCTCAACGCCCTGATCGGCGAAAAGATCGCGGCAGTCAGCAGCAAATCCCAGACGACGCGCACACGCATTACGGGCATCCTGACGCGCGGGGAAACGCAATATGTTTTCATTGATACGCCCGGTCTGCATAAGCCGAAGAACAAGCTGAGCACGCATATGCTCAAAACGGCGGAAACTTCTGCGGCGGATGCGGATGCGGTGCTGTATGTCATCGACTGCACCAAGAAGCTGCATGAGCAGGATGAAGCCATGCTGAAAAGCATCCGCGACAAAAAGATCGCCTGTATCATCGTGGTCAACAAGATCGACCTGCTGCAGGACAAATCCGCAATGATGCCGCTTCTGCTGCGGCTGAACAATGAATACAAGCCCCATGCTATTATTCCGGTCAGTGCATCGGAGCAGGATGGCATCAACGAGATCATGACGGCGGCCGAGGAGCTGGCAAAGCCCTCCGTACATTTCTTCCCCGATGATTCCTTCACCGACCAGCCGGAGCGCGTGCTGGCGGCGGAAATGATCCGCGAGAAGCTGCTGCGTCTTTTGAACGAGGAGGTGCCGCACGGCATCGCAGTGACGGTGGAGTCCATGACGGAACGGCAGGATAAGGATCTGCTGGATATTTCGGCGGTCATCTACTGCGAGCGCGATTCCCACAAGGGCATCATCATCGGCAAGGGCGGCAGTATGCTGAAGAAGATCGCAAGCTCTGCGCGGCGTGATCTGGAACGTTTCTTTGAGATCCAGGTAAATCTCCAGTGCTTTGTCAAGGTCAAGGAGGGCTGGCGCAACAAGGAAGGGCTGATCCGCAGCTTCGGATTGTCGGAGGAATAACCTCCCAGTGATATTCCGGCATCCTCCGGTGCATACTATCACCGGAGGGATGCTTATGCAAGAAGAACAGCTCTGGGAGCAATTTGCGGCAAGCGGCAGTATTGCGGATTATCTGCAGTATGCTGCCGGGAAAGGAATGCATCGTGCTGCTGACAGTGAAGGGTGTTGTACTGACCCAGAAACCGGTCGGTGAACAGGATAGATTTATTGATATACTGACGGATGAGCTGGGCGTTCTTGAGGTTCTGGTCAAGGGTGCCGGCAAAATCAACAGCAAAAGCGGATGTGCGGCACAGTTGTTCGCATATTCCGCCTTTTGTCTGCGTAAGGGAAAACGCGGCTACATACTCGACAGCGTTTCCCCCATCCGCATTTTCTACGATCTCCGTCATTCCGTGACGGCGGTCGCACTGGCTTCCTATTTTTCGCAGGTCATCCTGTATGCGGTGCTGCCGCAGAACAGTCACCGTGAGATCCAGCGGCTCCTGCTCAATTGTCTGCATTTTCTTTCGGAGCAGACATACCCGGAAGCATTTCTGAAAAGTATTTTTGAGCTTCGCATGGCATCCCTGCTCGGCTTCATGCCGGATGTCGTGATGTGCAGGAGCTGCGGGGCATATCTGCCGGCAGCACTGCGGTTTTCCATCGAAGCCGGCAGCTTCTGCTGTGCAGAATGTGCCGGTGCTTCGGAGGAAGGTGTGGAGATGTCCGCTGCCGTTCTGCAGGCGGTGCGCCACATCGTTCTTCAGGATATGGAACGGCTCTTTGCCTTCCGGCTGCAGGAGGATGCACAGAAAACGCTGTCAGCATTCGCGGAGCAGTTTTTACAATATCATATCGACCATACATGTTCCGCATTGCAGTACTACAAAGCGATCCGGAACCCATTATAAAGGAGGCTTTATGAAGTCTTTTGAACAAGTCTTAGAGCTGGACAAGGTACTCCTGCAGGCGGCGGCTTTCACCTCGAATGAGACCAGCCGCGGCATGATCCTTGCCTGCAAGCCGAGCTGCGACCTGGCAGAGGTACGCAGTGAGGTGCAGAAAACGGACGATGCGCTGCAGCTTGCGATGCAGTTCGGCACACCGCCGTTTTACGGCTTCAAAAATATCTGCAATTCTGTGACGCGCGCGGCATCCGGTGCAAGGCTGTCCCTGCGCGATCTGCTGGATGTTGCTGATCTGCTCCGGCAGGTGCAGGCTCTGTACAGCTGGTACGGGCACTGCAGCGAATCGGCAACCTCGCTGGACTACTTATTTTCGCTGGTCGTACCGGACGACGCACTGCTTTCCACGCTGGAGCGTTCCATCGTATCCGAGGAGGAGATCGCGGACGCGGCAAGCCCTTCTCTTGCGGAGATCCGCCGCAAGCTCCAGCGTTCCCGTGCGCATCTGCGCGAAACGCTGGATCATATGGTGCGTTCCAAGTCCATGCAGAAATATTTGCAGGAAACCACTGTGACCATGCGTGACGGCAGATTTGTACTGCCGGTCAAGAATGAATACCGCGGACAGGTAGCGGGTCTGATCCACGATACCTCCTCCAGCGGACAGACGATCTTCATTGAACCGATGCAGATCGTGGAGGCGAACAATGACATCCGTCTGCTTGAAAGCCGCGAGCTGGAGGAGATCGACCGCATCATGCAGAAGCTCTGCGCTGCTGTCGGCGCACAGGCTCCGGCTCTGCGGCGGATGCATGATACCTGCGCGGAGCTGAATTATTATTTTGCAAAGGCGAATTATGCCGCATCCCTGCGTGCTGTCAAGCCGGAGATCAGTGATGATGGTGTTCTCGATCTGAAAAAGGCGCGTCATCCCCTGCTCGATCAGAAAAAGGCAGTCCCCATCAGCCTTGCGCTCGGCGAGGAACACAATGCACTGATCGTGACCGGTCCCAATACCGGCGGTAAGACGGTCGCGCTGAAAACCGCAGGACTGCTCACAGCAATGACTATGTGCGGCTTCCTGATCCCGGTCACGGACGGCAGCCGTATTTCCGTGTTCCGGCATATCCTTGCGGACATCGGTGACAGCCAGAGTATTGAGCAGAGTCTTTCCACCTTCTCCTCCCACACGCTGAACGTAGTGGAGATCCTGGAAACCGCCGACGACAGCACGCTTGTCCTGCTCGATGAGCTTGGCTCCGGCACTGATCCGGTAGAGGGTGCGGCTCTCGCGATCTCGGTCATTGACTATCTCAAGCAGCTCGGTGCCAAGCTCATGGTGACGACGCATTATCAGGAGCTGAAGCTCTATGCGGCGGATACGCCCGATGTCATCAATGCATCCTGTGAATTTGATACCGCAAGTCTGCGTCCTACCTACCGGCTGATCATCGGTTCTCCGGGCAAATCGAATGCATTCGCCATCTCCGGACAGCTCGGTATGCCGCAGTCCATTCTGCGCCATGCGGAGTCCCTGATCAGCGAGGAGAACCGGCACTTTGAAAATGTCATCGCACGTTTTGACGAGGCGCGCAAGGAGCTGGAACAGGAACGCGAAGCTGCACAGCGTCTGCGTGAGGAAGCACAGCAGCTCAAAGCGGAATGGCAGGAAAAGCGCGACGGCATGGCTGCAGAGGAAAAGGAGACCATGGAACGCGCGGCGGCACAGGCAAGCCGCATTGTGGAATCTGCCAAGGCGCAGACCAATGCCCTGCTCGATGAGCTGGAACAGCTGCGCAGGGACAAGGAAAAGGCGGATTTTGCAACCCGCGTTTCTGCTGCCAAATCCGACAGCACACAGCGTCTGCGCACCATGTACAAGAATGCCAATCCCGTGCTGGGCAGTACGGATGAAAACGGGGACTATGTTCTCCCCCGTCCCCTGCAGAAGGGTGACCGCGTGCTGATCGCCGATCTTGACCAGGAGGGCACCATCACAGAACCGCCGGGACAGTCCGAGTTTGCATTCGTGCAGATGGGACTGATGAAGATGAAGATCCAGATCTCCCGCCTGCGCCTGCTTGACAAGAAGAAGGCGGCGGAGAACGACAAAAAGAAGCAGCAGCGCAAAAAGGGCGGCGTATCTGCAAAGGTGGAGCGCAAGGGTTCCATGGAGCTGGATATCCGCGGTCGTGCCTGCGATGAGGGCGTATACGAAATGGAGCGTTTCATTGACGGTGCGGTGCTGTCCGGTATCGGTACTGTGACCATTATCCACGGCAAGGGAACGGGACTTCTGCGCAAGGCGGTACAGCAAAGACTCAAGCAGATGAAATGCGTCAAGGAATTCCGCAATGGTCTTTACGGCGAGGGCGAAGAAGGCGTAACAGTCGTAACGCTTCGTTGATTTGCATAAAAAAGTGGAATATATTTTGTTGTATATACCGTAATGTTCAGAAAAAATCTCTTGATTTGCACTGCGGTATCTGCTACAATGAATGATAATCAGATGTTTCGACAAAATCTGTGAATATACAGGGAGAAAGGGTGCTTCAGCACCTATATTAGGAATATTATGAAAAATCGCAAAAGGATCGCGGTCATCATCTGTGATGTCCATCATACCTGCCAGCAGCGGATCCTGAAAGGCATCATTGAGCAGGCACATGCACTGAATTATGATGTAGCTGTGTTTACCATGTTCATGAATGTCGATGAAGAAACGGATTACCAGTATGGCGAAAACAATATCTTCAAGAACATCAATTATGAGCTGTTTGATGCGGTGATCTATGTTCCCTGCTCCATTGGCAAGCGTGCTTTGCGGGAGTTTTTTGAAAAAGACCTGAAAGCAAAGTGCAAAGTGCCGATCGTTGCACTGGAGTTTGAGCATCCGGATTACCATACAGTGGTCGTGGATGATAAAACAGCATATTACCATCTGATCTCCCACCTGATCGAGGCGCACGGGCTGAAAAAAATTCTCTGTCTGACGGGGTATCAGGACAATCTCCAGGCAGAAGCACGTCTTGCAGGTTATCGCAAGGCGATGCGCTCCCACGGACTTCCGCTTCGTGAAGATTACATGATCTATGGTGATTTCTGGGACGCGGCTGCACTGAAGCTCGCACAGCGCATTGCAAGCGGTGAACTGGAATGCCCGGAAGCGATCGCATGTGTCAGCGACCATGTTGCTGTAACGCTCTGCAACCGGCTGATCGAGCTTGGGTTCCGGGTGCCGGAGGATATGGTGGTCGTTGGTTTTGATGCAGTGATCGAGGGCATGGAAAACGTTCCCACCATTACCAGCTATTTCCGGCCGCTGTACGGCATGGGCATCAATGCTGTGATGCTTGCACACAAGCTCATTACCAATGAGGACTGTGAGCCGGTGACAGTGGATGAGGGCTATCTTGTTCCGGCAGAGTCCTGCGGATGCGGCATGGATAATACGCGCCGCTTTGCAGAGCATCAGAAGGTACTGCATACTGTCAATATCTATCAGGATCTGTTCAACGGCTGTCACATGGCAGAATCGCTCAACTCAGCGCAGACGCTGAATGTGTGTCTTGACAAGATCATCAATTATCTCTATCTGATCTACGGCGTGAGGGATTATGACCTCTGTCTCTGTGAGCGGTGGGACGATCCTGAGCGGACTGCTGAAATCGGCAATGTTTACCGTGAGTACACGGACACTATGCGGCTCCGGATCCACTCCAGAGATCATATACCGGAGATTGTGGACGAACCGTTTGACCGTTCGATCCTCCTGCCGGCGATGTATGAGGATTCCGATGTGCCGCGCGTCTGGTATTTCACGCCGCTGCATTTCAATGAACGCTGTTTCGGCTACGCAGCTCTCGGCTACGCGGACCAGCCGCTGGCATTCGACCAGATCTATCATGCATGGTCACGCAACATCAACAATGCGCTGGAATTTGTCCGGATGCGCAACATCTACAACAGTATGCACCAGCGTCTCTATATGGCATCCATCCGTGATACACTGACCGGTATCTTCAACCGCAAGGGCTTCAAGCGGTATTCCAAGGAGCAGTTTGCCAAAGCCATCAACACGGGAAAGAAATTCCTTGTCATTGCGGCGGATCTTGACTGTCTGAAGCCTATCAATGATAATTACGGGCATCTGGAGGGCGATAATGCCATTTCAGTGGTTGCCAATGCAATGCACACCTGTCTGGACAATGATGAGATCTGTGCGCGGACGGGCGGCGACGAATTTGTTGCGGTCGGCTGTGCGGAATATACGGACCAGATGATCCAGCAGTATCTCAGACGAATGGAGCAATATCTGGCACGCTACAATTCCACCTCCGATAAGCCCTATGAGGTCGGCGCAAGCTTTGGCTGTGTGTGCAGGGTTGTCACGGAAGATGACGATCTGCAGACGATCCTGGATGAAGCGGATGCGCGGATGTATGAAAATAAGGTGAGAAGGAAGAAGAACAGGAAGTGAGCCTTCTCCATAAAACCAAAAACTCCCGACCAGCCGGTCGGGAGTTTCTTGTTTTGCTTATTCGTATTCCACAACATTGACCCAGCGCAGGAGGAACTCGAGTTCTTCTTCCTTGCCCTTGACGGTCTGGGATGCGGCAACAATGGGCATCCATCTCTGAATATACTGCATTGCAGTATCGCTCTTCTGGCAATAGAGAGCCAGATATTTCTTGCCCATTTCTTCCTTGCCCTCCAGGCAGAACTTCAGATAGCAGCGTGCGGCATCTGCTGCAGCATTGCCCTGTGTGGCATGTGCCCAGTCGATGATAAACGCTTCGCCGGATTCTGTGATGATCACGTCGGACAGACCAAGGTCGCCGTGGCATACCTTGTTGTGCTTCGGCATACTCTCCAGACGGGTGTGCAGCTCGTAGCGTGTGGTCGCATCCAGCTTTGTCTCCGAGATCTTGCGGTTCATCTTGTCCTTGAGCTTGTTCAGCAGGGGTGCGCGCTTTTCATGAATGGAAAGCTGTACCTCCACGAACTTCTCCAGATATTCGTCCGTCTTTTCGGGATTCTCGTCAATGAGCTGTGCGATGGTCTTGCCTTCCACATATTCGAGGACGATCGCCCACTTGTTGTCGATCTTCTTGACCTCGACCAGCTTCGGGATCGGCAGACCGGTCTCCTCCACTCTTGCCTGATTCAGTGCTTCGTTGAGTACATCAGCTTTGGAATATCCTTCGATAAATTCCTTGACCGCATAGCTGCCTTCACGATAGACGACCTTTGTCGGACGCTGTGCCAGTACTTCCATGATTCATTTCTCCTTTCAGAGTGATATTTTTAACGCTCCCCTGCCGGTACTCCGGCAGGGACACGAAATTGGAACATGAATTATTCGCCGTAGTAAGCCTTGAGGTACATTTCCTTGATCTCCTTCATCAGCGGATATCTCGGATTTGCGCCGGTGCACTGGTCATCGAATGCCTGCTCGGTCATTTCGTCCAGAGTTTCGAGGAATACGGATTCTTCAATGCCATAGTCCTTAATAGTCTTCTTGATGCCGATAGCTGCCTTCAGCTCTTCGATCTTATCGCAGAACTTCTCGAATACATCCATATCGTTCTTGCCGCTTACGCCGCAGAATCTCGCGCACTCTGCGTAACGCTCCAGTGCCTGCGGATACTGGTACTGGGAGAAGGTACCCATTTTTCTGGGAGCTGCTGCGATGTTGAAGCGCATTACCTCTGTGATCAGCAGTGCATTTGCAACGCCGTGCGGCAGGTGGTGATATGCACCGAGCTTGTGCGCCATGGAGTGGCATACGCCGAGGAATGCATTTGCAAACGCCATACCAGCCATTGTGGAAGCATTAGCCATCTTCTCGCGGGCGATCACGTCATCGCCGTTCTCATAGGCAGCCGGCAGGTACTCGAAGATGTTCTTCATTGCCTTGAGTGCCAGACCATCGGTATAATCGGTTGCCATTACGGATGCATAAGCCTCCAGAGAGTGAGTCAGTGCGTCGATACCGGATGCGGAGGTCAGACCCTTGGGTGCGCTCATCATCAGGTCAGTGTCGATGATCGCCATGTTCGGGAGCAGCTCATAGTCTGCCAGCGGATACTTAATGCCGGTATTCTGATCGGTGATAACAGCGAAAGGCGTTACCTCGGAGCCTGTACCGGAGGATGTGGGAACGGCAATGAAATATGCCTTTTCGCCCATCTTCGGGAATGTGTAGACTCTCTTGCGGATGTCGATGAAGCGCATTGCCATATCGAGGAAGTCTGCATCCGGATGCTCATAGAGTACCCACATGATCTTCGCAGCGTCCATTGCGGAACCGCCGCCGAGGGCGATGATTGCATCGGGTTCAAACTTTGACATTGCCTCTGCGCCCTTCTGTGCGGAGAGCAGGGTCGGATCGGGTTCTACATCGGCAAATGTGGTGTGAGCAATGCCCATTGCATCGAGCTTGTCGGTAATGCACTTGGTATAGCCATTCTTATACAGAAAGCTGTCAGTTACGAGGAATACGCGCTTCTTGCCGAGGACGTTCTTGAGTTCGTCCAGAGCAATCGGCAGACAGCCCTTCTTGAAATATACCTTCTGCGGGGTTCTGAACCACAGCATATTCTCTCTCCTCTCAGCTACTGTCTTGATATTGATCAGGTGCTTGACACCTACGTTTTCAGATACGGAGTTGCCGCCCCAGGAACCGCAGCCCAGTGTCAGGGAGGGAGCGAGGTTGAAGTTGTACAGGTCGCCGATACCGCCGTGGGAGGAAGGTGTATTTACCAGGATACGGCAGGTCTTCATCTTTGCGCCGAATGCCTCGATCTTATCTCTGCCGGTGGTCACATCGACATACAGAGAGGAGGTATGACCATAGCCGCCGTCCTGTACGAGTCTGTCAGCCTTTTCAATGGCATCCTCAAAGCTCTCGGACTTGTACATTGCCAGAACCGGAGAAAGCTTCTCATGTGCAAATTCTTCGTCAATGGAAACGTTTGTGACCTCGCCGATGATGATCTTGGTATCAGGATCAACCGTCACACCTGCCAGCTCTGCGATCTTTGCTGCGGGCTGACCTACGATCTTCGCATTGAGTGCGCCGTTGATGATGATGGTCTTGCGGACCTTTTCGGTCTCCTCTGCAGTCAGGAAGTAGCAGCCGCGCTTTTCAAATTCCTTCTTCACATCCTTATAGATGCTCTTGTCAACGATCACGGACTGCTCGGATGCACAGATCATGCCGTTGTCGAAGGTTTTGGAATGGATGATGGAGTTCACTGCAAGCTGAATGTCCGCGGACTTATCAATGATGGCAGGGGTATTGCCGGCACCTACGCCCAGTGCGGGCTTGCCGCTGGAATATGCAGCCTTTACCATGCCGGGGCCGCCGGTTGCCAGGATAATATCGGACTCCTTCATGACAGTATTCGTCATTTCCAGAGAAGGCACGTCGATCCAGCCAATGATACCCTCCGGTGCGCCAGCCTTGACAGCAGCTTCCAGAACGATCCTTGCTGCTGCGATCGTGGACTTCTTTGCTCTCGGATGGGGGCTGATGATAATGCCGTTTCTGGTCTTCAGAGAGATCAGGCACTTGAAAATTGCAGTGGAAGTCGGGTTGGTGGTCGGGATAACCGCTGCAACCACACCGATCGGCTCGGCGATCGTAGTCGTACCAAATACCTTATCCTCCTCGATCACGCCGCAGGTCTTGGTATTCTTGAATGCATTATAAATGTGTTCTGCTGCATAATTGTTCTTGATGACCTTGTCCTCAACAACGCCCATGCCAGTCTCCTCCACTGCCATCTTGGCAAGCGGGATTCTTGCGTGGTTTGCTGCAATTGCCGCAGCCTTGAAGATCCGGTCCACCTGTTCCTGGGTGTATTCCGCAAATTTTGCCTGTGCAGCGCGGATCTCCTCTATCTTTACCATCAGTGTTTCCACACTGTCTACCAGAGTTTCATTCTTGGCAGCTGTATTCGCATCGTTCATAAATTTTTCCTCTCCATTCTAAAGTGTTCAGGAATCATCTTGCTGGAATGGTGTTCCCCGTCACCATCTTTATTGTAGCACATTGTTATATTTTTGTCAATGGATTTTTGCACACGCTAACAGCCTTTTTTTACTCCGAAATCGGCTGGGATTTTATGCATCTTCCACAATTCTGCTGATACAATATTATGCACCGTGTTAAGAAAAATATACCGATGAATCGGGGGTCGCGGCAGACATGCTACATTATAATGGTACAATATTTTCTTGGATTTGTCAAGGGCTTTAGCGAAAAATTAACAAATGCGCGCCGCCCGCGAAAATCGCAGGAAGCGCGCATGAGATGGACTTTATGCGGGGAATCACATCAGCTTTAGGAAAGCTGTGCAAAGATCCCCCTGCCCCCTAAGTTGATGACATTGCTTATACAGGAAGTGCCGCCACAAGACCGATGGTGAATTTCAGGATCAGGAGCGCGTCACTCGAATCCGGCGCACCGCTGCCGTTCACATCAGCTGCGAGAATGCCGGTTACGCTCAGCTCCGTACCTGCAAGGAGATTGCGGTTCAGAGTCAGGACATCAAGGATGTCCACGCTGCCGCTGTCATCGACATCGCCATACATAATCACTGCCGGTTCAACCGGTGTGGATTCGGTAATGGTTGTGGTTGCAGAAGATTCTATGGTCTGTGTTACTGTAGTGGTTTCAGTGGTTGTCGTTGTGGTTTCAGTAGTTGTGGTGGTGGTTGTCTCTGTTGTTGTCGTGGTAGTTTCTTCTGCCGCCTTTTCGGTCATGAATACGGTGTAGTTCACGCAGGAGGCGGACTGTCCGTTTGTGCCGAGGGTGATTTCATCGCCTGCATTGACATCAAGCGCATAGAGCACGAAACTAACATTCTTGCTGTTCTGTGCCGTCATATCGGTCTTTGTCCAGCCGGAAAGCCATGCGGGAGCGGCTGTCACACGTTCATCCATTGCCACATAGACTGTGCCGTCGTGGGATGCTTCAAATACGGCGAGATCCTCCGTGCTGTTCTTGGCATCACAGGCGGTACGGATGTATTCTGCGCCGATCAGCGCATCGGGGAGCTGGGTATAGGTCGCATCACGGTCACCGTAAACGAGGTCGCCTACATTCACAGAGGATACCACACTCCAGCTGCCGATGGTAGCATCCTTGACTTCGAGGTTCTGCACCAGCGCATTGTCGATTTCGATGATCCACTTCTGGTTTGCACTGCCGTCATACTTCCACTGCACCGCACTTGCGCCGGATTCGGTAGAGCCTGCCACGATGCCAATGCCGCTTGCATCCTTTGTTGTCTTGGTTGCAATCTGGTATGTGCCGTCGCCGTTGTTCACGAATTTGAACAGCTGTGCGTCGCACGCCGTATCCGTCCAGATGCCGATGTTTGCGCCGTTGTCCGCGGACATATTGGCAACATCCAGGAAATACGTCTTACCGTCGCCCAGCTCGGACATCACATAATAATAGCCATCCTCATTGCCGCTTGCTTTCAGTGTCCATCCGGCTGCATTGCCGTCCTCTGCAAGCTGTACCACATCCGCACCGGCTTCTGCCTTGGCATCAGCAACTGCCAGATACAGACCGCTGCCGGAATTTCTGAATGCGTAGGTGTTTTCGGTATTCAGGGCTGTACCCTCCTTGCCGGTGGAGAGTTCGCCGACGGTAATGTCCTTGAGGAAATGTGTCGGGTAAGTCTTCATGATCCAGCCGGAGAGGTCGCTGTCAGTGATGTACTTCATGTCGGAGAGCTTTGTCACTGCGCCGGAATAGCTGTTGCAGAACGCCTTGGTGTCATTTGCGGAAATCAGGGAGTAGCCGTAATTCTCCGTGCCCGGATTCCATGTATGGGAATACTTGAAGCTCTGGTTCATTGCGGAGGCAGAGCCATTCACGCTTGCAGCGGATACAGAGCCTTCATCACGGAACGGGGAGCTTGCACTGCCGCCGCCTGCAAATTCCAGACCTGTCAGACCCTCAAAATAGCAGTATTCGGTGAGCATCTTACAGCCATCGCCTGCGATGATCTGCTGGGAGGGGTCGGAGATGGCATAGGTGTGATAGCTGTTGTAAACGTGACCCGTACCATTGCCGATCTGGGGGGTACGTCTTGCACAGTTTTCCCACTTGTTGAACATGAGCGTTGTGCGGTCACGGGTGGTTTCGGTGTTCTGTGTGCCATAGGCAACCGTCCAGTAGCGGTTGTTGAAATGGTTGTAGGAGATGGTGATGTAGTCGGGGCTGATGCCGTTATAGCATCCGTCCGACCAGTTGTCTACGGGGGTGTTGATCCAGATGAATTTGCCGACTTCCACATCTCTGTTGTGGGAGAAGCTTGCACTGAAATCATTGTGGTCGAACCAGATATTTCTGCCGCAGTAGATATACACCAGAATCACGCCGCAGCCGTTGGAATTCAGCTCCGTTGCACGGAAATGCAGGTTCTGCAGGACGATGTTGTTGCTGGGCTTGATGTTGATATCGCCGTTGAAATCGTCATTTCTCCAGCGGGAATTGTAGATGATATTCGCAGAATACGAACCGAGAATGGTCTTGTCATCTTCGATCTTCTGATCTGCCTGATCCCAGTCATTAAATTCCAGATTGCCGGTAACAACGATGGTCAGCGGTTCTGTGCGCTTCATTGCTGCAACACACTCTTCCGTGGTATCCACGAATACCGTTTCACCGAGCAGACCGCCGATCGTGCCGGCTTTTTCGCCCTTTTCGGTCATGGCATTGGCTGCATAGCCCTCCAGACCATTCAGATTCAGCTTGTATTTCTGGTAGGTTTCACCCGTGTATCCCTCAAGAGAGAACGAATTGGTATCCGGTGTAAAGGTCAGAGCCTTTGTGGAATCGGCATTGCTGGTGATCTTGTAGTAGAGGTCATAGCCCTCAAAATCCTGCTGGACTGCGGTGATATTCCATCTCTGGTTTGCGCCGTCCGTATCCGGTGCGATGGTGCAGTAACCGCTGTCCGCTGTGAGGACATAATCCGTTGCCGCATTGACGATCTCATACACGCCTGCGCTGATATAATTCAGGTACCAGTTTTCATTGTCCGTGCCATTGAGCTTTTCGGATGTGACCGGACTGCCGGATTCGGTTTCGCTGATGTTGATATTGCGGTTGGTGTCAGCAATACCCATGCGGAACTGCTGTACGGGATAGCTGAAATCTGCTGCTTTGACAGAATTATCTGCAAACACGCCGGCGGGCAGCATTCCGCCGATCAGTGCCAGTGCCACAGCACCGCTTACCATTTTTCTTTTCATCATATCATTCACTCCATTTTCAGGACAGCTCCCCCTGTACAGAGAGGGAACTGTCATTTTCATCATTATACGGGCAGAGAAGTGATCACACCGATGGTGTACTTCAGAATTGCCAGTGCATCGCTGGCATCCGGAGCACCGCTGCCGTTGACATCCGCTGCCTGTCTTGCACCCTCGGAAAGCGGCTCGCCAGCCAGCAGGTTCTTGTTCAGCGTCAGAACGTCCAGAATATTGACATCATTGTCACCATTGACATCACCGTAGAGGATCGCATCACCTGCTGCTGTAGTCGCAGTGGTGGTTGCTGCGGGTTCTTCTGTGGTGGTTACAGTGGTCTCTGTGTTGGTTGTTGTGGTGGTGGTTGCAGAAGTTGTAGTGGTAGTGGTTGTTGTTGTGGTGGTTTCTGTGGTGGTCTCCGCTGCCTTTTCAACTGCGAATACAGTATAGTTCACGCATCCTGCGGACTGACCGTTTGCACCGAGTGTCACGGTTTCGCCTGCGGAAATATCCATTGCATAGAACTGGAATACCACTTCCTTGCTGTTGGTCACGGTCATGCCATCCTGCAGGGTATAGCCGGACATCCACGCCGGAACGGTGGTGACACGGGTATCGAGACCCACATATACCGTTGCATCCTTTGCGGTCTGGAAGGTTGCCAGATCGGTGGTGGCATTCTTCGCATCACAAGCCGTGAGGATGGATTCTGCACCCTCGAGTGCTGCCGGAAGCTGTACATAGGTCACATCACGGTCACCGAAGATCATGTCGCCGCTTGCGGTGGCTGTGTCGATCGCCCAGCTCTTGTATGTTGCCTGATCCTGCACCTGCAGATTCTGGATGAGATTGCCATTCAGGGAGGGGATCACGATTTCGAGGATCCAGTTCTGGTTGGAAGTACCGTCACATGCCCACTGGATGACATTTGCGCCCTCATCCTTGGAGGCTGCTGTTACACCGAGCGCACTTGCATCCCCGGTTGCCTTTGTACAGATGGTATAGGAGCCGTCGCCGTTCGCAACAAGCTTGAACAGCTGTGCATCGGAGGCAGTATCGCCCCAGATACCGATATTTGTGCCATTGTCCACCTTGCCATAGTCGAGATCGAGCAGATAAGTCCTGCCGTCACCCAGCTCAGAATAGACGCGGTAGTACCCCTCACCTGCATCCTCGAATGTCCAGTTCATTGCGCCGGTGGTACCCTGCTGTACATTTGTGCCGTTGGCTGCAACGCCGTCAGCTGCTTCGAGATACAGACCGCTGTTCTGGTTCTTGATCTTATAAGTATGTGTGGTGTCGATCACTGCGCCGGACTTGCCGCTGACATTACCATTGACCTCAACATTCGGACGTGCCGGAAGTGCTTTTTCCGATCCGAGGTAGAAGCTTGCGTGGGGCGGCTGATTGTATGCTACCTGCTGGCAGGCTACCTGATTACGGTACTGCGGATCATGCATCAGGGTGGTGATACGATAATCGGTATCGTAGGTGGTTGTGTAGATCCGCACGGAATTGCCGTCCGCTGCTCTTACAATCACCTCTTCACGCCAGTCACCGAACAGATCGGCGGAGAGGCAGGGTGTGCCCTTTGTGGTATTGCAGGTATAGTAGCCATCGGTGGAAAGCAGTGTGGTCAGTGTACCGTCCGCCTTCATATCGGAGATGGTTGCCGGAGAATCGGTATAGCCGTCGAGGATTTCTCTTTCGAGGTCGCCGTCCCAGTAGGACAGGAAGTTGATCGCCGGTCTGCGGCAGGACAGTGTGGAACCGCTGCCATTATAGACATCATTGCCATTGCCCCAGAATTCTGCGCCGTCATTTCCGGTCCAGACATTATCCGCACAGCATCTTCCGGTATCGCCCGAACCATCCTTATGGAAGATCTTCTGTCCGGTATCGCCGTCGATCAGGGTCACGCCGTAGGGCTTGTCCTCATGGCAGATGTACACTTCAATGCCATTGTTATCCGGAAGCAGATCGCCGACGTGCATAGCATCGCCATGTCCCTGATTGGTACACCATTTCAGAGTACCGTCATCATCAATACAGGTGGAACCTGTGATGATCTCCTGTCTGCCGTCGCCGTCCACATCCGCAGGCATACTGTTATGGTTGCCGTCGCCATAGCCCAGTGTGCTGGAGCTTGTGCCGGTATCGAATGCCCAGAGCTTGACGAGCTTGTCATTTTCTACCTTATAGGCGGTTGCGGTCATTCTGCCGTAGTAGCCGCGTCCGGTGACAACGGAGGGGGTCACACCGTCGAGATATGCCACAACGCCCCAGTAGCGTTCCACACGATTGTACTTGTCGCTGGATTTGCCCCATTTGGTGGGATCGCCTCTGCCCGGCTCATAGTCGATGGTATCGAGAGCCTTACCGGTTTCGCCGTCGAACAGCGTATAATACTCCGGACCGGAATAGATCAGACCATTGCCGTCATAATATTTGGCACTTGCGTCACCGATGACATTGCCCTGACCATCCACTGTACCGTCGGCAGTCTTGCAGGTCATTTCTGCCTTGCCGTCAAGATCAAAGTCCGCCACGAAGAACTGCGTATAATGCGCACCGGAACGGATGTTGTGACCGATATTGATCTGCCAGAGTCTTGTACCGTCAAGCTTATAGCATTCGATGATACAAGGATCGGTCTTTCCCTTCTGGGAGTTATCCTTGGATGTGGAAGGATCCCATTTCACGAACAGCTCATATTCGCCGTCACCGTCCACATCGCCCACGGAGCAGTCATTCGGGGTATAGACACTGCCGGGCTTCTTCAGCGGAACATCGAAATAACCGCCGCCGGAAGTCATGCCGCATACATCATTGCTGACGCGGGAATTACCATTATAAGTCTCCACGCGGTAGGTGCTGGAAGTGCTGCCGCCTGCATCGAGGTAACAGGTCGCATCACCGGCATTGCTGGTGTAGATGAGCGTATCATCACGATAGAGCATGAATACGGCATTATCCGGATCATCTGCCAGAAAACGCCAGCTGACGAGCATACCGGAGCCGGTATTGACAGCGGTCATACCTCTGTCGAGATGTTCCACACAGGGAACAGATGCTGCGGACGCTGTCAGTGTTTCCAGAGTAATCTGATCCGTCTGCGGGATCATACCGCTGCACAGGGACAGACTCATTGCACCTGCGAGCAGTGCTGCGCTGAGTTTCTTTTTCATAACAATTCCACCTCATTTTGTGTTGTGTGCATTTCTGCACGATTTCATTTCTCATGTTTTTATTATATCCGATAACTGTGCCAATGTCAATTTGCATCTTTCATCATGTTTATTGCATTTTTGTTTCTAAATGCAATACCGGATCACGTTTACATTTCATTCACATAATGTACTAAAAAAATCTCCCCGCTTTCGCGGGGAGATTCAGTTGGTTATTCTTCTGTTTCCATACCGGAATCCGCATCCTGTACACACTGGTACTTCTGCTTTTCCTGCAGACGATTGAACACGATGTCATAACCATTTTTGCTCTGATAATTGAGCGAACGATTCACGCGGCTGATCGTAGCCGTGCTGGCACCGGTCACATTCACAATATCACTGTAAACATGATGCTCACGCAGCATTTTTGCAACCTGCAGTCTCTGCGACAATGTCTGCAGCTCCAGCACGGTACACAGGTCATCAAAAAACGCACTGCATTCTTCCTTGGTTTCCAGACACAGGATCGCGTCATACAGCTCATCCAGCGCGGAGGGCTTGAACTTTCCTCGTTTCATTGACTCCATCCTTTCCTGCAATATTGGTACTTCTATTTTAACACATCATTGTATAAAAGTAAAGCCTTTTTGAAAAAAATTTACAAAAACGACTGCATTGCAGGCTGGGGAAGCCGGCATCACGCTTCTGTCTCATCTTCCTCTGCGTCAATTTCCTCTGCAATTTCGGACAAAAGCATCCGAAGCTCATCCTGTCCCTCAAAGGTCTTGGCAGAAAAGGCAATTGTGTGAATATCCTCATAGCACGGGATCTCCTCCGCAAAGCCCAGCATCCGCTTGGCACGTTCTGTCTTGCCCAGCTTGTCGGCTTTGGTAAAGACGATGATGAAGGGGATCTCCGCATCAATGAGGGCGTTGATCATGGTCAGGTCATCCGCCGAAGGCTTATGGCGCATGTCCACGAGCTGGATGGCAAGCCGCAGATCCCTGTCCGCCTTGAGATAGCCGAAGATCAGATTCTTCAGGCGTTCCTGTTCGGCACGGGAGGTCTTGGCGTAGCCATAGCCGGGGAGATCGACAAAATAGACCTGATCCACGGCATAAAAATTGATGGTTGCGGTTTTGCCGGGAACGGCACTGACACGCGCCAGTGACTTTCTTCCGACGATCTTATTGATCAATGTCGATTTTCCGACATTGGAGCGTCCGAGAAACGCAAATTCCATGCGTTCAGGCTTGGGGAGCTGGGAACATTTTCCGCACGCCATGCGGAAAGAGGCATCATTGAATTTCATCCTGCCACCTCCTATGCACGCACTGTATTCTGGACAGCTGCTTTGCGGGGGCTGCTTCCGGATGCAGCTACGGGGGCTGGCTCCGGCTTTTCCAGCGCGGCATCCAGTACCTCGGACAGATGACGGACGGGAATGAAGGTGACATGTGCCTTTACCACATCCTCCACTTCCTCCAGATCGGGGCGGTTGCCCTCCGGGATCAGTACGGTGCGGATGCCTGCTTTATAGGCAGCCATGGATTTTTCACGCAGACCGCCGATGGGCATCACCTTGCCGTGCAGGGTGATCTCACCGGTCATTGCCACATCCGCCCTGACAGGAATACCGGACAGTGCGGAGATCAACGCGGTAGTCATTGTCACGCCGGCGGACGGTCCGTCCTTGGGAACAGCACCCTCGGGGGCGTGGATGTGCAGATCCTTGTTGGTGTAAAATTCCGGATCAATGCCATACTCCCTTGCCACGCTTCTTGCATAGCTGACGGCAAGTCTTGCGCTCTCCTGCATCACGCTGCCCAGAGAACCTGTGATCTCGACTGCGCCCTTGCCCTCCAGGACAAGTGCCTCCAGCGGCATCAGGACACCGCCGACAGAGGTCCAGGCAAGACCGTTGACAAGTCCTACGGTGTTCTGCTTGCTCTGCGGATCAGGGAGGTATCTGGGAATGCCAAGATATCCCTTGACATCCTTCTGCTTCACAGTGATGCGCTTGCGTTCGCCGGAAGCAATCGCCTTGGCAGCCTTGCGGCAGATGGTACCGATCACACGCTCCAGATGACGGACACCGGCTTCCTTTGTGTAGAAGTCGATCATATCATACAGCACAGCATCCTCAATACGGCACTGTACGGATTTGAGTCCGTGTGCATTGAGCTGCTTGGAGAGCAGGTGCCGCTTGGCGATCTGGAATTTCTCCTCGCGGGTATAGCTCGTCAGCTCGATGATCTCCATACGGTCGAGCAGCGGTGCGGGGATGGTGTCCAGTGTATTGGCAGTTGCCACAAACATGACCTGACTCAGGTCAAAGGGGATCTCTATGTAATGATCGCGGAACGCATGGTTCTGCTCGCTGTCAAGCACTTCAAGGAGAGCTGCGGACGGGTCGCCCTTGTAGTCATTGCTCATCTTGTCGATCTCATCGAGGAGGATCATGGGATTGCGGGTACCAGCCTGCTGCATGGCAGCAATGATCCTGCCGGGCATTGCGCCGACATAGGTCTTTCTGTGACCGCGGATGTCGGCTTCATCGCGTACACCGCCGAGGGATACGCGGACAAATTTCCGGGCAGCAGCCTCCGCAATGGACTTACCGATGGAGGATTTGCCGATACCGGGAGGTCCGACGAGGCAGAGGATCTGTCCCTTCAGCTCGGGATTGAGCACGCGCACAGCAAGGCTTTCCAGGATCCTGTCCTTGACCTTGCGCAGACCATAATGCTCCGCGTCAAGGATCTCCTCCGCTGTATGGAGGTCGGTATTCTCCTTGGACAACTCATGCCAGGGCAGTTCCAGGCAGGTATCCAGGAAATTGGTAATGACGAATGCCTCCTGGGATGCCATGGGCAGATGCTGAAGGCGGCTTGCCTCCTTCAGGAGCTTTTCTTCACTTTCCTGCGGGAGTCCGAGTGCGCAGATGCGTTCTGCATAGCTGTCAGCATCTTCCTCCGGCTCCCCTGTTTCCTCACGGAGCTGACCGGAGATCACGCGGAGCTGTTCGCGAAGGAAGTACTCACGCTGTCCCTGGTCGATGCTCTCCTGTGTGCGCTCCTGGATGTCCTTTTCCAGCTCCAGCACATGGGTCTCACGCAGGAGGATCTGGTAAAGCAGGTGCAGACGCTGGAACAGGCTGTTCTCCTCCAGCAGGAGCTGCTTATCCTTATAATCGAGCATGGTGTTGAATGCGATCGCTTCATAAAGACGCATCGGATCGTCCTGGCACATAACGGAGATCATGACCTCCTTGGGCATCCGCGGGAACAGGCGGCTGTATCGCTCATAGACATCCTTGAGTGCGCGGGCGATTGCTTCCATTTCCGCTTCATCCGCATTGTCGCGGGAATTGAGCGTCATGCGGCGCACCTCGGCGCAGTACATGCCGTCCCTGCGGGTAAGATCTGCCAGACGGGCGCGGTATTTGCCCTCTACAAGAATACGAATGGTATCATCCGGTGTTTTCAGCGTCTGGCGGATCTCCGCAACCACGCCGATCGTGTGCAGATCACGCACATCGGGTTCCTCTACGAAGACATCGCGCTGTGCGACCAGAAAGAGCCTTCTGTCACCGCGCAGAGCTTCCTCCACCGCCCGTTTCGACATATCCCTTGCAATATCAAAATGCATGACCATATGCGGAAATGCAACCGTGCCGCGCATGGGGACGGTTGGCAGTATTTCTGTGTTTCTTTTCTTTTCCTGCATTGTTCAGCCTCACTTTACTTTATAGATCGAATCTTCTTACTGTTGACTTCTTTATTATACTACATTTTCAGCAAGAATGCAAGCGGTAATTTGCGGGGATCTTGCCTTTGGTATACAAAAAGCCACACGATGTGCGGCTTTTTGGAATATTACCATGTTTCTACAACGCGGTTTCTTCTGTCAGTCAGCATCGGTGCGGTACCTTCGGTAACGCATTCCTTGGTAATGGTGACCTTTGCAATATTGCCATAGGACGGCAGATTGAACATAGATTCCATCAGAATGCCCTCCATGATGGAACGCAGACCTCTTGCACCGGTCTTCTGGGCGATCGCCTTCTTGGCGATCTCGATCAGTGCAGAATCCTCCACCTCCAGCTTGACATCATCATAGCCAAACAGCTTGACATACTGCTTGACAAGCGCGTTCTTCGGCTCGGTCAGGATCTTCACAAGTGCTTCCTCGTCCAGCTGGTCGAGAGCTGTGATGATGGGCAGTCTGCCCACAAGCTCCGGCACCATGCCGAATTTCACAAGATCCTGCGGGATTGCCTTGGAGAAGATGTTCTCCATTGCTTCCTGCTTTGTCAGTACCTCGCCGCCGAAGCCCATCGTAGAGGAGGGCTTTACACGCTTTTCGATACACTTTTCCAGTCCGTCAAAGGCACCGCCGCAGATGAACAGGATATTCTTGGTGTTGATGCGGATGAACTCCTGATTCGGGTGCTTTCTGCCGCCCTGCGGGGGAACATTGGAGACCGTTCCCTCGATGATCTTCAGCAGGGACTGCTGTACGCCCTCACCGCTGACATCACGGGTCAGGGAGGTGTTCTCCGACTTTCTGGCGATCTTGTCGATCTCATCAATGTAGATGATGCCGCGCTCCGCTGCCTCCACATCGAAATCCGCCGCCTGAATCAGGCGCAGGAGGACATTTTCCACGTCTTCGCCGACATAGCCGGCTTCTGTGATGGTGGTAGCATCCGCAATGGCAAACGGCACATCCAGGATCTTGGCAAGCGTCTGTGCAAGGAAGGTCTTGCCGACACCGGTGGGACCGAGCAGAAGTACATTGCTCTTCTGCAGTTCCACATCCTCGCCGTCATCCTGGCTCATGATACGCTTGTAGTGATTGTAGACGGAAACTGCAAGGGAGATCTTTGCCTGGTCCTGTCCCACAACATACTGGTCAAGCACGGACTTGATCTCTGCGGGCTTCAGGAGCTTGAGCTGACCCTTTTTCTTTTCTTCCTTCGGCTGCTTCACCTTGCGGCGGCCGGAGGAACCGAAGATCATTTCATAGCAGGTGCATACGCATTCATCGCAAATATTGTTGTTTCCTGCGGAGAACATGCTCATGACCTTATCCTCGCCTTTTCCGCAGAAATTACAAATCTTAAAAATAGGATCCGGCATTGTACTTACCTCTTTGCAATCACTTTGTCGATCAGACCATATGCCTGTGCTTCGTCAGATGTCATATAATTATCACGTTCTGTATCACGTTCGATGATCTCCAGCGTCTGACCCGTATGCTGAGCGAGCAGGCGGTTCATCTTTTCGCGGGTTCTCAGAAGATGATCGGAATGGATCTTGATGTCCGTACACTGACCGGAAAGACCGCCGGAGATCAGCGGCTGGTGGATCATGATCTCACTGTTCGGCAGTGCAAAACGCTTACCCGGTGCGCCTGCGGACAGCAGGAACGCGCCCATGGAAGCAGCCATGCCGGTGCAGATGGTAGAAACATCGCATCTGATATACTGCATTGTGTCATAAATCGCCATGCCGGCTGTGATGGAGCCGCCGGGGCTGTTGATATACAGAGAAATATCCTTCTCTGCATCCTGGCTTTCCAGGTAAAGAAGCTGGGATACGACAAGGCTTGCAGTCGCGTCATTCACCTGATCGCACAGCATAATGATGCGGTCGTTGAGCAGTCTTGAAAAAATATCATAAGAACGCTCGCCGCGGCTTGTCGGCTCTACAACATAGGGTACAAAACTCATAAACCTCATCCTTTCCAATATCTTCCGGGACTATCCGCAGAGCGGTTGAGATAAAGCATGAGCGAACTGGTGTCCGCTCACGCATATCAGTATTGTTTATTCAGCGGCTTCTTCTGCTACTGCGCTTTCCTTAACCAGCTCTACAGCCTTGGTCACTCGCATATCCATTACAAAATCAGCCATCGGGATACGGCTCTTTACCTGTGCAGCAGTCAGGTTGTTTGCTGCAGCCAGTGCCTCAACTTCCTTCTCGATCTCCTCTTCCGGAATCTCGATGTTCTCCAGATCAGCGATCTTCTCCAGAGCAAGTCGGAGCTTTACTTCGTTCTCAGCACGGTCACGGTTTGCATCACGGAAATCGTTGATGTCCATGCCGGTGTACTGGAGGTACAGATCCAGGCTCATGCCCTGCTGCTTCAGCATATTCTCAAAGTTTGCTACCAGAGTGTCAATGCGCTGCTCGAACATGCAGTTCGGGATCGGTGCGTCAACCTTGGCAATGAGAGCCTCCATGATCGCATTATCGAATGCACCCTCAGCCTCGCGTACTGCGGAAGCCTCCAGTCTGGTTCTTGCGTCAGCCTTGAATGCCTCAAGAGTTTCAAACTCAGTTGCATCCTGGATCAGGGCATCGTCAGCCTCCGGCAGTTCCTCAACAGTAATGCCGTTGAGCTTGCACTTGAAGACAGCTTCCTTGCCTGCATATTCTTCCATCTGATAGTTCTCAGGGAATGTTACAGTGACATCGAACTCGTCGCCGATGTTCTTGCCTACGATCTGCTCCTCGAAGCCGGGGATGAACTGACCGCTGCCAAGACGGAGCGGGAAGCCCTCGCCCTTGCCGCCCTCGAATGCCTCATCACCGAAGAAGCCTTCAAAGTCGATGTTTACTTCATCTCTCATCTGTGCTGCTCTGTCGTCTACAGATACCAGTCTTGCATTTCTCTGACGGATCATGTCCACCTGTGCATTGACATCCTCGTCAGTTACAGTTCTGACAGTCTTGGATGCCTTGATGCCCTTGTAGTCAGCGATCTCGATCTCAGGCTTTGTGATGCAGAGAGCCTTGAACTCTACGCCCTCTACCTTATCCACCTTTGTTACCTCAATCTGGGGCTGATCCACCAGTGTGAACTCTGCGTTCATCAGGGCGGGAGTCAGCTCTGTGTTGATCACGATGTTCAGTGCATCCTCATAGAATACGCCCTCACCCAGACGAGCCTCAGCCATCTTGCGGCTTACCTTGCCCTTACGGAAGCCGGGCAGAGAGATATTCTTCTTTGCTCTCTGGTATGCCTGCTCTACAGCTGCCTCGAATACATCTGCGCCTACCTCAAATACCAGTTCAACGGTATTGACATCTGTCTTTGTTGTTGATTTCAAACTCATTTTCAAGTCCTCCAATGTACTTCTCTCAAATTATGTGCATGTTCTTCCAGCGAGTACCCGAACATACACTGCACATACAAATCATTATAGCACATCTGTGCTGATTTTTCCATAGATTTTTTGATTTCCTGCAACACTTCTACAGCCCCGATAAATCATAACACTTTTTCGGGAGAAAACTGTAAATAATCACCAGAAATCAAATGGTAGCAAACGCCGTCTTCCGTGCCGCGCACGGCTCTGCTGTGGGATTTGCCGTGCAGATGCCCGTAGTAGCAGTGCTCTACGGCATATTCTGCAAGCACCTCCAGCATCGGCTCATTGCGGTTTGCCCAGAAGATGGGCGGATAGTGCAGGAACACAATGGGCTTCAGCCCCTGCTGCCTTGCTGCCTCCAGGGAGACTCTCAGCCGCTGCTGTTCCCTGGCAAGCACCTTGGCATCGGATGCCTCACCGGGCATGTTGACCCAGCCGCGTGTTCCGCAGATGCCGTATTCCTCATAGGCAAAACAGTTGTTGTGCAGGATGTGCAGACTGTCAAAACCGTTCGCCTCGAAGAATGCGGTCATTTTTTTCATGGAATTCCACCAGTAGTCGTGGTTGCCCTTCAGGATGATCTTTCTGCCGGGAAGCGCGTGGAGGAACGCAAAGTCCGCCCTTGCCTCATCCAGCGTCATACCCCACGAAATATCGCCTGCAAGCACGATCGTGTCCTCAGCGGTGACCTTTTTCAGCCAGCTCTCTCTGAGAAGCTCCTGATAGTTCTCCCAGCCGCTGAAAATATCCATCGGCTTGTCCGGCACGCCGAACGACAGGTGGGGATCACCCAGTACGAACAGACTCATTATTCTGCGATACCGAGCTGGCGGAGTACATAGCCCTCCATATCATCCTTGTTGATGACACCTGTGAAGCGTACTTCCTTGCCCTTCAGATCGGCAAGGGACTGCGGGATCGGCAGACCGGAAACCTCTGCCAGACGCGCTACCATCTCATACTCGTCCTCAGTGCTCTGTGCGCCCTCGATGGCATCCAGCACGCTTGCGCTGAACTTGTAGGGGCTTGCAGTGGAGGCGATCAGGGTCTTGGTGGTATCGCCGGTCTTTGCGATGTAATCCTGGTATACCTTAACTGCCACTGCGGTGTGGGTGTCGCAGGTGTAGCCGTACTGTTCCTTGAAATCGTGGATGGTCTTCTTGGTCTCTGCATCGTCGCAGAAGCCGCCGATGAAGTCAGCCTGGAGCTTCTTCTTCACATCCTCGGAAACCTCATAGGTACCCTCGGAGGAGAGCTTGCCGAACCACTCGCGGATCTGCGCATCATCACCGTCGGTCAGCAGATAGAGCAGACGCTCCAGATTGCTGGAGATGAGAATGTCCATGGACGGAGAGCAGGTTGCATAGAAGTCACGGTTTCTGTTATATACGCCGGTTTCGATGAAATCGGTCAGAACCTTGTTGATGTTGGAAGCGCAGATGAGCTTGCCGATCGGCACACCCATGAGCTTTGCGTAGTATGCAGCGAGGATATTGCCGAAGTTGCCGGTCGGAACGACCACGTTCATAGTCTCGCCGAACTGGATGTAGCCCTTCTTTGCCATCTCAGCATAGGAGGATACATAGTATACAATCTGGGGTGCAAGTCTGCCCCAGTTGATGGAGTTTGCACTGGAGAACATCTTGCCGCCGTCTGCCAGCTTCTGCTTGACAGCAGCGTCTGTGAAGATCATCTTGACACCGTTCTGGCAGTCATCGAAGTTGCCTTCCAGAGCGCAGACTGCAACATTTGCACCCTCCTGGGTCTGCATCTGACGCTTCTGCATGGTGCTGACGCCATCCTGCGGGTAGAATACCATGATCTCAGTGCCGGGTACATCCTTGAAGCCCTCAAGTGCTGCCTTGCCGGTATCGCCGGAGGTTGCAACGAGGATCACGACCTGCTTGTCCTCGCCGTTCTTCTTCAGAGAAGTGGTCAGGAGGTACGGCAGGATCTGGAGTGCCATATCCTTGAAGGCACAGGTCGGACCGTGCCACAGCTCCAGAATATGTGCGTCACCATAAGCCTTGGTGATCTCTGCGATATTCTCGGTGTCGAAGTTCTTGGTATTGTAGGCATTGGAAGTACAATATGCAATTTCCTCCGCTGTGAAGTCAGTCAGGAACTTGCCGAATACAACATCTGCACGCTCTGCGTAGCTCATATCTGCCAGAGCCTTCAGCTCATCCATGGTGATCTGCGGAATCTCAGAAGGCACAAACAAACCTCCGTCCGTAGAAATACCCTGTGCAATCGCTGCTGCGCTGTTCACCTGCAGCTTGCTGTCTCTTGTACTTTTGTAGTACATACTACCACCCTTTCCTTTTTTGGAAGATTTGGATCCTGCTTTGCAGAATCCTAAAAATTTTGGCTATTGTCATGAAAACCCGTTTCATCAAACGCATTTTCAAGATAATCAATATCAATGATCCTGCCATGATGCACTGTGACATCGGCAATATCATAACGGATGTACCAGTCATCGGCGTTGATGTCCTGCCGTTCACAGTAGGCATATGCCGCACGTATGAGCAGGCGGCGTTTTCGCCATGTGACGGCTTCCAGACCGGTCTCCTGAGATCCGAGCTGTCTGGTCTTGACCTCCACAAAGCAGAGATCCTCCCCTTTTGCAGCTACGATGTCGATCTCACCGCCGCGGACGCGGAAATTCCGCGAGAGGATCCGGTAGCCGAGCGCCTCCAGATAAAAGCGGACGGCATCCTCCCCCATCCTGCCAAGCTCCGTATTTGTCATAGGATCTTTGTCAGAAACGAAGGTCTGTGGATCGGACACGGTCCGAACTGTTTCAGCAGATCGCGATGCTCCTTTGTGCCGTAGCCCTTGTGCTTTTCAAAGGCATACTGCGGGTAGAGCTTCGCCTGCTCCAGCATATAATGATCCCTTGCCACCTTCGCCAGAATGGATGCAGCCGCGATGGAAGCGGACGTGGCATCCCCCTTGACCACAGTTTCGCCGGAAACCGCAATCTTCGGGTATTTGTTGCCGTCCACCAGTGCATAAGCCGGTGTCTGTGCAAGTCCCTCAACAGCACGCTTCATGGCGAGCATGGCAGCATTCAGGATGTTGATGTCTTCGATTTCGGCAACGCTTGCCGTGGCTATGCACCACGCGGCTGCCTTTTCCTTGATCTCCGTGAACAGCTCCTCACGCTTCTTCTCCGACAGCTTCTTGCTGTCATCGAGTCCCGTGATGCCGCAGTCATCCGTCAGGATCACCGCAGCGGCGAACACATCGCCCGCGAGCGGTCCGCGTCCTGCCTCATCCACGCCGCAGATCACGCCGTGTACGGTGCGCAGGTTCGTATCATAATCCAGCATCGCCTGCCGGCGGAGTAGTGTATCCTGCCGCATGTCATACCTCCTGCGGGGGCAGCTCCAGCGAGATCCTGCCGAGCTTTGCAGCACGAAATTCATCCAGTACCATAATGGCGGCGCGTTCAGTATTCACCACACCGCCGGAAAGGAGCATACCGCGCTTTCTGCCGACCATTTCCAGTAGGGCAAGACCGTCGGTCTCTTCCATTTCCACCTTATAGCGATCCTTGAGCATCTGGGGATAATTCCGGTGGAGATATTCCAGAAGGAACATGGCAAGTGCCTCAATATCGAGCACCTGATCCCTGATCGCGCCGGTGAATGCCAGGCGGCAAGCCGCGTCCTGGTCGTCAAGCTTCGGCCAGAGTACGCCGGGCATATCGAGAAATTCCACCTGTTCATCGACCTTGACCCACTGTTTGGTCCTTGTCACACCCGGTCTGTCCTCGACCTTGGCACGCTTGGATTTCGCCATGCGGTTGATGAACGAGGATTTGCCGACATTTGGGATGCCCACGATCATCAGGCGGATCGGTCTTCCGACCATGCCGGCTTTCTGACGTTTTGCCAGCAGCTCTCTGAGCATCTGCTCCCGGACAGCGGGCAGGAACTGCTTTGCGCCCTTGCCGCTGATGCAGTCCATTGCCAGAGCCGGAATGCCCTGTTTTTTATACCATGCGATCCACTTTGCAGTGGCATCGGGGTCTGCCATATCGCTCTTGTTCAGCAGCACCATATAGGGCTTGCTGTCCATGAGCTTTGTCAGCTCCGGATTGCAGCTGCTCTGCGGGATCCTGGCATCAAGAATAGCCACCACGCCGTCCACAAGGGACAGATTGGCAGCAATCATGCGTCTTGTCTTGGTCATATGACCGGGGAACCATTGAATATTACCGATCTGAATTTCCGGCATTGTTTACTCCTTTACTTGACCAGCCCGAACTCCGGCAGTGGGGAGACCCGCACCAGCACTTTTCCCAGAATCGCAGATTCCGGGATCAGTCCCACATCGGAATAACGGCTGTCCTTCGATATATCCCGGTTATCACCGAGTACAAATACATACCCCTCCGGGATCGTGATGGGATACTCAAATGCACCGCTGACGGGCGTGGTTGTCGGCATCTTGACATAGGCTTCGTCAAGCGGCACATCATCCACATAGACGATGCCCTCGTCAAAACGGATGTCCAGCTCCTGACCGCCGACAGCGATCACACGCTTCACAATGATTTTCCCCAGCCCCTCGGAGCTGTAAAGCGTTCCATCCTCTTCAAAGAGAACTGCCTCCTGCGCGTCGATGATGACAACATCGCCGCATTCCGGCTCCGGATAGATGCGGCTCATGAGCAGCTTGTTGCCGTCCGTGAGCGTCGGTTCCATGGAAGCACCCTGCACCAGTGCATGGTCAAGCACATAGGTGTAGAGCAGAATGATGCAGAACAGCGCAATGAACGCTGTTTCCAGAAGATCCAGAAGCTCGCAGATGATCCGGTGAACGCCTTTGTGCTTTGAAAAACGGATATATTCCCGCATCGCTTCCATCCGCCTCCTGCATCAGCTTACAAAGCCAATATTAGAAGTGGGTTCATAACGGAAGTACGCAAGTCCCAGAACCGCTTCTCTCGGCACAAGACCGACCGCACTGCTGCGACTGTCAGTAGAGTGGTTGCGGTTATCTCCCATGACAAACAGATACCCCTCCGGGATCGTGATCGGGTAGTTGAAGGCACCGTCATCTGTCAATGTCAGTTCATTGAGATAGGGTTCGTTCAGGGCAACACCGTCCACATATACAGTGCCGGTTCCTGCATCCACTTCCACTGTCTGACCGCCCTCTGCGATCACGCGCTTGATGATCGGCTCTACGAGGGAGTAGGTGCTTTCCACGACATTGCCGTCCGCATCGAGCACATGACCCTGCGTGTTGTCAATAACAACGATGTCGCCGACCTGCGGGTGGTAGCACAGGCGGAACATGACGAGCTTGTCACGATCGCCCAGCGTCGGATACATGGAACGTCCGTCCACAGTTACGGGTCTGACCAGATAGGTGAAGACCAGGAATACGACAAATATAGAGATCGCCATGGTTTCCAGGATCTCCAGCACATCGGAAAAGATCTTATGCTTGCTTGGAATGCTCACCCAAGGCTTTTTGGGAGCTTCTGCGGAATGCTCCGCAGCGGGTGCTTCACACGGCGTTTTTTCCAGTTCTTCCATTTTGTCCGCCTTTCCGTATGCCGGATAAAGGCATACAGTTTATTAGACCTCTTCGGAAACTTACAAAGCACTGTCTTCCTTGTCTCTTCGTCAGACACAAAATATCCTGCGGAATCCGGCACTTTTCCAGTTCCCGAGGAGGTCTGTTGCATGTGCAGTTATGCACGATCGTAGTTTAGATAGCAAAAAAGGGACTGCCGTCCCCTTTGCAGCACACAGTACAAAAACAGCTTGGTGCTGCTTTTGTACCGCCGCATGTTTCGGATTAGCCGATGAGTTCCTTGACCTTTGCTGCCTTACCAACTCTGTCGCGCAGGTAGTACAGCTTAGCTCTGCGAACCTTACCGTGTCTTACAAGCTCAACCTTGTCCACGGACGGGGAGTGCAGGGGGAATACACGCTCAATACCGCAGCCGTGTGCGACACGTCTTACAGTAAAGGTACGGCTGATGCCGCCGTGCTTCATCGCAATAACGGTACCCTCAAAGATCTGGATACGGCTCTTGTCGCCTTCCTTGATACGAACGTGTACCTTTACGGTATCACCGATCGCGATCTCCGGTACTTCCTGCTTCATGCTGCTTTCGCTGATCATCTTCAGTGCATCCATTGTTCTTTTCCTCCTAAATTTCCGATTCTTCATACGCGCTTGCAGCTTTGCACTCAGCACATGCTTCAGCCGCGCCGTTTTTTTTCTTCACGAACGGCATCACGCCAGCGGACGAACCGATTTAATGTCTTTCGGCATTAACTCTCATTCAGACACAATGCGCCCGAACGGATTTCAAATGCTTTTATATCATACCACATTTCTGAGGAAAAAGCAAGTGTTTTTAGAAAAATTCTTCTCCATTCCGGCAAAAAATTTTTTCGCGGATGGATTTGGCAACCAAAAACGCCTGTTCTGCGTACTTTTGGAACTCATCTGTCACGACGCTGATATTGAGATTGCTGTCATTTCCGGCTGGCAGACGGAGCAGAAGCTCCAGGCAGTCCGGGTGCTGCACCGTATCCAGCACTGTGATCATGGGGAGGATGTCGATCTCCCTTGTGCGGTGCTTGGTCTTCTTTTCAATGCAGTGCTTCTCCTGTGCAAGGAAGCTCTCCCAGCTCTGCACAAGTGCCGGCACATCCTCTGTTTCCAGCAGTACGCGGTAATCTGCGTTTGCAATGTCGATGGTGGTGTGTTTCGGGGTATGGACATCATGCACCTGCAGTCCTGCCGGCATGGCGGCATTCAGGCGCGCCTTGACTTCCTCCGGCGGGATCTCCTGCGTCAGGCGGAAGTCCATCGTTTCGCACATGCTCTCCGCACCCAGGGAAAGCGCGAGGGAGAACATCAGGTACATGTGCGGATGGAAGCCCTCGGTATACCATGCGGGCAGTCCGGCACGGCGGATGGCTCTCTGCATACAGCGGTTGAGATCGAGATGGGAAATATATTTCGCGCTGCCGGTCTTTTCAAAGACCGCTCTGTAATTCACTCTGTTATCCATCAGAAACATGCACCTCCCAGGCAGGAATTAGCACCGCAGCCCGAACAATGCTCGCGGCAGGACGGCGTGGTCTGCGCTTCATGCGCTTTTTGGTTTTCGCGGATGAGGAACTTCTTGGATACCATGTAATCGAGATGATCCCAGGGCATGATCTCCTCATAGCTGCGTGTGCGGTTCGCGTAGAACTGCGGAGTCAGACCGCATTCTGCAAAGGCGGCAAGCCACTTTTCACCATCGAAACATTCATCCCAGCTGTCGAGCTTACAGCCGTTCTTCCACGCGGCGTGGATCACATCGCACAGGCGGCGGTCGCCTCTTGCGAGGACTGCCTCCATGCGGCTGACCTCGGAAACGTGCATACTGGCGCGGACTTTCTTGGAGGTGATGGCATTTCTGAGCACGGACTGGCGGCGGAGGATCTCCTCTGCATCGACCTGCGGCTCAAATTCAAAGGGGGTAAAGGGCTTGGGAACGAAGGTCGCCGTACTGATGGAAACCTGTACCTTACCCTTGGGACGTTCGGGAAGCTCGTAGAACAGATTCACGACCTTCTGCGCAAGATCCGCAATGCCGATGATGTCTTCATCCGTTTCCGTGGGCAGACCGAGCATGAAGTAGAGCTTCACATTCGTATAGCCGCCGGCGAAGGCAATGGCGCAGGTGCGCATGACTTCATCCTCGGTGACATTCTTGTTGATGACATCGCGCAGACGCTGGGTGCCTGCTTCCGGCGCAAAGGTCAGACCGCTTTTGCGGACAGCTGTTACGCGCTCCATCACATCTGCGGAAAAATTATCGACGCGCAGGGAGGGCAGGGACATATTGATGCGGCGTTCGTCCGTGTATTTGAGCAGTTCATCGAGCATATGGACAATATCAGAATGGTCGCTGGTGCTCAGGGAGGACAGGGACATTTCATCGTAGCCGGAATTTTCGCACAGTGCCTTTGCCTGCTTGCAGATGGTTTCCGTGGATTTCTCACGGAACGGGCGGTAGAGGAAGCCAGCCTGACAGAAGCGGCAGCCTCTGATACAGCCGCGCAGCACCTCCACGGACACACGTTCGTGGACGATCTCGGTAAAGGGTACGACGGTATTTTCGGGGTAATAGGACTTGTCCATATCCGTCATGACGCGCTTGCGGACAATGGCAGGCGCGTTCTCACGGGGCGTGACGGATGCGATCGTGCCGTCTTCGCTGTAGGCAACGTCATAGAGGGAGGGAACATAGATGCCCTCGATCTGTGCGGCGGCTTTCAGAAATTCCGAACGGGACGCGCCCTTGTCCTTCATCTCCTTGTAGAGATCCATCAGCTCCAGATTGACCTCCTCACCCTCGCCGAGGATGAACAGGTCAAAGAAATCTGCCAGGGGTTCCGGATTGCACGCGCACGGACCGCCGGCGCAGAGGATGGGCGCAAGGGCTTCTCCCCTGTCGCGTGCAAACAGCGGCACGCCGGCAAGGTCGAGCATGTTCAGGATATTGGTGTAGGACATCTCGTACTGGAGGGTGAAGCCGATGAAATCAAAATCCCTGATCGGGTCAAAGCTTTCCAGACCGTACAGCGGGATCTCCTCGCGGCGCATGACCTCCTCGAAATCCGTCCACGGTGCAAAGACGCGCTCACACCAATAATTCTCGCGTTCATTGATGAGGGAATAGAGGATCTTCATGCCCAGATGGGACATGCCCACATCATAAATGTCGGGGAAGCAGAAGGCAAAGCGCACATCCACCTCTTCCCTGTTCTTCGTAATACTTCCGACTTCTCCGCCCATGTAGCGCGCAGGCTTCTGCACCTGCATGATGACGGATTCTACTTTTTTTCTCAGCATTGTGTGCCTCTTTTCTATATATTTTCATTTTGCAGGAACTCTGCAAATTTTTCACGATTCTCTCTTGAGCGTTCAAAAGTCATATGCTTTTTTGGAACTTCCCCGCCGCCGGCAAGCCGCTCCATTCGATAAAATATGATTTCACCATTTGTTTCCTCCGCCCAGAGCCGCAACGGACTTCCCATGCCAAAACCGAACCATCCGCATTTTGTGAGAAACCCAAAGCCGGTGAGCATTGCTGCAGCGAAGCAGAGTAATGTTCCGCCAAGAATCGCTGCCATGGTTTGAGCAAAGTGAATTGAAAGAATCTGAACCTCCACTGCACGAACAGTCAGAAAAAAGAATAGCGTTCCAACCAGAATACTGACCATCAGCCATAAGGCAGTTTTCAGCATTGTAAATGTAAAACAAAGCTTCACAATTCCGCAGGATTTTGCTTTTGTATATGTCATTCCCTGCAGAAACAGAACAGTAAACAAAAAAAGACTGCCAAGCAGCAGGAAATACGCACCAGTTGCCATGGTTTGATGCATGGTTTGCTACCTCCTAACTGTATATGTCCTTTTTATTTTACCACATTCCCCCCTGCTTGTCAACTCGAAGCTGCGCAATTCCAAGATACAGGCACATGAGATATAAAAACGGGTTGCGGATATGCAGATATGCCAGCAGGCATGAAGACAGCACAGCAAGGAACAGGCAGAACATGGTCTGTGTCCGATGGAGCATGGGAGATCCTGCGGACAGGCACTGCAATGCACTTCCGCCGTCGAGTGCGGAAAAGGGCAGGAGGTTGAAGCCGCCCATGCATAAATGGAGCATTGCCGCGTCACACCAGCCGAAGGATCGGTACAGCAGTCCTGCCATCAGGAAATTGACTGCCGGACCGGAAAGCAGGATGCAGATCTCCTGATACTTCCGCAGAAGCGGCAGGCGTGTCCGCATCTGCATTCCGGCAGCAGTCAGGGAGATCTCCCGTATACCGGCATGGGTCACCAGCATGGCGATGCCATGTCCGGCTTCATGCAGGAAGCTGACAGCGAGCGTCTGGAGGAGAAGTTCTCCCCTGCCATACAGAAATGCCAGTGCCAGCAGTGCCGGGAAACTGAAATCCATCCGGATGCGGCAGCCGCAGACCGTCAGCTCCACTGATTTTGCAGGAAGGTGCACAGCTCCTGCACAACGGCTTCGGTCGGGGCGTGCATCTGTGCAAGGAGCTGGGACACTGCCTGTGTGAACAGCTCACGGTCGATACAGCGGATGACCAGAAACGCTGTCAGCAGGAAGATGCAGACAGCATACTGGATGAAAAACACATCCGTCACGCTCTGTGACCGCTGTTTCTTTGACGGCTCATGGGTCAGGACCGGCGGCTGCCAGCCCTCCTCCGGGGCGGCTTCGGGGATCTCGATGATGGTTTCTTCTTCCATGTCCTTCTCTCCTTTCTGCCAGTAGTATATGCAGAAAGAACCGCCGGAATGCCATGCACTCCGGCGGTTCAGGTTATTCACATTCTTCCTTCTTCATCCCGAAGAGCAGGCGCAGGACACCTGCGAGAAGTCTGGGGCTTTTGATGACAACAACCTTCATAAGTATTACCTCCTGTAATGGGCTATACTACAGTATATTCCGGTTCAGGGATTTGGTGACAGCTCCGTCTGTACGACAAGAAGCGCACCGGTTTCCAGTGTGATCTCGGCTTCATCTGCAAGGATCTCATTGCTTACGCCGAGGGGGAAGGTGTTAGTCAGTACGGCTTTTACAAGCGGATATTTCACACCGGAGGCGGTCAGTCCCGTGCATTCGTCCGTCAGGGAAAAGAGAGAAAGATAGCCATTTGTTTTCGGGTAGCGCATCGTTCCGGCGGTCTGTACCGTGACGCGCGTTCCGCCGTCGTACAGAATACCGCACAGTCCCTGCTCCGCCATGTGGTGGAGCATCTGGAGATTGGCAATGGAATGGTCAAGGCGCGCGCCGCCGAATGCGCCGTAGATGTGGAACACGGTGCAGCCCCTGTCCCTGCCGTAATACACGGCAAGCATGGTATCGGTCTCATCCTTTTCTGCAGGGTGGCGGAGAATTTCGCAGTCCGCCGGAAGCTCCTCGGAATAGGAATCAAAATCGCCCATCAGCACATGGGGAACGATGCCCTGTGCCTTAGCGTGACGGTAACCGCAGTCGGCACAGATGATGAGCGCGTTCTCCGGTACATGGATGCTGCCGCGCAGGTCGCCGCCTGCAATGATGATACAGTTTCTCACAGCATCCACTCCTTGATCTGCCGCGCTTCCTCGTACATGTCGCAGTAGCTTTCGTGGCGGCTTTGCGGGATCTTTCCCTCTGCGACGGCTTCCAGCACAGCGCAGCCCTTTTCACAGGTATGGGAGCAGTCATGGAAACGGCATTTTTCCTGATATTCTGCAAATTCCATGAAGCAGTCCGCCAGTGCTTCCTTGCGGATCACGGCATAACGCTGGGTATCGAATGTGGAAAATCCAGGGGTATCGGCAATATAGCCGCCGCTTGCCAGAGGATAGAGCTGGGCGTGGCGGGTGGTATGCCGTCCGCGTCCGAGCTTCTGGCTGATCTCGCCGGTGGGGATCTCCAGCGTGCGGTCAAGGGCGTTGAGGAGGGTGGATTTTCCCGCACCGGAATTGCCTGTCAGGGCACTCACCTTTCCGGCAAATGCGGAGCGGACGCGTTCCAGACTGGCGGGATCCTGATAATCCACAGTCAGGATCGGAATGCCGATGGAGCTGTAGAGCGTGCGGATCTCCTCGCAGGAGGCAAGGTCGATCTTTGTCAGCAGAAGCAGCGGGGTGATGTCCTTATATGCGGAAACTGCAATGAATTTATCCAGCAGGCGCAGGTTCGGCTGCGGCTCACACATGGATACCACAAAGCAGAGCTGGTCGAGATTGGCAAGGGGCGGACGGATGATCTCATTCTTTCTCGGAAGCACCTCGGCGATCACATCGCCGTCCAGCCGTACATAGTCGCCCACATACGGTTCCTGTCCCCTTTTCCGCAGAATGCCCCTTGCGGAGCATTCCGTCAATACACCGTCAGGGGACGCTACGGTGTAGAGTCCCCTGACGGATTTGATGATCAAACTGTGTTGTGCTTCCTTGTTCAGCACTCCCATTATTCTGCAGGGGCTTCCTCGGAGGGGTCAGCCGGTGCAGGCGGATCCGTGGGCGGTTCCGTCGGAGGCTCCGTGGGCGGCTCCGTCGGAGGATCCGTAGGCGGCTCTGTCGGAGCGGCTGTTGTGGTGGTTGTAGTTGTGGTCGTAGTGGTCGTTGTTGTAGTTGCGGACGTGGGCGGTTCGGTAGGAGCTGCCGTTGTGGTCGTAGTTGCTGCAGTGGTGGTTGTAGTAGTTTCTGTTGTAGTCGTGCTTTCGGTTGTGGTCTCAGGGAATGCGCCGACTGCTTCAAACGCGCCGTTGATGTCCTCGCGGACAGGGCGGAAGGTCACGTTTGCAAAGTCGAAGTTATACACACCGATCTCTCTCTGCTGGTTGTTTGCGTAGTTGCTCAGAACAACGGTGATGGTATCCGTACCTGTGCCGTCTACCTGTACAGTGATCTGGTTGGAGATACTCGGCAGGAAGGTAGTAGATGCGATAATGTCACCCTCGCTGTTGACAAAGTCCAGTGCAAATCTGCCCGATACTTCTGAGGGGATGGGCATGGTGAACGGAACGGTACCGGACGGATCTTCGCCGTTGCTGTAGGTCAGCACGATGGTATCGCCTGCTTCAAGGACTTCATCGGCTTCGGCACTCTGGGCAATAACGGTGTTCTCTTCTTCCAGAGAAGGCTCGCCGACAGCGTCAACCTTCAGACCCAGATAGGTGCACAGCTGTGTTGCCTGGTCAAGCGTCCAGCCGACCATATCCTGGATGACGATGGCATCACTGTTCATGCCCTTGCTGATATAGATGATAATGGTGGAGCCGGATTCTGCCTGTTCGCCGGCGGAAGGCTCGGTACGGATGACATAGGAGGCTTCTGTGCCGTCCGTGCTCATCTCATACTTCTTTTCCACAACAAATTTCTGCTGCTCCAGCATCTTGACTGCATAGTCGGCATGGAGTCCATCCACCTTCGGAACCTCTACCATGCTGACACCGAGGCTGACATCAACATAGACGGTCTGACCGCTTGTGACAGCGTCGCCCACGGCAATATCCTGCTCATAGATAACATCCTTCTCATAGGAGGTGTATTCTGTGTCATTGAGCTGGATGTCCAGATGCTCGAACTGTGCCTTTGCCTCATAGTAGTCCATACCAACGAGGTTCGGCATCTCGTACTTGGTCTGCTGGATCTCATTGTTGAGAACGCCCTTGACAAGCCAGAGAATGAAGAATACAGCCACAACGATGAAGGCAATGGTCACGGCGGTCATGACAGGAATGAACAGGGAGCGGGATTCCTCCTCCTCTTCTTCCTCCTCGTCGTCGTAGTAATCGTCATCATCATACTCGTCGTCATCGTATGCATCCTGATCCTCGGGTTCCTCTGCATCGTCTGCAGCAGCGGCAAAATACTGGGTCTCGCCGTCGGCATCCTCTGCAACGTCCTCCTCATAATAGCCGAATACGATCTGGGTATTTGCCTTGAAGGCTTCAATATCACGGATCATATCGGAAGCGGTCTGATAGCGGTTCTCTGCATCCTTTTCCATGGCACGGAGGATGATCTCCTCCAGACCTGCGGGGATGTCGGGATTGATCGCACGGGGACGCTCTGCGGTGTTCTGCATGTGCATCACAGCAACAGTCACAGGATTATCCGTGTCAAAGGGCTTCTGACCGGTGAGCATCTCATAGAGCATCACGCCGACAGAATAGATGTCGCTCTTTTCATCGGTAACATCGCCCCTTGCCTGCTCAGGGCTGATGTAGTGCACCGTGCCGATCGCCTGATCGGTCGCAGTCCTGCCCTCTTCCCTTGCAAACTTGGCAATGCCGAAATCCATCACCTTGATGGTGCCGTCAGTAAAGAGCATGATGTTCTGGGGCTTGATGTCCCTGTGAACAATGCCCCTGTCATGGGCGTGCTGGAGTGCGCGGAGGATCTGGATGATGAAGTGTACAGAGTCCTTCCATGTCAGCACCTTTTCATTCTCGATGTATTCCTTCAGGGTGATGCCGTCAATGTATTCCATCACGATGAACTGGATCTTCTCCGAAAAGCCGACATCATAAACCTTTACAATATTCGGGTGGGAAAGCAGCGCGATCGCCTTGGATTCGTTGCGGAAACGGCGCAGAAATTCCTCATTTTCTGCAAATTCTTTCTTCAGGATCTTGACTGCAACGACCTTGTTGTCAATGATGTCGGTTGCCTTGTAGACATCCGCCATGCCGCCGATACCGATCAGCTCATTGATCTCATATCTGCCGTCAAGCTTCTTGCCAATGTTCTTATCCATTATACCCTCCATACATATTTTTTTGGAAAACGCAGAAACTGCATCTTCCATTATTATTGTGTAACGATGGCAAGGGAAATATTATCCCTGCCGCCTTTTTGCAGAGACAGCACGATCAGTGCGTCAGGTACCTCCTCATAGGGATACTTGCGGATCGTATCGCTGATCTCCGCGTCGCTGCAGTAGCTGGACAGTCCGTCCGAGCAGAGCAGAAGTGTGAAATCCGGCTTGTGGGGGATCCGGAAATAATCCGGCTTGACCACACGCTCCACACCGACTGCCTGCGTCAGCATGTTGCGCTGGGGATGACTCGCCATTTGCTCGCGGGTGATCTTGCCCTGCTGGTACAGCATATTCACAACGGTATGGTCACTGGTGACCTGCCGCATCACGCCGTCCTCCAGCAGGTAGGCTCTGCTGTCGCCGACGTTTGCGATATGGATCCACTCGTGCTGCACAAAAGCTGCAACACAGGTCGTGCCCATTCCGTAGCTTTTATAATCCATTCTGGCAGTGGTGTAGATGACGGAATTTGCCGCGGAAACAGAGGAAACCAGCAAGGCGCGGATGTCCTCATGGGTCATACCGCTGTGGTAGCCTGCTTCAAAATGGTCAAACACCTCACGCACGGCAATGGAGCTTGCCTGCTTTCCTGCGCGTTCGCCGCCCATTCCGTCACAGACAACGGCAAGAATATTGCTGCCAAAATCCTTCGCACGCACTTCGTCCTGGTTCTCCTCGCGGACAAGTCCGATGTGCGTTATAATTCCACAGCGCATATTCCCACCTCTTCTCTGCTAATCACGCTTCTGATCCTCCTCGTGCCGCAGCTGACCGCACGCAGCATCAATGTCACTGCCAAGTGTTCTTCTGACTGTCGCATGGACTCCGTGGCGTTCCAGGAGCTGCATGAAATCCTGTGCTGTCTTTCTGGTCGCATGGAAGCTGCGTTCCCTGACAGAATTGACGGGAATGAGATTCACATGCGCCTGCTGTCCGCGCAGCAGTGCTGCCAGTGCTTTCGCATCGGCTTCACTGTCGTTCTCTCCCTGCATGACAGCATATTCATAGGTCACACGCCGTCCTGTCACGGAGAAATAGTAGCGGCACGCCTCCATCAGCTCGGCAAGCGGATAGCGGCGGTTCACCGGCATCACGGCACTGCGCCCGGCATCCGTCGGGTCGTGCAGGGATACTGCCAGCGTCAGACCGGTTTTCCGGTCGGCAAGCTCCCGGATCCTCGGAACGATGCCGCAGGTGGAAAGCGTCACATGACGCAGACTCATCTGCCGTCCCTTGGCATCTGAAAGCAGCTCCAGAAACCGCATGACATTATCATAATTATCCAGCGGCTCACCAATGCCCATCAGCACGATGCCGGACACGGTCACGCCTGCATCACGTTCGGTTTCGTCGATCTGCAGAAGCATCTCCGCCGGGGTAAGGTCTCTGACATAGCCTGCAATGGTGGACGCACAGAACTGACAGCCCATTTTGCACCCCACCTGGGTGGAGATGCAGAGCCGCCATCCGTGCTGATAGGACATCAGCACAGTCTCCACATGCTGCCCGTCAGAAAGCCTGTATAAGTATTTTACCGTATTATCCATGCAAGATTCAAGCCTTCTTGCAACAAATAGGCGTTTTAGACAAAATTCAACATCCAGCTGCGCCCGCAGTGCGGCAGGTAGATCAAGCATTTCTGCAAAGCTGGTTACTTTTTTGACATGGAGCCAGCGGTAGATCTGTGCCGCACGGTATTTCGGCTGTCCCAGCTGTGTGATCGCCTCCGTCAGCTCCGACAGGTTCATGGAAAGGATGTCACGCTGTTCCATACGCTCACTCCTTTCTGTAAAGCCGTGCGGCGAAGAAGCCGTCGTAGTTGTCATACAGCACGGAAAAAGTCGCACAGCCTTCCGCAAAGCCAAATTCCGTCAGCGGTACAAGCGTAAAATCCGGATGTGCTTCCAGGAATTTCTGCACCACAGATTCATTTTCCGCATGAAGCACAGTGCAGGTGGAATAGACCAGTGTGCCGCCTTTTTTGAGGTAATGTGCGGCATTTTCAAGGATCGAATACTGGAGTTCCGGAAGTTCCTGCACCTCCTCCAGCGGCTTGTACCTGATCTCCGGCTTGCGGCGGATCACGCCATAGCCAGAGCATGGCACATCGCAGAGGATCCGGTCCGCCTGCGGCATGTCCGGATCGAACACAGCCGCATCACCTGTTTTCGCTTCGATGCAGGTCAGTCCCAGACGCGCTGCGCCGTCCGCAATGAGCTTTGCGCGGTGGTCGTGCAGATCGAACGCCAGCACGCGCCCTCTGTTTTCCATGCGCTCTGCGATCGTGAACGATTTGCCGCCGGGGGCGGCGCACATGTCCAGCACGGTGTCTCCGGGCTTCGGGTCAAGGATCGCACAGCAGAGCTGTGAGGAGAGATCCTGCACATGGAACATGCCTTTTTGGAATGCCGCGGATTTCCGCACATCTGCGGCGGAAATGGTATAAGCGTGCGGGAGGCGTTCCAGCGGCACGGGAGCAAATCCATCCTCCTCCAGTGCCTGCACTGTGCCGCGCAGGGGGTTCAGGCGGATGGTGGTCGGAGGTGTCTGCAGGGCATCTGTGAAGAAAGCTTCTGCAAATTCCTCTCCCCGTTCCTGTGTCACAAGTCTGCAAAGCTCCGCCGGTACGGAATAGTTCACTTCCATCTGCTTCCATTTTCCGGATGGAGGCTTGATCTCCTTGTTATCCCGCAGAAAGCTGCGAAGTACGGCATTGACAAAGCCGGATGCACTGGTCTTGCGGAATTGCTTTGCTAAAGCAACGCTTTCATTCACTGCGGCTCTGTCGGGGATCTTTTCGCAGTAGGCAAGCTGGTACAGTCCCAGATACAGGATATTCCGTATCACGCTGTCAAGCTTTTCCGGCGGCTTTTTGCTGTAGCCCCGCAGGATGTGTTCCAGCGTCAGGCGGCGTTCGATCACGCCGTAGTACAGCTGGGCGCAGAGCTTCTTGTCCGCGGGGGAAAGCTGCGCATCCGTCAGAGCCTTATCCAGCAGGAGGTTGGAGTAGCTCCCCTCCGTTTCCACACGGCAGAGCAGATGCACCGCAAGGTATCTTGCACTGTTCATATCAATCATCCCTCGCTGCCCGCACAAGACGCAGGAGCTGTGCCAGTGACTGGAGCAGGGCTGCTACATAGGTCAAAGCCGCGGCAGTCAGCACCTTTTTCGCGCCGGACACCTCATTGCCCTCCAGGAAGCCCTGGGTCTCAAGGATCTGCAGCGCACGGCGGCTGGCATCAAATTCCACGGGCAGGGTGACAAGCTGAAAGAGTGCCACTGCTGCAAAGAGGAGCACGGCGATCCAGAGAAGGGTGCTGCCAAGCAGGTTTGTCGCCAGGAGTCCGAGGATGAAAATGAAATACCATGCCCTGGAGCAGAAGCTTGCGATCGGAACCAGACGGCTGCGGATGAGTACGGGCGCATAATTCTGCGCGTGCTGTACGGCATGACCGCATTCATGCGCTGCAACGCCGAGTGCTGCTACAGAGGTCTGGCTGTAGACGCTGTCAGAAAGCCGGACAACATTGGCAGAAGGATCGTAGTGGTCGCTGAGATTTCCGGAAACGCGCTCGATCTGCACATGGGTCAGACCATTGAGGTCAAGGATACGCCGAGCAGTCTCCGCGCCGGTCAGACCGCGCGCGTTCTGGATCTTGTGATAACGATTATAGGTCGATGTGACATTGATCTGCGCGATAATGCAGATGATCGCAGGTACAATAATCAGGAATAATTCCATCTTTGTTTCCTTTCTTTATTCGCCGAAGATCTGTCCGGCAGTCAGCTTTTTGCCGCGGACAAAATCGGATGCCGCAAGACGCTTGCCGCCCTCCGTCTGCACCTCGGTGAAGCGGATCACGGTGGAGCCGCCGCACTGTACCAGCAGCTGCTCCGGATCAAGGAGCGTACCGGGCTGTGCATCTGCGGTTTTGTCCGTCAGCTCGCTGCGGAACACCTTGAAGCGTTTGCCCTCGAGCATAGTAAAGCCGGTCAGCGCACAGATCGTGCGGTGCAGTTCCTCTGCGGGCTTTGTGAAATCAAGGGCGGACATATCCTTGGTGATCATGCCGGCATAGCAGGACAATGCATCATCCTGCTTCTCCGGTGTGAGCGTGCCGTCCTTGATGCCCTGCAGTGCCTGCAGGATCAGCTCTGCGCCGAGTACGGACAGACGGTCATGCAGCTCGGAGGCGGTCTCGTTCTGACCGATGGACAGACTGCCCTTCAGGAGCATGTCACCGGTATCCAGTCCCTCCGCCATCTGCATGATGGTCACGCCGGTTTCCTTCTCGCCGTCGAGGATGCATCTCTGGATGGGAGCTGCACCGCGGTACTTCGGCAGAAGGGAGGCATGGATGTTGATGCAGCCGTATTTCGGCAGGTCAAGGATCGACTTGGGGAGGATCTGACCGTAGGCTGCAACAACGATGCAGTCGGGCTGGATCTCCTCCAGAAGCTTCATAGCTTCCTCTGCATCCTCGCCCTTCCGCAGGGATGCGGGCTGGTAAACGGGAATAGCAAGCTCGATTGCCTTTTTCTTGACGGGTGTGGGAACAAGCTTATACTTTCTGCCGCTTGGCTTGTCGGGCTGGGTGAATACTGCCGCAACCTCCGCACCGCTGCCTGCAAGTGCCGCAAGACAGGGAACGGCGAAATCCGGTGTTCCCATAAACACAAGTTTCATGGTTTCCATCTTATTCCTCCCCCGGCTCTACAAATTCATCCACAAGCTCCAGGAACAGATGTCCATCGAGGTGGTCGATCTCATGGCAGGCACAGCGTGCGGCGAGACCGGTCAGTACGACCTCGTAGAAATCGCCGTTTCTGTCCTGAAAGCGCACCTTGCACTTGTTCGGGCGCACAACGAAGCCCCACTGGTCGGGACAGGACAGGCAGCCCTCCACATCGCGCTGCTTGCCGCTCTTCTTCAGGATGACGGGATTGATAAACTCCAGCACTTCCTCACCGGTATCCACAAGAGCCACACGTCTGCGGATGCCCACCTGCGGTGCGGCAAGTCCGAGTCCCTGTGCCTTTTCCAGTGTTTCATGCATATCATCCAGAAGCTGCGCGAGCTTTTCATCAAAGACCTCTACGGGCTTGCAGACTGCATTGAGCACCGGGTCTCCTTTTGTTACAATTTTTCTGATAGCCATTTGAATCCCTCCAAAATTATATGCCGATACTGCCGTTCATATCCGCATAAATATGCACTCTTGCTGTTTCTCTGACGCTTCCGGCATTTTTCAGCACATCATGCATAAAATCGCGGAAATTCCGGGTATTCTTACATTTGATAATAATACGCCAGCGGTATTTTCCATTGATCCTGCCGTAGGTGCAGGGGACGGGACCGAGGACGCGCAGGGGAAGATTTTCCTTCTGCACTGCCAGTTCCTCCTTCATGCACTCCACGAATTTTTCCGCGCCCTGCCTTACTTCCGCGTCCGTTTCGCCGCTGATGCCGATGACGCAGATGTCACAGAACGGCGGAAACAGCAGCTGTCTGCGGATCGCCAGCTCCTCGCGCACAAACGCAAGATAATCCTGCTGTGCTGCCAGGCGCAGAACATAGTGATCGGGCAGGAAGGTCTGCAGGATCGCTCTGCCGGACTTTCCGCCGCGTCCGCCGCGTCCGACCACCTGGGTGATCAGGGCGAAGGTGCGCTCATAGCTGCGGAAATCGCCGGAAAATAATGCCTTATCCACGGACAGCACACCGACCAGCGTGACATTCGGGAAATCCAGTCCCTTGCCGATCATCTGGGTGCCGAGCATGATGTCATACTCGCCCTTCCGGAATGCTTCAAAGCTTTTTTCATAGGAAAACCGCGAGGTCGTGGTATCCGCATCCATGCGCAGGATCCGCGCATCCGGGAAGCGGACTGCCAGCTCATCCTCCAGACGCTGTGTGCCGAAGCCCATGCGCCGCAGATGCTCGCCGCCGCATTTTTCACATGTTTCCGGCATACGCCGGATCGCACCGCAGTAGTGGCAGTGCAGATTGCCGTCCGGCTTGTGATAGGTCATGGGAATGGAACAGTTCGTGCAGTATACGGGCTGATTGCAGGTGCAGCAGCTGATGATCGTATGGTAGCCTCGCCGGTTGAGCAGGAGAATGCTCTGCTCGCCGCGTTCCAGATTTTCCTCGATGGCACGAACCAGCACGGAACTGAATTCCGTATCATTGCCCTGCATTCTCTCCTCCGTCATGTCCACTACTTCCACATCGGGAAGCGGTGCATTGCCGTAACGCTGGCGCATCTCCAGAAGCTGATAGATCCCCTTCTGCGCATAATAATAGCTCTCCAGCGTGGGAGTCGCGGATGCCGGCAGGAGGACTGCGCCGTGTGTGCGGGCGCGGTGCCTTGCGACCTGAATGGTGTCAAAGCGTGGGGCTGCATCGGACTTGTAGGAGCGTTCGCCCTCCTCATCCATGATGATCAGACCGATATTCTGCAGCGGTGCAAAGATCGCAGATCTTGTGCCGATGACCAGATCCGCCTGACCGCTTTTTGCCAGCTCATAGGAGCGTCTGCGCTCTCCAAGTGAGAGACTGCTGTGCATGACAGCGATCCGGCTGCCGAAACGGGCAGAGAAGCGTTTCACCGTCTGCGGTGTCAGTCCGATCTCCGGGAGCAGCATCAGGACGCTTTTTCCAAGGGAAAGCGTGCGTTCGATCAGTGCCTCAAATACGGAGGTCTTGCCGCTGCCGGTAACGCCGTGCAGAAGGAAGCATTTTGCCTCATCCGTTTCCAGATGTGGAGCAACCTCATCAAACACCGCCTGCTGCTGTGGAGAAAGTACGATCTCCGGCACATTGTCCGGTGTCTCCGTTTCCTCCTCTGCGGGGGCAGCCTTGGCATCGAAGCGTTCTGCAATGCCGTTTTTGACAAGCGTCTGCACCACTGCGGAGGTCACACCGCAGATATAGCAGACTTCTTTTTCCTCCATCGTGCCAAATTCCTGCAATGCCGTCACGACCTGCTGCTGCTTGACAGTGACGCTGCGGTGACTTTCGCCGGAGAGAAATTTCTCCGTCAGGCGCACCATGCGCACGGTCTTTGGCTTCATACGCGCACTCGCTTCAGCATTGGTACAGATCACGCCGGCTGTCAGCAGACTTTCCACAAGCTGCTTTTTCTGCGGCGTATCCTGGGCATCGAGCAGGGCATCAAATTCCTTCTGGCTCTTTGCACGGTGCAGGAACTGCAGGAACTGCTTCTGTGCTGCATCCAGTCCGCTGGTATCCGCATCCGGCACAAGGCTGTAATGTTCCTGCACACGCAGCTGCAGCGCGGACGGCAGAAGCGTCCGGATAGCATCATAATAGGTGCAGAAGGTGTTCTCCCTGAGCCAATGCATCAGCAGAAGCTGCTCCTCATTGAGAATAGGCTGGCTGTCGGCAACGGACAGAATGCGTTTGAGTCCCCTGCGGGTCTCGCCGATCTCCAATGAAACGGAAAGGATCAGCCCGACGCGCTTCTGGTTGCCCCGTCCGAACGGGACGATGACGCGGCAGCCCTCCAGCTGCTGGCGGTACAGCTCCGCCGGGAGCAGATAGTGAAACGGCTTGTCAAAAGAATAGGCGGCAGCGTGGACTGCGACCGCGGCAATATACTGCTCGCTGTTCACTTGGATCAGAGTACAGTCTTTTCGTCTGCGGCAGAAGCCTCAACGATCTTGTACTCACCTCTTGCAAATTCATCCACTGCTGTCTTGACAGGCTTTTCTTCAAGCGTCATATTGTTCTCGTACAGCTCCTCTGCGATCTCTCTTGCACGCTTGGCAACGCCGATCACGAGGGAGTAGCAGCTTTCATTCTTGGTAATCATCTGTGTCATTGCGGGTCTTAACATAATAATACACCTCTCCTTTAATCTTCATCAATTGCTCTGCCGCCGGGATGTGCCCTGCGGCTTCAGAATCATGGCTTACGCCTTTTTCACCTTACAGCTCTCTGCGCGGACGATCGCCTTGAAATCGTCAATGGCTTCCTCCAGCACATCATTGACAACAATATAATCATACTGCTGTGCAAAGCTGATCTCGCGCTCTGCCTGTGCAACGCGTTCCTCAATGATCTCCATCGCTTCCGTGCCGCGTCCGATCAGACGGTCGCGGAGCGTTTCCACGCTCGGCGGTGCGATGAATACAAATACGGCATCCGGACGGAGCCGGCGCACCTGCATTGCACCCTGCACCTCGATCTCCAGAATGACATTGCGTCCGTTCTCAAGATTTTCGTTGATGGGGGCAAGGGGCGTACCGTAGTAATTGCCGCAGTACTCGGCATACTCCAGCATCATCTCCTCGGCGATGTTCTGCTCGAACTGTTCGCGCGTCAGGAAGTGATACTGCACACCGTTCACCTCGCCCTCTCTGGGAGCGCGGGTGGTGGCGGATACGGAATAATAGTAACCCGGATCCTTCAGGATCTCACCGAGGATCGTTCCCTTTCCGCATCCGGACGGTGCGGAAACTACGATCAGCTGACCTTTTTCCATTTTCATTCCTCTTTCTTATTCAATATTCTGGATCTGTTCACGGATCTTTTCGATCTCGGACTTCATATCCACAACAATGGACGTGATATTCACATCCTGTACCTTGGAACCGATGGTGTTGACCTCGCGGTTCATCTCCTGTACCAAAAAGTCCAGCTTTCTGCCGACTGCGCCTTCCTCATTCAGAAGCGCTTCCATCTGGGAAAGGTGGCTTCTCAGACGAACGGTCTCCTCATCGACAGCGGTCTTTTCAGAGAAGATCGCCGCTTCTGTCAGGATACGCTGTTCATCAATGGCAGTGCTGCCCAGCAGCTCAGAGATCTTCGTGTAAAGGCGTTCTCTGTACTTCTCTGTCAGCTTGGGGGCTTCCTGTTCCACGATGGATACGCAGTCAGCAAGCGTGCGCAGTCTTGCGAGAACATCCGCACGGAGCTTTTCGCCCTCCACTTCGCGCATCTGCACGAAAGCAGCGATCGCCTTTTCTGCAACGCCCAGCACTGCGGCGCGAACCTCGTCCTCGTCATCCTGTGCCTTTTCCACACGGAACACATCCGGCAGATGGAGCATAGTGCGCCATCTGAGGTGTTCGCAGTCGATCTCCTTGCCGTCATCAAGCAGGGTATACTGCGAGCTGACACCGCGGTTGTAATCCGTCATTGCGTCGATATAGCCCTTGAGAATGTCAGCATTCACGCGGATGTCGGCTTTCTTTCCCTCCGTCAGTGCAATGGAAACGCCGATCTCCACCTTGCCGCGGGAAACCTGCGTTTTCAGGAGGGATTTCAGTTCCTCCTCCATGTAGCTGTAGCTTCTCCCGATGCGGACATTCTGCTCCAGGTAGCGGGAATTGACCGAACGGATCTCCACGAGGATGTCGCGGTTATCCACCTGCTCCTGTGCTCTGCCATAGCCTGTCATACTTCTCAGCAATTTACAAACAACTCCTTTGCAGTTCATTAAAATGTATATATCACGGTTACTATCTGCCTTTTATTCACTCAGTTATATAGTATAGCATATCTATACTTGGAAATCAAGAGTTTGTTCATAAAAAATTTACAATATGACATTTTCGTAATTTCGCCTTTATTCCCAGCTGTATTCTCTGTACAAAAATACAGCTTCGCCATAATTTTTCGCTGCATTTCTCTTGCAATTTCAGACGATTTATGGTATAATACAGGTATCGGGAACCGATAAGTGTAGCCAGGCTTTCACCGGTCAAGCTTAAGTTCCCGATCCGTTATCAGGGCTGCTAAGTGTAGCTGTCTCAGTCAAGCTTATGTCCTGATAAGCAAAATATCCTTCTAAGAGAAGAATAACAGACAATGCCGTCCTCATTTTATGGGGGCGGCATTCTGCATACTTCTCCCCTTTCCGGTTATCCTATCTGCAAAAGCACAGAAAGGATGATCACCATGCAGAAGAAACCTTTTGATCCGAATGAGGAACGCACGCCGCTTTTTCCTGTGGAGGAAATGGGTACGGTATCGGATACGGATATGACGGGACTGATCCCCACAGGACTGGACAGCCGCGCAGAGCTGGAGAGCTATGAGGCAATGTACGGCTTCGTTCCGGAAATGACCGATCCGGAACAGATTTAAAAGCGAAAAAAGAAAAAAGTCCAAAAAAATGCAAATTTGTACTTGACAAGGCTCGTCTTTTGTGATAAAATAGTATTGCCGCATGTGCTCGGGAAGATGAAAGAACGGGTTTCCGTCCCCAAGGACAGCGAGTTTTTAAGAAAAGGCAGGTGCCAGATCAATGTACGCAGTAATCGAAACAGGCGGTAAGCAGTATCAGGTTCGTGAGGGAGACAAGGTTTTCATCGAGAAGCTGAACGTAGAAGCTGACGAGACCGTTACCTTTGACAAGGTTGTTGTTGTAGGTTCCGAGAACGGAATCAACGTAGGTACTCCCTATGTAGCAGGTGCAACCGTTTCCGCAAAGGTTCTGAAGAACGGTAAGGCTAAGAAGATCACAGTCTTCACTTACAAGCCGAAGAAGGGCGAAAAGCGCAAGATGGGTCACAGACAGCCCTACACACAGGTTCAGATCGAAGCTATCAACGCATAATCGCTGAATCATGATCAAAGCTGTTTTCACAAGAAAAAACGGCACGCTCTGCAGGTGTTCCGTCAAGGGACATGCAGGCTATGCAGAACATGGACAGGATGTCGTCTGCGCGGCGGTCTCCTCCGCAGTACAGTTCACAGCAAATCTTCTGACGGAAACATTCGGGGAAGATGCAGTGGTTTCTGCTAAGGGAGATACGGTCAATATCCGCACAAGCGGCAGCGAAACCGCAGAAAAGCTTCTGGAAGCTCTGTGCGTCCATCTGCAATGTATTTCGGAAGAATTTCCGGACAACATCACAATTGAATTTACGGAGGTGTAAATAATGCTTAGAATTAGTATGCAGTTTTTTGCACATAAGAAAGGTATGGGTTCCACAAAGAACGGCCGTGACTCCGAGTCCAAGAGACTGGGCGTAAAGAGAGCTGATGGTCAGTTCGTAACCGCAGGCAACATCATCGTTCGTCAGCGCGGCACCCATATTCATCCGGGCACAGGCGTTGGCAAGGGTTCTGATGATACTCTGTTCGCAATGGTTGACGGCAGAGTAAAGTTCGAACGCTGGGGTCGTGACCGTAAGCGTGTATGCGTTTACGCTGACTGATTTTGCCCTATGTAACATTCAAAATCCCGGGCTTTCGCAAGCTTGGGATTTTGTTTTAGGCAGACTCCACAAAGGAGGGATTTTAACATGTTTGTCGATAAGGCACGAATTAAAATCAAAGCAGGAGACGGCGGCGACGGTGCTGTTTCCTTTCACAGAGAAAAATATGTAGCTGCGGGCGGACCCGACGGCGGTGACGGCGGCTGCGGCGGCAATGTGGTCTTTCAGGTGGACGACAACTTTTCCACGCTGATCGACTTCCGCTACAAGAGAAAATATATCGCACAGAACGGCGAAAACGGCGGTGCAAAACGCTGTACCGGCAAAAGTGCGCCCGATCTGGTGATCCGCGTTCCGCGCGGCACGGTCATCCGTGAGGCGGAATCCGGCAGGATCATGGCAGATATGTCCGATGATGAGCCGAAGATCCTCGCAAGGGGCGGCAGAGGCGGCAAGGGTAATTCCAATTTTGCTACCTCTACGAGACAGATCCCCCGTTTCGCAAAGCCCGGTTTCCCCGGTGAAGCTTTCGATGTCACACTGGAGCTGAAGCTTCTGGCGGATGTGGGTCTGGTCGGATTCCCGAATGTGGGCAAATCCACACTCATTTCCGTTGTCAGTGCGGCAAAGCCGAAGATCGCCAACTACCATTTCACAACGCTGACCCCCGTTCTGGGCGTGGTGCGTCTGGATGAGGAACGTTCCTTTGTCATGGCGGATATTCCCGGTCTGATCGAGGGCGCAAGTGAGGGCATTGGTCTGGGGCATGAGTTTCTGCGCCATGTGGAACGCTGCCGTCTGATCCTGCATGTGCTGGATGTATCCGGTATTGAGGGGCGCGATCCTGTGGACGACTTTGAAAAGATCAACAAGGAGCTTGCCAACTTCAGCGAAACGCTGGCAGAATGCCCACAGATCGTTGTGGCGAACAAGTCCGATATGGCAACCGAGGAACAGATCACGGCTCTGCGGACGTATATTGAGGAGCTGGGTCTCCCCTTCTTCACCATCTCTGCGGCGACCACACAGGGTACGGGCGCATTGATGGACGCTGTTGGTCAGAAACTCTCCGAGCTGCCGCCGGTCAAGGTCTTTGAGGCGCAGCCGCTGAGCCAGGCAGAATGGGAAAGCCGCTTTGCCTCCAAGCAGGAATTTGAGGTCGAGGTCGAGGACGGCATCTATTATGTCTCTGCGATGTGGCTTGAGCCTGTGCTGCGCACGGTGAATATGGATGACTATTCCTCCCTGCAGTATTTCCAGCGTGTGCTGCGTTCCAGCGGCATCATCGACAAGCTGGAGGAAATGGGCATTCAGGAAGGCGACACTGTCAATATCTTCGGCTTTGAATTTGACTATATCAGGTAAGCAGTGATGGAGTTTCATCTGACTGAACAGGAAGCACGTCAGTACAGTCCCCTGACGATGGCGTTCCTTGGAGATTGTGTATATGAGATGCTGGTGCGGTCGGCAATTGTGGAAGCGGGCAGCACACCGGTGGGCAGGCTGCACTCTGCGAAGATCCGGTATGTCTGTGCCGGCTTTCAGGCAAGGGCAGCGGACGCACTGGCGGACATGCTGACTGAGGAAGAACGCAGTATTTTTCAGCGCGGCAGAAATGCCACAGGAAATACCGTTCCCCGCAATGCCTCCCCGGCGGATTACCGCAAGGCGACCGGACTGGAAGCATTATTCGGCTATCTGCAGCTCTCAGGCAATACACAGCGGCTGGATGCGATATTTACAGCCATCTGGGACATGCGGGAGGAACTGCTCCTGCAAACGAAGCAATAAGGAGTGATACAATATGTCAGGACATTCCAAGTGGAATAATATCAAGCGCAAAAAGGAAGCAACGGACGCTGTCAAGGCGAAGATCTTCACCAAGATCGGCAGAGAGATCATTGTCTGCGTCAAGGAAGGCGGTCCCGATCCGAACAACAATGCAAAGCTGCGCGATCTGATCGCAAAGGCAAAGTCCAACAATGTTCCGAATGACAATATCGACCGTGTGATCAAGAAGGCATCGGGCGAAGGCAGCAAGAACAACTATGAATCCATGGTGTATGAGGGCTATGGTCCGTGCGGCGTGGCAGTCATCGTTGAGTGTCTGACTGACAACAAGAACCGCACTGCCGGTGATGTACGCCATTACTTCGACAAGTACGGCGGTAATCTTGGTACCATCGGCTGTGTATCCTTTATGTTCTCCACCAAGGGCATTGTAGTTGTGGAAAACACTGGTATTGATGAGGATACGGCAATGGAGGACTGCTTTGAATGCGGCGGTGATGATCTGACCGTTGAGGAGGAGACCATTGTGATGGAATGCGATCCTTCTGCGGTTTCTGCAATGCGTGAAGCACTCACAGCAAAGGGCTATACCGTTCTGTCCGCTGAGGCAGAGAAGGTTCCGGCAAATTATACCCAGCTGACCGATGAGGATGCCATCAAGAAGATGCAGCTCCTGCTGGATCATCTGGAGGAAAATGATGATGTACAGAATGTATATCACAACTGGGAGATGCCGGAAGAAACGGAATAACTGCTGACGGAGAAGCGGGAACGCACTCCCCTTCTCCTGATGATAAATTTTGACAAAGGAAGGTGACATCATGCGAAATACAGGTATTTTCAGAAGAATCGATTCTCTCGGAAGATTCGTTCTTCCCAAGGAAATGCGCAGAAGTCTGGACATTAACGAAAACGATTATCTCCAGATCTTCTCTGAGGGCGATACCATCATTCTCAGAAAAAGCCAGGTTGGCTGCATTTTCTGCGGAAATCAGGATGACCTGACCGATCACTGCGACAAAAAGGTCTGCCGCGGCTGCATCAAAGAGCTGGCTGACAAGTGATCCGATACTGTATCCTTCGGGAGCTGCTGCAATTTGTTTTTGCGGCGGCTCCTGTTTTCTGTACTTTCCGAAGCTGTCGGTTAAAACCCTCAATCGCATTGGTGGTATAGATCAGCTTTCTCAGTTCCTGCGGGAATTTGAAATAAGTGCTGAGATTCACCCAATTCTCATACCAAGACTTCGAGATCTTCGGATATTTGCTGTCCCATACAGCGGCAAATGCATCCAGAGCCTCCAATGCAGACGGCTCATCAACTGCAGTATACACCTTTCTGCTGCTCCACAAACTGGAAGAGACCTGGGAGTTTCGATCAGGTTTCAGAAAAGCTGACAGATATGCATCAGGTTCCGAATGAGGATGATACTTACGGCTCATTTTGGTGAGCCTTTATTTTTTGCCTGTTTTGGCTTGAAGAACTGGCGGTTATATGGTATAATGGTATGGATAAATTACGAGGCGAGGTGTTTCTATGTACCTGTACCCAATATCTGTCAAAAGCAAGCAGCATCTATTTTCGTTGGATATCACACAATCGTTCATCCGATTTCCGGAAGTGTATTTTCAAATTCACCTGATGGAGGATGATTCAGTGCAGGCGTTCTGGCGAACAGCTTTATCGAGGGATGAGTTATGTCAAGTATGCACAGATGCCATAACAAGCGGAAATGCCGCACTGCCTTTGCGTGAATTGTCACAAACACAGGAATACTACATTGAAATGGAAAAAGTAAATCCATTACAATGTATAGCTTTCAGCAAGGATGAAACACAAAGCATTCTGAAATCTCTTCGTGATGGTCTGCCAAAATACTACCGTGATATTTCTGGATGTGATGGTCATAGTTTCAATTTGACAGTCTACGGAAATCATCCGCAAAACATTCGATTCTGGTGTTATGTCAGACCGGAGCTTGCTCCGATTGCAGCGGTAATCAATTTGCTGGTTAGTAGAGCAGGTTTTGACACTAAATTCTATGGGATAAAGGTTGAAAACGAATGATAATAAATGTATGTTTCCAATGAAAATTCTTAGTAGTAAAAACCCCCAATTCCTACTCCTATTTTACCACTAACAACATCTGCAATTTGCTTTCGTCTGTTCCGTTTTGTAGTTTTCACCCCATTCTGTCAAATTGGCAGTAAGAAAAAATTATCCCGATAACCCTTGTAAAATAGGGCAAAATCGGGCAAATCAGAGAGGAAAATGCATATGATAAAGGTTATGTTCGTCTGCCATGGCAATATCCATACACAGACATAAGAAAGACTTATATTTCGGGAAAAACCGGTACATGACCGGCGAATTTACAGGGGATTTACATGGAATGGAAAAGGGACTGCTCTGATGCAGTCCCTTTCAAGTTTATTCGTTTTCATCACAGCGGTGCCAGCTCTGCCAAATAATCCGCCAGAGAGGAATGAGTTGGGATGACAATCAGTTATTATTATTGGTGTTTCTGAATGAAATCCCTCGCACGGAAATCCGTTTTCTCATATTGGATTTCAAAATAATCGAGAATGCACTTCATATCGTCCTGCATCGAAAGAAACACATCCAGCAGACGTTCCGGCTTTTGATCCACCTGCCATTCCTTCAGACCCATGTAGTAGAACATCTTACTTTCATCGCTGATGAAGAAAGGGACGATGTCATTTGCAAGGCACATTTTGAGGATCAGCAGTCTGCCGATTCTTCCGTTTCCATCATAAAAAGGATGGATCTTTTCAAATTCCGCATGAAATTCCGCTACATCGTACAGGTCGATCTGATGTTTTGCAGAGAAATCAGCGATGAGCTTTTCCATATGAGGAGCAACCTCTTTGGGATGAACGGTTCTGATCTGCCCGACTTCATTCGGATATTTTTTATAATCACCGATCACAACGTCATCGTAGTCACTTTCCAGTAATCCGGTTTTCAGGAGTCTGTGCAGGTGCTTGATATACACCTCTGTGACAGGTTCATAAACGGTGTCCAGAACAAAATCAATGCACTTAAAATGATTGGCGGCTTCCAGAATATCATTCACATGGGCAGTTCCATCGACAGTGTGCGTTTCAAAAATATAACGTGTCTGCTCATGTGTTAAGCGGCTGCCTTCCATATGGTTGGAATTGTAGGCAAAATCGACCTGTAACTTGTGGTAAAAACCGCCGCTGATTTTACATTTCTTTTCATGCAGCAGCGTATTCACGACAGTTCGTGATTGTCTCATTACGGAAGCCTCCTTTGGCAAATTCTATTGTCATGCTGATCCATCCCCAACAGATCATCAGAGTTTGGAGGGGACTGACCGATCCCTCCATCAATCGCAGCGATACGCAAACTTCTCAATCAAACAAGTATGCTTCTTCGCCTTCTCGTCATAGTTGATCCCGACCAGAAGAATATCCCCGCCATAGCCGGAAATGCCATCACAGTAGCCGTTTTCTTTGATCTGTTCAATCGCACCGCCGCTGGAATGATTCCATTTCAGTTCGATCAGAAGTGCGGGCTTGCGGGATCGTTTCTTCGGGAAGAACACAATATCCGCATACCCCTTGCCGCCCGGGATGCCGAACATCCGAAGGTGAGGTATGCCGACGCTATTTCCACTGGGCGTCGGCAGCTCCTGAAAATCGCAGTAATCATCCACTCTGCTCACATAGGCAAGCATGATGACCATACGCAGAGCCTGTTCGTTGTTGTAGAACTTGACATTGGCGTAATACTGATGTGCCATCTCGATGCGTTCAGCGACTTCCTCGCCGTCCATGCGGAGGGTGGCTTTCAGCAGGGCATCGGAATTTCGGATGACTCTGGAAAGCTCCTCACGGGAGCTATTTTTCGTCGCACGGATGAACTCTGCACGGACTTCTTCGTTCGGGATATAGACCGCTCCCTCGCTGTCATTGTAGGCAAGATAGCCCAGATGCACAAGCAGCGTCAGCACATCATCTCGGCCTCGTATATTCACCATGTCATTCTGGAACGTCTCAGGGTCGATCTCAACCATTTCGCCGGAAAGCATGGAAATAATTGCCGTTCTGACCTCATCAAAATTCATGTCGATATAAACCAGCAGTGATTCGTAGGTTTCTGTTTTCGTCCAATAGCTGCCGAATTCGCCGTTGTCCATCGCATTCATGACGGAATTCGGGCTATAAACGGACTTCATCCGGCTGAATGAATAGCCGTCATACCAACGCTTGCACTCCTCGAAATCCATGTCATAACGTTCGCAGAGTGTCTTTACTTCGTCTTCCGTGAAGCCAACATACTCCGCAAGCTTTCCGGGGCTGACCATCGTATACTCTCTGAAATTATTCAATGCCGACTGTGTGCCGTATTTCTTGATGGGGAGAATGCCCGTGATATAGGCAAGTTTGATGAAAGCATCGGAAGAGCCTCCCTTGAACATGCCTCGGAGAAAATTCACATACTCCGTCTGAATCGCTTCGTTTTCCTTATCTTCACGGAACAGGCAGTCCCATTCGTCTATGATCACAATGAACTGTTCGCCAGTCCGTGTATAAATTTCTCCTAATGCTCTCGGCAGTACGGTTTCATTTTCGTTCAGAATATCCGGAAAAGCCTCCCGCAGCTCGCTGATGATCTCAATCTGCATATAGGATACAACTTCTGCTATGTTACGATCACTCCGTGCAATACTCCGAAACTCCTGCATATCCAGATAAATCACCGTATTTTGATTCAGCTCATCCTCATATGTCGGCAGTCCGGCAATTTTCAGCTCAGAGAAGATCTCCCTCGAATCACATCCCTTGCTGTAATACGCCGTCAGCATATGTGCCGCAATGGACTTTCCGAAACGGCGAGGTCTGCTGAAGCAGATGAGCGGGCGGAGGTCGTGGATGATTTGATTCGTAAACTCTATCATGCCCGATTTATCAACATATTTCCCGGTTCTGACAACACGCTGAAACGCTTCATTCCCCGGATTCACATACCTTCCCATATGGCACACGCCCCTTTCCTGTTATTGATATTATACCATAATTTTTACGCTATTGCAAGTGGCATGGGCGGATGGTTTCCGAAGCATGAAAAAGGGACTGTTCCGATACAGTCCCTTCGATTATTTTTCGTATTGTCCAATGATATTTCCCTGTTCATCATACTCAACAGTTTTCTGATTCCTGCTATGATTAGTAAGCTGTGTGATCTCCTTCAGCTGACCATTTTCATAGCATTTCAGAACCAATGCTTTGCACTCTGATTTCTGGAAATTCGTATAGCTTCTGATCTGTCCATTGGGGTAGAACTCTGTGTCCCCGTTTTCCTGATAACCGCTGATATAACAGGAGCAACTTGACTTGCTGACAAACGTACAGACTCCCCATAACCAAAATGATGCAAAATGTAAATTCAAAAGTGTGAAATATCATTCCATCCTGTGTGCAGATGTAGTATAATAAAAGCAGATAAACCGAAAACGTCAACTTTCAGGAGGTTATGACTATGCGAAAAACATCTGCAAATCTGCTTGCTGCCGCACTGGCTGTCAATACAATGCTCTGTATGCCGATGGCATCCGTTTCCGCCGCAAATGCATATGAATTTGAAAACGGCACGATTTCCGACACGGGCGAAAATGAAACAAAGGTCGTTTCACTCTCCGATGCATCCGGCGGCAAAGCGGTCGATCTGCGTGACGGCGGCGATGCGGTCACTTTGACTGTTGATGCGGAAAATGCCGGGAACCACCGCCTGACCATCCGCTACAGCCAGCCTTACGATGAAGCCGGCAAGTACCAGAATGTCATTGTCAATGGTGCAAATGCCGGACAGATTCTCTGCGATTATACCAATGATGGTATGTTCAGCACAGTCAGCGTTTCTGCAAATCTCAAAAAAGGCAGCAATACTGTCACTGTTGAGGGATCATGGGGATGGTCGATCCTTGACAGCCTGACCGTGGAGGAGGCACTTGTGAGCACTTCTGTTTCTGCGAAGCTTTCCAATCCGAATGCATCCGCACAGGCACAGTCCCTGTACAGCTTTCTGTGTGATACCTACGGGAATTATACCCTTTCCGGTCAGCAGGAATCCACATGGATGGGCAGTGAGGATTATGAATTTGAGATCATCCGGAACGCAAGCGGCAGACTGCCGGCGGTCAGAGGTCTGGACTATATGGGAGATGATTTTGCAGGATGCAACCGCCGTGCGATCTCATGGTACAAACAGGGCGGCATCGTCACCATCTGCTGGCACTGCGGCAGTGATTTCAGAGGAAGCCACACCGAGTCCCTCGAATCCAATCTGGACTGGGACAAGGCACTTACCCCTGGCACGAGCGAATACAATAATCTCATCGCCGGTATGGACAAGGGTGCAAAGGCATTGCTGGAGCTGAAGGAAGCCGGTGTCCCCGTTGTCTGGCGGCCGTTCCACGAATTTGACGGCAAATGGTTCTGGTGGGGCAAGGGCGGAGGCGAAAACTTCAAAAAGCTCTGGCAGATCATGTATGACCGCTATACCAATTACTGGGGGCTGGACAATCTGATCTGGAGTCTTGGCTACTGCGGTGATGTCAACAGCGGCTGGTATCCGGGCGATGCGTATGTAGACATCATCGGTGCGGATACCTATGTCAATCATACGGATTCCCTTGTGAACATGTACCAGAAGACAGCACAGATCGCACAGAAACCCGTCTGCCTGCATGAAAACGGACCGATTCCGGATCCGGACAAGATGGCAGCGGACAATGCGGATTGGCTGTGGTTCATGACATGGCACACCTCCTTCATCGACAGCCACGCCATCAACACAGCAAGCTACATCGACCATGTGTACAACAGCGAACACATCCTCACACTTGATGAATTGCCCGATATTTACCATTATCAGGGCAATGCAGGGGATGACGGCGATGATGATACCGGCAATGATAATGACAGCGATGTGATTCCGGAGGATGGAGTCTATGAGCTGGAAAAGGGAAAAATCACCGATACAGGCAAGAATGTGACGGCAGTTGTTTCACTGGCTGGTGCAAGCGGCGGCAAGGCTGTGGATCTCAAGGATGAGGGTGATGCTGTCAGCGTGACAGTGCAGGCGGAAAACGCCGGTGCTTACCGGATCAATATCCGCTACAGTCAGCCCTATGACGAAAACGGAAAGTATCAGAATGTCATTGTGAACGGCAAAAACGCCGGTCAGATCTGCTGTGAGCAGACGGGAGAAAGCCAGTTTGCCGAAGTTGTTATTTCTGCGAATCTCAATGCCGGAAGTAATACCATCACCATCGAAGGTGCATGGGGCTGGACACTGCTCGACTGCCTGACGATCGAAGAAGGTTCGCTCATGGGCGATGTAAATGCGGACGGTGCATTCAATGTGGCAGATATTGTTCTGATGCAGAAATGGCTGCTTGCAAAGCCCGATGCCGTACTTTCCGACGCAGCAGCAGGCGATCTGTGTGCGGATGGTACGCTCAATGCCTTTGATCTGGCAATGATGAAAAAACGCATCGTGCAGAATCATTCCTGACATAACGGTTAAACTCCTTTCGGAAAAGCTTCGCAGCTGTGCGGAGCTTTTCTTGTCTTTGGACTTGACAAAAAAAGCAGGATGATATATCATAAAATCGGAGGTGAATACAATGCACGCAAAAGGTAGAATTGGTCTGATCATACCGCATATCATGGACAATCTGGATGTGGCTCTGGTGAGCAGTATCCACAGAACAGCGGCGGCACATGGCTATGACACGATCCTGATTTCCGGTGCGGTCAATTATACGGATTCCCAGCTGAAGGATCTGTATTGCAGGGGGCAGAACAATATTTATGACCTGATCCTGTCGGGTGATTTCGATGGGTTCATCATGGAGGCAAATCTGTTTTGCAGTGAGGTGCTTCGCAAAAGCATCATCGAACGTCTGCACAAAGCCGGCAAGCCCTGTGTCATCATCAACTATGACCAGCCCTATTTTCCGGTCGTGTCAGCCGCAGAATCCGATATGCTCCGCCTGACAACGGAACACTTGATCCACGAACACGGCGGCCGAACACTGTACTGCATCGGCGGTTATCGGGGACATGAGAAATCCGAGGAGCGTATCAGCGGTTTCCGGCAGGCAATGAATGCGGCAGGGCTTGCCTATGATGAAAGCTGCATTTTTTATGGGGATTACTGGCGTGATATTCCACGACAGATCGGGAAATCCATTGCAAATGGAAGCCTTGCAAAACCGGACGGCATCGTCTGCGGCAGCGATATTATGGCAATTGCTCTGTGCCGTTCTTTGCGTGAGGAAGGGATCGCAGTGCCTGAGGATATCAAGGTTACGGGCTGTGACGGCAGTATTGCATCACAGACGGAGACTGTGTCCATCACCACCGTTTCCAGTCAGGAGGAACAGAACGGTCAGCTTGCAATTCATGCACTGCTCCGGCAGATGGGTACGGATACACAGCAGGATCCGGCAATTCCGATGCGGCTCGTCCTTGGGGAAAGCTGCGGCTGTGCGGAACAGGGAAAGCTGCATCGTGATCCGACTCGTTCGGAGATCCGTTCGTATGCCGCCAATCTGGTGGAAACCCATGAGCTTCGCCGTACCAGCACGCAGAGCCAGATGATCCGCCGCATGGCGGAGAGCAATGATCTGTACGATGTCATCGGGCATGTCATGGGCTGCTGCTACATGATCCCCCGGGGAATCCGCACGGAGCTGTGTCTTTGTGAGGACTGGTGCAGGAATCTGAACAACCCGTCCATTTACAGAAAGGGCGGTTTTTCGGATCGGATGCTCCTCGCCATCGGTGTCGGGCAGGACGATGAACCGGAAAAGATAAAACCATTTGCCGCCGCTGAGATCCTCCCGTCCCTCCGGACACCGCATGAACCCAGACTGATCGCCGCAACGTCCCTGCACTACAAGGGGCAGATCTTCGGGTATCTGTGCTTCACCTACCAACAGGCGGCGGACATCGTGCTGGATGATTTCTATCTGAACTGGTGCGATGCCGTATGCACCGGATTGCACACGGTACAGAAGAAGCTTTACAAGGCACATGTCAACAAAAAGATCGAATCGCTTTCCGAATATGCACCGGTGCTGGGTATCTACAACAAGCGTGGATTCATCAGCAGGCTCACGGGGATGATGACGGAAAACGGGGAGTATTCATGGATACTCATGATGCTTTCCTGTGTGGATAATGAGAAAAGTCACCAAAGCATACCGCCCGTCAATGCCATTGTCAATGCTGTTCGTCTGAAAAACAGCGGTACGATCCTTGCAAGCATTGACGAAAGCACCATTGCCATGATCGCTGATCCAAGCGAGGCAGACATGACGGAGCACGCCTTTGCACAGCATCTTGCGAATCAGGTCGGTGCAGCATATCATGGGGCAATTGACATCCGGACGGAGCAGATCGCCGTGATCCGGCGTATGGTGTACCCGACGGATATATTCCAGATCGATCACATCATCAGCAGCATGTGTGCAGAACTGCGTGGAAAAATGATCTCCATGCAGTCAGGAACATTTCTTTATAAGGAAAGCTTTCACGCAGTACGGGAAGCGATTTATGCAGAGCCGCAGAAGGAATGGACGCTCGACGGCATCACCCGTTCCATGGGCATCAGCCGAAGCCATTTTCAGCGGCTTTATAAAGAAATGTTCGGGAAAAGCTGCAAGGAGGACATCATTACAGCAAGGCTTGAACGTGCGAAGTGGATTCTGGAGAATACAAGCATTTCTGTTGCCGATGTAGCGGAGCAATGCGGTTATCTCAATACAAGCCATTTCATCCGGCAGTTCAGCGCAAAGCTGTCAGTATCCCCGACAGAGTACCGGAAACAGGTCAAAAAAGAGGATGGGGCATAATCAAAACGTGCAGTCAACTTCTTTCCCGATTGACGAATCCCCCAAAATATGCTATAATAAAAGCAGTACACCCCAATTTCGGGGGCACGGAGGTTTGACAATGATTACAGGCGTAATTAAAACGAAAATAGATAAAATCTGGACGGACATCTGGGCGGGCGGCATCACCAATCCCCTGACCGTCATCGAACAGCTCACCTATCTGATGTTCATTCGTTCTCTGGATGAAAAAGAGCTTGAAATAGAGGAATTTGCAAACATGATGGGTGTCGGGGCGGATGCGGCTGACCTGATTTTTCCGCAGTCGGAGATCGGGCAGTCGATGCGTTGGAGCAAATTCAAGGACCGTGATTCCCGTGAGATCTTCGACCTGATCTCGCAGCGTGTGTTCCCTGCGGTCAAGAAAATGAAATACGGCAAGCTCCCCGATTTTGACGAAAAGGGCGAGCTGATCGAAATTCCCGACCGTGAGGACGGTCAGCCCACGCAGACGGCATTCACACGCTATATGGAATCCGCCGTCTTTGTGATCCCGAATCCCCAGATCCTGCAAAAGATCATCACCGGACTGGAGGATCTCTACGAGCACGACATTGCCGATCTGGACATGCAGGGCGATCTGTACGAGTACATGCTCGGCAAGCTCTCCACGGCAGGGCAGAACGGGCAGTTCCGCACGCCCAAGCACATCCGTGAAATGATGGTGGAGCTTACCGCACCGACTCCCGATGACCTGATCTGTGACCCTGCCTGCGGCACAGCCGGATTCCTCGTTTCCGCTGCGGAATATGTCCGCCGGAATTTTGAGAACACCATGACGGAGGAACAGTGGGCAAGCTTCGGCACGAAGATGTTTTCGGGCTATGACACCGACCAGACCATGCTCCGCATCTCGGCAATGAACCTGATGCTCCACTCCATCACCAACCCCGACATCAGCTATAAGGACAGCGTTTCCAAGCAGAACAATGTCAGCAGCAAATACACAGTATGCCTTGCGAATCCGCCGTTCAAGGGCACGGTCGATGCGGAGAGCATCCACGACAATCTGAAAGCGGTCACGAACACGAAAAAGACGGAGCTGCTCTTTCTCGCACTGTTCCTGCGTCTGCTCCAGAAAGGCGGCAGATGTGCGTGCATCGTTCCGGACGGCGTGCTGTTCGGCTCGTCCAAGGCACACAAAGCCATCCGTAAGGAGCTGATCGAAAACCACCAGCTCAAAGCGGTGATCTCGATGCCAAGCGGCGTATTCAAGCCGTATGCAGGCGTTTCCACGGCGGTTCTGGTGTTTGTGAAAACCGACGCAGGCGGCACGGAGGATGTGTGGTTCTACGATATGAAAGCGGACGGCTTCTCTCTGGATGACAAGCGTTCGCCGGTGAGTGAGAACGACATTCCGGATATTATCGCCCGTTTCCGCAACCTTGACGGAGAAGCGGACAGAGAACGCACAGAGCAGAGCTTCCTTGTGCCGAAGTCCGAGATCGTGGAAAACGGCTATGACCTGTCGATCAACAAGTACAAAAAGACGGAGTATGTGGCTGTGGAGTATCCGCCGACGAGTGAGATTCTTGCAGAGATCAGAGAATTGCAGAAGCAGATCGATGCAGGACTTGGTGAGTTGGAGGGGATGTTGGATGCATAAAGTGAAATTAACAGATGTATGCGATTTTCAAGGTGGTTCTCAACCCCCAAAAAACGAATGGATAAATCATCATAAAAATGGTTATATACGAATGCTTCAAATAAGAGATTTTACACAAACACGGACAGTGCAACCAGAATACATAAAAATTACAGATACAGTAAAAACTTGCCAAAGTGATGACATTTTGATAGCACGTTATGGTGCTTCACTCGGAAAAATCCTCACAGGATTAGAGGGTGCTTATAATGTTGCAATTATGAAAACAATACCAGACGAATCGAAAATCATTAAGCCGTATTTGAGATACTTTTTATTATCCGAGTCTTTTCAAGTTTTTATTTTGAATGTGGGATCTCGTGCGGCACAAGCTGGTTTTAATAAAGATGAACTCACATCAGTCGAAATCCCCCTCCCACCCCTCGAAACCCAAAAGCAAATCGCCGCCACCCTCGACAAAGTCACCGCCCTCATTGACATGCACAAGCGGCAGTTGGAATTGCTGGAGGAGCTTGTAAAATCCCGATTTGTGGAATTGTTTGGGGGTTGTGGAGAACACAAACGTCTCGAAGAGTATGTCTCATTAATTACCAAAGGGGCATCTCCTAGATGGCAAGGTGTAGATTACTGCGAAAAAGGGACATTGTTCGTTACAAGTGAAAATGTGCGAGAGGGTTACTTGGATTTATCAAAGAGAAAATATCTTGACAATAAAATCAACGAGATTCAACCTCGCTCAATACTGAAACGAAATGATATATTGATTAACATTGTAGGTGCTTCTATTGGGCGTGCTGCGGTATATGATTGTGATGAGGTCGCAAATATCAACCAAGCAGTTGCATTGGTAAGAGTTGATTATTCTCAAATCAATCAGATTTATCTGATGACATTTCTTAATTCTCCACAGGCTATAGAGGTATATGGCAAAATAAAAAAAGGTGGAGCAAGAGATAATATTAGTTTGCAAAACATTGCGGATTTACAGATTCCTGTTGCACCTATGGAACTCCAAACCCAATTCGCCGTCTTCGTCACCCAAACCGACAAATCAAAATCAGCAATCCAGCAGAGCCTTGCAAAGCTCGAAACTTTGAAAAAATCGTTGATGCAGGAATACTTCGGGTAAATCTGCAAATAGTAAAACGGAGGTGAAATTTCGTGCTGAATGTGTTTTTTGGCGATATGCCCGATGCAATCTATAATACGAACATTTACTTTAACAACACCTATAAGGACAGCTGGATCACCAGACCGCTGTCATGTGAGATCATCAAGGCGGTCGATCATTCCGAAGTCATCGACGAAAGGACGATTCTCAGCCCAATCTTCGGGAACATGAGCCCCAAAAAACTGTCCGGAGGTGTCAAAACGCTTCTGCTGATCGCTTTCGATCATTCCAAGGTGTTCAACGCATCGACCTGCGGTGATAACTGTGCAGAGTGGATTCTGAAAATCGCCGAAAAAAAGAAGATCGTCATCAACCTGCGGCATCTGATGGATTTCGGCAAGGGTGAATTTAAGATCAAAGTACTCAATACCGGCAAAATCGTGACCAATATGGGCGATCTCGTTCACGAAGCCGGAGAATTTGTGTGAGGTGGCTATGACGGGAACGCATCATGTAGAAGTGAGAAACAGGGACGCTTCATTCAAATTTGACTTGTACCGGAATATCACCATCGTCCGCGGCAACAGCGGAACAGGAAAAACCACTCTCTACGAAATGATTGCCGACTATACCCGTTTGCAGGAAGCAAGCGGCGTGAATGTCTCCTGTGACAAGCCCTGTGTCGCTCTGACAGATATTGACTGGCGAAACCAGCTCAAGGGGATAGCGGACAGTATCGTGTTTATTGACGAGGGAGCCGATTTCCTGAAATCAAAGGACTTTGCAAGAGCCGTCAGGGATACGGACAATTACTATGTCATATTCAACCGTGAAAGCCTGCATGACTTGCCGTACAGCGTCGAGGAGATCTACGAGATCAAGGCAAGCGGCAAATATCACAGCTTCAAAAAAATGTACAAGCACAACGGAAAGCATGTCTACTACAAAGAAAAAGCACCGTCAAAGCTGAAATATGACACCCTGCTTACAGAAGACGGAAAATCAGGGTACCAGTTCTATCAGCATTATTTTGCAGACAGCGTGATTTCGTGCTTCACGTCCGAATCCAATTCAGCGGTATTCAAATGGCTGAAAGAAAACGAGGGCAAAAAAGTGTTTGTGATCGCCGACGGTGCGGCATTCGGTGCCGAGATCGACAGGATCATGAAAATGCGTTCCTTTTCCAATATCAGGCTATGTCTGCCGGAATCATTTGAATGGCTGATTCTGAAATCCGGTCTGATCAGAACGGACACCATTGCAGAAATGCTGAATGATCCGTCGGACTACATAGAAAGTGCCGAATATTTCAGCTGGGAAAACTTTTTTGAACGGTATTTAATTGATGCCACAGTTGACACACCTTTTCAGTATGCCAAGCGGGAAATCAATCCTGTTTATCTGAATCCGGTCAATGCCGAAAAAATCATCAGTGAGATTTACACCAAATAACAGCCGCAGGGATGTTAGAGTACGCCGAGCCTCGCAAGGCTCGGAATGCTCAGAATTTATTATGATACTTCGGGTAAAGGAGTGAGTTTATGTCAAATTTCGGATTCCTTGCAGATTTCAAAGAATACACCCTCTTTTCCTCCGCCGCCATTGAAGCCGAAAAAGTCCTTTCCACTTCCGCCGCCATGTGTGCCATCGGCTGCCGGAAAGCTCTGGAGCTGGCGGTCAAATGGGTGTACGCCGCCGATACCACCGTTACCATGCCCTATCGGGACAATTTGCAGTCCCTGATCCACGAGCCGTCCTTCCGCTTCTGCCTTGATTCGCAGACATGGGGCAAGCTCCCGTCCATCATCCGTCTGGGCAATATCGCCGTACATACGGAAAAAAGCATCACCCGTGCGGACGCTCTGCTCTCACTCGAAAGCCTGTTTGAATTCATCGGCTGGCTGGACTGCTGTTATGGCACGGACTACAAAGAACGGCATTTCGATGCCGCCCTCATCCCCACGGAACAGATCGCCGTTGATACGAAAAAAATCAAGGAGCAGGCATCCCTGCTCGAACAAAAGGAAAGCGAGATCCTCACACTGCAAAAGCAGATCGCCGAGATGGCAGGAAAGCTGACCGCCGAAAAGGCAGAAAAGCGGAAAACCCGTACATTCACACCCTTGGATATGTCCGAATGGGAAACCAGAAAGCGGTACATCGACATGGAGCTGAGATTCCTCGGCTGGAAGTTCGACGGCACGGATGCGGATGTCTGGGAGGAATACGAGGTCAATGATATGGACGGCGTGCTCGGTCAGACGGGTTTTGCGGATTATGTGCTGTTCGGCAAGGACGGTCTGCCGCTTGCCGTCATCGAAGCCAAGCGGACGAGCAAAGATCCCAACGACGGCAGAAAGCAGGCAATGATGTATGCCGAGTGTCTGGAACGCAAATTCGGCAGAAAACCGATGATGTTCACTTCCAACGGCTTTGAAACCTATTTCTGGGACGATCTTTCCTCGCCGCAGCGTAAAGTCAGCGGCTTCTTCACAAAATCCGACCTTGAAAAGCTGATGAACCGCCGTGACACCCGAAAGAAGCTGAACACGATCCCGATCGACGATAAGATCACAGACCGCTACTACCAGAAAGAGGCGATCAGAGCCGTCTGCGATCACATCGAGCAGGGATTCCGCAGGGCACTGCTTGTCATGGCGACCGGAACGGGCAAGACGAGAACGGCATCCAGCCTGACCGATGTGCTGAGCCGCGGCGGACATGTCACAAATATTCTGTTCCTTGCCGACAGAACGGCTCTGGTCAGACAGGCAAAGGACGATTTCAAGAATTACCTGCCCGATATGTCGCTGTGCAACCTGTGCAGCAACAAGGACGACCGGAACGCCCGTATCGTCTTTTCCACCTATCCCACCATCCTCAATGCCATTGACAGTGCCAAAACAAAGGACGGCATACCGCTGTTCTCGCCGGCTCACTTCGACCTCATCATCACGGACGAGAGCCACAGAAGCATTTTCAAGAAGTACAGGGCGATTTTTGAGTATTTCGATGCGATCATGGTCGGACTGACCGCAACGCCGAAAACCGATGTTGACCGCAATACTTATGATTTCTTCGAGGTCGCAAACGGTGTGCCGACCTATGCCTATGATTATGAAACGGCGGTGCATACGGACCATGTGCTCGTGCCGTATTATAATTACGAGGTCAAGACGAAATTCCTCGAAGAGGGCATCACCTATGACGATCTTTCCGAGGAGGATAAAGCACGGTATGAGGAAGATTTTGCAGAGGATGGCTATGTGCCCGACTTCATCCCCTCTGCAAAGCTGAATCAATTCGTATTCAACGAAACGACCGTGGACACAGTTTTGCAGGATTTGATGGAACGGGGCATCAAGGTCGAGGGCGGCGACAGGCTCGGAAAGACCATCATTTTTGCCCAGAACAAGGATCATGCGGAGTACATCATCCAGCGTTTCAACAAGCTCTATCCGAAGTATCACGGCGTATTTGCGGAACGCATCACCTGCGATGACAGCCGTGCACAGAATGTGATCGAGGATTTCAAGCATAAGGAAATGCCCGTGATCGCCGTTTCCGTGGACATGATGGATACGGGCGTAGATGTGCCTGCCTGTGTGAATCTTGTCTTTTTCAAGAAAGTCCGTTCCAAGACGAAGTTCTGGCAGATGATCGGCAGAGGCACAAGACTCTGCAAGGGGCTGTGCTGCATGGACTCCATTGACGGCGAATATACGGACAAGCAGCGTTTTCTGATCTTTGATTACTGCGGTAATTTTGAATATTTCAGACAGCATCAGAACGGCTACGAAACAGCGGAAACCAAGTCACTGACGGAGAATATTTTCTGCAAGCAGATCCGTCTGATTTTCGGCTTGCAGGAAAGTGCGTTTGCGGATGCCTCCTATCAGGCATTCCGTTCCGATCTCGTGCAGTCCTGCCATCAGAATGTGTGTGATCTTTCCTATGATCTGGTATCCGTCCGGCTGAAAAGGGAGTATGTTGAGAAGTTCCAGAAAGCCGACAGCTTTGTGTCACTTTCTGAAATGGACAAGCACGACCTGACCAAGCACATTGCACCGCTGGTCGTTTTTAAGGATACGGATGAATTTGCAAAGCGGTTTGACAATTTCATGTATGGTCTGATGCTCAGTCACATGGAACAGCTCCCGACAATGCGGTATCTGAAAGAGCAGCTCGTGACAACTGCCGGACTGCTCGAAACAAAATCCGCAATCCCGCAGGTACAGAAGAAAATGCAGCTGATCCGTGAAGTGCAGACGGATGATTTCTGGAAAGACATCAGCATCCTGACGCTTGAAAACGTCCGCAGAGAGCTGCGAGATCTGATGCAGTTCCTTGTGAACGGCGGCAGAAAAGTCCCGAAGATCTTCACAAAGCTGGAAGATCCGGTAATTGACAATCAGGAGGGCAATCCGCTGGATGCTGCCTATGATTTTGAAGATTACAGGAAGAAAGTCAACCGGTACATTGAGGATCACAAAAACGATGTTGTGATCTACAAGCTGAATCACAATCTTTCGCTGACGAAAGAGGATTATGCGGAGCTGGAACGCATCCTGACGCAGGAGCTTGGAGATGCAAAGGATTACCAGCGTGAGTACGGTGATACGCCGTTCGGCTTGCTTGTGCGAAAGATCGCAAAGCTGGATCATGACAGTGCGATGGCTGCATTTTCAGCTTTCATCAATGACAGCTCACTCAACCAGAAACAGATAGAATTCATTCTCAAAATCATCCAGCACATCGAGAATAACGGCTACATTGAGGATGTCAGAATTCTGATGCAGCCTCCGTTTGACAAGCCCTACAGCTTTGTCAAGATGTTCGAGCCGAAGGTAAGAAATGACCTGCTCCTGACCATTGAAAGCATAAAAAACAATGCGATGCAGGTGGTGGCGTAGTCAAAAAAATGGAATCAGCCTGCTGTGTTCTGAGGGTACGGCGGGCTGATTTGTCTTTATACTTCTGAAAATACAGGTGCTTCTCATGGGCTTGTATTTCATCAATCATGGTTTCATACGATGAAATCATGTTGTTTTTCCGCTTGTGCCATGAGAATCCTACTTATTCAGAAATCAGATCAGTTTCAGATAATACTTCAAATCCCTTTAGACGGAATCGTCTAAAGGGATTTTTGTTTTTTCATACAAACAGTTTGTGCACCTAACAAGGGAGTAGTAACAGTAGGGCAAACAAAGGGTAAACAAAGGGGGTTCTGAACCCTGTCAAATAACAGGGTAGTAGTAGGGTCGTGTACTTGTATGCGGTGGTGGTGCTGTTTTTGAACCCTGTCAAAAAACAGGGTAGTAGTAGCAAACCTCAGAGGGGCAAACCTCAGAGAGGGTTTTTGAACCCTGCCAAATGGCAGGGTAGTAGTTGAAGGTCGTAACTCTGCAATGAATATTCTCCCAGGTTTCTGAACCCTGTCAAATAACAGGGTAGTAGTAGTCTGTTGAGACAATTTACAAGTATGGCGACAGTTTTTGAACCCTGTCAAATAACAGGGTAGTAGTAGTCCTGCTGATTCAGGTAGTAGCGTCTGCAGTTTTTGAACCCTGTCAAATAACAGGGTAGTAGTAGATTGAAAGAGTCGTGTACAAGGAGCCTCCGAAAAAAACTCTGTAAAAAATCAGTCAACTGTGGTATAATAAAAATAACACAGGAGGCTGATTTTTAATGGGAAGACGAAAAAGAGAACCAATGAGCGAGGGCAAGAAGAACATCATCGGGATGCTGCTGGAGGAGTACGAGATCCGCAGTGCAAAGGACATTGAGGACGCTCTGAAAGACCTGCTCGGCGGCACGATCCAGGAGATGCTGGAGTCCGAAATGGATGAGCATCTGGGCTACAGTGCGTACGAGCGATCCGACAATACCGACTATCGCAATGGAAAGAAAACCAAGAAGATTCGTGGAAATTTCGGTGAAACTGAAATCGAAGTGCCGCAGGATCGTGACGGAACATTTGAACCTAAAGTCGTAAAAAAGCGTCAGAAGGACATCTCCGGCGTGGAACAGAAGATCATTTCGCTGTACGCAAAAGGCATGACAACCCGCCAGATCAGTGAAATCATCGAGGATATCTACGGCTTTGAGGTCAGTGACGGCTTCGTTTCCGACGTGACCGACCGCCTTTTGCCGCAGATCGAGGACTGGCAGAAACGCCCATTGGACGACGTTTATCCGATCGTGTTCATCGATGCTGTACACTTCTCCGTGCGTGACAACGGGCAGATCCGCAAGCTTGCGGCGTATGTAATTCTGGCAATCAGCCTGACCGGACACAAAGAGGTTCTGGGGATACATATCGGTGAAAATGAGAGTGCAAAGTACTGGCTGGGCGTGCTGAATGAGCTGAAAAACCGTGGTGTGAAGGACATTCTTGTGATCTGTGCGGATGGTCTGACAGGCATGAAAGAAGCCGTAAATGCGGCATTTCCGCAGACCGAGCTGCAGCGTTGCATCGTGCATCAGGTAAGAAATACGCTCAAATATGTGGGCGAAAAGAACAAGAAGGAGTTTGCGAACGATCTGAAAACGATCTACCACGCCCCCTCCGAGGAAGCCGCCCTGGAGCAGCTGGAGCGTGTCACGGAGAAGTGGGAGAAGGATTATCCGAACGCCATGAAGAGCTGGCACAAGAATTGGGACGTAATATCGCCGATTTTCAAGTTTTCGATGGAGGTCAGAAAGGTGATTTACACGACCAATGCGATCGAGAGCCTGAACAGCGGTTATCGCCGTCTGAACAAGCAGAGGAGCGTTTTTCCCAGTGATACGGCACTTCTGAAGGCATTGTATCTGGCAACGCATGAGATAGCGAAGAAGTGGACGATGCCGCTGCGTGGCTGGGGCAGGGTGCTTGGCGAGCTGGAGATCATGTATCCCGACAGACTTGTCTGAGCCGCCGGCTATCAGCCTGTCTCCATTCCGCT
>JAZQCT010000084.1:0-37973 GCA_045546475.1 Oscillospiraceae bacterium
CGCAGATTTTCGAGCAAAAATTTTATGCAGGCAAGGCGAAAAGGTGCAGGCAGGCTGTCGCCTGTCAAACCTTTTCAACGCAGGATGCGTGAAATTTTGCCGAAAAGATGTGTTGTTAGGCTTAGTGTCAACACGACCTAATTGCCGGAATAATACAAACACAGATAGAAAGGAATTTAATTATGCTGAACAAGGTAAAAGTAGTGATCTGCGGAAAAGAATATGTTATGCAGACAGCGGAGGCACCGAATTACGTCTATGGTCTTGCCAGAACCCTGGAGGGCCGCATCAATGATATGACCAATACTCTCGGCGTTTCCCAGTATCAGGCAGCCATCATGACGGCTCTCTCCACACTGGATGATCTGAACAAGGCAAATGCACGCCTGGATCAGATCTGTGACCAGAGCAAGGAATATGTGGACGATGCCGGCAGAGCAAGGATCGAGCGCGATGCCGCCCTCAAGGAGATCGAGGTGCTTCGTTCCAAGGTGGCTCAGCTCGAAAACTCCCTGAAGCTGAAAAAGCTCAAGGATACGATCTAAGCAATGCAGCGGGCAATGAAACAGCCTGAGATCCTTGCACCTGCCGGCAATATGGAATCCCTCATTGCCGCCCTGCGCTGCGGCGCGGATGCGGTCTATGTGGGCGGCATGGCGTATTCTGCCCGCGGCAGCGCGGCGAATTTCGACCTGCCGCAGCTTGCCAAGGCAGCAAGGCTCTGTCATATCTACGGCGCAAAGCTGTATCTCGCTGTCAATACGCTCCTGACCGACCGCGAATTTCCCGGCTTCTGTGATTTTATCCGTGAAGCCGCCTGCTGCGGTGTGGATGCCTGCATCGTGCAGGATCTGGGCGTACTGCGCACCATCCGGCAGATGATACCGGAAATGCCCCTCCATGCCTCCACGCAGATGAGCCTTCACACGCCGGAGGGCGCGATGCTGGCAAAGGAACTCGGCTGCAGCCGCGTGGTTGCCGCAAGAGAAATGTCCGCCGGGGAGCTGCGGGATCTCTGCCGCCTTCCAGTGGAGGTCGAGGTCTTTGTGCATGGCGCAATGTGCATGTCCGTCTCCGGACAATGCAGCTTCTCCGCTATTGTCGGCGGCAGAAGTGCCAACCGCGGCAGATGCGCGCAGGCTTGCCGCCTGCCGTGGCAGACACCGTCCGGCAAAAATCCAGCCGCACTCTCCCTCAAGGATCTCTCCCTTGTACAGCATGTGCAGGAGCTGCGGGATATGGGCGTTTCTTCTTTTAAAATTGAAGGCCGTATGAAACGCCCGGAATATGTTGCCGCCGCTGTTACCGCACTGCGGACAGCACTCAGCGGTCAGCAGCCGGATCTGGATACGCTCCGCGCCGTCTTTGCAAGAAGCGGCTTTACGGATGGGTATTTTACCGGAGAGAGGCAGAACATGTTCGGCTTCCGCAGCAAGGAAGATGTCACTGCTGCGCAGAGAGTGCTGCAGGGATTGCAGAACACCTACAAGAAACCGCGAAAATGCGAACACATTTCCTTTTCCATGACGCTGGAGCAGGATCGCTTTGCACAGCTCACCGCCTCCGACACCAGCGGAAACACTGTAACCGTTGAAGGCGATTACCCCATGATCGCGCAGAAATCCCCGCTGGAGGTTTCCGTCCTGCAGAAGCATCTCCAGAAGCTTGGAGATACCATTTTCGGCACCTGTGATGTCAAGTTGGAAAATCCAGAACAGCTGACGCTTTCCGCCGCCCAGTGCAATGCCATGCGCCGTGATGCCGTCCTCGCTCTTTACAATGCGCGCGCAGAGCGCAATCAGCCGCACTATACCATCCAGCAGCCGTCCGTGCTTCTGGATATGGAATACCGCCTGACCGAACGGCAGCCCCAGCACCGTCTGCATGTGCGGACACCTGCACAGCTCGAAGCCGCACTCTGTACACCGCATATCGTCTGCATTCCGCTTTCGCTTGCCAAGAAATGCGAGCCGGAAATGTCGATATGGCTCGAAGCTCCCCGCATCATTGCCAATGAACCTGCTTATCGCCGGAAGCTTGCCAAGCTGCGCCAGCAGGGCTTTGCCCATCTGCTCTGCCACAATGCCGCCGATGTGCGCATCGGCAGGGAAATGGGCTACACACTGCACGGCGGCTATGGTCTGAACTGTGCCAACCGCCTGACTGCCCGCACCCTTCTGGAGCTGGGACTGCAGGATCTGACCGGTTCCTATGAACTGCGCCTGCAGCAGCTTGCCGCTCTCGGACAGATTCTGCCCTGCGGCGCGTTCGTCTACGGCAGACTGCCCATGATGCTCCTGCGCCTGTGCCCCATCAAGGCACAGGACGGCTGCCAGAAACGCGGCTGCTTCCTGAAGGACCGAACCGGTCAGAAGTTCCCGCTGGTCTGCAGCAGTGACTATACAGAGCTTTGCAACGCCAAGCTGCTCTGGCTTGCGGATAAGCAGCGGCAGCTGCGGTATCTGGATCATTGGGATTATTATTTCACACAGGAGTCACCCGCGCAGATGCAGCAGGTACTCCAGGCATACGAACACGGCGATGCGCCGGTTCCGCCCGACCGCACAAACGGTCTGTATCTGAAAGGAGGTCTGGCATGACGCTCTACGCACAGAAGCTGCGGGAAAACGCTGTTCTTCCCAAACGTGCGACCCCGTACAGTGCCGGCGCGGATCTCTGCGCCTGCCTGGAGGAACCGGTCACGCTTGCACCGGGAGAGACAAAACTGATACCAACAGGGCTTGCCGTGCAGCCCTCCGACCCGCGGACAGCTCTGCTGATCTATCCGCGTTCCGGACTTGCTGCAAAGCACGGTATCACGCTTGCCAATGCTGTAGGGGTTGTGGACAGCGACTACCGCGGCGAGGTCATGATCCCGCTGCACCACCTTGGAACAGAACCATTTGTGATCACACATGGTATGCGCATCGCACAGCTCGTGGTCACGCCCGTTCTTTTTCCGGAAATCGAACAGACCGCAGCACTGGAGGAGACCGTCCGCGGCAGCGGCGGCTTCGGCTCCAGCGGCGTATCATAATAAAGGAGTCCCATTATGAAAAAAACAATGCTTTTTGCCATCCTGATGTTTGCCGCAATCTTTCTCGGCAGCCTGGTGGCAGACCTGGCAGAATCACGCTCAGCCGTTTACTGGCTCAGCAAATCCTACAGCTTCGGCGTTTCTACATTTGATCTGGATCTGAAGATCCTCGTCCTGACGCTCGGCTTCCAGTTCAGGGTGAACGTTGCCCAGATCCTGCTCGTACTTGCCGCGCTGATCTCCTATCCGCGCGTGTCGTCCGTACTCCTGGCAGAATAAGAACAGTTCTCACAGGAAGCTGCATACATCTTTGCGGTCATAACGCACAAAAAATAAAAAAACTCTTGTTTCCTGTCGGGATTAGTGGTATAATAGATAAGTATACTGCTGCACCAGGCAGCATTGCGGAGAACAGACCTCCTCGGGAACTGGAAAAGTGCCGGATTCCGCAGGATATTTTGCGACTGACAAAGAGACTCGAACGCAGCAATACCTGATGTATTGCAAGGGAGAGGCTCCGCGTCGGGCGCGAAAGAGACAAGGAAGACGGTGCTTTGTAAGTTTTCGAGGAGGTCTAATGTATAAAGGAGAACGTGCATGTTTACAAAGGATATTGGCATTGACCTCGGAACCGCGAACACATTGGTCTATATGCGGGGAAAAGGTATCATATTACGCGAGCCGTCCGTTGTGGCGGTGAATACCCGAACAGAAAAAGCGCGCTATGTCGGCAAGGACGCAAAGCAGGTCATCGGCAGGACACCCGGCTCCATCGTGGCTGTACGCCCGCTGAAGGAAGGCGTGATCGCGGATTTTGACCTGACCATCACCATGCTGCAGGAATTTATCCATAAGGCACTGAAGGGAACTGTCCTCACCCGCGCAAGGGTCATCATCTGCATCCCCTCCGGTGTCACAGCCGTAGAACGCCGCGCCGTCAAGGAAGCGACCGAAAAGGCAGGCGCACGCCATGTGTCCGTCATCGAGGAACCCATGGCTTCTGCGATCGGTGCTGGTCTTCCCACCACCGAGCCGACGGGCTGCATGATCGTGGATGTCGGCGGCGGCACGAGCGAGGTCGCAGTGATCTCCCTCGGCGGCATCGTGGCTTCCCGTTCCGTCCGCTGTGCCGGCGACGCGCTGGATGCGGCGATCATCAACTACATCAAGAAGAAATACAACCTGCTCATCGGTGAGCGCACAGCCGAGAATGTCAAGCTGACCATCGGCTCTGCTTTCCCCAGCGAGAATGAAGAGACCATGGAGATCAAGGGCAGAAACCTTCTCAACGGTCTGCCGGAGAATGTCACCGTTACTTCTCAGGAGATCCGCGATGCCATGGTGGAACCGCTTTCCCGCATCATTGATGCGATCAAGTCCACACTGGAGGAGACCCCGCCGGAGCTGGCAGCGGACATCATCGACCAGGGCATCACGCTTGCCGGCGGCGGCGCATTGCTGCGCGGTCTGGACAAGCTCATCAACCGCGAGACCGGCATCCCGGTATATATTGCCGAATTTCCGCTGGACTGCGTCGCAGAGGGTGCAGGAAAGGTGCTGGAGAATATGGACAAGTACCAGGATACACTGATCGAATATATGAAGTATTACGAAAAATGACACAGGAGCATCGGATCATGGAGCACGGATGCAGCCGCGGCTGGAATGCAGAAATGCCGGCGGCAGTGTCCGGCTCTGTTTCTGTGCGGTGCCGGAAAGGAGGCGGAAGATGGGGAATTTTTTCAAAAGTACCAAATGCAGGATCATCCTGTTCATTCTTGCGCTGCTCATCGGTGTGATGCTCTACGCAGTGTCGCAGGGCGGATATACGATCAGCAGCATCGGCGTGTTCAACGCCGTGATCTCACCGTTCCAGCGGGCATCCAACGCCATTTCGGAACGTGTGGAGCATGTGCTGGATATGTACAGCGGTGCACAGGCATACTATGAGGAGAACCAGACGCTCAAGCAGGAGATCGCAGAGCTTCATGCGGAGCTTGCAGATTATGAAACCACCAAGGAGGAGCTTGCAAAGCTGCAGGAGTTCATGGGGATCAAGGAAAAAAATCCGGATTTCACAATGACCTCTCCCTTTGATGTGGTTGGCTATGTTGCCAATGATCCGTATGCCTCCTTCATCATTGACGGCGGCGCGGAGGACGGCGTTTCCCTTTATGACCCTGTGATGACAGTACAGGGCATGGTGGGCATGGTCACAGAGCTGGGACCTGAGACTGCTGTGGTCTCCACGATGCTTTCTCCCGATGTCTATATTGCAGCGATCGGCACAAAGATCGGAGAAAAGGGCATTATTACCGGCAGCATTGCTTTGCTGGCGGACGGCTGCTGTAAAATGACCTATCTGGAAAAGGATACCAAGCTGAAAAAGGATCATATCATTGTGACCAGCGGCGAAAACGGCTATTTCCCGCGCGGCTGCGTGATCGGTCTGGTACAGGAGACCGGACTGGAGGCAGCGGGTCTGAGTGCCTATGCCATCATCAGACCGGCAGCGGATCTGGCGAATCTGTCAAAGGTCGTTGTGATCACCGATTTCAACGGAAAGGAAGAACGGGATGAGACGGAGCAGCATTAAGCAGGAACAGCGCAAATACATGCTGCTGCAGTGTGTGCAGTGGTTCATCTTCGGGCTTCTGATTCTGGCGGCATTCGTGATCTCCACAGCCGGAAGCCACCTCAAACCCCTGCTTCTGCTGTCACTGGCACTGTGCATTTCCACACATACAGGGGAGATACAGGCGACCGCCGTCGGCATGGTCTGCGGCTTTCTGACGGACATTGCCTGCGGGAAGCTGCTCGGCTATAATGCCGTGCTGTTTGTGGTGTTCTGCGTCGGCGTATCCCTTCTGTACAATTATATATTGCGTCAGAAGCTGCTGAACATCCTCATACTGACCGCAGTCAGCGTCCTGATACAGGGGTATCTGGATTATTTGTTTTATTACGCCATCTGGGGACATGAGAATGTCGGGCTGATCTACAGCAGGATCATTCTTCCGGTCAGCGTCCTGACGCTGCTGTCAACGCTCTGTCTGTATTATCCGATCAAGTGGATCGCGGACAAGTGCGGCAGCCGCCGGGAACGGGAACTGGAGGAAACCAGAATGTCAGCCTATTATGATTACTGATCCGCATCCGCGGATCAGTCTGTTGTGAGGAGCTGAACAGATGAGAAGAGTTTCAGAATATGTCAAGATGTCTCTTGCTGTATTCATGGTGCTTGCCGCTGCAATCTTCTGCGCCATGCGTCTGCTGAAGGTGCAGGTCGTAGAATCCGATTCCTATAACCGGCGCGAGGCAGTGATCACTGAATACACCCAGAAGATCGAATCGACGCGCGGCGAGATTGTGGATGCTGCCGGTACGACCATTATCAGCAACCATGTCAGCTATGCCGTCGTGATCGACGAAAAGAATTTCCCCTCCGACCCGAAAGAGGGCAATGCCGTGATCCTTGCACTGCTCAGCATCCTGCAGGAAGCGGGCGTGGAATGGACGGATACCCTGCCCATCACCCCGACCGCCCCCTATGAATTTGATCCTGAAAGCAGTGAGAGCCAGATCACATCCATGAAAAGCAGCATCGGTGTCAATGCCTATGCCACTGCCCAGAATTGTATCGACATTCTGGTCAAGGATTACGAGATCTCCAAGGAATATACCCCCGAACAGCAGCGCATGATCGCGGGCATCCGCTATTCCATGATTGACCGCGATTTCTCCATGAGCAACCGCTTCAAGGTTGCAGAAGCTCTGCCGATGGAGCTGGTCTCCCTGCTTTCCGAGATGTCCTATGAGCTGCGCGGTGTTTCCATCGCCCAGCAGGCGGAGCGCGTGGTCGAGGTCGGCGATGTGATCCCCCATGAGATCGGCACAGTCGGTCCGATTTTTGCAGAAAACGCGGCAGAATACCTGGAACTTGGCTATGACCTTGATGCAACAGTGGGCATCAGCGGCATTGAAAAAGCCATGGAAACAGAGCTGCAGGGCAAGGACGGCGTGCGTACCATCACCTTTGTGGATGGTGCGGCAGTTTCCGATACCGTGACGGAAGAAATGGTCGCCGGCAATACGGTCATGCTGACAGTGAACGGCGAATTTCAGCGCGGTCTGCAGAAGATCCTCCAGGATTTTACTGCCAATTTCCACAGCATCAACGAAAAGCCGGAGCTGAGCGGCAACGATGTCAGCAAGGGCGCGCTCGTTGTGCTGGATGCCAAGACCGGTGCGATACTCGGAGAAGCCACTTGCCCGACCTATAACCTGATGGAATATTCCGAGCTGTACGACCAGCTGATCCAGGCAGACGGCAACCCGCTGTTCAACCGTGCCACACAGGGTCTGTACCGTCCCGGCTCGACCTTCAAGACCATCACTGCAACTGCAGGTCTGAATGAGGGTGTCATCAACGGCGGTACTTCCTATCTTTGTCAGCGGGATTATTACTTTATTGATACTCATTATCAGTGTACCGGCTACCATAATTATATTTCCGTTGCCCCCGCGCTGAAGGTATCCTGCAACGCCTTTTTCTACGATCTTTCAAGAAATCTGACCATCGACCGCATTGCAGAGTATGCGTCCTATTACGGTATCGGTCAGAACACCGGCATTGAGACCAGGGATTCCGCCGGCTATATGGCGACCCCGGAAAAGCACCATGAGCTGGGTCTGCCGTGGACGGTCGGTCAAGTACTGCAGGCAGGTATCGGCAACGGTGAAACCATGGTGACCCCCCTCCAGCTTGCCGTTGTGGCATGTACCATCGCGAACGAGGGCGTGCGTTATGAGCCGTACCTCGTGGACAGCATCTGGGATTACAATATGGAAGAATGCCTGTCCAAAACCGAGCCGACAGTTGCAGAAACGATCGAGTTGAACTATGGCTATGTTTACGACTATATTGAGGAGGGCATGATCGCGGCTTCCAACAGCAAGATGCCCGCGGAATACTCTCTCAGCAACCTCGGCTACAGCGTTGCCATCAAGACAGGTACTCCGCAGCAGGACAGCCGTGTACAGGACTCTGTGTTCATTGGCTACGCCCCCGCACATGACCCCCAGGTCGCATTCGCTGGCATTATTGAGGGCGGCGAATACTCCAAATATATGATCCGTTCCATCCTCAAGCTCTATGAGGAGATCTACGGAATGGATTAAACCGCCTGTCGGACGGAGGAGTCCGCCCCCAAAGGAAAAAAAGCTTCGTTAAAATCAATAATTTTCGGTCGTTAAATTGCAGTACTTTTCACAATTTTACAATTTTCAATCCCGAACAAATTGACAAAATGTGTATTTGTGATATAATAATAAGTAGGCATGTTGTACAAAGAATATGACACATAACTGCCATATGAGAGCAGATTGGGGAGGAGTTCAGATGAACTCCGGAAAGGAGAATTATTCATGGCAAAAAATCCAAAACTGATCGCAGTTACCTCCGGTAAGGGCGGTACAGGAAAATCAACTATCTGTTACGGTCTTGGCTTCACACTCGCCAAGCAGGGTCATCGTACCCTCATTATTGAGCTGGACTTCGGTCTTCGCTGTCTTGACATCATGTTCGGTATGTCCGGTTCTGTGGACTGTGACCTCGGTGATGTGCTGTCCGGCAAAAAGGAGATCCTTGATGCAGTCGCACATGTTCCCAATGTCAGCAATCTGAACATTCTCTGTGCCCCGAAGAACCCTTTCATGACAGTGACTGCAGAGCAGATCGTAGACATCTGCCGCCGCATCAGAAAGTATTTCGACTTCATCATCATCGATACCGGCGCGGGCATCAACTCCCACGTTTTTGACATCGTAGAGCAGGCAAACCTGATCCTCGTAGTCACAACACCGGATCCGATCTGCATCCGTGATGCAACGATGATGTCCGATGAATTTTACAGACGCGGCAACAAGCGTCAGCGTCTGATCGTCAATAAGCTGACAAAGAAGAACATCTCCAGCAAGCTCATCCAGAACCTTGATGAGATCATTGACACAGTCGGCATCCAGCTGCTCGGTGTCATCCCGGAGGACTTCGCGCTCATGCAGGCAACTGGCAAGGGTACACCCCTCCCGACCGACGCGCCCGCACTCTTTGCATTCGATGCCATTTCCAAGCGGCTGAACGGCGAACAGATGCCGCTTGTGATCAAATAATTATATGCCGCTGCAGCGGCGGAAAGGGATGAAACAAAATGACAATAGCCTTAATCGCACATGATGCCAAGAAAGAACTGATGGTGCAGTTCTGCATTGCTTACTGCGGCATTCTTTCCAGGTACAATCTCTGTGCTACCGGAACGACCGGCAAGCTCGTCAGCGAAGCCACGGGTCTGTCCATTCAGAAGTACATGAGCGGTTCCCAGGGCGGCGGTCAGCAGATCGGTGCCAAGATCTCCTGTAACGAGATCGACGTTCTGCTTTTCTTCCGCGACCCGATCACTGCGAAGGATTCTGAGAATGCGGACATGGATCTCCTGCGCCGCTGTGATGTACATAATGTGCCCGTTGCGACCAATATTGCAACAGGCGAAGCCCTGATCATGGCACTTGAACGCGGTGATCTGGACTGGAGAGAGATCGGCAATCCGGGCGTGTGACAGCGCACCTGTTTTCCGTGACTGAATTTCGCAAATACATAGTCTGCTGCAATCGTGCTTTCGGTCTGCTGTCCGATGGGAGAGCAGGGAAGGGATCATTCCGGCAGACTTTTCTTTTTGGAGGTATCTATGGCAAATATCAAACGCCCCAACGGAACAGAGGACATTCTGCCGTCCGTCAGCTGCGAATGGCAGAACCTGGAGCGTATGCTGCGCGACATTGCAGCAGTTTACGGATTCCGTGAGATCCGTGTTCCTACCTTTGAACAGACCGATCTGTTCTGCCGCAGTGTCGGTGAAACGACCGATGTGGTGCAGAAGGAAATGTACACCGTTTCCGCAAAAGAATCCAAGTTCACCCTGCGTCCCGAGGGCACAGCCGGCACGATCCGCGCCATGCTGCAGAACGGGCTTCTGAATGAAGCACTGCCGCAGCGCGTATACTATATTCTGTCCTGCTTCCGCCACGAGCGTCCGCAGGCGGGTCGTCTTCGTGAGTTCCACCAGTTTGGTGTAGAAATGGCAGGCTCTCCGAGTGCTTCCGCTGACGCGGAGGTCATCAGCCTTGCCAAGCAGATCATTGATATGGTCGGCATCAAGGGCATTGCACTGTATATCAATTCCATCGGCTGCCCGACCTGCCGCAAGGCATACCACAAGGCACTGCAGGAATACTTTGCAGCCTCAAAGGATCAGCTCTGTGAGACCTGCCTGTCCCGTCTGGAAAAGAATCCGATGCGCATCCTCGACTGCAAAAGCCCCGTCTGCGGAGAAATTGCAAAGGATGCTCCCGTGATCCTTGACTATCTCTGCGAGGACTGCAGCACGCACTTTGAACAGCTCAAGAAAAATCTGGAAATGCTCAAGATCGAATATAAGGTGAACCCCAAGATCGTCCGCGGTCTGGATTATTACACCAAGACCGTATTTGAATTTGTCACCACTGACATCGGTGCACAGGGTACCGTCTGCGGAGGCGGCAGATATGACGGTCTGATCGGTCAGCTCGGCGGTCCTGAAACGCCCGCACTTGGTTTCGGCATGGGTCTGGAGCGTCTGCTGCTGACACTGCGCAGCCAGGGCGTGAGCCTCGGCGAGGAGGATTCCTGCGACATCTATCTTGCCCCGATGGGCGAAGCCGCAGCGGACAAGGCACTTGCCCTGACAGCCGCACTGCGTCAGACAGGCGTTTCCGCACAGACTGACGTGATGGGCAGAAGCCTGCGCGCACAGATGAAGTATGCGGACAAGATCAATGCCAAGTTCACCATCGTCATCGGTGACAACGAGATCGCAGATGGTCTGGCAGAGGTCAAGAATATGAAAACCGGAGAAAAGACAAAAATTGCACTGGGCGATACATTTGCTGAAAATTTCTCCACGCTCCTGCTGGATTTCCTGTTTGGAGGGGAAGACACAGAAGCACTGCTTGGATAATTAAGGAGGCACAATTATGGCTGAATCTATGGGTAATCTCCGCCGCACACATGGCTGCGGAGAGGTCACAGAGCCGGGAATGCAGGTCACTGTCGGCGGCTTTGTACAGTATATGCGAAACAAGAACAAGGTCATCTTCATCGTTCTGCGCGACAGAAGCGGTGAGGTGCAGCTTGTATTCAATGATGAGACCGATCGCGCGATCTTCGAGAAGGCGGCATCCGTCAAGAATGAATATGTCCTGCTGGTCAAGGGTACTGCTGTGAAGCGTCAGGATGTCAACCCCAATATGAAGACCGGTATGGTAGAGATCGTTGCAGAGGATCTGCGCATCCTCTCCAAGGCAGAACCGCTGCCGTTCGTCATCAGCGACGAGACCAACGTCAATGAGGAACTGCGTCTGCAGTACCGTTATCTTGACCTGAGAAGAACCCCCCTCCAGCAGAATCTCATCATGCGCCACAAGATTGCAAAGTGCGCAAGAGAATATTACTATGCAAATGACTTCATCGAGATCGAAACTCCCATGATGATGAAGTCCACACCCGAGGGTGCAAGAGACTATCTGATCCCGTCCCGTGTACACAACGGCAAGTTCTACGCCCTGCCCCAGTCTCCGCAGATCTACAAGCAGCTGCTGATGGTAGCCGGCATGGAGCGTTATATTCAGATTGCAAGATGCTTCCGTGACGAGGATCTTCGTGCGGATCGTCAGCCGGAATTTACACAGATCGACCTGGAAATGTCCTATGTGGATGTGGAGGACATCCTCGATATGACCGAGGGCTTCCTCGCAAAGCTCATGTCCGATGTACTCGGTCAGGAAGTATCCCTGCCCCTGCCCCGCCTGTCCTATGCAGATGCCATGAACCGTTACGGTTCCGATAAGCCGGATACCCGTTTCGGCATGGAGATCTGCGATATTTCCGATCTTGTCAAGGATTGCGGCTTCGGCGTATTCTCCGGTGCAGTGCAGTCCGGCGGCAGTGTCCGCTGCATCGTGGCAAAGGATGCAGCAAAGATCCTGACCCGTAAGGAAATCGACAAGCTGACAGAAATGGTGCGCGGCATCGGTGCAAAGGGACTTGCGTTCATCCGCTGGGCGGACGAAGCTCCCACCTGCGCATTCTCCAAATTCTTCAGTGAAGAAGAAATGCAGAATATCCTGAATACCATCGGCTGTGAAAAGGGTGACGTTGCCCTGTTCATCGCTGACAAGAACAGCGTAACACTGCCCGTTCTGGGCGCACTGCGTCTGCATGTGGCAAAGAAACTGGACATCATTCCGGAAGAAAAGCTGAATTTCCTGTGGATCACACAGTTCCCGTTCTTCGAATGGGATGAGGATTCTAAGACATGGCTGGCAATGCACCATCCGTTCACCATGCCGGAGGATGAATGCCTGCCCTACCTCGAATCCGATCCGGGCAAGGTGACTGCAAAGGCATACGACCTCGTTCTGAACGGTGTAGAGCTTTGCTCCGGTTCGATGCGAATCACTGACTTTGAGCTGCAGCAGAAGATGTTCCGTGCGCTCGGTCTGACCGATGAAGAAATTGAAGCAAAGTTCGGTTTCCTCGTAGAAGCCTATCACTACGGCGCACCGCCTCACGGTGGTCTGGGCATTGGTCTGGACAGACTGGCAATGGTTCTGTGCAAGGCAGAGAGCCTGCGTGATGTTGTGGCATTCCCGAAGGTAAAGGATGCCTCCGAAATCATGAGTGCATGTCCGTCCGTTGTCGAGAAGGAAAATCTCGATGTACTGGGCATTGCGGTTGTGGAAAAGACAGAAGAATAATAAGAATATCCCCGATTTCTTACAGAAATCGGGGATTATTGTATCAATTTACAAAGGCATCGGCGTACTCGCCAGTACCGTTCTCTTGAGCATCGCCAGATCAAATCCATCCACAATGCCATCCCGGCTCATATCCGCCACTACGAAGCCCTCGCCGGAAAGCGGTGTCACGTTCAAAAGATGCTGTGTCAGTGCAATAATATCCGTCACATTCACACTGCCATCCAGATTCACATCGCCCAGAGCCAGATCATTACCGGAATCCGTTGTCGGTTCAGTGGTGGGTTCAGTCAGTTCGGTGGTAGATTCAGTCGATTCGGTGGTGGGTTCGGTCGGTTCAGTGGTAGATTCAGTCGGTTCAGTGGTGGGTTCAGTCAATTCGGTGGTAGATTCGATCGGTTCAGTGGTAGATTCTGTCGATTCAGTGGTGGGTTCGGTTGCTTCGGTGGTTTCCTCCGTTGTGGGGGGAACAATCTCCGCACTGCTGCCATTCAGATAGGCTGTGATCTTCTCCGCCCAATGCGCACCCATCTTGGCATAGCCCTGCTCGCTCGGATGCACGCCGTCTTCCAGGTCGCCTGCGGTGTAGTCAACCACACTGTTGATGTCGCCCAGCTGAACATTCTTGCCCTCTGCCTGCTTTTCAGCTGCCAGTGCCTTCACGCCCGCGTTATAGGCATCCACACATTCCTGCACTTTTGCCGGAATCTCCTCCGCAGAAATACCATATGTCCACTGATAGGAGCTTACCCAGTCTGCACGGGTTACAGCATCAATATCCGGCACTGTCGTCACAAAAAGTACATCCGTGGAATCCATATTTGCAAGGATCTCATCCACCACAGTCTCCAGACGATCCAGAGCCGTTGTGGTTGCACGGATGTCGCCGGAATTTTCCAGAATATCCAGACTTGCATCCAGCAGGTCATTCGTGCCGATCTGCAGAAGTACCATATCCGGATCATAGGTTTCCATCAGATTGCCGCTGCCGAACAGCGTTTCATAAATGCCCGTTCTGCCGGAGTAACTCATCGTGGAATATCCGCTGTAGCCGCAGTGCTGCGGATCATAGGTGATCGTTGTGCCGTTCCAGCTGTAGGTCGCAGAATCCGACCAGCTGTTTTCCGGACCAACCATGTCATAGCCGATGCCGTTCTGCTGGAGATAGTAGCAGAGATATTTGCGGTAACCGTTGTCCCCGTTGATGTAGCCATGTGTGATAGAATCGCCCGCACAGAGAATGCGGTACTGTGTTTCTGCCGCGCCGGCAGAATGCGGGATGACAGCGGCAGCTCCTGCACAAAGCGCAGCAGCCGTCAGGGAAGCAAGCATTTTTCTCATGTTCATACTGATTTTCCTTTCTGTTTGTCATTTGAAACTGTATCAGTCAGTACTGATATTTCCATTATAGCACGAAATTGTGAACATTTTCCGAAAACAGCAGTTGCAGATTCATTCATAAAAATTGCAAAACCGACTTTCTTGTTTGAAAATGGGAAAAAACCTTGCAATTTCCCATGTTTTGTGGTATAATGGAAGAGTCTTGGAAGAATGGAGAACCGGCATCAGAGCCGGTGAAACAGCGCATCATCAGCATACACGGCGGAACCGTTCCTCCGAAGAGGGAAGCTTTGGAAGCTTCCCAAGGCTGGTGATGGTGAAGGAGTAGCTATGAAAAAAATACTGATCCTCAGCCTCTGCACAGGACTTCTGCTCAGTGCGGCAGGCTGTGCCGGAGACGCACAGAGCGCGGCGGAATCTGTCACGGAAGCTGTTATCGAAAAACAGCCGACCGTATTCGATGAATATGCGTCGAACACATCCATTTCAACCGGCTCCCACCTGACAGTGGATGCAGAACAGCCGATCACCTACCGCAGTTATTACCCGCTGCAGGAATACGGCGAGCTGGAATACAAATTCTATTTCTCCAACGCCCTCGATTCCACATGGGACAAGGGCAGATGGGGACACGCCGGAATGCCCTGCGGTGAGTATGAAATTATCAGCGCGGCGGTCTATGACGGCGGCACAAGCCCCGATGATACCGCAAAGCTGCTTGCAGAGGTGACATTCGACGGCGGCAATGCCGGAAAGCAGGTCGCATCCGGTGAAACATGCTGGAGTGATGCGGTGACGATCAACGTGCCGGAGGGGCATTATCTGGTATGGGAATGGACGGTGCAGGGGGAGGACATCCCGTGCATCCGCATGTCAAATCTGGCGTATTCGTTCTTTAGTAAGGACAAGGCGAATTTCATCTACAGCAACGAAGCACCTGCACCGCAGATGATCGGCGCAAAGCGTGACACGAAGCTGAAAATTGCAGCATTCGGCGATTCCATCACACAGGGCTGTGAAAGTACGGAATTTGGGAATGATTTCTGGGTAACTGAGGTTGCCGAAACGCTGGGCAGTGACTACAGCGTATGGAATCTGGGCATCGGCTATTCAAGATCGAGTGATGCGGCACTGTGCGGCGACTGGCTGGAACGTGCGAAATCGGCGGATATTGTGACCGTTGCATTCGGCACGAATGATGCGGTGGTGGGGCAGTACGGCGCAATGCGTCCGAGTACTGCCGATGAGATCGACGGCTGGCTGCGGACGATCGTGACGGAGCTGAAACATGCAGGCTGTCAGGTGATTCTCTTCAATGCACCGCCCTTTGATTTTGAGGGGGATACGGAAGACATTCGCAATGCGCTGAATGACAAGCTTCCGGCAACGGCGGAGGAGCTGGGTGTACCGCTGTTTGACTGGGCAGCACTTCTGGAGGATACCGCCGCCCCGAACAAGGCAGTTTACGGCGGTCACCCCAACGGTGAGGGCTGTGCGCTGATCGCAGAGAAATTTCTGGCGGAATATGGGGATATGATCGGGTATACAGGAGAATGATATGATAATCGAGCATGTAGCCATGTATGTGAATGACCTCGAACAAGCAAGAGCATTTTTCGTGAAGTATCTCGGTGCTGCATCGAATGACGGCTACCATAATCCGAACACGGATTTCCGTTCCTACTTTCTTTCCTTTGGTGATGGTGCAAGACTGGAACTCATGCACCGTCCGGATATGGAGGATTCCGAAAAGCATCCGAACCGCACAGGATATGCCCATATTGCATTCCGTCTGGACAGCCGTACACAGCTGGAAGAATTGACCCAGCGGCTTTCGGAGGATGGCTATTCCGTTATCAGCGGTCCCCGCACAACGGGGGACGGCTATTATGAAAGCTGTATCCTTGCCATTGAGGGAAATCAGATAGAACTTACAATATAAACGCCCCCCGAAATGAATACTCCCCTTTTGTTAGACAATGTGGTATCATAAAGAGATACCAGAAATCAAGTCTAACGAAAGGGGAGTTTTTATGTACTTATGTCCGACTTTGCCCCGTCAGGCGCACACCCGAAGGCCGTCCCTTGTGGATTGGAGGGAAATGTCAGTGCAGACTCTGCACCATCTCACCGATCGCCGTGCCGGAAGCATACGCATTCAGGCTCTCATCCGCACGGATGCCGGCAAGGAAATTGTACGAACCCTGACACGCGATCATTGCCGCATTATCACCGCAGAGGGAGAGCGGCGGCATATAGAGGGTATAGCCGTGCTTTCTGCACATCTTCTCCATGCTCTGACGCAAGCCGGAATTTGCCGAAACACCGCCAGCCATGGCAATTGTCGTATATCCTGTTTGCTTTGCCGCAAGCAGGGTCTTTTCCGTGAGAATTTCCGCAACCGTCCGCTGGAGGCTTGCCGCCATGGAGGGCGCGTCAATGGGTTCATTCTTCTGTTCCGCATGATGCACCATATTGATGACCGCCGTTTTCAGACCGGAGAAACTGCAGTCCAGCTCACTTCCGGCAACTCTCGGACGGGGGAGGGGATATTTCGTGCTGTCGCCCTGCTGTGCCGCCTTGTCGATCTGCACGCCGCCCGGATAGGGATAGCCCAGCACTCTGGCGCATTTGTCAAAGCATTCACCGGCAGCATCGTCACGGGTCGTGCCAAGGATCGCAAATTCCGTATAGGATTTCACCTCGCACAGCATCGTATGTCCGCCGCTGACCACAAGGCAGAGGTACGGCGGTTTGAGATCCGGATGTGCCAGATAATTCGCCGCAATATGTCCGGTGATGTGATGCACCGGAATCAGGGGCTTTCCTGCCGCAAAGGCAAGACCCTTTGCAAAATTCACACCCACCAGAAGCGCACCGATCAGACCGGGCGTATGCGTCACCGCAATGCCGTCGAGTTCCTCGATCGTGACATTCGCCTCGTTGAGTGCCTGCTGTACGACTGCGTAGATATTTTCGCAGTGCCGTCTCGATGCCAGCTCCGGCACGACACCGCCGTATTGTCTGTGTTCCATTGCCTGCGATGCGATCACGGAAGACCGGAGATTGGTGCAGTCCTCCACCACGCTTGCAGCGGTTTCATCGCAGGAGCTTTCGATTCCCAGTATTAACATTGATTTCCTCCATATTGCATTAAAATTGCATCCTCCACAGGATTGGTATAGTAACGCTTCCGCATTCCGACGGAAACGAATCCATGCTTTTGATACAGCCCGATCGCCGGCACATTGGATGCCCGGACTTCAAGGAAAATCTGCGCACAGTCCGCGTTCTGTTCCAGAAATGTTGCCAGAAGCGCACTGCCCACCGACTGCCGGCGTTTGTCCGGATGGACTGCCACATTGTTGATGTCTGCCGCGTCCACAACTCTCTGTGCCGTCAGAAATCCCATGACATCGCCGTTTTCATCCAAAGCCGCAAGCACGATGCCGCCCGTTCTGCCGGCTTCCAGCTCGAACATTTCAAAGCTCCACGGATTCGGAATACAGAGCCGTTCCAGCTCTGTGATCTGTTCGAGCAATGCGGTATCCTCCGCTGTAATGCGTTTAACCTTTTGCATCATACCATGTTTCCCCCCTGTTGACATCCGCGATCAGCGGCACAGCAAGCTCGCATACCTGCTGCATCTCCTCATGCAGAATTTTTGCTGCCGCATCCGCATCTGCAAGCGGTACTTCCACGATCAGTTCGTCATGCACCTGCAAGAGCAGTTTTGCTGTCGGCACTTCCCGTTCCAGTCTGTCATGCACATGCACCATTGCCAGCTTGATAATATCCGCCGCCGTACCCTGTACGGGCGTGTTCATGGCAATGCGTTTTCCTGCTGCCTGCACCATCTTGTTTTTTGCTTTCAGCTCCGGCACATAACGCCGTCTGCCGTGCATCGTGCAGACATACCCCTTTTCCGTACCGTTTTCCACAACGGAATCAAGAAATGCGGAAACCTTAGGATACGATCCGAGGTAATCCTCAATATATTTCTTCGCCTGTGCCGTGGATACATGAATATCCTTCGACAGGGAGAATGCCCCCATGCCGTAGAGAATGCCGAAATTCACAGCCTTTGCCGCACTTCGCATTTCCGATGTGACAAACAGCTCCGGCATATCAAAGACCTTTGCCGCTGTCGCTGTATGAATGTCCGTGCCGCTGAGGAATGCTTCCTGCATCGCCTTGTCACCGCTCAGATGCGCCATCAGACGCAGTTCGATCTGGCTGTAGTCGGCATCGAGCAGAATACAGCCCTCCGATGCCTTGAAAAATTTCCGCATATTGCGTCCCAGCTCTGTCCGCACCGGAATATTCTGCAGATTCGGTTCAATGGACGAAATGCGTCCTGTTCTCGTTTCCGTCTGCTTGTACTTCGTGTGAATGCGTCCGTCCTCCGCGATCGTTTTCAGCAGACCATCCACATAAGTGGAGAGCAGCTTTGTATACTGGCGATATTCCAGAATCGCCCCGATGATCGGATGCTTCGGGAGAAGCTCTTCCAGAACCTCCGCATTCGTGGAATAGCCGCTCTTTGTCTTTTTCTTTGCCGGAAGTCCCAGCGTTTCAAACAGGATCACGCCCAGCTGCTTCGGAGAAGCGATGTTGAATTTCTCCCCAGCATAGTCATAAATCTGTGTTTCCAGCTCTGCGATCTTTTCAGAAAGCCCCTCGCCGAATGCCTTGATACCATCCTTGTCAACAAGAACACCGGCGTGTTCCATCGAAGCAAGCACCCTTGTCAGCGGCAGTTCGATCTCTGTCCAGAGCGGAAACATGCCGTCCTCTGTGAGCTTTTTGATGCCCTTTTCTGCAAGGCACGGCAGTGCCTGTACATCGGCATTTTCAGAAAGCTCTGCAAAATAGGGAACATTCAGAACCGCGCAAAGAGCCGCTGTGCTGTAATCGGATGCCGAAGGATTGAGCAGATACCCGCATACTGCCGCATCAAAAACAATGCCGCTGAGCTTTGCACCGCGTTCATATGCAAAATGATAATGCGCTTTCGCATCATCCGTTGCCTTGGTCTTATCCGATGACAGAAACGCCAGAATTTCAGCTTCCTCCGCCGTCCGGAGGAGCTTGTTCTCTCCGCAGACCGTCAGTACACCATCCCGCAGAACATAGGCGATGGGTTCGGGGAATTCTGCGGCTGCCTGTGCAGAATAGGGGATCTCCGTCAGCTCCGGTGCTTCCAGCGGTTCCTCTGCGATCGCTGCGGACGGTTCGCCGCTGCCAAGAGGAGAAAGCCCGAAGCGTTCCAGAATCTTGTACATTTCCAGCTCTGTGAGGATCCGGCGCAGATCATCCGTTTTCTGCGGCTTCGGGAGATAATCGTTTAAATCCGTGGAAACCGGCACATCCGTCCGGATGGTTGCCAGCCATTTGCTCTGTTCCGCATCCTGTCTGCCGTCAAGCAGTTTCTGCCGGATACGGGGCGTAGCCTGCACTTCCTCGATATGGTCGTACATATTCTCGATGCTGTTCCAAGCCTGCATGAGTGCCATCGCCGTCTTTTCGCCGATGCCCTTGATGCCGGAGATATTATCCGAGCTGTCGCCCATGAGTGCTTTCAGGTCGATCAGATAAATCGGATCAAAGCCGTAATTCTCGCGGAATTTCTCTGCTGTATAGGCAATGTTTTCTTTCGTCCCGATCAGATGCACCATGATATTCGTGTCGATCAGCTGGAGGCTGTCACGGTCGCCGGTCATAACAACACAATCGTGTCCCTGTGCCTGGCAAGCCTTTGCGAGCGTACCGAGAATATCGTCCGCCTCGAAGCCCTCACAGGACAGACAGGCGATGCCCATAGCGGCGAGGATCTGCTTGAGGTAGGGCATCTGCATGGCAAGCTCCTCCGGCATCCCCTTGCGGTTCGCCTTGTAGGATGCAACCTCTTTGTGGCGGAATGTCGGGCTTTTCAGATCGAATGCGACCGCCACAGCATCGGGTTTGATTTCGCTGATTTCTTTCAGATACATATTGATAAAGCCGAACAGCGCATTTGTGAACACGCCGTTCTTATTAGAAAGCGCACGGACACCGTAATAGGCACGGTTGACGATGCTGTTTCCGTCTATGACAAGTAAGCGCATAAATGCCTCCTTAAACTCATAATTACCTATTTTATATTATACCATATCTGAAAGGAGATTTCCAGTGGTTTTGAGAAATTGGTGTGAGGAATGCTTAAAAAAATTCTGTCATTCTGAACCGAATTGGTTTCAAAATGACAGAATGGCTCTATTTCTTTTCCTGATATGCATACCCGAAATGGATCGGCGGGGCTGTGACGGAGAGGTAGACAAATTCCTCTCCGCCGTCATTGCGCAGACCATGCACGTCCTTGTCTGCAAACCGGACAACATCACCTGCATGGAACGGCATTTCCTTCTCCTCTGCAAGCAGCAGCGTTCCGCTTCCCTTTGTCGCATACCAGATCTGCTCCGATGCGTCGTGTGTATGCCGCGGCTGACATGCGCCGACTTCCAGATGCACCTCCGTGATCGTTACCCTTGAGCTTTCCGAATTGTCCGGATTCAGCAGCTGCCGTGATACTACACCGGGATTGGCAAGTGCCTTGATTTCAGCTGATTTGATAAATTCCATAGTGATTCCTCCATTATTTCAATAGGGCATTACTAAAAACCGGAACACGAGCAGAATTTCGTACATGACTGGTATCAGATGCAAGGAAACAAGTTGCAGACATACTGTATGTATGTCAAGACTTGTTGACGCAGCAGATGATGCTGGTCATAGAAATTCTGCCGTGAGGGAGGTTTTAAGTGATGCCCAATAGTTCCCGCTTCATGATCCCCAGATCAAATGCATCAATTCTTCCATCCTCACAAAGATCACCCGCCTGCCAGTCGGTGATCCCTCCTGTGCAAAGCAGCCATTTCTGCAGCATCACTGCATCAAGAACTGTAAACGCTCCATCCGCATTCACATCCCCAGCGATGCCCGCCGGAGCTGTTAATTCTTCCTTGATGACCGAGAGCAGGGAATATTCTCCCGCCGCATCCTGCGACAGCTCCCAGATCATAATACCGCCGTACTCCCTTGCAAGCGTGCATTTCTCCCGCATGGTGGATGCGCCGTTATAGGCAATGCCATTGTACAGGTCAGCGTCATAATTTACCGGATCCGCCGCGATCAGCTCCGAGAAGGCAACATAGGAACCCCAGTCCAGTGCGCCGTCAGCAGTGTAGCCCCTGCCGTAGAACGGAACACCCAGCACAAGCCTTTCCTTCGGGATCTGCTTCTGCACATTGAAATACTGCAGAGAGGTCTGTGCAAATTCCATATCTGCATGGGAGCTTTCATCCGCATCATTATCATACGCCATCACACTGACAAAATCAAAAAGATCAAAGGTGTCGGGCGTTACATGCACTGCCACCCACTGCGCCGTTGCGGTGGAGAGTTCATATCCCCGTTCACCGCACAGCACGCGCAGCGAAGTCACCCAGTCCGCATAGTAATTCCAGATCTCATGGCTCGAACCCAGCTCAATGTCAAGGTCGATGCCGTCAAGATCATAGGTCTCGCAGTAGGTCATGATATTCTCATTGAACGCTGCCATTTCCTCCGGCGTATCAAGCAGCGGCAGATAGCCGTCACAGCCGCCGCCTCCGCCCAGTGCTGCCATGACTTTGACCTCGGAAGCATGGGCTTTGTTCACGATATTCTGCATTTCATAATCCGGTATCCAGCAGGAGAGCTTTCCCTCCGTGTCAGGATTGCAGAATGCAATGTTCAGGTGCGTGAGTGCCGAAAAATCCAGCGTGCCGTATGACTGGTACGACCAGTCGGGGAGATACCCCACCACGCGGGAATCATGCTGCACGTCATCCTGCTCCGGTGCATCCGCCGTACCGCCGGTCTGCATTTCGATCGTATATACCGTCACCGGCGCATCTGCTGCCATGACGGATATGTAGTCCAGCTGTGAAAAATCCGTCCCGAAGGATGCCGCCATTGCCTCATAGGAATAGTAGTACCAGTTATCCTCCGCACCATCCGGCAGAACCTGTGCCCAGCTCTCACCGCCGCTGTTTGATGTCAGAACAAAATACGGTGCCGCATCCGTATCACACTGTACAGCAATGGTGTTTCCCTTCGTATAAATGCTCCGATCCGGCACAGGGATCGTAAGAGGGCATGTCCACGCTTCCGCGGATGCTTCTCCCGTGTAAAGCAGCACGGCACTTTCAGCCGCATATGCCGGCGCAGCCTGTGCAAACAGCATTGCCGCTGCGAAAAGTCCTGATAATATTCTGCCGCATTTCATTGCAAAGCCTCCTTCTGAGTGATGAATGATTCCTTGGCAACCGCAATTGCCGTGATTTTGTGAATCATATGTTTCATAATAATTTTTCCCAGGTTTTTGAGATAATGCTGTCATTAAAGGCATATCTTACTCTTTACAACATTTCTTTTTCAGTTCCGCGATCGCCGCATAGTGTCTGATCTCAAATCGTTCCGGTGCAATGTCCTGAAGGAGTTTCAGATGTTCCTGTTCCCAGGCTGCAATTTCTTTTTCTGTGAGCGAAGCCCCTACACCGCGGCAGGCTTTCATTCTGCCGTTCCAACTCTCACGGGTGAATGGAACATACAGCGGATATTCCTCATGATGCACAAGCTCGAAATTCTCACGGTAACAGTCAGGAATGTGGATGGGATGTACCGTTTCACCAGCACCGCTCCAGTTCGGGCTGTATTTAAGAACAAGCTGTTCACTTGCTCCAGCAATTGCATCTTCATAGGGCAGCCACGCCATATACAGCACCAGAATGCTGCCGTTTTCTTTCAGCATCCGGTACAGCTCCGGCATGATCTTTTCATGGTCAAAATACCAGAAGCACTGACAGGCAGTGATGACATCAAAGGATTCATTCGGAAATGCAAGCTGTTCCGCCGATTTTGCATAATAAGCAATCTCCATTCCCTCTGAAAGCAGCTTTGCCTGTTTGATCTGATTTTCAGAAATATCCGTTCCCGTCCACCTTGCACCATAGCGGTACATATTTCTTGGTAAAACGCCTGTACCTGTCCCCAGATCAAGGACGGACTGTCCTTTCATACAAAGTCCGCGTTCTATGATTCTGTCATAGAATATCTGCGGATAAATATCGCGGAATTTCGCATAATCCTCCGAGGTCCTGCCCCAGTCAAATGCTTTTCCGCTGTCAATGTTCTGGTTGATGATCTTCATTCTGTACCTCCTGCATCATGTTCAGTCATGCCTCTGCTCCGCATTACGGAACATCTCACAGAACCGCCCCGCAAATGCCGGCGGTTCGTTTTGCACATATAGATGCGAAATATCCCCGAATGCGCCCACACGAAAAGCTGCGATCCCCTCACGGCGTTCCTCCGTGCAGACGGTCGTCACCGATGTGGGAGCCGCCATGAAGCCATGCCACAGCACCATGGGTGAGATCCCCAGCAGATGCCCGAGCATCACGCATTCCACCCCGAAATGGCAGAACAGGGCGATGGTATCCTGATTCGGGCGGACGGCTCGGTAATAATTTCCCTCACGGACATAGCCATGCTTTGCAAGGAGCGCATCAAGCCCCTCCTGCACCTCCGCAAATCCCGAACGCATATCCGCTTCTGCCATGATCGGCACATCGAACCATTTGTCCTTGTCATAGTATGCCGGAATCTTCGTCCAGTTCTGCGGCAGCATATCCCACGGAATGCGCCGTTCACCGGTTTCGGGAGAGAGGATATTGCAGTCAAATTCCCGCATCCAGCGGTGTGTTTCGGCGGTCCTGCCGCATTTCTGCAATGTGTATTCCGCCGTTTTCTGCGCCCTGCCGAGGGGGGATACATAGTACGCCGCAATGTCCATCGGTGCAATGCGCTCGGCAAGCAGGGCTGCTTCTCTGTGTCCTTTTTCAGTCAGCGAGTCGATCGCATAATCCGGATCGCCGTGACGGATGATCAGTAGTTTCATAGGTTTGTCCTTTCTGCCACAGCTGATATTCGCCAAAGTATTTTCCACATTTTACAACCTCAGCCATGACCTTACAATAACTTCTTTCCTGCATATGCCAGCTATCTCAAGTGATACCCTGCGTATCTGTGGGTACGACCAGAATTTCTGCATCAGGGAAATGACATGCGTAGGACAGAAATGCTCTTCTTGCATGAAACGCCTGACAGCAGAGGATCGCCCTTTTGATACGGATACCGGCTTTTAGCAGGACGTTTGCTGCAAACGCTGCATTTTCCATAGAATTGGCAGCACGGTCTTCACAAAGAATCGCAGACTCTGGTACACCGTTTTCCATCAGATGGCTCTTGTATTCACTGTTGTTCTCCTCTTTACCTCTGTAATATTTCAGGCTTTTTTGACCGGATGCCGGATCACCGTTTTCCATTTCTCCGGCGCAGCCTTTCTTGGGTCGGACAGGTAGATTTCATGATGCAGACGCTCTGCATTCAAGTCATTCACATAACCATTTTCCGCAAGATACGCATCCATGAGAGCGACCGTTTCCGGCTCGGTATCGTAGCTGCCATGATGCATGATCTGCACGCACAATCCCTCCTCAATGGTCAGAAATTCCGCCTTGGAGCAGTCCAGCTTTTTCTTTTTTGCAGCCGTTTCCACCGCCCATGCAAAATCCTTCTGTGTCACAAAATCCGGCAGACGGATGACAGAAATCCAGTTGAAATTATCCTTGTTCGCATAATCAACGCCGACCATATCCGGCATCCACCAGAACCCTTCCAGCGGCGGCACGACATATTCAAAAAATCCCTCGATCGTATGATTCGTCTTGTAACTCATCTTCAGCGTGTACGCCACCGCATACAGCACGCTGATCGCCTGCTGGTACTCGCCGCCTTCCTCATTGGGATCACCCTTGCCGCGGACGGCAATGTAGTTCATATTCGGGATATTCACGATCTGCGGCTTGTTTTTCGGCATATAAAATTCCTTGTATTCCTTTTTATAATCAAATGCCATGTTTTCCCTCCTTGCTGCTGCACTAAAAAATGATGTAATTCTTCCGTTCCAGTTTTCGTTTCTTCATAAGCTTCAGAATCAGCTCAGTAATGAGAATGACCAGATTGATGATGCTGATGCCCCAGAAAAGCATCCATGCCATGTGTGTTTTCCTCCCTTGTTCACATTGCCCCATATACATCCTTTCGGGAAGAATGGCTTATACGGTGCAAGTTTTAACCCTCACCACAAACCCCTTTGTATAACCATCATCCGCCGTATCTACATACAGCTCCCCGCAGTGCCGCTTAATGATACGCTTTGTGATCGCAAGCCCCAGCCCTGTTCCACGCCCGATCGTCCGGGCGGCATTTTCTGTGATGAACGGCTCGAAAATATCCACATCCTCCGGAAGTGCATTTCCGCTGTCTGCGATCCGGATCACCGCTCTGCCGTTCTCTCTGCCGACCGATATTCCGGCTTTTATTCCGTCCGGATTGTGCTTGTACACGTTCATGATCAGATTTGTCACAGCTCGTTTCAGCTCGTTCTTGTCAGCATTGATCATGATCGCTTCATCGGGTATGTCAATATCCAGTGCAATATCATGCTCCTCAAAATCGGTGTAATTCTCAGCGGTAATATCCCGCACCAGTGAACAAAGATCCACCTGCGCCATCACCGGCTGGTAGCTTTCTGTGCCAAGCTTTGCATATGCAAATAACGTGTTTATCATGTCGTTCATGCTGTTGGATTTGCGGTAAATAATATCGAAGATTTCCTGCTGCTCCTCCGCTCTGATCCTGCCGTCCGCAAGTGCCTTTGCAAAGCCCTGCACTGAGGTCATGGGGGTTTTGAGATCATGGGCGATCGCCGCATAGACCAGATCTTTTTCCTGCATCTGCCGCTGACTTTCTTTCCGGATGCTCTTTCGGATGATTCTGAAAAACACATAGCCGCAGATCACATATACAGCCAGATTCAGCACCAGCACACCGATCACAGCCGGTACCGCCAGTTCCGGATACTGTCCTGCATAGGACTCCAGCAGGCTCATCAGAACTTCAATCAAACTATCAAATACGCTGATCGCAAACAGAATCACCAAAAATGTGATCATGATTTGATTACGCAGTTTCGTCATACCGTCCTTATGCTTCATACCGATACCCCAATCCTCTGATCGTCTTGATATGCTCCGCACCGATTTTGTCACGCAGGCGGCTGATGATCACACGGATGGTATTATCATCCACCGCGCTGTCGGAATACCATGCACTCTCGTAGATCTGTTCTTTTGTGAATACTCGTTTCGGCTGGTGCATCAGAAGCTCCAGCACCTTCAGTTCTGCTTTGGTAAGATCTGTTGTGTTCCCGTCCTTTGTGACAGTGCATTCATCCAGATCCAGCTGCATATCGCCGACTTTGATCACATTCTTAGGCTCTGCATGAGCTGAGAAAGCATTCAGCCGCCGCAGCTGTGCCCTGACCTTGGCTGCAACCTCCAGCGGCTCGAATGGCTTTGTGATATAATCATCCGCACCGAGGTCGATGCCAAGCACCCGCTCGGACAGCGTGATCTTCGCAGAAATCACCATCACAGGAATATAGTCATCCTGCTTCCGGATGGATTTGATCACCTGATAGCCGTCAATTTTCGGCATCATGATATCCACAATGGCTAAATCAATTCTGTGCTGTTCCAGAATTTCCAGAGCCTTTGCGCCGTCGTTGGCTTCATAGATGTGTATATCATCGGTTTCCAGATAAATTTTCAGAAGCCGGACAATTTCCTTTTCATCGTCCGCAATCAGTAGATTCGGCATATCATCACCCCATTACAATTTCCAGAAGCAGTACAGCTGCATGGCAATGATGAACACCGTATATGCGGCGGACAGCCCTGCCCAGAAATACTGTTTGATTCTTGTATGAATTTTCACATCGCTCTTAACTGTATTATAGCACAGGATGCCGCCGTTTGCAAGGGAAACCATACCAAGCACCGCCGCAAGAATGCACGATACCGTTACGAATGCCGGTGTGCTTGCGATGGAGGACATGAGAAAGAACGCAAAGATCACGCCCGATATACCATAGATCATTTGCTGTGTCAGGATCATTCTGTCGGCTGCTGTGTATATTTTTCCCGATTTGCGCAGTTTCTGGATGATCCATGCAATGCCCTTGATGAACAGCGTCAGCAGACAGAGCAGACCGACCCCGATGAAGCCGAAACAGAGGAATGTCGGTGCTGCACCGGTATTGCTTTTCACATAATCCTGACAGTACATCTCGAAAATACCATCTTTAATGTATACAAACATCTCCATGCCGTTATCCAGCAGAATATACTGATGTTCTCCGATCGGAATAAACTCCATGCCGTCCGCAAATGTGATGCCGAACAGCTTCACAGCATAAGTGCCGTCATCATTTCGTGTGACTGGAAACATACCGCCAAGATACTGTGATGCCATTGCCGCTCCCTCAAGGATCGAACGTTTGCAGTAGTACACACCGCTGATGTCGGTGTCCTTGTCGGAAACATCCCCGTATTCCGCCCTGTCCGCCATATGTCCATAGAGGAGTACGGGAATGCCATTGCAAAATGCAGTTTCGCCGGATTCGTTGGTCAGTACGGCAACGCCAAGACCGCTTTCCGGATCGAATTCGAGGTTCGCTGTACAAAAGGAATTGCCGCCATGCCCCAGCGTTTCCACCAGATAATGCTGAGTCCAGAGTCCATGGGAATTTCTTGCCGTATCCGTATCACCAAAGAACGATGTCGTTTCAAACATCCTGTCACGGGTGCTGTTTTTCTCGAACAGGGGACAATCCTCACTCACGAATGCCTGTCCGAGCTTTGAGAAATCCCCCAGCGTACTCATGCAGGCACCGACAGGGAAGAGCTGTACAGCACATCTGCCATTCCCATAATCTTCATAGTAATCCTTTGCCACAACATAGCATTTCAGGTTCTGACGCTGCTTTCCCACCCACGGATTATCCCGCTGCATGGGATCAATACTGCTGTGCTCCATGCCGAGCGGCTCAAAAATATTCTCATGCACATATGACACATAATCCATGCCGCTGGTCTGCTCAACAATATACGCCGCCAGAGCCGTGCCCCAGTTGGAGTAGGCAGTATATTCACCCACATGGAACGCCTGATAGCATTCGCAGGCACGCACTGCATCCTCCAGCGTGTCATATACATCATCGGGGGCTGCCATCTGGTTTTCGTACATGCTTTCCTGAAAGCCTGCATTGTGGTTCATGAGATTGAGCATGGTGATGGTTTCATCGGGATACTGGAGCTTTGTAAGGAATCCCTCCGGCAGATACTCACGGATGTCCGCCTCCAGATCAAGATTGCCCCGTTCCCACTGCTGCATGACCGAAGTCCAGACAAGGATTTTCGAAGCACTTGCCCATTCATATACAGTCTCTTCGTCTGTTTCGGCACGGGTATCCATATCCTCCCAGCCGTAGTATCCTTCATGGATCACGCCGTTTTCATCGAATACGCTCACCGCACAGGAAGCAAGACCCTCCTCACGTTCTGCGATATAGCTGTCAATGCTGCTGCCGATCTCGCTGTATGCGATGCCCGAAGGCGTTCTGCCGTCACTTTCCGCCGAAGCCGTCAGAACCGTTCCAAAAGATGTGACCACAAGCACCGCTGCCGCCATTGCCGAAATGATTTTCTTCATAAGAATTTCTCCTTTGTATTGATCTTATGAATCCATTTTACTGCATGGGGCTTAAATGGGGAATGGAATAGTATTAACGGAACATTAAAATTTTTCGGAACCTTCCTGAAACTGCCGCCTATTCACCGTTTCCCTGCACCAAAACCAGCCATCCTCCACGCGGATACACCCTATCAATTCCCCCCTGCCCGCCAAGGAGGAGCTTGCCTGTTTTGAGGAAATGGAGCAGGGAAAAGTCAAAATGGGGAAGAAAAGCTTTGAAAAAATGAGAATGTGCAGTGAATCCTTTTGAAAAAATACGAAGATCCCGTCTTCAGAATTGAACCGGACAAGGGGCTTGCATTTGATAGAAACGCTTTACGGCACAACTGCCACCTTAATGACATTCTCCCGCCTGTTTTCAAACAGCTCATACGCCTCGTCAATCTGATGGAGCGGATAGGTATGTGTAATCAGCGGTGTAGTATCAATCTTCCCGTCCTCAATGAGTTTCAAAATGGCATCACAATCACATCCATCCACGCCGCCCGTCTTGAAAATGAGATTTTTGCTGTACATCTCCGGCAGGGGCAGAATCTGCGGCTTGTCATACAGGGCGACCACTGTCACGATCGCATTCGGTCTTGCACATTCCCATGCCATGCGGAAAGTATTCTCTGTTCCGGCAACTTCCAGCACGACATCCGCACCGCCGTGCTCGCTGTGATGCTGCACAAACTCCTGCACATTCTCCGGTGCAGTCACCAGTACATCCGGATAATGCTCCTGCACAAATTGTCTGCGGTACGGATCGGATTCGCTGATAATGATATTCTTGGGATTCCGGAGCATCACACACAGAAGTGTACAGATTCCGGTCGGGCCTGCCCCGATGATGAGCACCGTGTCATCTTCTGTGATTTCCGAGATTTTCGCCGCCCAATAACCTGTCGCAAGCACATCCCCCACAAAAAGAGCCTGTGCATCCGTAACGGTATCGGGAATTTTGTTCAACCCCTGATCCGCATAGGGGACACGGACATATTCTGCCTGTCCGCCGTCGATCCGGCAGCCGAGTGCCCATCCGCCGTGCTGATCCGTGCAGTTATTGACAAAGCCCTTTTTGCAGAAGAAACACTCTCCGCAGAATGTTTCGACATTCACTGTCACCCTGTCTCCGACCTTGACGGATGTGACCGCCGGACCGATTTCCTCCACGATGCCGACCATCTCATGCCCGACCGTGATGCCGGGAACGGCACGGGGCACAGAACCATGCTTGATATGCAGGTCGCTTGTGCAGATGCTGGCAAGGGTGACTCTCACAATGGCATCCGTGTCATTTTGAAGTGTGGGCTTTGGTTTTTCTGTCAGGGCAAATTTTCCCTGTTCAATGTAGGCATAAGCAAGCATATTCATTTCCTCCTGTGGCAAGTCAATCAGAATAATTCGTCCAATAATAGATAGTATTTCAGCTTTTCAGGATCTGGCTCTGTTTCCAGCTTTTCCAACAGCATATCGGGATTGAAATCAGGGTAGATCTTTCCGCCGAATGTACCATCGAAATTGCGTTTCAGACTGCGGTAACATAGAGAAATATCCCGCCATTTATCCGCAATTCCCGCATCTCCCAGATCAATGAATCCGCTGATCCCGTCATTATGCAGAAAGATATTCGGCAGACAGAAATCCCCGTGGGACAGGACCGGTTCACAGGCAGGCTGGTGTTTCTCCAACCATTCCAGCAGAGCCATAGGGCTTGCAAAACCCTTTTCTCCGAATGTTTCCGGCTCACATCGGCTGACATCCACCAGACCATGTTCCACGTTATAACGTGCCTGCTTCAGTTCCTCTGCAAGTGTCCGTTTACGGGGACAATCCGAAATATCCGTATCCCACAGCATTTTCAGCCCCTTTGCAAGCAGGGATACCAATTCCTGCGAATGCTCCAGATAATAAGTGTCACAGGACATTTTTCCGTGTATCCGGCTCATAAGCAGGTAACTCCTCCCATCCTGCACCTCATGGCATAGGATTTCCGGAACGGGGAGCTTGGCACTCATCCACTGCATCATGCGGATGGCAGAAGCTGTCTGCTCTGTGTACGGTTCAATTTTCAGAACCATATCATCATAAAGCATCACCGTTCCGCCGGATAATCCGACATTGTCGGATGTGCCGGTTTTCTCTTTAAGATAGCTGCTGATTGGTTCGGGGAATGGTGCTGCTCTGTTCATGGTGTACTCCTTCTCTCATCCCACGATCTGGGGATGGTATTCCTGAATGAGTGACAGGATTTTGTCAGTTATTTCCAGCGGATGCAATCAGGATAATTCAACAGGATTCATTTCACTGCTCCTTTCTGTTGATCAAAACAATGAAAGCTGTTCATAAGGTTCCGGAAATTCATGCAGGTAGCGAAAACATTCGTCGGGATCATGCAGGATGCCGTTCTTCTGGCAGGTATCATGAAACAACGTCAGCAGCTCCGCACTTCTGTCGCTGGGCAGTTCATAGGCATTGCCATACCGATGAATATACCGTTCTTTCAAGCCAGGAAAATGTCGGTCAAGCGCTGCATAGTAATATTCTCTGTCACCTTCACGAAGCGTCAGTCCCATGCCGAAACAGATGACACCCTTCACCTTGGCACGGATGCAGTAATCCAGAATTCCCTCAATATTTTCCCTCGTGTCATTCAGAAATGGGAGAATGGGCGTAAGCCATACCACAGTGGGAATACCAAGATCCCGCAGAATTTCCAGCGCCGCAAAGCGTTCTCTTGTGGTACTGACATTCGGTTCCACAATGCGGCAGAGTGCTTCATCATAGGTGGTCAGTGTCATCTGCACAACACATTTTGCTTTTTCATTGATTTTGCAAAACAAATCCACATCACGGAGCAGGCGTGCAGATTTTGTCTGAATCGCCAGACCGAATCCGTGGCATTCAATGATTTCCAGACACTTTCTCGTCAGCTGTAAATCCTCCTCGCAGTGGAGGTAGGGATCGCACATTGCACCTGTGCCGATCATACATTTTTTCCTTTTAGAACGCAGTGCCTGTTCCAGAAGTTCAGGTGCATTCTGCTTGACCTCAATGTCCTCAAAAGAATGCGTGAAATGATAACAGGCACTTCTGCTGTCACAATAAATACAGCCATGCGTGCATCCTCGATAAAGATTCATGCCATTCCGGGCAGAGAGGATGGATTTTGCATTGACATAATGCATGGCACTCCTCCTTATCCCATCATCACTTCCGTCTGAAAATACTGCTCCTGAAAGCGCACCATCTTCATGATTTCTTCTTTCGTAAATGTCACCCCGTCCGGTGCAGCCACCCATTTATCCTCCACATCATCATGGCGGTGAATGATGGCAATGACCCTGCCCGTGAAATGCTCTACGGGAACATCCACTCCGAGAATATAGGCATCCTGTTCCTCGCCGTCCGGTGCCATGATGCCCTTGATATAGCCGTAATTGATGGGATAGTACATGTTCTTATGTACGGGATGTAAGCTCCCGAGCGGACGATCCACCGTCACTGTCACAATCTTTCCAAGCATCCTCTCACCCCTGCAGCCCCGCCGAACAGATCGTTCCGTCGATCATGGCATCAATGCCCTCGCCATGATCCGTGAACATCTCATCAAGGCAGAAATCAAAATACAGACTTCCGTCCGCCATCACATGCAGAAATCCTATCGACATCCGGCTGATGTATTCTTGCTTTGTGATGGGCGGAACGTCCTCATTGAGCTGATCCGGACTGCCCCAGATATGGACAAGTCCGTCCGACTCCGCCTTTTCTTCGGCGGAATAGGCTTTCAGCCGGCGATCCCAATCCTCCGCCTGTTCCATCAATCTGCGCAGAACTGCAAGCGACCGTTCTGCTGTGAAAACACCATCGCCATCCGGCTCTAAATAGACATGACAGATTTCACCGCACCAATTTATACTGCCCTCAAATTGCAGAAATTTTTGGTTCGGATCAAGCGTAAATTCACCCAGAGCATCCTGAATGATCACAAGTGGTTTCTTCGGCTCACGCCTGCCGAATAATTTGCTGAAAATGGACATAATTCTGCAATCCTTTCTGTTCATCAGATTTGGCTCTGACAAGATAAGAAGATACAATATCTTAATTTACATTATAGCACAAACTGCATTGGATTGCAATCATTTTCATTATTCCGGAAGGCTGGTGTAAGTAAAACATACAGGGAAAAGGCAGCGGCTATGATCGAAAGCAAAAAGGACAGTGTTGTAGAAAACCTCCTCATTTTACGCACATGAAGAAATACAATCAGAATAATCCAAAAAAGCCGCTGTGCTTCACTGAAAGCACAGCGGCTTTTTGATTCATGATACAGCCATCATGTCCAGAAATTGAATAGCTCAAAATATACCGCAAATCTGCTGACAAAGAAACAGCAGAGTGCAAAAACGATACGCCACACATACTGGGAAAGTTTTAGTTTGTTCTTTGCGAACAGCCGAATGATCGTCATCATACCGGAAATCAGGCAGATCACCGCACAAAGTCCCATACTGATGCACAGTACCGTATAGATCGCCGGACTGATCATGCAGGCTGACAGGATGATCAGTGCAGCGGCAAGTACAAGTTTCGCCAGCTGTCCTGCCAGAATAATGTAATTTTCCAGTACCAGCTTCTGCTTCTTCACCAGTTTCAGGATCAGCTCTGCAATGAGAATGATCAGATTGATAACACTGATTGCTGCAAATACCATGACAGCAGTGAATTCCCCCTCAACTGCATCATCCTGCACATATGCCATGGAGGAATACTCCAGCACGGTCCTTCCGTCGGGTGTTACAGTTTCATAGAGAAAATCGTTCGATCCCTCGATCAGATACAGATGATCGGAGAAGCGCGTGAGTGCAGGGATACCAGCCTGTGTGTAGGAATCGGGCATTTCGCCCTGTGTAAGCGGAAGATAATCAAGACAAGTGGAAATTTTCGCAGCACCCTCAAACAGTCCTCTGCTCATCACATAATTGCCGCTGATGTCATTTTGTTCTGTGATCTCAGCATTCTGATAGATGGGGTTATCCTGAAATGTCCCGAATACCAGCTCCGGAATGCCATAGCAGAACACGCCCTCGCTCTGCTGATTCGCCAGTACAACAACGCCCGTCTTTGATTCCTTGTCAAAGACCAGATTTGCTGAACCTGCGTTGGTGTTGCCGCCGTGCCCCATCGTGCTGACGGCATATTCCGTACACCACAGACCATGGCAGTTCTTCGGAATCGCACTATCGCCGTAGCAATCACTTGCGGAGAGCATGAGATCCAGCGTTTCCTGTTTTGCAAAGAGGGGGCATTCCTCATCCACGAATGCCTGTGCAAAGGTGGTTATATCCGCAAGCGTACCCGTCACAGAACCGGCAGGATACAGCAGAATATAGCTCATCGCCGTGCCGAGTGCCTCATCCGTTGCCATGCCCATTTCGGGATAGTTCATGATAATGTAGGACTTTGTTTTTTCCCTCTGCTCACGCACCCACATATTGTCACAGTAATCAGCGGAAACGGCGGTCTGTTCCATGCCGAGGGGCTGGAGGATATGTTCATGCAGATAATCCGCATAATCCATGCCGCTGATACATTCCACGATGTATGCCGCAAGAGCCGCACCCCAGTTGGAATAAGCGGTGATCTCGCCGGGACGGAATACCTGTGCAGGCTCGGATTTTCTGAGTGCATCTTCAAGGGGAATGATGTCGGTTTCGTCCTCGACCTCCAGAGCCGCCATGCTTTCCTGCCAGCCGGCATTGTGGTTCATCAGGTGCAGCATTGTGATCGGTTCGTCATATTGCAGTTTCGTCAGAAAACCATCGGGGAGGTAGGTCTGAATGTCCGCATCAAGGTCGATTTTGCCCTGTTCATAGAGCTGCATCACACTGACCCAGATGCACATTTTGGAAATGCTGCCCCATTCGTAGACGGCGTTTTCATCTGCAGGGATCACATTTTCACGGTCGATATACCCGAAATGCTCGCTGTATACCACCTCATCGCCGCTGAATACGGCTGCGGCAAAGGAAGCATAGCCGTCCTTATTGTCCTCTGCGAGGGCTTCGATTTCTTTGCCGATATCGGACAGACTTGTCGGTTCCGCTGCCTGCACGGGCATGGAAAGCATTGTACACGCCATCACTGCAGAGAGAACGACGGATAGAATTTTCTTCATGATGATACCTCTTTTAGAGCATGTTCACATAAAATGAATATGCAGATTTTAGAGCATAAATTTTACGCAGGCAAGGCAAAAAGCCGCAGGCATACTGTATGTATGGCAAGGCTTTTTAACGCAGACTGCGGGAAATTTTGCCGAAAAGATGCGTATGAGATTTTAATGTGAACAGGCTTTAGTGATAATATTCGTCCGCACCCTTCATGTAGAGCTTACAGGAGAGCAGACAGGACAGGACATAGAATGCAATGGAAATCACGGGGAGAAGCCATTTCATAAATGCCGGAACTGCACCGTGTTCCATGATAACGGAAACGGCATCGGCAACACCGGCAGGATCGAGCAGAAAGGCTGCGGTCAGGAACAGAACCGCCGCAATGAGCAGTCCGGTCTTGATCATGCTGCCGCCCTTTGCACCGAAGCGGATGGTGAACGGAATTTCAATGGCATGAAGCAGGAGCTGGACAAAGAGCATCACGAAAAGCACCTTTGCCATTGCCGGAATCCCGATGCCGCCGAATACATTGGCAATGAGTGTAAAGAGCAGATCCAGCCCCGTACCCAATGCGAAATACAGTACACAAAGGAGGGCAATGAACAGATATTTTGTGCATACAAAGCCACGGATGCCTTTCGGACCGGATGCAACAAAATACGCCCATTTCTTCCGATCATCGCCGCCCATCGACATCCCCTGCACAGCAAAGGACAGAAGAAAGCATCCGATCACGCAAATGGTCCGCAGGAGCATTCCGTCCATTGCAAAGCGGATGTGACCGGAAGTGCCTGAAAATAGGAATGCCACCCAGCCGCCATATCTGCTTTGAACACACCATTGTCACCGGCTGCACAGGCAGCACTGATCGCAGCGAATCCATAGGACATCATCAATGCAAAAGCGTCCATATGCTCGCCGTTCTTCACGCCCTCGCCGCCTGCCACAAATACGCAGAGCACCATCAATGCTCCGAAAAGCAGGATCAGAGCGAATGCTCCCAGATAATGCTTACGGGAGGGCTTCAGTTCACGGAATACGAGTGATTTGAATTTTGTCATCATGCCCACTCCTTTGTATTTGTAAGATGCCGCTTCACGGTCGGGCACCATGACCTCCGCACCGAACGCATTGACTCTTGCACTGATATAATCCGCAGGGTCGATCTTTGCAAGCTGTTCCCTGCTGCATTTGAGAATGCCGTGTGTTTCCAGAATTTCGTCCTTATAGCCCGAAAGCAGGATCTTTCCACGGTCGATGAACGTCACGCTGTCGGCGATCTTTTCCAGATCGGAGGTGATATGGGACGACATGAGAATGCTGCGTTCGCCGTTTTCTAAGTATTCCATAAAAATCCGGAGGATCTCATCACGGACAACGGGGTCAAGTCCGGCGGTCGCTTCATCCATTACCAGAAGCTCCGCTTCATGGGAGAGGGCACAGGCGATCTGCAGTTTCATCTTCATGCCCTTGGAGAACTCGCCGATCTTCTTTTTTTGCGGCAGTCCGAAACGGTCGAGATACCGGAAATATTCTTCTTTATTCCATTTCGGATAGATCCCCTCGAAAATGCGGGACATATCCTTTGCATGGAACATATCATGGAACGGCAGTTCATCAAATACAACTGCAATGCGTTCCTTGATCGTCTTTTCGTCATGGATGTGATCCATCCCCAGCAGGCTGATCTTGCCGGCATCAATCGGAATGATGTTCAGCAGGCTGCGGATGGTGGTGGATTTACCGGCACCATTCTGTCCGATAAAGCCCATAATACTGCCCTTGGGTACGTCAAAGCTTACATTGTCCAGTGTGAATCCGTCATATTTTTTGGTAATGCCCTTGATGGAAATTGCATTCTCATAGCCATTCATACCTATTCTCCTTCGTTCACAAGGTCAAGCAGACCGTGCAGCTCCTCCATAGAAATGCCACATTTTCGGGCTTTGTCACTTGCTTCTGTCAGCAGTGACTCGATCGCCTTGATCTGCTCCTCCCGATAAAGCTCCATGTTCTGTGCCTTGACAAAGCTTCCTCTGCCCGTGTACGATTCAATAAAACCGTCACGTTCCAGCTCCTCATAGGCACGTTTGGTCGTCATAAAGCTGATCCGCAGCTCCGCCGCAAGGGTTCGCATGGAAGGAAGAGCGTCCCCCTCCTTCAGCTTGCCTTCAAGGATCAGCGTTTTGATCTGGCTTGCGATCTGTAAATAGATCGGCTCGCCCGATGCGTTGCTGATGTTGATATTCATTTGGTGTGCACTCCTTAAATCTGATAAGGTTTCATAGCAAACGGACATTTCGAACTGCCCGAAAGCTAAAATTGTATAACCTCGATGTATACAATTATATCACTGATGTTACACTTTGTCAAGGGGTCAGAGGTGATTTTTTCAAAAAATTTCAGAAATGGAGAATATCATGAAGAGTCTGTCGAAAACCTGAAATCAAACACGGAGCGATTGCTCCGCAAAAGGGGTTCGGGGACGAAGACTTACAGCCCCTGTTCCCTCTGCTTCACTTTGTCCAGCAGTTCCTCCGCCCTGTGGGAAGTCACCCGAAATACAGCACCTATCCCGCATACCGGAAAAGCCTCCCCGCATACACTAACCCCGAAAGGCTGGTGTAAGCAATGATACTCGAATTTTTGACAAGGATCATTTTTTTCATCCTCCATGCGGATACGCCCCATCAATTTCCAAAACCCCTGTCCGCCAAGGAGGAGCTTGCCTGCTTCGAGGAAATGGAGCAGGGAAATACTAAGGCAAAGCACAGGCTCATTGAGCATAACCTCCGGCTCGTCGTGCATATTGCGCGGAAATACTACAATTCCTCTGAGGAACAGGA
>JAZQCT010000085.1:0-4933 GCA_045546475.1 Oscillospiraceae bacterium
GTCGAAAAAACACAATAGGTTCAAAGGGCTTTGCCCTTTGGCGGGTGGAGGGTACGCAGTACCCTCCAAATATAGCCCCTCCCCTCGGGGAGGGGTTGGGGTGGGGGCAGTTACAGGATTCCTATTCCTAAGAAAAAGGACTTTTTCTACAAGCTGAAGGGACTGTTTTCACTCACGAAAACAGTCCCTTTTTCGTTATTCCTTTTCCCCGCGTGTCAGGCGTTCAATCGTATTGGAATTGAGCTTTGCCGTCAGGCGCAGGCGGTCAACCTCTTTTTTGAGGTCTGCGATCTCCGCTTCACACGCGGCAAACCACTGAATATTGCGGTGCTGCTCCAGCTCCAGCTCTGCAATGCGGTCGAGTGCCTGTCCGAGCTGTTTGGTCAGAAGCTCCAGCTTTTCCGAAAGCTGGGCATTCATGACGTTCTGCTTCTCGCCGAACTCCTTCAGATTCTGTCCGGTCCTGCCGAAACCGGGGATCTCCTTGTAAGTATCCGTACTCATGTGCTGTGCCTCCTTTGTTTTTTTGTTGATGTATTTGCAGCTTCAGGAAAGTTGTGCAAAGATTCCCCCACCCCCTGCCCCCTCCCCGAGGGGAGGGGGATTAGAGCGGGGGCTGCGCCCCCGCTCCCCGCTTCCGCCTGCGGCGGTTTTTGGGGCTGTCGCCCCTTGCCCCCGCTTAAGTTGATGACATTAGCAGGGCGGGGAGATGATGAGCGAAACGAGACAAAGGGGACGGGAGCCTGTTAGGCTTCGCCCCTTGGAAGCCCCTTTCAATTGCTGACATGACATTCCAAATCCTGATTATTTTACTGGAACACCGAAATTGCGGCGGTTCTGGTTGAGCATTGTGCGCAGGGTCTCCTCCAGTGTATATTCCGCTGTCCATCCGGTATCCTCACGCAGCTTCGTCACATCCGCTTCAATGACCGGCACATCGGAGGGGCGCATTCTGTTCGGATCCTGCTCCACGGCGATGGACTGCGTGCTCTGCTCCAGCAGGATGTCCAGCAGCTCCTGGATCGACACGGCATGACCGCTGCCGACATTGTAGGTCTCGCCCGCTCTGCCCTTTTCCATGAGCATGACATAGGCTCTCACCACATCGCGCACATCGGAGAAATCGCGCTTTGCCGCAAGATTGCCCACCTTCATGACCGGCGCACGGAAGCCGGCTTCCATTTCTGCGATCTGCAGGGCAAAGTCCGCTGCCACGAACTGGGGGGACTGTCCCACGCCGATATGGTTGAACGCGCGCACCATGACGATCGCCATGCCGTAGGCTCTTGCATACACGCTGCCGATCATGTTCTGACACGCCTTGGTCACGGCGTAGATATTGCCGGGGTGGAGTGCTTCCGTTTCGGAGATCGGACACGCGCCGCCGCGCAGGTAGCCATATTCCTCGCCGGATCCGACCAGCAGGATGCGGGGGTAGTAGTCCTCCACACTGCGGACAGCTTCGAGCAGATGGAGAACGCCCTTGATGTTGACATCCACGGTCAGCTCCGGGTCTTTCCACGAAACAGCAACCGAGCTTTGCGCGGCGAGATGGTAGATCTGCGCCGGGCGGTGGGTCTGCAGGAGCATCCGGATGTCGCTTTCTTTTGCAAGGTCAAGGTCGAATACCTCGCATCCGCCGACGCGGATGCTTTCGTGGGGGAGCTTCGTTGCACCCACGGATCTTCCGGCGGACATCAGTTCCTGTATCAGATAACTGCCGACAAACCCGCCGGCACCGATGATGAGTGAGTCCATTGTTGTACACCTCTTTCTTTGTAATTGTGAGGTATGTGGGGGACGCTGTCCCCCACATACCCTGCCAAAGGGATGTGATCCCTTTGGAATCCCAGAGCGTTTTCCCATTGCCCCCTGCGGGGACAAAGGGAAAACGTTAGGATTACAGGCATTGCATTCTTTTAACAGGGGCGTGAGAAATGCCCTCAGATGCTCATGATTTCTAAGACAGGAGGCATCATGCACCCCTTAATACTTCAAAAACCTTCTCCATAATCCTCTCACAATCATATTCCTCCAGCACGCGTTTTCTCGCATTGACACCGTATTCGCGGCGCAGTCCTGCGTCCTCTGCGAGGGTTCGGATGGCTTCAGCAAGGGCATCGGCATCCTTCGGGGGGACGGTCAGACCCGTTTTGCCGTGGAGGCTTACATAGGGGACACCGGTCGGGAGGGAAGTGTTGATGACCGGCTTTCCGTAGACCATTGCCTCCTGCTGGACAATGCCGAAGGCTTCGGAATTTTCCACGGACGGGAACACGAATACGTCACAGTCCGCGAATGCCGATTTCAGCTCCTCATCCGTGAGCTTTCCCAGAAAATGCACCGGCAGCCCGGCAGCCTTTGCCTTCAGTTCCTCCTCCAGAGGACCCGTGCCGCAGAGGAACAGCTCACAGCCGCGCACCTTCCGGAACGCTTCGAGCAGGACATCCGCGCCCTTGTAGTACACCAGCCGCCCGGCAAACAGGAATTTGACGAAACCGGGATTTCCACACTGCCTTGTGAGAATGGGGAAAACCTCCGCGCTGTCGTAGGGCTTTGCGTCCAGCCCGTAGGGGATGATATGGCATTTTTCGCGAAATTCCGGAAGAAATGCAGAACTGTTGATATGTCCCTCGGTCGCTGTGATGATGGCATCCGCACGCTTTAAAAAGCGCATCAGGATGGGCTTGTAGTATTTGAGCAGCTTTTTCTGTTTGATGACATCGCTGTGCCAGGCAATGACAACGCGCCCTTTATAGCCGGAAAGCAGCAGGGCAAGGTCTCCCAGCGGGAAGGGGGTATGAAATTCGATCACATCCGCCCACTTTGCCATCTTGCGGAATTTCCACAGAAATTCCAACGAAAGCGGACAGGAAAAGTATGTCCCGAGGCTCCCCGCGCGGGTGATCTCCGCACCGTCGATCGTTTCCGTGCAGCCCTTGCCCTTTTCCTGGCAGACCAGCACCTTTACTTCCGCATCCGGACGCTTGGAGAATACCTCCGTGCGCTGCTGGATCACGGTTTCAATGCCGCCGATATGGGGGAAATAGAATTTGTTGACCTCTAAGATTCGCAGTTTTTCAGGCATGATTCCTCTCCCCCCAATGTGATACAAGACTTTTTAGGATGGTACTTTAAAACTGCCCGCCTCACCGGTACCATCCCCTCTGTCACTTCGTGCCGTCTCCCCACCCCGTGGGGAGCTGCCCCTGCCCCCTCCGGGAGGGAGGGGGATTCAAAGCGGGGGCTGTGCCCACGCAACCCGCCAAAGGCTTCGCCTTTGAACCATTTTTCTAACATTAGCGTCCCTTTCCTTTCAACGCGGGAACAAGCTCCGCATAGACCTCATACAGCATCTGCGCACTGCGTTCCCAGGAAAAGGATTTGGCGCGTTCCAGACCCTCTGCGGACAGTCGTCCGCGCAGGTTTTCGTCTGTATAGAGCCGTTCCAGACCGTCTGCAATGGACTCTGTGCTGTCGGCTTTGACAATCACAGCGGAATTTCCCGTCACCTCCGGCAGAGATGCCGCATCGGACACCAGCACGGGCGTACCGCAGGCCATCGCCTCCAGCGGCGGCATTCCGAAGCCCTCATAGATCGAGGGAAACGTGAACGCGAGCGCACCGGACATGAGCGCACACATATCCTCCGAGTCAATGTACTGGGTGAAGATGACCTGCTGTTCCAAGCCGAGCTTCTGCACCTTTGCAAAAATACCGTCATAGAGCCATCCCTTGCCGCCGGCAAGCACGAGCTTTGCCGGAGTTTCGTGTTTTTTGGCAAACGCGGCATAGGCATCAATGAGCCGTTCAAGGTTCTTGCGCGGTTCGAGTGTGCCGAGGTAGAGGAAGTACTGTCCGGACAGCCCGTATTTTTCCCGTACCTGTGCGATTTTTGCCGGATCGGTCTCCGGATGGAATTTCTGCATATCCACACCGCACGGCACAACACGGATCTTCTCTGCAAATTCGGGATAATATTTTATGATCTCGGACTTTGAGAACTCCGAGTCCGTCACGATCCGATCCGCACGGCGCATGGACTTGACAAGCCCCAGATCCAGCATATGCTTTGTCCTGCCGCGCACGGTTTCCGGGAATGCGCGGTACACCATGTCATGGACGGTGACGACGGTCTTTCCGTGAACGAAGGGCGGCACAATGTAATTGAAAAAATGCGTGATCTCCGCCTGATTTCCAAAGAACCACCGGTACGGCAGCGGAATAAACGTGGACACAAGCCGATAGAGATAGGGATGGCAGAGGGAATGCCGCGCAGTGACATTCTCCCGCAGATAGGGCTGAATATCGGCTTTTCGCTGTGCCAGATGCCGGATGGCGAAATAATACAGCGTGAAATCATGCTCCGGATGGAGCCTTGTCATAGCACCCACCTGCCCCGCTTCGCAGTAGCCGATTCCGGTCATACGCCCCATGAGGGGGAGTGCGTCAAATGCGATGTTCAATTTACTTCTCCCTTCAGTTTTGCCAGAAGTGACGCAAGGTACGTGTCCACATCGTCCGTTCGAAAGCCTCCGAATGCCTTCTGAATGGGCTTGCGCAGGAGGGATTCCGCTTCTTTGATTGCTTCTTCCTGCGATATATCGCCGTTTTCAGCTGCCATAATGAGCGCATTCAAGCCATCGAGCAAGACCATGACCTGCATTTTATGATAGCCCTTGAAGGCGGTGCGAAGTACTGTTTTCTGTTCCATTGTTTTCTCCTGAATTGGAAAGAAGGGGCGGCAGTTTGGTACTGCACCCCTTGTTTCATACTTGTATTGTGCAAAAGGAATTAGGTCGTGTTGACACTAAGCCTAACAACGCATCTTTTCGGCAAAATTTCACGCATCCTGCGTTGAAAAGGTTTGACAGGCGACAGCCTGCCTGCACCTTTTCGCCTTGTCTGCATGAAATTTCTGCTCGAAAATCTG
>JAZQCT010000086.1:0-8832 GCA_045546475.1 Oscillospiraceae bacterium
CTCCCCCGCTGGGGGAGGGGTTGGGGTGGGGGCAGCTTTGGGGTGCTAACCCCAGAAAAAAGACTTTTTCTACAAGCTGAGGGCAGCTGTCATTCCAACAGCTGCCCTCATTTTTATAATACCCGCTTTTCCATAGAACATCACCCGGTTACTTCGACCCTGATAAGCTCCACGCCGTCCTTGTCAAGGGAACTGCCGTCCTTGGAGTAATTGTAGATCTCCAGCATCAGCCGGCGCGCACCCTCCGGTACTTCCACTGTGATCGAAGCCGTACCATTTTCATCAAAGGTGTGCGAACCGCCGGAATTGCCGATCCATTTTCCGGTCGAACCGTCATCATTGGCATAATTTCCATCCCAGTAGCCCCAGCCGGTGCTGACAGTACTGCCGGCTTCTCCTGTCAGCCGGAATGTCACAGCCCTGCCGCCCAGACCATCGCTGATACGCCATGCTGCCGTGCTTTCTTCCACATAGTCCACGGATGCAACGGGGGAGTCCGCCGTATCTCCGGCATTCAGCTTTTTCTTGAGAATGCAAAGATCAAAGGCGTCCAGGGCAGCATTTTCATCCAGATCGGAATTGCTGCCGGAAATATGGGTGATCTCTCTGTCCAGCAGATGCTCCTGCAAACGCTGTACATCCTCCGCGTTCACCTCACCATCATCCGTCGAATCACCGTCCAGCGCAAATTCCAGCACCTGCATCGTCATGCTGGTACTATAGCCCGCACAGGAGGGAATGGCAGTATTGCGGAATACCTGTGTCTCACAGTTCCATTCTTTGAACATATATAATGTATCGGAATCAAAGTGTACCGTATTTTCATATACCTTGTTGTTCTGTCCCCATCCGTCCAGCATCTGGTGCGCGTCAAATGCATACAGCATATTTTCACAGCCGTTCTGATAGCCGGTGTTGTTCCGGACGATGCAGTTGTTTCCCTTGATCTCCACAAAGCTGTCACCGCCGTTTTCGCCGGCAATGCCCGACCCGTCAAAGGTACAGTATTCCACCACATTGCCGATGGTGTATTCCTTAATATCGACGCAGTCAGCCGTCACATTCGGACCGATCTGACAGCCGCGGACGGTGTTATAATGACAGTCAAATCCATAGCCCTCCGCTTTATAGGAGCTTCCGATGTAAACACCCTCACCGTACATCGGCGTTACCTTGCCGGTGTCATGAATATAACAATCCTCCACAAGGTTATAGCTGCTGTTATCAATAATATGGATCCCCTCGTCACCGATATTGTACACCTCACAGCCGGAAATGATGCTATGCTCGGACTGTTCAAGGAAAATCCCCTTGGCACCTTCACAGAGCTTCAGGTCACGGATCTCCCAGTAGCTTCCGATGATCCGCAGAACATACTTGTCCTCCCTCGTTACACCGCTGAGCGTTGCGGGATGTTCGGGATCTTCACTGCGCAGAATGATGGGCTGCTCCGCAGTGCCGCTTGCATTTGCATAGAACACCGCCCACACGCCGATCCAATCGCTGTGCTGATAGAGTCCCTCTCTGAGGATGATCTCATCACCAGCCTGCGCATCCGCAAGCGCAGCATGAAGCTCCTCGGTATTTGTGACAAGCACCTCTCTCGTTGTTTCAGCGAATGTCATTGCCGGCGTACTGCTGAGCAGCATTGCCGCAGAGAGGAACGAGGCAGTCAGTTTTGTAATAGCTTTCATTTGACACGACTCCTTTATTTAAAATATGCGGTTTTTTTCATTATGTTGGATTCTTTTTGACAAAATTGACACTTTTTATCATTGTACCATTTTATAGGTGAAAAGTCAAGTGTATTGTGTTGGCACAATATTTTAACAGTAATACTATTGATTTCTATTTTATTTTGTGATAAAATGGTAATACAACAGCATCATTCAAATACCGGCAATTCTCGCAAAAATGCCGGTATTCCGGACGCTGCTGTTGACATCATCACTTGTATCCGTCCCCAAAGGACGAAACACATTGAAAGGAAGTGTTCATATGAAAAACATCCGACAACGCCTGACGGCGGCATTGTCTGCGGCAGCTGTGGCACTGACCATGTGCGGCAGCATCCCCATAGACGCTATGCAGCCCGATGCCATGCTCACAGCAAGCGCAGCTGTCACAACACAGTGCGAAACCTATTCAGGAAGCAATGTTGACGATCAGAGCTATATACAGTGGGCATCCCCCATTGATTCCTATCTGACTGCTCTGGACAGCGGCGGCTTCATGCGTTTTCAGAATGGTGCTGTGGAGGGCAAGTACCTGATCGAATATTATGACAAGGATTATAATATTCAGGAAACAGTGCAAATTGACGCAGAACTTTCTCTGTTCGGCGGCTTCTATGAAACGGAGGATTATTATTTCGTTCTGTCCGGTGAGCAGGATTATGGGGAGCTGAGAACCGTTGAGTCCTATCGCATCACAAAGTACGATAAGGACTGGAACAGGCTGGATTCCGTGGGAATGATGGATTGCAATACAGCTGGTCCGTTTGAGGCAGGCTCTGCACGATTTGCAGTCTGCGGAAACTATCTGCTGATCCGTACTTGCCACGAGATGTATCAATCCAGTGACGGCTACAACCATCAGGCAAATGTGACGATCCAGCTGGATATGGAAACAATGGAGGTCACGGATTCCTATACCGATGTCATGAACAGCACATATGGCTATGTTTCCCATTCCTTCAACCAGTTCATCCATGTTGAGGATAACCGTATCATCGCCCTTGATCACGGTGACGCATATCCGCGCAGCCTTCTGCTGACAAAATATAATACGGATCTGACCACCGGCACATTCACTCCGGATTCCGCAGTGACATGCGATCTGGTCAGCATTGTCACATTCCCCGGTTCGGACACCTACCATTATAATTTTACCGGTGCGAGTGTCGGCGGTTTTGAGATCTCGGAAACGTCCTATCTTGCAGCGTATGCAGCCGAAAATTTTGAGGATGATAATCTGGATAACGGCACACGGAACATCGTGGTCGGTGTTGTGAACAAGGAAACAGATGCGGTCACCAACATCCAGATCACGAACTACGAGGAAGGCGCGGAATCCGCCTCCACCCCCCATCTTGTGAAAGTAAGTGACAACAGCTTCATTCTCCTCTGGAGTCATGAAGACGATGTACACTATACCGCCCTTGACGGCGAGGGCAATCCGGGCGAGATCTACACCATTGAAGATGCTACGCTCTCCGACTGTGTACCCGTTATCGCAGACGGCGAGCTTGTCTGGTATACATGGAGCAACAAGGTCAATACATTCTGTGATATTGATCTGACAGATCTTTCCCAGCATTCCCAGACGGTCATCGAGAACGGACATCGGACAGAATTTATTTCTGTACCGACAGAAGCCGGCGGAGAATGCAGTGTACACTGTACACAGTGTGATCAGGATTTTACATTTGCTACACCGGAATCCATGTCCGTCAACTGGACAACACCGGGGAGCAGCTTTGCAAGCAGTACGATCCCCACTGTGTACAAGGATGATACATTGGAATACTGGATTTCATTCTCCGGAGAATATGACACCTTATTCCATGATTATGAAGTCACGTTCTCCGATCCGGAACATGCTGTGCTTGATCGTATCAGCTCCAGAGTCGGACAGATCACATTCCTAAAAGAAGGCATTTATACGATCACCTTCACACACCTGTACAATCCTGTGCTGACAAAAACTGTTACCATTAAGGTGCTGCATGATCCTGACCATACACTTGATATTACACCGCTTGAAGAAGGCAGCAATCTTGCAGAAGCGGTGTGCCAGGATTGTGATTACACAGACACACTGACAGTTGCAAGCAGCTTTTATGTAAACTGGAAACAAGAGGGGGAAACTTATTACTCTTCCTATTTTTACAATCCCAACTGTCCGGATTCTGAGATCCTGTTCAGTGCATTCACCCGTGAGGATGCCTATCTCTGCGATATGACTGTAGAGATCATTGATCCGGATATTGCGGAAGTCACTTCTGCTGCACCGCTTGCCAGCGGTACGAGGGGGACGATCCTCTGCACCAATAAGGGCGAAACACAGATCAAGGTATATCCTACTTATAATCCAAGTGTTTACAGAACCTACACACTTCGTGTGGCACATGTATACACGGACGGCATCTGCGTTTCCTGTGAATACGAATGTCCCCACGAATCCGGCTATGCCGACCAGCCGACCTGTCAGGCTCCGGGTACATGTGCAGAATGCGGCATGGAATACGGCGACATCGATCCGGAGAATCATGTCAGCGAAGATGTGAAGTATGTGAATAGCGGTTCCGATACGCTGCACAGGATTCATCGTGTCTGCTGTGATGTATTCATCGAAGACGCACTGCATCAGTACACGGAAGAATCCGCAGGATTCTGTATCCTCTGTGAGTACGAATGCCAGCATACTACAGGAAATTACACACCGGCGGACTGCAGGAATGCCAATGTCTGCAATGAATGCGGTCTGACATTCGGCGAAATTGATCCGGAGAACCATGCGGGCGAAGAGACCTACTTCGTTCCGGATGCGGAGAATGCGGAACTGCATTCTATTATGTATACCTGCTGTGATACATTAAAAGACTACGAAAGTCACAGCTTTGCACTGGATGAAGAAACCGGAAGATACACCTGTATCTGCGGTGCAGAGGCAGCGTGGAGTCTGACATACGAAGGAGAAACAATCTATTACTGTGAGCTGACTGCTGCAATCCGTATGGCGGAGACGATGATCAATCCGCTGCTTGTGCCGCTCTTTGATATGGAGACAGAGCCGTTTGCGCTGACTTCTTCTACCGTTACGCTTGATCTTGACGGCAGGAAAATTTCCATCAGCGGTGCAGAGGAACAGGCGTATGCGGTCACAGTCGAAGAAGCGACATGCCTGATCATTCAGGACAGCAAGGGCGGCGGCGAGCTTTCTGCTGCAGGCGGTATGAATCTGTTCTGCAACAACGGCGGAATACTTGAAATTGCAGGCGGTACAATGCGCTGTGAAGAAACACTCATTTGTGTCAACGGTACTTTCCCCGTTTACATCAACGGAGGCACGCTGATCGGCAAAACCGGTGTTGTCTCTGAAAATGGAAAATTGTATTTGTACGGTAAGCCGGATTTTCAGTGTACCGGCACGGATTTTCAGATCGGCACAAATTCGATCATCTATATTGATGCTGATCTGCAGGGTGCGGAATATACTGTCAGCCGTGAAGAACCCGGAAATTTTGCATTTCTGGAACAGAAATATGATTTCGACGATACATGGTTTATCCCCCAGGCTGAGAATCGTGTGATCGTGATGGAGAAATACAATATTGCTGTCAGATACGATCTTACAAAGGCGGACATTCAGCTCAGCCAGGACGAACTTTCCTACACGGGCATGAATGCGCTGCTGGATATTACCGGAACATTTGAAGATATCTCCCTTGTGCAATCCGAGCATTATGAGATTGGTTATACCAATGCGGACGGAATTCCTGCAAGCACTGTTGTTCCCGGCGAATACCGTGCAGTACTCACCGGAACCGGCGATTTCGCCGGTACGGTGGAGATACCGTTCCACATTACAAATGCCACACCCGTGATCAATTGGATGGAGGAAGAAACGGAGCTGTGCTTTAACGGAGAAACTGCAGAGATTGAGCCGCCTGAGATTCTGCTGGCAGGGGAGGATGTATTCGATGGTGAGATCTTCTATTCCTACCGCATTGCCGGTTCAGAGGATGCGTTCACGGACGGTCTTCCGGTGAATGCCGGCAGCTATGAAGTCAAGGCAGCAATTGATGCATTTGGCTTCTATCACAGCGCAGAAACCGACAGCCTGCTGCGTCTGACTATTGATAAAGCCGCTGCTCCTGCATTTGAACCTGTCAAGCTTTCCTATCCCTTCACGGAAAGCGGCGAACAAACGATCATGATGCCCGAACTGCCAAGCGATACCGGTGTATTCGGTGAACTGATAATGGAGATCAATGATCCGGAATCCCTGCTGGATCTGGAAAAATCCATCGGCTACACGAAGAACACACTTACTTTCCACACTAAGCAGAATCCCTGCACCTCTTACGGAAAGAACGCTGAGATCACGATCATCATTCCCTCTCAGAATTATCAGGACATCAAGCTGACAGCCATCATTACGATGGATCGAGGCGTTCTGAAAGCGGAGGATTTCACCTTCTCCATGGAGGATACCGTGTACAGCGGTACTGCCAAAACCGCAGTGCTCACACCTGCGGAGGATGTTCATGAACTTGGCGAAATCAAACTGACTTATTACAATGCGGACGGCGATCCGGTTGATCCTGTTACCGTCGGAACTTATCTTGTAAAGGTAGAAATCGACGGCGGAAAGTATTATGAATCTGCCAAATTGGAAGATCCCGACTGGACATTTACCATCACGCCGGCAATTCCGGAAATCGCAGATCCGACTGCAAAGGCGATCACCTACGGTCAGATCCTTGCCGATTCTGCACTGACAGAGGGCTGGACATGGACGGATGATTCTATTGTTCCGACTGTGAAAAATGACGGCTACAAGGCAATCTATACAGTTGCGGATGCTGTCAATTACGATTATTCCGAGATTGAGGGCTTCGATGCGAAGACCAATACCATCACAAGAACCGTTCCCGTAACCGTGACTCCGGCAGTACCGGAAATCACTGAACCCACCGCAAAGGCAGTTGTTTACGGTCAGACACTCGCCGATTCTGCACTGACAAAGGGCTGGACATGGACAGATGACACCATCATCCCGACTGTAAAGAATGACGGCTACAAGGCAGTATTCACTGTTGACGATGCTGTCAATTACGATTATTCCGAGGTTGAGGGCTTCGATGCGAAGACCAATACCATCACAAGAACCGTTCCCGTAACCGTGACTCCGGCAATTCCGGAAATCACAGCCCCGACTGCAAAGGCAGTTGTCTATGGACAGGCACTCGCCGATTCTGCACTGACAAAGGGCTGGACATGGACGGATGATTCTATTGTTCCGACTGTAAAGAATGACGGCTACAAGGCAGTATTCACCGTTGACGATGCAGTCAACTACGACTATTCCGAGATTGAGGGCTTCGATACGAAGACAAATACCATCACAAGAACCGTTCCCGTAACCGTCACTCCGGCAGTACCGGAAATCACTGAACCCACCGCAAAGGCAATTGTCTACGGTCAGACACTTGCCGATTCTGCACTGACAAAGGGCTGGACATGGGCGGATGACACCATCATCCCGACTGTGAAAAATGACGGATTCAAGGCAATCTATACAGTCGAGGATGCCGAGAATTATGACTATTCCGCAGTCGAGGGCTTTGATGCGAAGACCAATACCATCACAAGAACCGTTCCCGTAACCGTTACTCCGGCAATTCCGGAAGTCGCAGCCCCGACCGCAAAGGCAATTGTCTACGGTCAGACACTCGCCGATTCTGCACTGACAAAGGGCTGGACATGGGCAGATGACACCATCATCCCGACTGTAAAGAATGACGGCTACAAGGCAGTATTTACTGTTGATGATGCAGTCAACTACGACTATTCCGAGATTGAGGGCTTCGATACGAAGACAAATACCATCACAAGAATAGTTTCCCTGACCGTCACTCCGGCAATTCCGGAAATCACTGAACCCACCGCAAAGGCAGTTGTCTACGGTCAGACCCTTGCCGATTCTGCACTGACAAAGGGCTGGACATGGGCAGATGACACCATCATTCCCACTGTAAAGAATGACGGCTACAAGGCAGTATTCACCGTTGACGATGCAGTCAACTACGACTATTCCGCAGTCGAGGGCTTTGATGCGAAGACGAACACCATCACAAGAACGGTTGCAGTGACTGCTGCAAAGGCGGACCCGCTTGTAACGCCGCTTCTGGTCGGCATTACGTTTACTGAAGGCGATCCGCTGCCCGAAATCACATTGTCCGAGGGTGACACCGAGGGCGAGATCTTCTGGCTGAATGAAGACGGCACACTCAAGGGTATGGAAAATATCCTTGCATGGCGGTTTATTCCTGAGGATGCAGAAAATTACAATGAAGCATCCGGAACAATGATCGTGAATGCAGAAACAACGACAACAACAACTACCACAACAACAACAACTACGACCAGCACAACCACAACAACCACTACTGAAACAACAACTACCACCGAAACCACAACCACAAAGCCAAAGACAACAACAACTACTACAACCACCACCGAAACCACAACCACAAAGCCGAAGACAACAACAATTACTACAACCACCACCGAAACCACAACCACAAAGCCCAAGACAACAACTACTACAACAACTACCACCGAAACCACAACTACAAAACCGAAGACAACTGCAGTCACAACAACTACCGCAACATCCTCCTCTACATCCAGAACCACAACCAGCACTTCTATGACGAAAACCACCACCGAAACACCAGTTTCCACTACCGAAACAACTGCATCTGAAACAACGGCAACTCCCGCTTCTTCCACCACAACAACTACAGAAACCACGACCACAACAACCGAATCCACAACGACGACTACAGCAACCACGACCACAACAACCGAATCCACAACCACGACCACAACGACCGAATCCACCACAACAACTACAGAAACCACGACCACAACAACTGAATCCACAACGACAACTACAGAAACCACGACCACAACGACCGAATCCACAACGACAACTACAGCAACCACAACTACAACGACCGAATCCACCACAACAACTACAGAAACCACGACCACAACGACCGAATCCACCACAACAACTACAGAAACCACGACCACAACA
>JAZQCT010000087.1:0-6223 GCA_045546475.1 Oscillospiraceae bacterium
TCGTCACCGGCCTCGCAATAACAGCAGTCGCCAGCCCGATCCTCACGATCGGCGGAACGATCATCAAAGGGATCGGATGGATCGCAGGAACCGGCCTGCCGGCAATCACCGGAGCACTCGGAACTGCAGGAACCGCAGCAATGGCTGCCGGAACCGCAGGCGCCGCAGGCATGACCGCGATGCTGGGACCGATCGCACTTGTTGTCGCAGGCATCGCAGCGGTGAGCGCAGCGTTCGTCGGCGTTTTCAAATTGTTTGATGAGTTTGAGGACCGGAAGAACAAAGCATTCAACAAGCAGAGAATGAACGACATCAACTCGAATTATACGAGGATCGCAGCAGGCCAGAGTCAGTATTACGACGCAAAAGACCTGACGTCCGTCTGGAACGGATCCGGCTGGGACGACTACGTGAAGAACGGAGCATCCATGACCGCGACCGGCCGCCGGGAGTATTACTCGGACCAGATGGAAAAGGACAGCGTCACGAATTACAACATGGACATCAACGTCGGACAGATCAGCGACCTGCAGGATCTGCTCAACATGGCGGACACGGCACAGCTTTATAACAGGATGGGGGTGAGTAACTGATGGCAACGTGGGTTAATGGCGGAAGCACAACGGTCCAGAAGGACTCATCGAAAAAACACTATTACCACGGGTCCACAGTTTCGTGCTCAGCCGTAACGAATAGCATGATAAATGCCTCCGGCCAGCTGTACGGATATTTCTCCCCAGGAGGCAGTACCTTTACATTCGGATCAACCGGAACACAGGGACAGGGAACCTCCAACGGGGAAACAATCTCGTCCTCGATTCCAGCGACGACAGGAACCGTCACGGTTTACGTTTACGCCTCAACATACCAGAACCCGGCGTGCCGGAACGTCCGCGCTGTTCTTTCCTACGGGAGCAAAGCACAGCCGTCCGGTTACTGCTCATTTACTGGCGGTTACGTGAACCCGTTCAATTCAAAGACATTCTCGTTCGGAGTAAACTACATCAGCGGAATTGATGAACAATACACGATCAGCTCCGGAACGCTTTATTACAAGCTTGCAGACGCAAGCACATGGACCAGCGTCGCGCTCTCCGGAAGTTCAGCGACACTTCCGGCAAATACCTTTACAACCGGAAACTCTTATCAGTTTTACGGTCGGCTGGTACTCGATGACGGGACAACGATCAACACGCAAACATACACGTTTGACACTGTAGACGGAACTCCGTCCTGCAGACCGCTGGCGCCAAACAACGCTGTCATTTATGGATCCACAGACTTTTCGTGGTCCTATTCAAACACAAAGAGCACTCCTCAATATGCATACGACATCCAGGTGTCCAGCGATGGAGGAGACACGTGGGAAACGATTTACGATCACGTGGTCACGACAGCGAAAACCGCGCCGGAGTATTCAGGGTTCACCGCAGGAGAGTGGCTCTGGAGGGTCCGGACCTATAACAACGACAACGTCGCCAGCGCGTGGTCTGAAACCGCAATGTTCATCTCGAACGTGACGCCAGACGCGCCGACGATCACAAACATCGACACGACGGACCGCGTGCTGATTCAGTGGAGATCCGCGAGCCAGGCGGCGTTCGAGGTTCAGATCGAAGACATGAGCACCGGCACCGTCGTCTTTGATTCCGGCGAAGTATACAGCAGCTCGACCGAATACTTCGTCAACGAATATCTCACGAACGGACACTATCTCGCGAAGGTAAAGATCATCAATGTTTACGGCAAGGAAAGTCCATATGGCGAAAGCGAGTTCACGATCAACGCGCAGGGAGAAGCTCCGGACGTTTCGGCGATGTACAGCCCAGCGGACAACGGAAACAAGTTTACAATCACGAACGATGGGACTTACGTGAAATATTACCTGAAGCGCAACGGAGAACTCGTCGCCAGCTTCACGTCGGACACCTATGTGGACCACTTCGTGAACGGCTGCGCAGAATACCAGGTGATCGCAATCGACGCAAATGGACATTACGGCATGACAGAGCTGACCGTGGTCGCCAAAGTAGAAAGCGCCCGCATCACGCTCAAAGACGGTCGGATGTTTGAAATTGACCGTAGATGGAATCGCATGTTTGCAGTTTCAGGACAGGAGGACCGGAAGCATGTCGAGATCGAATATCTCGGTGCACCTGTTCCGGAGCATGTATTCTCAAAGATGCGCACGAAGCGTTACAGCTTCGCGTTCTTCGATCCAGATCGAATCGGATCGGAACTGCTCGGTGAGACGGTATATTACGCGGACCAGTTCGGAAACGGAGACTGGTGCGCAATCATAAGCGTGAGCAGATCCGACGAATGGATCGGAGACGACACCGCGCTGGAGCTGGAGCGGACAAACGGCAACGAGGGCATCACATATGAAACAGTTTGATTTCAGGATCGACATTCTCCGAAACGGAATCAAAGTCGGCCAGGCATTCGCAGAGAGTGTGCGGATTCATTACGATTACAACGCGGACGTGATGAAGGGCATGCAGTTTTCACTCATCAAGACGAAGATGGCAAGCGCTGAACTTCAGTTCGACATGTTCAAAGACCGGCTCCGGCCGGTCTTGATCTCCGATGGAAAAGAAACCCCGCTCGGGGTTTTTATGATCGTCGCGGCGCCGGTAAGATATACAGACGTCGTGGACACAACAGAGATCGAAGCATATGACGAAACAATGATCGTCAAACAGGCAGCGTTCGAAACGCGTCAATACTTCGCCAGCGGGACAAGATACATCGACATCATTCAGAGCATCCTGACCTCGCTGGGATTTGCGAACATAAGGACAGACGCATCGACAGCAGCGCTCAGCACCGCGCTGGAGGCGGCTGTCGGAGAAAACTGTCTGGAGTTCATAAACAATCTGCTGGACGCGATGAATTACCAGCATCTGCACGCAGACGCATCCGGAGACATTCAGATCCGGAAATCAGTCAATCCGACGGAGGCTCAGTTTAAATACAGCGACTCCCAGAACTTCGCACTCATCAACGAGATTCGGAGAGATACGGACATATACGATCTCCCGAATGTCGTGGTCGGAGTTTACAGCTCCGCCGACAAGAGCAACCCGGTCGTTTACAAAAAGGTGAACGACGATCCGAACAGTCTCATCAGTACGGTGAACAGGGGTTACAAGGTGGTGAAGAAAGTGAACGTTAGGAACGGCGCGACGCTTGCAGACCTGACCGCTTACGTTGACCGGATCGCATTCGAAGCGATGCAGACGACGGAAACGGTGGAGTTCACAACGATCGCAGAGGGAGGACACGAGCCAAACACAGCGGTCCAGCTCGACACAAGTGACGTGCGCGGGCTTTTCGTGGAGAAGTCCTGGACGATCAGCATCGGGCAGAACCAGCTCAGCATGACGCACGCGGCAGAAAGGAAGGTGTTCGTGTGATTCTTGGGAAAGTACAGGCAAGAGACAACACAAACGGACTCACGTTAGTAATTGACGGAGAAGACGAACCAACAACGAAAAAATATCACTATCTCGCTTCATACGTTCCCGCGGCCGGAGACAGAGTTCTGATCGAGGAGATCGGCGACTCATACGTGGTACTCGGGAAAATAATCGACACATACAGCTCCAGCGGCAATGTGCGTTATGCATCAAGCGCAGGATCGGCGGACAGCGCTGACAGCGCTGACAGAGCAACCACAGCCACATCCGCAACCAAAGCAACGCAGGACGAATCCGGAAACAACATCAAAGCCACATATGGCGCGTCGGTCTCCTTCAGCAACGGATACCTTTATTTGAAAAACAAAAACGGGTCAAATATAAGCAATACCGCGATCTCGTTATCACACGCGACCAGAGCAGACGGTGTCGTGAATACTTCGTCCACAGGTACAACTATTTATTTCCGTGTAAACGGCAGCACATTCTCGGCCGCAACATCAAAGAATGGCCCGTGGTACAACCTGAACTAATAGGAGGGGAAAACAGGATGATCGAACAGACATACAAACTGAACATGATCCCGCGCGCAGAGCAGGACTTCCGGAGTTACGAACCTCCGGTCGTTCATATTTCTCAGTATGACAAAGTGCTCCGCACGCTGCGGTTTGAACTATACGACGGAGAGGATCCGTTCACGATCCCGGAGAACACGGCCGCTTACATTTACGGCATGAAACCGGACGGGAATGCATTCCAGTACCAGATGGACATCACGGAAGACGGACTCCTGCAGATCGGCGTCCAGACGCAGATGGCAACCGTCGCCGGATGCGTCACCTGCGAGGTGATCCTTTTTGAAGGAAACGAGAGCGGGAACCGGATCGGATCCGCGAACTTTAAGATGGCCGTCGAGAAGGCGGCGGTCGGAGACGATGTGCAGTTCTCGAGATCCGACATGCCGGTGATCCAGACGCTCCTCTTCGGAGGATCCCCAGGAGATACACTCATCAAGGGAGAAGACGGACGCGTCAGCTGGAACTCCGACAGCCCGACAGAGGGCTTCATGAAATATTCCGAATACGACCCGAACCTCACCGGGACCGTGAACAGCGCACGCCAGGCAAACAACGCCGCGACCGTTGACGGACACACCGTCGCTCGAAATGTACTCGCCGGAGAATACACAAACGCAGAGATCGACGCACTGATCGAAGCCGGAGCCGGAAACGCTCAGTGGGGACAGATCACCGGAACGATCAGCAACCAGGCGGACCTCACCGCAGCGCTCAACGCAAAGCAGGACAAAGAGGAGGGAAAAGGACTCAGCCAGGAGAACTTCACATCCGCAGAAAAGTCCAAGCTTGCAAACATTCAGGCGCGCGCAGAGGTAAACGTCCAGAGTGACTGGACGGAGACGAACCCGGCGTCCGACGCATACATCATGCACAAGCCCTCGATCCCGAGCAAAACCTCAGACCTCACAAACGACTCCGGTTATTTGAGTGAGCTGAACTGGGGACAGATCGGCGGAACCCTGAGCCATCAGCAGGACCTGCAGAATGCACTCAACGCAAAGCAGGGAACGCTGACTGCCGGACCGAATATCACGATCGACGAAAACAACGTCATCAGCGCGACCGGAGGAGGCGGAGGAGGATCCGACGGCCACGTGATCGTCAACGCATCCGGGACCTCCATGACACCGCGTGCGAAACTTCAGTTTCTTGGAGCATCAGTCCAGGACAGCGCAGCGACAGACACAACCATCGTCGCTGGCCTGAAAGGCGAAAAGGGAGACAAAGGTGACACCGGCGAAACAGGTGCAACCGGACCGCAGGGACCTCAGGGTGAAACGGGCCCGACAGGTCCGACCGGCGAAACAGGCCCGCAGGGTCCAGCAGGATCAGCTGCAACGATCGCAGTCGGAAATGTAACATCAGGAACGACCGCCAGCGTGACAAACAGCGGAACCTCATCCGCGGCGGTTTTCGATTTTGTACTTCCTAAGGGAGAAAAGGGAGAGACAGGCGAAACCGGAGCGACGGGTCCGACAGGTCCGCAGGGTCCCACAGGCCCAGACGGTTACTCGCCGACCGCGACAGTTACAAAGAGCGGAGACACCGCGACGATCACGATCACAGACAAAAACGGAACGACATCCGCGACAGTGACAGACGGATCAGCGCGCTGGGGAAATATCTCCGGAACACTCGCAAACCAGACGGACCTGCAGACAGCGCTGAACGGAAAGCAGAGCACTCTCAGCTTTGACAGCACGCCGACCTCAGGCAGCATGAACCCGGTCACTTCCGGAGGCGTAAAAACAGCGCTGGACACAAAGATCACAGCGCCGGCATCAGGAACGGCTGGACAGTATCTGCGGAAGACCGCGAGCGGAGCGGAATGGGCAGACAAATACCCTTCAGGTGGCACAACAGGACAGGTTTTGACCAAGACAGCGAATGGTGAAGCGTGGGAAGATGTTGATGGTTTACCGGCAGGTGGATCAGCAGGGCAGGTTCTCACGAAGAATTCAAACGAGGACGGAGATGCATCTTGGCAGACACCACAGAGTGGTGGCGGAACTTGGGGTTCCATTACCGGTACACTGTCTGATCAGACTGATCTGAACAATGCACTGAATGCAAAGGCAAACGCATCAACATTGGCAACAGTTGAAAGCACATCCACAGCATCACAGGCATATTCTGTTGGCGATTATCTTGTGTATAACGGCATTCTGTACAAAGTCATTTCCGCTATCGATAGTGGTGAGACGCTGACACCAAACACCAACA
>JAZQCT010000088.1:0-13984 GCA_045546475.1 Oscillospiraceae bacterium
CTATTGGTTTTGTGTCCTGGCGGGGTAAGCCAAAGCTGCCCCCCCCCCACCCCCTCCCGGAGGGGAGGGGCTTTTATAGGAGGCGGCTGCGCCGCCTCCACCGCCCAAGGGGCTGCCGCCCCTTGGAACCCTGCTTGGGGACTTCGACCCCTTGCCCCCGATTATGTTGATGACATTGCCCATTCGGGGAGATTGGAATGTGGGAATATCTTAAATTGCGGGGTCTGCAACGCCATTTTCCGCAAATGCCTTCGCACGGTCGATGCAGGTGCCGCATTTACCGCAGGGCGTATCCTTGCCCTCGTAGCAGCTCCATGTCAGATGGTAGGGGGCATTCAGCGCAAGTCCGGTTCTGACAACCTCCGCCTTGGTCATGCTCACAAACGGCGCATGGACACGTAGAGCCTGTCCGCTTCCCTCAAAAATCGCCGCAGACATTGCCATGTTGAAAACCTCGCTGCAGTCGGGATATGCCGCACCTGCCGCATCATCGGAATGTGCGCCGTAGTAGATCTCCGTGCAGTCATTCGAGAGTGCAATGCTTGCCGCCGAAGCCAGAAACAGACCGTTCCGGAACGGCACATAGGTCGATACGGGCTTGCCGTCTGCCTGTGCAAGCTGTTCGGCGTAGCTGTCAGTGGGGATCTCCTCCTCGGAATGGGAAAGCAGGGAACACTTGGAATCCGCAAAGATCAGGGATAAATCCAGTTCCTTGTATGCCACGCCGTAATATGCCGCTACATCCCTTGCGGCTTTCAGTTCCTTGACATGCTTCTGCCCGTAGTACATGGACAGGGCAACGACATTTTCCTTACCATATTCTTTCACAGCGAGGGCAAGACAGGTCGTGCTGTCGATGCCGCCGCTGGCTAATACTAATGCTTTGGTCATGTGTGTAAACCTCCGGTTAAATGATTTTTTGGAAGGTTCTGCGAAATTTGCCCTCCCCCTGCCCCCTCCCTAAAGGGAGGGGAGTATGACGGGGGCTGCGCCCCCGAACCCTGCTGTTCCGCCTGCCGGCGGTTTTTGGGGCTTCGCCCCTTGCCCCCTTAATCCTGTTTTCGCTCTATTCTCCCATTCCTCCGCACATCCGCATATACCATGATCCCCGCCGCCGGAATGAGTGCCGCCGCATTCACCCAGATGGAACGTTCCGCCATGATGCCGCACAGGATACCGCCGATCAGCGCACCTGCCACAAACCACAGCAGATGCCGCACAAAGAACCATGCTTTCCGTGCAGCTTCGCTGTCATGGTGTTTCGCCTTGTAAAAATGAATCACCGCCTGCCGGAGATTATTCGTGCAGAATGTCGTCGCCATGGGAATGTCATGGGCTTTTGTAAATGTATTATACTGCATCGCACAGACAAAGGACACCGCCACGGTCGAAGCCGCAAACGGCACGGATGCCGGCAGACAGCCGACCAGAAACAGCACCAGAATTTCCAGCAGGACGAAGATGGTTTCCCACCGCAGCCCCTTTCGCAAGTGTTTCGGCATATGCAGCGTCAGCCAGATACCGATGATGTATGCAATCACCGGAATGATGCAGTCCACCGCCTGCATCCAGTCACGTTGTGCCAGTGCAAGTCCCAGTAATGCGAGGTTTCCTGTCTGGGCATTTGCAAATACGCCGCCTTTGAGAAGATAGGTATATGCCTCCAGAAAACCGCCCGTCCACATAAGCAGTCCTGTCACAAAATACGATTCTTTCGGTGTGTGCAGAAGCTTGAAACGTTCCGTCAAGGTGCAAGCCCCACTCTCTGCAAAAGTACTGCATCTGTGGAGAATCGGCCGCGAAGCGTCTGTGTGCATGTAATGGCTGGGGTATTCTTGATGCCCCGTGCGGTCATGCAGCTGTGCTTGCCCTCGATGAAAACCGCCACATCCTCACAGCCTGCCGCAAGCTGCATGATTTCGGCAATATCCGATCCAATCCGTTCCTGCAATTGCAGACGCTTTGCCGCCATTTCGGCGATTCTTGCCATTTTGCTCAGTCCGATCACCTTGCCGTTCGGGATATAGGCGATCGTCACTTTCATATCATACATCAGTGCCATGTGGTGTTCGCAGAAGCTGAAAATTTCAATATCCCGCATCACCACCAGATCCTGCTCCGTTCCTGCCGCCTGTGTAAAGGTTTTGCCGAACATTTCCGCAATTTCCGCATTGGTATAATTGCATCCCTCCAGCATTTCCGCATACATTCTTGCTGTACGTTCGGGGGTTTCGAGAAGTCCCTCACGCTCGGGGTTTTCTCCGATCGCCTCCAGAATGCCACGGATGTGGAATCTTAGTTTTTCCTGATCTATCGCCATTTTATACGCCCCTTTCTTCCGGATGCCAGATGAATTTATGCAGCTGCAGCTGCATTCTCACGCCGTTCATTTTGTGTTCCTGCATAAATGCGACAATTTCTTTCGGGTCGATTTTCCCGAATACGGGACTGAGGAAAACATGACATTTCTCTGCAAGATTATAGTCCGTGATGATCGTTTTTGCCTTTTCAAGATCCTCCTGTGAACCGACCACGAATTTCACGCTGTCGTGCTTTTGCAGATACCGGTAATTCTCCGTCAGCATAAATGCCTCCATGCCGCTGGAGGGGCATTTGTAGTCGAGTGTGAATACCGGACGTTCGGGCATTTCTGCATATGCTGCAATGCTCCGGCTGCCGTTTGTTTCAATTTCCACACGCACATCCAGCGGATACAGTGCCTGAAGCAGTTCCGGCAGATGTTCCTGCAAAAGCGGTTCGCCGCCGGTGAGGGTGACGTTCTTTACACCGGATTCTCTGACAAGATCCACAAGCTGCTGCGTCGTGAAAACGGTATGCGGTGCATCCTGCGGATTTGCCCATACGGTATCGCAATAGCTGCACCGGAGATTGCATCCGGTAAAGCGGATGAAGAGGGCGAGTTCTCCGGCGTGCGCCGCTTCGCCGTTAATACTGACGAAATGTTCTGCTGCTTTAAATTCTGCCATATTCTCACTCCTCGTAGCCTGCGCAGTTTTCGGGGGTCTCGTAGACAAGAACATTCCGCACAGGGAGTCCCTGCGCTTTAAGTGTATCATAGAAATGCTTCGCCATGTTCTCCGCTGTCGGACGGAACGGCACACAGATCAGACGGAAATTTTCGTCCGTGAGTGCAGCAATGGTCGCATCCTTGAGGGAATTTTCCTGATAGATCAGCGCATGATCCCAATCATCCGCAAGCGCACGGACTGCCCTTTTCAGATCGCCGAAGTCGATCACCATACCGTCCTTTTCGCCGCCCTGCTGTAAGCTTTCAGCGGCAATGGTAACCTGCAGCGTCCAGCGATGGCCGTGGATATTGGCGCATTTGCCGTTGTAGCCGTGCAGAAAATGCGCACTGTCAAATGCAGCGGATGTGGTTAATGTATACATACTGTACCTCCATTTTTCTAATCAATTGGCAGTGTTTCAAATACTGCACCGTCCTCGGAAATCATGTGTTCAATCAAAACAAGACTGCCTTCATTCCATTTATAAGTAAAGTATTCCGACCAATATGCACTGTCATATTTGCGATACATCAATGTTTGTTTCTCATGATCCGCCAGCATTTCTTTGCCAATGGTGTTCAGTGCATCCCACTTTTCATATTTTGAAGTTTCAGGATGATAGCGGAAATAGGTACCAGGAGCATACATTGCACCATACTCCATTCTGACAAATAAATCATCATAGCCGTCAAAATCAAAATCATCAATAATAATACTATCATTATTGGCAACCCAATCACATTCCAGCGTTTGCAGAACTTCGTGATCTTTTACCACTTCAACAACTTGTCCGTTTGCTTCAAAAGAAACCTCATCTTTCAACGATTTTGACTTGCTATATAATTCTGTCTGCACATGATCCGACGTTGATTCGTATTGCAAATCCAATTCATTCTGAGTACAGCCAGTCATCAGAAGCAACGAAACCAATATCAGAAATTTCTCCTTCATATACCTTTGTACCACCATTCTTCAACAAAAAAGTGTTCCGCATATGCAGAACACAATACACGGTTTTCTTTTGAGACAGGTATCAGCCGTGAACTGTCTATTCTGCTGATATTATTATATCATACATTTGCAGAAATGTCAATCAAATAGGAAATTCTTCATGCAGGGGAATTTATGACAATCCGGAGTTTCGGGAGCTTCCCTCTCCCCTGCCCTCCCTGAGCAAACTACGCTTGGTTGGACATGCACAAAATATGGGTTTTGTGCATAGTGTGTAATACACATGGGGATTCCTGTGTGTGCTGCCGTTCCTTTCACGGAGCGGGCATCGAACGATAACCTTCCTTTTTTGAAAGGCGATGATAGAATGGAACTTCATGCATTTGAACGCATGGCGCAAACGGCGGATTCCGTACTGCTTCCGGTCAGTGAACCGGCGGACTGCGGACTGCTTCCCCAGCCGATGACGGCTTTCCCGGAGCATACCCCGGCAGGTATGGCATATGTCCCTTACCAGATGTGGGGGGCTGTTTACGAGGCAGATCAGGGCATGGTGCAGGGAACGATGTTTCCTGAGCTTGACCTTCCCTTCTGTGCAGCGGAAAGGGGGAACTGGAAATGAAAAACCGCAGCCAGCTGATGCAGGTCATCCGGAAGTATGACTTTGCATTATATGATCTTTCCCTGTATCTGGATACGCATACCCAGTGCCGCGAGGCTTTGCAGCTCTACCAGAAATACCGCGCACTCCGTCAGGCGGCGGCGGATGAATATGTCCACCGCTTTGGTCCTCTTGACCACCGTCAGACAGAGAGCCGGACGCAGTGGGACTGGGCAAAGGGTCCGTATCCGTGGGAAAAGGAGGCGAACTGACCTATGTGGATCTATGAAAAGAAACTGCAGTATCCGGTATGTATCAAAAATCCCAATCCGAAGATGGCACAGATCATTATCAGCCAGCTTGGCGGACCGGACGGTGAGCTCGCGGCTTCGCTGCGTTATCTGAACCAGCGGTATACGATGCCGAGTGCGGAGGCGAAGGGGCTGCTGACGGATATCGGTGTATCGGTAACGATTTTGCACCCTTAAACTTTTATGATACATTCTCTCGATAATGTGAAAAAAACTTTGAAAATATTCTTAAAAACGTGCAGAATGCTCTTGAAAAACTTCTTAAAAAGTGGTATAATTACACTTATAAGGAGCGTGATAATGTGAAACGAAATGCAATCGAACAGCTTTTGCAATGGAAAAACAGTGCTGACCGGAAACCTCTTGTACTGAAAGGAGCAAGACAGGTCGGGAAAACATGGCTCATGCAGGAATTTGGAAGACTTTACTATGAAGATACCTTCTACTTCAACTTCGATGAAGAAGATGAACTGAAATCCATCTTTGAAACGAATAAGAACCCTCATAGAATCATTGAACTTCTGGGACTGATCAAGGACAAAAAGATTCTGCCGGAAAAGCACTTAATCATATTTGATGAAGTGCAGGAATGCTCGCCTGCCTTGAATTCCCTGAAATACTTCTGCGAAAAAGCCAACGAATATCACATCATATCAGCAGGCAGTCTGCTGGGTACTCTTCTTGCACAGCCGAAGTCATACCCTGTAGGCAAAGTGAACCTTCTGAATATCAGCCCAATGACTTTTGATGAATTTCTTGCAGCTACGGACGAGGGACTTTACTCTTACTATTGCAGCATCGAAAATGGACAAACAATTGAGGAAATCTTTCACCATAAGCTTCTTGACGCATACAATTACTATCTCATTATCGGCGGGATGCCCGAATGTGTACAGTCATGGATCACCTGCAAAGATCCTGCCGAGATCAAGCGCATCCAACAGGAGCTGATCGAACTTTATGAAAATGACTTCTCCAAGCACAGCGGCAAAGTGAACAGCGGACGCATTCTCATGGTATTCAGAAGTCTTGTGACGCAGCTTTCTAAAGACAACGAGAAGTTCATCTATGGATGTGTAAAAGAAGGTGCAAGGGCAAGAGAATATGAAGAAGCAATTGAATGGCTTGTATCTGCAGGGATGGTGCTGCGTATTTACAATGTAAGCAAACCTGAACATCCTCTTAAAGTCTATGAGCAGCTGAATCACTTTAAACTGTTTATGTTTGATGTAGGTCTGCTGAAACACATGGCTGCAATCAGCAACGAAGCAATTCTTCTCAAAGCAAATTATCAATTCAAGGGTGCGTTGACAGAAAACTATGTGCTGCAGCAAATTAAAACACTGTATGATACTACTCCGGAGTACTATGCACCTACTGCCACCAATGAGATCGACTTTATTGTACAGGATGGAATGAACATTATTCCCATTGAAGTGAAAGCCGGTGAAAGCGTTGCTTCTGCAAGCTTTAAAAGCTATCTCAAAGAGCGTCGCCCTGAAAGGGCTGTTCGCTTTTCCAAGCTTGGCTATGCACGCAACGACAGCTTTGTCAATCTACCGCTGTATCTTGCCAATAGAATGAAAGATCTTGTATAAAAAATGAAGCCTGTTTCTGCATTGAATCTGCAGTAACAGGCTCTTTTCATATCCTTTCAAACTCCGCGGTATAGCGGCTTCCCCTGCCGGTGGTTCTGTATTTCAGCCTGACAGCAGGGATATACCTCAGCTTTACTTCCAGAATATACCCATAATGCACTGTGATACACTCTGTAACTTCACCGCAGATATGCTCGTCGGGCGTTTCAAAATCAAGCATTTTCTTCACACATTCAATGCACTTCTCCATCTTCCGTGCCTGACAGTGAAGCTCCGTCTGCAATTGCTGATGTGCATCAATTTTTCGCTGTATTTCTGTGATCTGCTCATCATACAAAGCGTTCTGCCGTTTGTAGTCGGCTCCTGAAATGATACCCTCAAGGAATCTGTCAAGTAAGGTCTGCTTCTTCCCCTCCATCCTTCTGACATCCGCTGCAAGAGCTGCTGCATCCACCTGCGGAATCGTATGTAATACAGCATCTATCTCCGTTTTCATTTCCTCGACCAGCTCCTTACGGCTGATCTGCATCAGACGCAGGACATACCCCACGCTTTCAAGCAGCACCTGTTCATTGACTGACTGATTCACGCAGCCGACCTCTACGCCATGAATATTCTGCTTCTTCGCGCCGTACTTTGCCATCGCTGCACATCGCCAAGCCTTGTAGGTATTACCCCCCGACAGCTTTTTGGTGCGGCTCACAAAGCGTTCACCGCACTCACCGCATACGATCCTGCCGCTGCACCAGTACCGGCAGCTATGTCTCGACCTCTGCTCATCCGTCAAGGTTCTGCCTGCAAGAATGGCTTGTGCCCTGTTCCACAGATCACGGTCTATGATCGGCTCGTGATGGTCTTTGAGATAGACCTTCTCCTCGGCACCACGGTTATACTTCTTACTGTGTGTCAGATAATCCGGTGTGTAGGTCTTTTTCTGGCAGAGATCGCCCACATATTTCTCATTCCGCAGTACCCTGAGAATGACCGTATTGCTCCACTCCTTGACACGGCAGGGACGGATCCCTGCTTCCAGAAGCTCTCTGGCAATGACATGTGTGCCCTTGTTCTCATTGACATACTTGTGAAAGATGAGCCTGACGATCTCTGCACCCTCCGGATTGATCGTCATTCTGCCGCCCTGTACATCATACCCCAGCAGACTTCTGCCGAACACCACGCCCTGTTCCATACGCCGTTTCTGCCCCCATTTGACACGCTCCGAGGTCTTGCGGCTTTCCTCCTGTGCCATACTTGCCATGATCGTGAGCCGCAGTTCACCGTCCGGCTCAAGGGTATTGATGTTATCATTGATGAACAATACCCCGACTCCCATTCCTCTCAGCTGTCTTGTGTAGGAAAGCGTATCTACAGTATTACGGGCGAATCTGCTCACTTCTTTTGTAATGATCAGCTGTATTTTTCCAGCTTCTGCATCGTCCATCATACGCTGAAAGCCTTCACGGTGTCTGGTGGAAGTACCGCTGACACCTTCGTCATAGTATACCTCCACCAGATCCCAATCCTCGGCTTTTTCAATGTATTCTGCAAAGTATTGCTTCTGACTTTCCAGAGAGCCGAGCTGCTCCTCTGTATCAGTGGATACCCGGCAATAAGCGGCAACCCTTATTGACATGGCTTTCCGCTCCTCTGCATCTGCATGAGCTGCATCAGGGCATGATTGCTGATCATACCCTGATTTCGCAGGCTCTTGTAGATACCGATTTTGAGACTCTGTCTGAATGCTGCCGTACTCTGCACCTGTGCAGCGGTGTCTTTGTTTGTCTGCTTCAAGCGATCAACTCCAATCGCTAAATGATATGTAACGGAATGCGGCATGTTGCTTGTCCTTGATGGAATTGCTGTGTTCATCATTCATGCAGCAGGCTCTTTTCAGTCGGAGTAAAAGCGGGATCAAAACAGGAGCGTGTCAGGTTGGATTACAAAGAGGGAAAAGAGCTGGAAAGGCGGAATCTGCCGCACCGAACAAGCCTATTGCAAACAGCACGGAGGTATGGTATAATCATAATAGCCCCCCAGAAAGGATGATATTATGAAAATACTGATAATCCGTCACGGAGATCCCGATTATTCCATTGATTCTCTTCAGTGCATCCGGAGATATTTCCCATTTGTATGCAAAGAACGAACCAGCGGCATTTGCAGGACGTTTCTGCGAAATGTTCAGTAATACTGAGCAAAGACATGATTGAAATTCAAAACAGCCTGCCGCTGGAGGAAGGAGATTGAAAATGAGAAAATTAGTATTATTGAGTGCGGTTCTGACAGTTTTTACTTGCTCGGCAGGTTGTCAGGCGAATGAAACGAACAGTCAGCCTGAAAATAACAGTACGACAACTGAAACTGTTACAGAATCAAGCACAGTAGCAGCAACTTCGGTTGATTATTACTCTGTTTATGACAGCTATCTTTTTGACACATTGCTTCAGACATATGGTCTTTCAGCCTCTGCCGCAGAAAATGATACACCTGATCATTTCAATCTATCGCACAGTGAGCTGTTAGGAATTGTCAGTGCGGTGGTCTGCGATTTTGGGGATGACGGTGCATCTGAATTGCTTGTTCTAACTCGTGAAAGTTCCGGAGAATATTGCTGCAATTGCTGTTTAACGCTGTATGCATACGAACAGGGTGCGGTGGTCAGAAAGGACAGGATTCTGCTTGACGAATATGTGATCACCTCCGGCGGAGAGCATGGGGACAGATTTGAACTCGGTATTTATGGAGATACGATAGTCCAATCTCTTGAAACCCGAAGATATGCGTCCTATGGTCCCGATGCACTGTGCAATGAATATACATTCATTGAGGTGGCGGACAGCACGTTTTCCAAGCTTGTTTTAAAAACAAACGCATTACAGGTGGAAAACAAGAATTATGGAGAAATGATCTATCATTGCGAGGAGCTTTGCAGAAACAGTATGTATGGCGGCTGCACCGATTATTCTGATCAGAATGATATTGAAAAAGCCGATGCCTGTATCCGTGATCTGCTGTCACAAAAGCATTTCAATTGCTTTGGCGGTATACAGCTGCATGATGGTCAGGCGATCGAACTCACCTTCACCAAAGAACCCGATGTGAAGATCTGTGATTATGACAGATATGCAGGCTTTACAACAACGGACCATACGGGATTTCACAAGAAAGCTCTTGCCGCAGGCTATCTGCCGGAATTTCCTGAGATGACGGAGGCTGCGGTGACTTCTTCTGAAAGCAGTACGGCTGCAAGTTATTCTTATGAAACATATTCTGCTGAGATGAACATGTGTAAGAAAAAAGGCGAGATCAGCGGTGTACATGTGGGAGGCTATATCGCTGTATTCAATGAACAGATCGGGGACTATTCCTATACGGGAACGACATTGGAGAACCAGCAGCAGATCGTTGCAGTCCGCAGTTATCGATATAAAGACCGTACATGGTATGACTTGTACGATATTGACTACAATGTGTATTACGGCTGGGTGGACGAGCAATACATTACGTTTTATGATGGATCCGTACAGACTACAGTATCCGAGCAGACGACAACAACTACAACAGAAACAACGGTTACGACCACGGAATGTACAACAACAGCGCCGATCGCTGCAAGCTGGCAGGATGCGTACCACATTGCACTGGGCAATATCAGAAATTCAGACAGCTATGAGCCTGATTACATGTGGGACCTTGCAGATCTTGACAGCGATACTGTTCCTGAACTGCTGATATCAAGCGGTTTTGATCGCACTGACAAGGTAAGTATATACTATTATGATGGCGAACAGGCTGTTCTTCTGGATGCAAACGGCGATGGAAAGAATGATAAATTCGGTGAAGGCGGTTATATGGGACTTGATGAAAGATTGACGATTGAAAGCGGTTACCATCATGATAATGGCGTATTCACCTATACATATTATCGTTACCACTCTGATCATACAGTTGAACGACTAAAGTATTTTTATACGAATGAGGTGTTCGCAAAAAAGAATGGACTTGCCCCTGATTATAAAATAGATGGAGAATATGTAACCCCCGATTATTTCTATGATATTTTCCATCAGATGCATCCCGAAACTTACACACGTTTCACTTCTGTAGGACGTAAATACAGCTTTGACGACGATTCCGCACTGGGATAAAAACGAACGAAAGGATACACTATGACGAAACTAAAATGGATTCCTGCATTGATTGCGTTGTGCATGGGTTTTTCAAGCACGGCAATTTCATTGCCAACGATGCACAATGCTATGATTGCTCAAGCCGCTTCCGGAGAATGGTACGATTGCTTCTTCTTTACAGTCAAAGACGGGGAAGCCACGATCGAAAGCTGCAGCGGAGTCGGCAGCGATCTTGTCATTCCTTCAAAAATCAGAAACTATCCCGTAACAGGAATCGGTGGATTCAATGATGCGGCGGCTCTGCGTTCTGTGACAATACCGGATGGTGTAACAACGATTCTGGGGGACGCATTTTCAGGCTGTACAGCTCTGAGCACTGTATCAATCCCCGATACTGTCACAACCATAGGTGCAAATGCTTTTAACGGATGTACAAGCCTGACATCCATCACACTTCCGGATCGTGTGGAAAGCATCGGGGCAGGCATATTCCAGAATTGTACAGCTCTTACCGATGTCACAATTCCGGAAAAAGTGACTGCGATTCCCGATCAGTGCTTTTATGCATGTGAAAATCTGAAAACAGCGATATTTCCGAAAGCTCTTGAAACTATCGGCAATGAGGCTTTTTATGGCTGTACAAGCCTTGGCTCAACGGCATTTCCTGAAAGTCTGGAAGTCATCGGATCGGAAGCGTTTTACAATTGCAACAGTCTTCGCTCCATAATCATCCCTGCAAATGTAACCTTTATAGGAACAAATGCATTGAAAAACTGTTCGAATCTTGCATCTGTTGCCGTTTCAGAGGGGAATCCATCCTACTGTGATATAAACGGTGTTCTGTTCAATAAGGATGCAACAAAGATGCTGTGTTATCCGCAGGGCAGATATGGAGATTTTGAAATTCCGGATACGATCACAAGTATTGATTATGAGGCATTTCATGATTGCACACACCTGACCGGAATCACCATTCCGGACAGTGTGACAGTGATCGGCGAAAATGCGTTCACCAGCTGCGGCAGTCTGACATCGGTTGCCATTCCCGGAAGTGTTGCAGTGATCGGGCGTTCGGCATTTTCCAGCTGCAATCGCCTTGCGTCGCTGACCATCGGCGATGGTGTCAAAAGCATAGCAGGCAATGCGTTCAGTAACTGCAACAGTCTGACATCGCTCAACATTCCGGATAGTGTGACGAATATCGGTGCGTATGCCTTTTATTACTGCGACAGCATTACTTCTGCCACAATCGGAGCAAATACGGAAAGTCTGGGCGATTATGCGTTCTACGGCTGTGAGAGCCTTGCATCCGTTGAAATCCCTTCTACGCTCACAGCAGTTGGTTCATATGTTTTCGGTGCTTGCCATGAATTAAACGAACTGACAATTGAAGACGGTGTAACAGGCATCGGATATGGTATGTTTGCTGGTTGTGATAATTTGAAAAGTGTTGTCATTCCGGATAGTATCACATATATTGATGACCAAGCGTTCAGCGGCTGTACTGCTCTTACTTCGATAGTGATGGGCGGTAACATTGAAACGATAGGAGAATCTGCATTTGAATGCTGTGAAAATCTATCGGACATCACGCTTCCTGAAAGCGTCACAAGCGTTGCAAAAAGGGCGTTTTTCAAATGCAGTAAACTCAGCAGCATCAGAATCCTGAATCCGGAATGCAAGATATACAACAGTGAGGATACGATCTGTGATAGTTTAATCGAAGCAACAAACCGACATCATTTCAGCGGCAGCATCTATGGCTATGAAGGCTCTACAGCACAGAGCTACGCCGAAAAATACGGTATCACGTTTGTTCCGATTGACAGCGTTTCTGTAAGAGGTGATGTCAACGCAGACGGTGCATTGACTGTTGCAGATGTAGTCATGCTCCAGAAATGGCTGCTTGCTGTGCCGGATGCAAAGCTTGCAGATTGGAGGGCAGGAGATTTCTGCAATGACAATAGACTCGATGCATTTGACCTTTGCCTGATGAAGCGTGAGCTTTTGAAAAGTAACTGAAAAATATTCAATTCATATACTTAGGAGGGAAAGCTATGAAAAAACAACTATTCAGCATTCTGCTTGTACTGGTCATGGTAATCGGAATCATACCAATCCATGCATTTGCGGAGGATACTGCTTCGGACAATTCGCAGTCAGAAGAGTACGGCGCATTCACTGACGGTGAACAGGTGATCAGCGACATGATCGAACAGAACGGCATGTATGCGCATCCTCGTATCATCATGTCGGAGGAGAGATTTGCAAAGCTGCGGGAGAGCATCGGACAGGATAACGTGACGGCGATCCTTCTCGAAAAGCTTCGGGGGGAAGCGGAGCGGCATATGAATGAGCCTGTTTGTCAGTATGAGATCCCCGACGGCATCCGACTGCTCGAAACCTCCAAACGCATCCAGCGTCGTGTTGCCGCACTTGCGATGGCGTACAATATTTTCGGGGACGAAAAATATGCGCAGCGATGCTATGCGGAGCTGGAAGCCGCCTGCAATTTCAAGGACTGGAACCCGAGCCATTTTCTGGATACCGCTGAAATGAGTACCGCCTTTGCGCTCGGCTATGACTGGCTCTATCATTGGATGAACGATGCGCAGAGGGCGTTTCTCAGACAAAACATGATCGAAAAGGGACTCATGCAGGTCATGGAGGACTATGAGGACAAGCCCCGCACACGTACCTACCGCTGGTATCAGGATTATCCCGGCGATAACTGGAAGCTCGTCTGCAACGGCAGTATGAGCATGGCGGCACTTGCCATCGGCGATGAAGCGGATGCAAGGGACATTGCTTCCGATGTGCTCACCTATGCTTATAAGGAATCCTATGCCTTTGTCCGCCGTGCCTACAGCGCAAAGGACGGAACATACAGTGAAGGTCTGGGCTATTGGGATTACGCTACATATTATCTAGGCTTGTATTCCTCCTCACTGACAAGCGCAGCAGGAACGGACTATGGTCTTGCGGATCATGAGGGGCTTCGTAAATCCGTGGATTTTGTCCGCTATATGAGTTCCAACACGCCAAAATCCTTCAGCTTCGGTGACGACGGAGACAGTCGGGACACAGGCTGGGCAGTACTTCTGTGGCTTGCAGAATACTATCAGTCCTACGACATAGCAGCTACTCGTCTTAAGAAAATAGAAAACGACAGCTTCAACTATCTTGATCTTCTGTGGATTGAGGAAGATAAAACCCCTGATTCCGCCAGTGACTCTCCCACGGACTGGGGAGAGGTCGGTGCAGCCAATGCCAGCTTCAGAAATACGTGGGATGAAAGTGGGATTGTGGCGGCACTTCATGCCGGTGAAAATAATTATAAGTATCACGGTCACTACGATCTGGG
>JAZQCT010000089.1:0-79139 GCA_045546475.1 Oscillospiraceae bacterium
CGCAGATTTTCGAGCAGAAATTTCATGCAGACAAGGCGAAAAGGTGCAGGCAGGCTGTCGCCTGTCAAACCTTTTCAACGCAGGATGCGTGAAATTTTGCCGAAAAGATGCGTTGTTAGGCTTAGTGTCAACACGACCTAAATACGCCCCTGCCGCCAAACAGCAGGGGCGCAAAGTCGCAGAGATACAGAACTATCAGGGCTTTTCCGGCATCGCCCATGCAAGCCATTCGCGGCGTGCATAGACCGTGGACAAAGCTGTTGTTGTGCTTTCCGAAGAAGCCGCAGCGGATGCTGTGGTCGTTTCTTCTGTTGATGTTGTAGTTTCTTCTGTGGTAGTTTCCGGAGTCAGCGGAGCTGTTGTTTTTTCCATGTCTACTGCATTATTACATTCCGTTGTGAAGAGCGTTTCATCGGTGACAGCTTCCGTGTCTGCGGTGGTTTCCGGAGAAAACGGATCCGATTCTCCGCATTCCGGATATTCTACGGGCAATGTTGTCGAATGCGCCGTACTGGTATGCGTTGTTTCTGCAGAAGAAGTCTGGTTCAGATCGGGCAGTGTGGGCATGGTGGTCTGCGGTATGCTTTCTGCTGGGAAGCTTTCTGTGCTGAACGATTCTTCTGGTGCATCGGAAGGCTCTGTTGCTGCCGTTGTTGCCTCCGTCACAGTGACCGGGATGTCTTCTGTCTGTTCCGTGCTTGCCGCTGTACTGCTTACTGCCGTACTGCTTGCCGGTGTTGCCTGCGTCTGTACCGTCTGTGCAGAGGTTTCGGCAGGCGCGTCCGTGCTGAGGATGGTCTCTGCCGGCAAAGTCTGCACAGCGGATGCTGTCGGTTCTGTCGGCTCGGTCACGGAGACAGTACTCTGCACTGTCTCCGATGCAGGAGAGGTTTCCGGAATATGACTTTCCGCCGGCATGGTGCTTTCTGTAAATGTCTCCGATTCAGCGGATACTGTAGTTTCGGAGGTTTGAGTTTCTGCGGGCGGCACATCGGGGAGCGTCTGCTGCGGTTCGAGCTTCAGAAAAACAGAAAGCCCAAGCGCGCAGACAGCACACATTGCCGATGTGGACGCAATCCGCTGGATCTTCTTTACCCGCCGCCGATGCACTGCGGTCGCTTCCACAACATTTTCTACGATCTCATCATAGGTTTTCAATGCCGAACCCCTCCTTTTCCAGAATTTTCTTCAGCTGCTGCCGTGCCTGATAGGCGAGGGCAGTGAGCTTCTTTTCGCTGCACTTCATAATTTTCGCTGCCTCCTTCGCGGACAGTGATTCAAAATAGCGCAGGTACAGCACCTCACGGTACTCCTGTTTGAGCTGCTGCATGGCATGGCGGAGCATCCGTCTGGTTTCGTCCAGCTCCATGCGCTCCTCCACCTCCTGCATCTGATCTTCCATATTCTCCATTATCTCTGGATCGACATTCTGCGTCCGCCCCTGCTTTTTCAGATAATTCAGGGAAAGATTGCGGCAGATCTTGAACAGATACGCCTTGAGCTGGCTTTCATGTTCAAATCTTGGACGTTTGATGGAAAGCTTGATCAGAGCTTCCTGTGCAATGTCCTCAGCGTCAGTCAGGTTATGTATGTAACCATTGGTGAACAGCAGCATACTGTTCCAGTACAGCTCCACGATGTCCCGCAGACCGCCCTGGTCACCATCCAGATAACGGAGATAGCTTTCAAGTCCTCTCTCCATGCTATCCTCCTTATAAGTGGATTCTACTTATATAACAACCGAAACGAAAAAAGATTGGAAAAAAATCAAAATTTTTTTTACAGCTTACATTATACCACATTTCCCGTCCTCTGTAAACTATGGCTTCTGCACAAAATTGCCTTGCTATCAGCATAAAATTGACCTTATCCTGATTTGTGCACATTGTCGAAATCCTGATAATTTGTGAGAAATTACAGTTTTTCAAGCATGAAATTGTACGGATTCATCAATACCCCGAAGTCTTTGGAAAGACTTGCAATCTTCCGGAGATTCTGGTATAATAAAGGTAAAAGAAGCATTCCGCCGCAGTGCGGAAGCAGTCCAATACGGAGGAACAGTTACATGAATATTGCAATTGCACAGTCCGGCGGTCCGACCTGCGCCATCAACGCAAGCCTGGTCGGCGTATTCAAGCAGGGCATCCTGACCGAAAAGGTGGATGCGATCTTCGGCTCCATCAACGGCATCGAAGGCATCATCAACGATGATCTTGTCAATCTCAAATCCATGATCCGCACCAATGAGGACATGGAGCTGCTCCGGCAGACACCGTCCACCATGCTCGGCTCCTGCCGCTACAAGCTGCCGAAGCTGGAGGACAGCCCAGAGATCTACGAGAAGATCCATGCCTGCTTTGAGCGTCACAGAATCAAGATCTTTATCTACATCGGAGGCAACGATTCCATGGATACCGTGGTCAAGCTTTCCGATTACCTTGCACAGCAGGGTTCCGACATCCGCGTGATCGGTGTCCCCAAGACCATTGACAACGACCTGCCCGTGACCGACCATACACCGGGCTTTGGTTCTGCCGCAAAGTATGTGGCAGCAACCGTGCAGGAGATCATCCGTGACAGCTCCGTCTACAGCATTCCCTCCGTGACCATCGTAGAGATCATGGGCAGACACAGCGGCTGGCTGGCAGCGTCCTCCTGTATGCTTCGTGTCAACGGCGAGGAGGCTCCCCACCTGATCTATCTGCCGGAGTCCGAGTTTACCGCAGCGCGGTTCATTGAGGATGTGCGCAAGGAAATGGCAAAGCACCAGGCGGTGATCGTTGCCGTATCCGAGGGCGTTTCCGTAGCGGACGGTGCAGCGGATCTGGAGGATTTCCAGTCTGGCGCAACGGATAATTTCGGTCACAAGTACCTCTCCGGTATCGGCAAGTTCCTGGAGCGTCTGGTGACAAAGGAGATCGGCTGCAAGGTGCGTTCCATCGAGCTGAACGTCATGCAGCGTTGTTCCTCCCATATCTGCTCCAAGACGGACATTGACGAAGCAGAGCGCATCGGCAGACATGCCCTGCGCGCGGCACTGGACGGCGAAACCGGCAAGATGATGTATTTCCGCAGAGTCAGCGCAATGCCCTATGCCGTGACCATTGAGATGACGGATGCAAAGAACGTTGCCAATCTGGAGAAGAAATTCCCCCAGAAATGGATTGTTCCGGAGCAGAATCAGGTAACGGATGCCGCTGTGAAGTATTTCCTCCCGCTGATCCAGGGCGAGGTGGACATTCTTATGAAAAACGGTCTGCCGGTGCATTTCCAGAAGCCGCTGCAGATGAGATAAGATGTTTTAATGTCGCTCTTTTTAAGAGGGATGAGAGGAGGTGCGTATGGATACTGAAACTTATCTTCTACCAGGGGATTTTGATGATACAAAAATTAATATATTGTATTTTAATTCAGAAACATCAGAAGTTATTAAATACTTAGATGAGTATATAGAGTTGACAAGGCATATTCAAGAATTGGATCAATTGTTTCATGTTTTTTGTTTTAACCATGAAATAATGGTGAAAAATTATGTCTTTTATAATTCTGATAAATTTGAGCGTAAAAGTATACTTTGTACTGAAAACACAGATTTTGTATGCATAAATGCTTTCATCATTAATTTACTTAGTGCAGGACGGCAAGTGCTAGATTCCACTGATGATTTGATTGAAAATTTATTTGGTAAAGAATCAGATCAATATAAAGAATGGCGTGCAAGTGTACTAAGCAAGGAATACGATGATAATTTTATATACAGATTCTTTTATGAGTTACGTAATTTTTCACAACATATGCACTTGCCTGTTAGTGTACAAGATGGAAGATGTTTCTTTGATTTTGAGCAACTTCTTAACACTCCGCACTATGACGGAAAACGAGAAATTCGTGAAGAAATGCAAAAAATCAACAACAAGCTTAAAAGCAACCATGGAGTCATGATGCATCATGCGGTGACATTTTCAGTTTCAAGTTATATTTGTTCGGTGACTAAAGTTTATTTGGAAGCTTTATATCGTATAAAAAATATTTTGAATACTATGAAAAGTTCGATTTTAAACTTTGCTGATAATAATTCTTTTCTCATTCAACATGAAGATCAAACATTTAATGGCTTCATTTTTTATGAGAGAGAACAAGGCGATGTTCATTCCTTTAGGATTGATGATAATCCTGTTGAGTATCTTCTTTCAAGCATAGAGAAAGTTGAGAAGTATTATAGGATTCAAGAAAATGAATTTGGTCAAATTACCAAATCCTTTGATTTTTCACATGATTTGTAAAAACTTGAAAGTTTTAACACCCTCTCCAAGCAATGTAGAGGGTGTTTTACGCAGTATTTATATTTATCAAAAATACTTTACAACTTCCCTGAAATATGCTATAATATAAGGTAAGAAAATTTGAAACAAACTGAAAAACGGAGGAATGAATCTTGGATTCTCAGAATATTCGTAATTTCTGCATTATTGCCCATATCGACCACGGCAAGTCCACCCTTGCTGACCGCATTCTGGAAAAAACCGATACGGTTGCCCTGCGCGATATGGAGCAGCAGCTTCTGGATAATATGGATCTCGAACGTGAGCGCGGTATCACCATCAAAGCACGTGCCGTGCGCCTGAATTATCGTGCGCAGGACGGTGAGCTGTACACGTTTAATCTCATTGATACCCCCGGACACGTTGACTTCAACTACGAAGTATCCCGTTCCCTTGCGGCTTGCGAGGGGGCGATTCTGGTCGTGGATGCCTCACAGGGTATCGAGGCACAGACCCTCGCAAACACCTACCTTGCCATTGAACATGATCTGGAAGTCGTTCCGGTCGTGAATAAGATCGACCTGCCCTCCGCAGATCCGGAGCGTGTCTGCGATGAGGTGGAAAATGTCATCGGCATTCCGGCGATGGACGCACCCCGTATTTCTGCAAAGATGGGCACGAATATCGAAGCCGTTCTCGAAAAGATCGTCACTGATATGCCAGCACCGCAGGGCGATCCGGATGCACCGCTGAAAGCCCTGATCTTTGACAGCTACTATGATTCCTATAAGGGCGTTATCATTTATGTCCGTATCAAGGACGGTACTGTCAAGGTCGGCGACACCATCCGCCTGATGGCAACTGGCGCAGAGTTTGTTGTCACTGAGACGGGTTATATGTCACCGTCCTCCCTCATCAATACCGGCACGCTGACCGCCGGCGAGGTCGGCTATATTGCCGCTTCCATCAAGAGCATCGGCGATACGCAGGTAGGCGATACCGTCACCCTCGCTGCCAATCCCTGTGCAGAAGCTCTCCCCGGCTACCGCAAGGTCAACCCGATGGTATTCTCCGGTATCTATCCGGCGGACGGCGCAAAGTACGGCGATCTTCGCGATGCCCTCGAAAAGCTCCAGCTCAACGATGCCGCACTGACATTCGAGCCGGAAACCTCCATTGCGCTCGGCTTCGGCTTCCGCTGCGGATTCTTAGGACTTCTGCATATGGAGATCATCCAGGAACGTCTGGAGCGTGAATACAACCTCGATCTGATCACGACTGCCCCCTCCGTTATCTACAAGGTCATCCTGACCGACGGCACGGTGCAGTATATCGACAACCCGACCAACTACCCCGATCCCTCCGTGCTGGCAAGCGCAGAAGAACCGATGGTCAAGGCGGATATTCTCGTTCCGTCCGAATTTGTCGGCAACATCATGGATCTTTGTCAGGACAGACGCGGCACGTTCAAGGATATGCAGTATCTCGACGATACCAGAGTCACGCTGAAATATGAGCTGCCGCTGAATGAAATTGTCTATGACTTCTTCGATGCGCTCAAATCCAGAACCAGAGGCTATGCGTCCTTTGACTATGAACTGCTCGGCTATGCGCCGTCGAAGCTCGTCAAGCTCGATATTCTCCTCAACGGCGATATTGTCGATGCGCTTTCCTTCATTGTCCATGCGGACAAGGCATACAGCAGAGCGCGTAAGATCGCCGAAAAGCTGAAGGACAACATCCCACGCCAGCTCTTTGAAGTGCCGATCCAGGCGGCTGTCGGCGGCAAGATCATTGCCCGCGAGACCGTCAAGGCAATGCGCAAGGACGTACTTGCCAAGTGCTACGGCGGCGACATCACCCGAAAGAAGAAGCTGCTCGAAAAGCAGAAGGAAGGCAAGAAGCGTATGCGCCAGCTCGGTACGGTAGAAGTGCCGCAGGAAGCATTCATGAGCGTCCTGAAGCTGGATGAGTAAGGAGGACTACCCCATGAAAAAACACAACTGCCCCCACTGCGGCGAACCCGCATTCACCCCCATCCAGAAAGCCCTTGCAGGCTCTCTGCGAAGCAATGGCAAGCCCTGCCCGCACTGCGGCAGAAAATGCTGCAACGGCATGGCATCCATCTATTTTTCCTCTGTGACCAGTGTGATCGCCCTGATCATCATCATTGCGGCATATATCCTGATCGCTGACAAGCTGATCAGCACCATCATTATTGTAGCGGCGATCGCAGTCAGCCTCCTGCTGAATTTCCTGTTTGACATGTTCTTCGGCAAGCTGACCGAACCCATCCGCATTATGCAATGACGGGGCTGTATTTCCATATCCCGTTCTGTGCAAAAAAATGCCCGTACTGCGATTTCTTTTCGGTCTCCTATCATAAAGAGACGGCAGAGCAGTATACGGCAGCGATCATCCGGAATCTGTCGGCGTATGCGCCCGGAGAAATGGTGGATACCATCTACTTCGGCGGCGGTACGCCGTCACTCTTATCCATCGCACAGATCACGGACATTCTTGATGCCTGCGCAAAATACGCAAGGCTGAGCACTGCACCGGAGATCACACTCGAATTGAATCCGACAGGGGAGAGGACGCAGTATCTGCGTGATCTGCGCCAAGCCGGTGTGAATCGTCTTTCCATTGGTACACAGAGCTTTTCCGATGCACAGCTTTCCATGCTCGGCAGAACGCACCGCGCCGCTGACGGTATCCGTACCGTGATGACAGCAAAGGAACAGGGCTTTGACAATATCTCCTGCGATCTCATGCTTGCCTGTCCGCACCAGAGCAGGGAAGTGCTGGCAGAGACGCTTGCTGCATTGGGCAAGCTCCCCATTACCCATGTGTCCGCATATCTTCTGCAGGTCGAGGAGGGGACACCGCTTTCACAAAACACCGGACTTCTTGCTCACCTGCCCGATGATGATGCGTCAGTTGACCGCTATCTGCAGGCAGTGCATACGCTTGCGGAATACGGCTTCCGGCAGTACGAAGTCAGCAGCTTTGCCAGAGAGGGCTATGAGAGCCGGCATAATACAAAATACTGGACATGTGAGCCCTACCTCGGCATCGGCGCGGGTGCGCATTCCTGCTATGGCGGCAAGCGGTTTCAGGTGCCGAGGGATATTGCCGCGTTCTGCAATTCCCCCATCCAGCCCACGGAGCTGATCGACGAAGATCCCTGCACACCGGAGGAACGCCTGATGTTGGCACTGCGTATGACAAAGGGCGTACCAATTTCTGGAATCGGCGCAAATGCGCAGAAAATGATCCCTCTGCTGGAAGCGGAAGGCTATATCAGAACGGAAAACAGCAGAATTTCACTGACACCGGAGGGGTTTGCCGTCTCCAATGCGGTGATTGCCATGCTGCTGGAATAGGAGGAAGCCATGATCCGAAAAGCAAGCCCTGCTGATCTGCAAACCGTCTATGACATCGTGCAGAAAACCATTGCAGAGATTTACCCGCATTATTATCCCAAGGGTGCAGTGCGCTTCTTTCAGAAACATCACAGCATTGCACATATCAAGAAGGATCTTGCGGAGGATGCTGTCTATCTGCTCTATGACGGAGAGTTTCCCGCTGCCACACTGACCATCAACGGAAATGAGATCAACCGCTTGTTCGTTCTACCCGGAATGCAGGGAAAGGGATACGGCACACAGCTGATGGATCTTGCAGAGAGCATGATCGCAGCATACAGCTCCGAAGCCGTCCTCTGTTCCTCCTTCGCTGCGCAGGAGCTGTACATGAAACGCGGCTACCGCATCGACCGGTACTGGAAGATCTCCTGTGAGCACGGCGACTTTCTCTGTTACTATACCATGAAAAAAGAGCTGTAATACATCAAAATCCCCTTCCATCCGGAAGGGGATTTTGATGTATTACATATGTTTCTTATAATACGCCTGCACCGCACAGGTAATGAGAACATCCACTAAAAGCGCGATCCAAAGCGTGATGCTGACAATTTCGCTGAAAAAACCGGAAATCATGATTGCAAATGCCGTCACATACATCGAAATCAAGCTTGCTGTCTGCATGGTTTCTTTCGCAATCATATTGTTTCGTTCATCCGTTTCCTCAATATATTGCTTTTTACATTTTTCCTCATCATGAAGCAGGATATAATTCCTGACAAGAGAATAGACAGCAGAAACCATTCCGCCGACAAATATGCCGATGACCATACCATGTGAAAATGTATTGCCGGTTCCCACGAAATAACGCATCGTGAAATAAACGATCGGCAGAATACAGCACATGATCGTATTGAACCGCAGCTTTCGTTCCAGTTTCTTTCTGAATTTATCCATTTGCATTTCCTCCCGATAAATTTTCGTTTTCTTCAAAGATAAATAATTCCTCGATCGTGATTCCAAAGAACTGTGCGGCTTTATGCGCAAGAATCAGCGATGCATTGTATTTTCCGTTTTCAAGCGAAATGATCGTCTGCCTCGTGACACAGAGCGCATCCGCCAGCTCCTGCTGTGTGACCTTACGACTTTTTCTCAATTCCTGAATCCTGTTTTTCAATGGTATGCTCCTCCTTTCCATGCTGTGCTGCTATCACAACAGCAACCGCCAGTGCAATCATCACCCACGGAAATGCAGCAATGCAGGCATCCTGGAAGTCTCCTCCGATCAGACCGCTGCAAAGACGGATCACCACAACGATGGCACACAGCACAATTCCAGCCACCTGCGTTTTGCCAATTTTCATTTTTGTGTTCATTATCGTATTACTCCTTTCAGATTATATGTAAAGTACACCTTACATTTTAAGTATAGCATACTTTACATATTTTGTCAAGTGTACTTTACATATTTTTAAAAAAAAAGAACAACAATTTCCGATTAAGTTCTTGAGGAGCATTAGGTAATGGCATACGACACAAAAACCCCCTTCCATCCGGAAGGGGGGCGTTTTGTTAGAACCTGTCTTCATAAGGTCACGAGCAGATTTTGAAGACAGCTTCTTATTGCTTCGGTTTGCTCGGAGGTCTGCGATTTGTGTTCTGCGGTTTGCGGGCAGTGCTTCTGTTAGCGGTCTGCTGGGAGGAAGGTCTGCGTGCCTGCGCTCTGCGTTCTTGTTCCGTGCTGCGTGCCGCCTCGCGCTTCACACCGGAGGTGCTGGGCTTGAGGTGCACCGGCTGTACCGGCTTGAGACGCTGCTGATGACAGACATGCGCATAGATGCACAGTGCAATGTAGATTGCACAAAGCAGAATGCTGATGATCACAGCACGGATGAGCCAGTCCGTTTTGGGGAAATGCTGGATCAGTGCCATGTAATACTTGAACGGAGAGAGCTTTACAGTGGAGGTTGCCACAAGATCAATTGCAGCGATTTCCTCACCGGCAAATTTCAGCACGACCTCACCGAGCTTATCACCGGCATCTACGGGCGCGGAAACTGTTTTTTCCAGTGTGACCTCCTGTACAATGGAAGCCATATCCGCGGAATCATACCAGAGTGTCATGAAAGCATTCTTCGGCTTGACCAGTACATAATCCGAACCGTCGCCGTTTTCTACCTTGATCTGTCCAAGCTCTGTATTTTCACTCAGGATGGTCTGGTAGGAGAAATGCTCGAACGCCCAGTTCAGAAGGTTTGCAGCGTCCGCCTGATGGTAGTACTGCAGATCGCCGTCACTGTCCTCAAAGGGAGCAGCCATCAGAATGATGAGATAGGAATTGCCGTCACGGGATGCCTCGCAGACAATGCTGCGTCCCTGTACGGTCATATTGGCAGTTTTCAGACCCTTGACACCCTTGACGTAGTAGGGGCTGGTCGCCTCGATCATGGTGTTGGAATGTGTCCAGGTCCAGCCGGTGGACGGCGTTTCGTTCGGTGTATAGGTGGAGAAGGTGTTTGCAGTCGCAATATCTTCGAATCTGCCGAGGGACAGTGCATATTTGGTAATGATCGCAAGGTCGGCAGCCGTGGTTTTCTGCGCCGCACTGTAGATGCCGGTGGGGTTTGTGAAATTGGTCTGTGTACAGCCAAGCTCCTTCGCCTTCTCGTTCATCATCTGCACGAAATTCGGTACGCTGCCGTTGCCGAAGTGGTTTGCAAGAAGAATGGCAGCCTCCGCAGAGGAAGTAAGCAGCATCGCATACAGCAGCTCCTCCACGCTCAGCACATTGCCGTCCTTGATGTCTGCAAAACGCAGATCATCGGGATATTCCGTAGTTGAGAACTGGGTATAAAGACCGGAATCCGCCGTAATATTGGTCCGCAGATCCTGGCAGTTTTCCAGTACGACCACAGCGGTCATGATCTGCACCAGAGAACCGGGCATGTACTGCGTATCCGCATTTTTCTGATACAGCACAGTATCCGTGTCAAGGCTCATCAGCAGAGCTGCCTGACTGCGTATCTCAAAGTTTGGTGTAAAGTTCAATGCCTGTCCGTGCAGATTTGTGCAGAAGCAGCAGAAAATTAGAACGGACATGCAGAAAGACAATAATTTCTTCATGGATCGCGCCTCCTGATTTTTCATAGTTACACACAATTATTATACCAAAAAAAACTGGAATTGCAAATAGTTTTTTTGAAAAATCATGAAAATACATAAAAAAGCATAGGAAAATCCACTGCCTTTGCAGTATCTTGCCGTAAAATTCCGAATCTGCTCCGGCAAGTTTTTTCAGCACGCAAATCAATTTTCACAAAATCGGTTTCAAAAGGCGATCGCCTTTGGCGGAGGCAGTGCGCAGCCCCGCCCCAAAATCCCCCTCCCCTTGGGAGGGGGCAGGGGGTGGGGCAGTCCTGCTAAAGAAAAATTGATTTGCGTGGTTTTTCAGTAAACCATCTTGACACCCCTCCTCCAAACATGCTATAATGAATACATATAATATCGACACAGGCAATACCGAAAAAATTGCCCATTACAGGCTTGTCCCGCTGGGACAGCGGACAGGAGGAAATTACAGATGGTTTATATCACTGGTGACATGCATGGGGAATGGGATCGTTTCCGCGATAAGCAGATGCGCCAGCTCAGGGCAGGGGATACCCTGATCGTTTGCGGAGATTTCGGCTTTATCTGGGACGGCTCCAAGCAGGAAAAGGCAGTCCTGAGAAAAATCGCCATGCTCCCGTTTACAGTTGCATTCCTTGATGGCTGCCATGAGAATTTCGATCTGCTCGAACGCTTCCCGGTCGAAGCATGGAAGGGCGGTCCCATTCACCGCATCGCCCCCAATATCATCCACCTCATGCGCGGACATATCTACAATATCGAAAACCAGTCCTATTTCGTGTTCGGCGGCGGGCATTCCCAGGATTATGAATTTCGTTGCCAGACACCGCATTGGTGGGATCAGGAACATCCGACCCATGCAGAGATCAAGAATGCCATTCACACACTTGCTGAGCACGAGAACAAGGTGGACTATATCCTCACCCACGAGCCGCCGGCATCCCTCAAGGACTGCCTCGGCGTGGATGTGTTCCAGCGGCTTGAGATCCACACCTTTTTTGAGGACATCATCCGCGTCTGCCAATACCGCAAATGGTTCTTCGGAAAATGCCATCTTGACAAGTATATTCCTATGAAATTCTTTGCCGTTTTTGACCAGGTTCTCCCTGTGACGGTCAAGGACACGGATGTATCGTGAGGTGATCCTATGCATATCAGAAAGATAGCTTCTGCACTGCTTGCAGGTCTGTTTTTGTGCAGCCAGTGTTCCGGACTTTCCTTCTCAGCAGCGGAAAAACCACATATTTCCGCCATCAACGGCTCCTTTATCCAGCCCTGGCTCTATGCGAACTGGGATGACGCGCGCTGGCGTTCAGAAATGGAGATCCTGAAGGAGACCGGCATTGAATACCTGATCATGGGAGATGTAGCCAATCAGAACCCGGATGATTCCTGGACGGTGTTCTATGAATCCGAGCTGGATTTCCTGCAGGGCGGCTATGTTTACAATGGCATTGATGATCTCCTGTATTACTGCGAGCAGTATGACATCAAGGTCTATCTCGGCATGGGACTGGATACCGGATGGAACAGCGACCTGACCACTGAGGAGGGGCTTTCTGCCAATGCCGACTATATGGAATGCTGCAACCGGATCACACAGGAGCTGTACAGCATTTACAAACCGCAGTACCCCGAAACCTATTACGGCTTCTACTTTGTCACGGAGCTGTACAATACCTATTATATGGAGACTGACTACGGCACAGAACTATACACGGATGGACTGCGTGAAATGTTCACTCCCGTGCTGGAGACCTGTAGCGCGCTTGATCCAAATATGCCGCTGCTGTTCAGTCCGTATGTGAATATCTTCGGCTATGGCTATGCAAGCGTCAATCCGGACCGTTTTACGGAATTCTGGACGCAGGCTCTCACCAAGATCCCTTTTCGTGACGGAGACATCCTCTGCCCGCAGGACAGCTGCGGTGCCGGCGGAAATGATCCGGAACATCTTGCGGAATGGACGTACTGCTATCGGGATGCCGTGGATCGTGCCAATGCCCTGCGCGGTACCAAGATGCTTCTTGGCACCAATGCGGAGCTGTTCACTTCTCCCGATGCTTACCGCATGACCAACCCCCATGGCATCTCCTATGTCGGCACCAAGACAGTGGACGATTTTGCCGAGCGTTTGGAGATCGCCCAGCCCTATGTGGATACGCTTTTCTGCTTTGCCTATTCCCATCACTATTCTCCGAACAACGTGCCAGAGGGCTTTCATGAGGCATTTGTGAACTATCTGAAAACCGGTGAAATTGAGCAGGATCCCCCCATGCCGCCCACCTGCATCAGAACCGAGATCGTCACCGCCGAGGATGCGCCGCATCTGCAGCTTTCCTTCGCGGGCATGACGGATGATACGGGAGTCGGACAGATCAACATTTATAAGGACGGTCTGCTGTATGATTACCTGGTTCCCGGCATCAACAACGGACAAACCGGCATGAATCATGCGCAGAATGTCTGGATCGACTGGGAATTTGATGTGACCGGGGATTTTGCTGTCTATGAATTTGAGGTCGAGGATGTCTGCGGCAACCGTTCTGAAAAGGTCAGCTATTCCGTGACACCCGCAAATGTCAGCAACGGCGTTTCCCTTGATGCACCTATCAATAATGCGCAGCCGGCAGTGTCATGGGAGCTGGAGGTACTGGACTATCTGGAATATACCGTGACTGACGGCGGAGTCCGCATCACCGGCTGTGACAAGAGCGTGACTGAGCTTGTCATTCCCGATACCATCGAGGGCAAGCCCGTGACCGTCATTGACTGGTATGCCTTTGAAAATCATAAAAATCTCCGGACAGTGACCCTGCCTGACACCATCACCCATATCAGCCGCTTTGCCTTTGTGCATTGCATTTCGCTTGAAACGGTCAATATGCCTGCCGCTCTCTATGCCATTGAGCAGAGCGCATTTCTGGACTGTCCGAAGCTGCAGGGGCTGGAGCTGCCGTCTTCGCTTGCCATTATTGAGGAACGTGCATTCAGCGAATGTGACAGCCTGACAGAGATCACAATTCCGCAGTCTTGCACGCAGATCGGCGATCATGCGTTTTTCGGCTGTGACAGCCTTGCAGAGATCACCGTTTCCGGAACGGACACCGCATTCGGCACGCGCTCCATGGGCTATGCTTATGACGGCGGCTATGTACTCCAGCCCGGGTTTTTGATAGATGCTGCCAGCGGTACAGCTGTGACCTATGCGGAGGAAAACGGCATCCCGCTGAAAAGCCGTCTGCTTTCCGGTGATGTGAACGAGGATGGTACTGTCAATGTGCAGGATGTGATCCACCTGCAAAAGCATCTCCTTGGGCAGACAGCCCTCAGCAATATCGGTTCCGCTGCTGCAAACCTCTGCGCAGATCCCGCAGTGGATGCCTATGATCTGGCATTTCTCAAGAAAAAACTTCTGCGGATATAAAATCAGCTCCCCTTGTCGATCACGACAGGGGGAGCTTTTGCGTTATGCAGAAGCTTTCGGCTCGCTCTTTGCTTCTCTGCAAAGAATTACAAAGCAGACTGCACCGATGATGGCGATCGGTACGATCATAAGAGACATTGCCGCCGGTGAATTCAGCGTTTCGAGATGTTCGGCAAGTTCCTCCGAACCGAACAGTGAAAGGAATACACCGAAACTCATGTTGTTATTGATACCGTGCATGATGGATGCCGGAATAACGGACTGTGTACGTTTGGTGAGGAGTGTCAGGATCGCTCCCATTGCTGTACAATTCACACACATTATAAGGATTCCCAGAAACGGAAAGCCCGGATAATCCAGTCCGAAATTATGTCCCTGCACGGTCAGTGGTGCGTGCCAGACACCCCAGAGGATGCCGCCCACAACCAGAGCCGCCGGCATGGGCAGGATTTGTTCCAGCTTGGGTGTCATGTAGGCTCTCCAGCCGAATTCCTCACCGAAGAGCGGTAGAAACAGGAGGAGTGTTGTGCCAAGCTGTGAGAAATACATCCAGAAGCGAGTGGGAATCTGATCCGCCGCAAACCAGCTTTCCGCATCACGGCAGTAGACAAGCAGCACCAGAAATACCGTGATGATCATGTAGAACAGCGGAATGCCGAATGCCAGCAGATAATACTTCCATTTGCCGTTCTTCATTTCAAGCTTTAAGTAGGAATCCTTCAGCCCCTCACGGGTGATGACTCTTGTCAGGACATTCGCAAGGGCGGGGGCACACATACCGATGACGCCCCATGTTGTGGTAAGCTGTGCTGCCGCCGCTTTACCTGTGAACATCGGTTCTCCGAGAAGATCCGAGAAAATGGGCGTGAGGATGATCAGCGGCAGAATCGCCAGCGTGTAAAAGATCACAAGACGGATGACCGTCAGTTTCTTATTGTTCAAGCTGCTCCACTCCTTTCAGATACAATTTGCAGGAAAGCAGATAGGAAAGATAGTACAGTGCAAGCGTCACAATCGGCATGAGTGCGGAGATCGCAAGCATTGTTGTACCGCCACGCTTGCCGCTCATAACATCGAGCAGGAACCGGATGAAATCCTCCATCGTGCCGAACATGGAAATATCACCGAACAGAAAATAGATGCCTGCTGCTGCCAGAATGCTGAGGAAAATCACAGCCTTCACATTTGCACCTTTTTTCACGCCGAAGCGGATCATGAACGGCAGTTCGATGGCACTCAGAAGAATGAACATCATAAACAGTCCGGTATAGATACCCATGAAGATCGTTGCTCGATCCACATCCTGACGGAGATCCAGAATGGCAGCGGCAGTGAGATCGGTCATCAGGCAGACATTCATGGCGATGAACGGCAGAAGCAGCGTGCGTATGTATTTGGATTTGACATAGCCCTTCACACCTGCGGGCGAGGCAACGGCAAAATAGACCGGCAGCCGCTTTTCATCCGCCTTGTGAAGCTCGTCATTCATGAAATAGGAGAGCGTCATAATTACAAAATAAGTGAGCATACAGGACATATCATGTTCGATCACATTGTTCAGTGCCTCCGCCTCCCAGACCAATGCCTGGAAAATCGGCATGAACACTGTAAACAGGATGACAAAACCGAAAACAATGAGCATCTGCCGCATGACCCGGAAATAGCGATATAAAAAGCCGTACATTATTTTTCCCTCCTTTTTGCAAGCAGTGAACAAAGTACCCAGCCAAGCCCCAGCACACCAATGATGCAGGGCACGGAGAATGGCAGGAATGCAGCTGCGAAAGCCGTGATCTTGTCAAAAATCATGGACATCGCTTCCGTTTCATTTTCACTGGAAAGCTGTTCAATCACATCGGCATACATAGTGATATAGATGATCGCAGCAGCATAGCCGACCACAAGCGATACGATGATTGCTGCCATAGGATTGCGGAACAGGTAGTTGAAAATATAGACTACCACGCAGCAGATGGATATGCCTGCCGCACAGAGCAGAAGATTGGCGATAATGGCTTTATCAAATGCTGCATCGAATACGCCGCACATAACGGCAGCATTAAGGCAGGCTGCCAGCAAGCCGACAACCAGCAGAAACGCCGATGACAGAAATTTCACACCAATAAATTTCCATTCGCTCACCGGAATGGATGCCGTAAAGCAGCGGAATTTCGGTGTCATTTCAAACTGGAACGAAGAAATCGAACCAAGGCTCACAGACATGAACATTGCACCCGGGAAATAGATGGCATAGCCGGGGAGCATCATTTTCAGCATTTCCAGATTCTTACCGGTCATATCCGCCAGATTGCCGATCTCCATGCTGAGCCTGATCAGATAAAAGACGATGCAAAGCCCGATGCCGATGATATAGGTAATCGTCAGCTCTTTGAGCATCGGATAGATTTCCCGATAGAACAGTCCCCAGATGGGGGCGGATTTTCTCTTTTCCATCAGTTCCACTCCTTCTTTGCAGCGTTGACATAGAACAGCATGATTTCTTCAAGCGTGGTCTTTTCAATCAATGCACCGCTGTATTTCTTTTTGGCGGCAGTTCTGTCAGCGACCATCACCTCTGCGCCGAAATCCGTCAGTCTTGCACTGATGAAGTCCGCCTTGTCGATCTCCGCATAGTCCGCCTTGGAACAGCGGATCATAGCGTGGGAATCCAGTACATCGTCCTTGTAGCCGGAGAGCAGGAGCTTGCCCCTGTCGATGAATGTCACGCTGTCAGCGATTTTTTCAAGATCGGATGTGATATGGGACGACATGAGGATACTGCGTTCCTCGTCCTGCAAGTACTCACGGAAAATGTCCAGAATCTCGTTTCGTACAACAGGATCAAGTCCGGTGGTGGCTTCGTCCATGATCAGGAGCTTTGCATTGTGGGAAAGCGCAGCGGCGATCTGCAGCTTCATCTTCATACCCTTCGAGAACTTGCCGCATTTCTTCCTTGACGGAAGCTGGAAACGGTCGAGGTACTTCTCAAATGTCACCTTGTCCCAGTCCCGATAGATACCGCCCATCATGATGCTCAGCTGTTTTGCGGTGAACATCTCCTGAAACGGCAGTTCATCAAAGACTGCGGCGATCTGTTCCTTGATCTCGTATTCATGCTCTCTGTTGTCAAGTCCGAGCATATTGATGCTGCCGGAATCAAACCGGATAATACCCAGCAGGGCACGGATGGTCGTTGTCTTGCCGGCACCGTTCTGCCCGATAAATCCCATGATACTGCCCTTCGGCACGTTGAAGCTGATATTGTCCAGTGTGAAGCCGTCGTATTTCTTCGTCAGTCCTTTGATTTCGATTGCATTCTCATAATTTGCCATATGTCCTAACCTCCATACATTAAGTCCAGCATTTCCTTGAGATCTTCCAGTGAAAGATCACAGACCTTCGCCTGTTCACAGACCTTTTCCAGCAGGGTTTCGATCTGCCGCATGTGTTCCTCACGCAGAAAATCCGTGTTCTGTGTTTTGACAAAACAGCCCTTTCCAGCGACTGTTTCAATGAAGCCGTCACGCTCCAGCTCTTCATACGCACGTTTCGTGGTGATAACGCTGATCCGGAGCTGTGTGGCAAGCATACGCATAGAAGGCAGAGCGTCCCCCGACTTCAGCGTACCATTCATGATCAGAGCCTTGATCTGCGTTGCAATCTGTGCATAGATCGGCTCATCCGATGAATTGCTCAAAATAATATCCATAGTGCACCTCTGTTTATACTGTGTATATACGTTATACACAGTATAGCACAGATAGACACAGTTGTCAATAGGTTTTCGGAAATTTTTTGAAAAAAAGAAAAAGCCCTGTCGGGTGACAGGGGAGAATGTCTATTCTGCTTTCTTTTTTCGTTTCTGTTCTTTTCGGGCAATTTCCCAAGGGTCGCCCTTGGAGCTGACAAACAGGTCATCAATTGTCCATATCCGGTGATACAAAGGCTCCAGCCAGATTTCTTTTTCAGTCGTTCTGTGCAGGAACCAGCAGAATTGTTCAGCCTGTTCATTGTGCAGAGCGACACGGAGTTTTCGTTTTCCGATCTGCACAATCAGACAATTCCACTGTACATCTTTGGCAGTCCAGATGGAAAGAACGGAGCGTCTGCCAAGCGGAGAGCTTTGAGCTGGCGAGCCGTCAAGTGTATAGCCGGAGCGTGCCGGCAGTTTACAGCGGATCTCCAGAATCTGAATCGTACTGATTTCATCTGTAAGGTAGGAATGGTGTGTCAGCATGGTGTTGACAATGAACGCTCTTTGTTTTTCGCTGAAAAGGATCGCAAAGCGGTAATACTTCCAGAAAAACAGGAGCAAAAGAAGCATGATCAGAAACCAAATCCAGAATCCACGCAGAGCGAGCAGATAAGTACCTTCAAGCAATAAAAACAGCATCATTGTGCAGAAAATGACAGCCGCACTGATTCCGGTAAAAACGCAGACCGGTGCGTGGCTGCGGTATTTTACCGTTCCGGCGATCAACTGTTTTTTCTCATTCTTTTGCTGTTTTTTCTTCAAAATAATCACGTCCTATGCAAAAAATGCACTCAAATAATATGTAAGAATGTCTATTCTGTTTTCTTTTTCCGTTTCTGTTCTTTTCGGGCAATTTCCCAAGGGTCGCCCTTGGAGCTGACAAACAGGTCAAGGAGGCTCCACGTTCTGACGCGGGAAACCTCCTGCCAGATATCCGTTGGGGTGGTTTTTTGCAGAAAAGCAATGAACTGTGTTACACCATCATCGCTTCGATTGACATAGATTCTTCGTCTGCCGCACTGGATCAGCAGCAGATTGGTTTCATCATCATGTACCTCGCGATTTCCTAATCCTCGCAGCTGCGGTCCTACTGTACGGCGGATCTCTGTTATCTGAATGGAGGTGATATCCGCAGTGTAATAGGTTCTGTGCGAAAACATTGTATTTACAATAAATGCCTTTTGTTTTTCACTGTACAGAATGGAATACCGGAAGTATCTCCAGAACACCAGCAGCAGGAAGAAGGCGATTGCAAACAGAATCCAGAAATCCTGCGACGACAGGACGGAGAAGCCTTCTTTCCATAAATCCTGTCCTATAATATAAATCAGCACTGCCGCTGGAACGCTGGTGATGACCAGCATCAGCTTGTATTCATTGTGCCTTACTATTCCAGCAAGTGTTTTTTTATGATTCTTCATTTCAATCCCATCCTACGAAAAAAACACATGCTCCGCAAAAATCTTCACCCCGATCCCCACAAGGATTACACCGCCGAAGAATGTGGCACGGCTGCCGAGCGTTTCGCCGAATTTTTTTCCGAAGCTTACGCCGATGATCGTACACAGGAAGGTGATAAGGGCAATCAGGGAAGCGGCAGTCAGGATATTCACACCCGGAAGCGCTGCAAAGCTGATGCCTGCTGCAAGTGCGTCAATACTCGTGGCAACGCCCTGCGTCAGCAGCAGAGGAGCTGTCAGGGGACGGGACGCGCTTTCCGTTCCGGGAGAACGGGAATCCAGTATCATGCGGATGCCGATATAGCCAAGCAGAATGAGGGCAATGTAATGATCCACAGAGGTAATATAGCTCTCAAACGCCAGACCGAGATAGCAGCCGATGGTCGGCATCATCCCCTGAAATCCGCCGAAGCACAGCGCAATGGAAAGAATCTGTGACATGTGCAGCTTCTGTGCAGAAAGCCCGTTGGAGATGGACACCGCAAATGCATCCATAGAAAGTCCGACCGCAGTCAGCAGTAATTCAAAATAGGACATGACAGCTCCTTTCGTGCAGGCGGTCTTTGTGCGTAAGAGATTGTAATGTGAACACTCCTTAGTCTTCCGGAGCCTTCTGCGCGAGCTTCTGGGAATACTCCGCACGGAACTGTGCAAAGGTATCCGTATCAATGGCTTCGCGGATGCGCTCCGCAAGGGTGTTGTAAAAATACAGATTGTGTGTGACTGCCAGTCTTCCGGCGAGCTGTTCATTTGCCTTGAACAGATGGCGTACATACGCGCGGGAGAAATTCCGGCAGGTCGGACAGCCGCATTCCGGATCCACCGGACGCGGATCGGTCTCATATGCCTGATTCTTCAGATGACGGATGCCCTGCCAGGTGAACACAGTGCCGTGCCGTGCATTTCTCGACGGCATCACGCAGTCAAACATATCAATACCGCGGGCAACAGCCTCGATAATATTGGACGGCGTGCCAACACCCATCAGATAACGCGGCTTATTCACAGGCATGAACGGTGTGACCGCATCCAGTACGCGGTACATATCCTCCGTCGGCTCACCAACTGCAAGACCGCCGACTGCATAGCCGTCAAGGTTCAGCTCCGCGATCTCCTGCATATGCTCCACACGGAGCTTTTCAAAGGTGCAGCCCTGGTTGATGCCGAACAGCATCTGCCTGGGGTTCACGCAGTCCGGCTCTGCATTGAGCTGTTCCATCGCATTGATGCAGCGTTTGAGCCAGCGCGTGGTACGGGCGCAGGATTTTGCAGAATAATCGTAGGCAGCTGGATTCTCCACACACTCGTCAAATGCCATGGCAATGGTCGAGCCGAGGTTGGACTGGATGCGCATACTCTCCTCCGGTCCCATGAAAATGCGCCTGCCGTCAAGATGGGACTGGAAGTACACGCCTTCCTCTTTGATCTTACGCAGCTTAGCAAGAGAAAATACCTGAAATCCGCCGCTGTCCGTGAGGATCGGACGATTCCAGTTCATGAATTTATGTAGACCGCCCATTTTCTTGACGATCTGGTCGCCGGGGCGCAGGTGCAGGTGGTAGGTGTTGCACAGTTCCACCTGGCATTTCAGATCAACCAGGTCGGGGGAAGAAATACCGCCCTTGATGGCAGCCGCCGTGCCGACATTCATAAAGCAGGGGGTCTGCACCGTGCCGTGGACTGTTTCAAGCGTACCGCGCCGCGCGATCCCGTCTGTTTTCAGTAAAGTAAACATAAAAATTCTCCTGTCTGCAAGTAGTTTCCTTTCATTATACCATATTTTCCGCGGAAAGTAAAGGGCTTTTGCAGATAAAAATACGCCCCGCATTCCTGCGGGACGGTCAGTGCCGATCCATGTATTTATTGGTTCAGGATCATATGGAAGGATCTTCCTGATACATAATCACATATTTTTCATAGGCATTTACAACGATTGTTTCCTTATAAGTATCCGTCCGCGGAAACTTTCCGTAGTTCAAATGCACATGTCCATGAATGAAATATTTAGGTTTGTACTTTTCCAGAAGTCTGCGGAAACATACAAATCCCCGATGCGGCAGATCCTCCATATCGTGAAAGTCCGCCATAGGTGCATGGGTCAGCAGAATATCAAAACCGCCGTATCGCCACAGATCCAGTGTGCGCCGGCATATCCTGCGCTGCATTTCCTTTTCTGTGTACTGGAATTTTCCGTTTTTGTAGCGCATTGACCCGCCAAGCCCCAGGATCCGAACCCCCTTGTACACGAAAAGCGAATCATCAATGCAGATACAGCCTTCCGGCGGATGTTCAGTGTATTTTGTATCATGATTGCCATGCACATACAGCACAGGGCATTTTGCAAAGGTTACCAGAAACTCAAGATATTCAGCTTTGAGATCGCCCGCTGAAAGGATCAGATCTACATCATCAAGCTTTCCGCGTTCATAGTAATCCCAGAGAAATTTGCTTTCCTCGTCGGCAAGTACCAGAATTTTCATAGCTCCTCCATCCCAAAATCTGCCCTGCCGCATCCGACAGGGCAGATGGTTTTATCCAAACACAAACTGATAACAAACCCCCAGCCATTCCCGCACCCAGTACGTTGGTACGAGATACCAGGAGGTATATGCCGAAACATGGTCGCTTTTGAGGTTCAGTCCGTCCGCGATCATGGACGCTCTCAGCTGATGAAAGCCATCTGTCACAATGGTGATCTCATGCGCCCAGCCCTGTTCATCCAGAATTTGCTTTGCATTCCGGAGATTCTCATAGGTCGATGTGGAGGTATCTTCCAGATAGATCCTTTCCGCGTCAATGCCGCTGTTCGTCAGGTACTCATACATGCACTGTGCTTCGGACATTGCCTCATCCGTACCCTGTCCGCCGCAGACGATCACCGGTACATCCGGATGCTCCGTCAGGTAAGCATACGCCGCATTGAGCCTGCGCTGCAGCATCAGGCTTGGAACACCGTTTCGCACCTTGCAGCCGAGCACGACTACCACGTTTTCTTCCTTCGGCGCATCATACGCCGCATGAAGCATGAAGCCGCTGATGACCGCCGCCAGAATGCCCGATACACACAGCAGCCCGATGCAGATGCACAGCACCACATGCCCCGTACCATGTGCCCAGAGCCTTTGCAGCAGCTTTCCGACAATGGGATTCGCTGCAAAAAAGAGCAGACCCGCCAGACTCAGGAGCGTACCGAGGATGTTTCCGATATTCCGGATCCCCAGAAGAAAGGGATTCACAAACAGAACCAGCAGTACCAGAAAGACTGACGCACCCAGTATACGCCCCCACAGGGATTCTATTACGAACATTGTTCCAGACACGCTTTCAGTGCCTTTGCCAGCTGATCGGGGCAGGAAGTACCTCTGCCGTTGCAGTCAAGACCCTCCAGACGGACAATGACATCCTCGATCGGCATTCCCTTCACCAGACTGCAGATGCCCTGCGTGTTGCCGTTGCATCCACCCTGGAATGCGCAGTTTTTCACGATGCCGTCTTCGATCTCAACGGTGATTTTGCGGGAGCATACGCCCCGCGGCTGATAAGTGTAGATCATAATGATTCTCCTTTTCTCTTGTTGAAAATCTGCTCCGCACAGGATGTGCAGAGCAGAACATGGTTTGTAGTGGTTATGCAAGCGGATTTTCAGAAAGTCCTGCCACACCGGAATCAATCGCAGCCTGTGCTACTGCCTTCGCAACAGCCACAGCCACGCTTCTGTCGAACGCATCCGGCAGGATAAATTCTGCGCAGAGCTGTTCATCGGTCACGCATCCGGCAATTGCCTTGGTTGCTGCTACCTTCATAGCTTCATTGATGTCCGTTGCACGAACAGCAAGCGCGCCCTTGAACACGCCGGGGAACGCAACCACATTGTTAATCTGGTTCGGGAAATCGCTTCTTCCCGTGCCAACGATGAATGCGCCCGCTTCCTTTGCCAGATCCGGCATGATCTCCGGAGTCGGGTTTGCCATTGCAAATACCAGCGGCTTTTCGTTCATGGAAGCGATCATCTCCGGAGTCAGCAGACCGGGCTTGGATACGCCGATGAATACATCCACACCCTTGACTGCGTCCGCAAGTGCGCCGTGATTTCTGTTCTTGTTGGTCATGCCGGCAATTTCATTATGTGCAGGATTTTCATAAACTTCATCAGCGGCAAGGATTCCCTTGAGGTCAACCATCTGGATGTTGCCCACGCCGAGGTTGAGCAGATGCTTTGCAATCGCAATGCCGGCAGAGCCTGCGCCGTTGATGACGATCTCCAGCTCCTCGATCTTCTTGTCCGCTACTCTACATGCATTGACAAGTGCTGCTGCCACAACGATGGCTGTACCATGCTGGTCGTCATGGAATACCGGAATGCTCAGACGCTCCTTCAGCTTTGCCTCGATTTCAAAGCAGCGGGGAGCTGCAATATCCTCCAGATTGATGCCGCCGAAGCTGTAGGCGATATTCGCAATGGTATTGACGATTTCGTCCGTATCCTTGGAATTGATGCAGAGCGGGAATGCATCCACATCCGCAAATTCCTTGAACAGTGCGCACTTGCCCTCCATAACGGGCATTGCCGCCAGAGGACCGATGTCTCCCAGACCCAGTACAGCCGTACCGTCGGTGATGACTGCCACGAGGTTGTGGCGGCGTGTCAGCGTATAGGAGAGGGAAGGATCCTTCTCGATCTCCAGACAGGGCTGCGCAACGCCGGGCGTGTAGGCATGGGAGAGGGAATCTCTGTCATTGATCGCTGTACGCGAAATGATCTCGATCTTTCCGCCCCATTCTTCGTGTTTTTTCAGTGAGGACTGCATAATATCCATGTTTTTCTTCTCCTTATTGATTTTTCTTATGGGCATCTCTAAAATTGGAACACGAGCAGAATTTCGTACATGACCGGCATCAGATGCAAGGAAACAAATCGCAGATATACTGTATGTATGACAAGATTTGCTGACGATGCAGATGATGCCGGGAATAGAAATTCTGCCGTGAGGGAGATTTTTAGAGGTGACCTTATGTCAACGGTCATAGACCGTATTGACCCGATGGTTACAGGAAGTCTTCCAGCGTAACATCCTCCCCGCTGCCCTTGGCAGCCGTATACCGCAGGATGATGGCAGCGTCAATGCAATTGATGCAGCCGTCTTTATCAACATCCGCAGCATCTTCAAAGGAATAAACTGTTTCGCTCCTGAGTCCTGCCGATTTCGCTGCGGAGTACTGCAGGATCACTGTCGCATCCTTTGCGTCAATGACGGAAGAACCGTCCGCATCCGCCCAGTCCAGTCGGGGGAGGTACTGGTCATCATAAATGTACGGCTCACCGCTGCTGAAGCTGCCGATAACGAGCATATTCCAGTACGTTTTTCCTGTCGTTTCATCCAGGTAGTATCCCACGCCGACATGCGTATACTCACGGGTAAAATTTTCATCTAAAATGGTGGCATGATGTCCGCCAGAGGTAAACCATGCGTCCGCCAGCCTTGCGGGTGTTGTCTGTCCGGAACCATTGTTTTCGCCAAAATAAGAATAGTAAAATCCCTCATCCAGAAGAACCGAGGTCGGAGAGCCTCCATCCGGACGTGTATGCCCGTAAGAAACAGAGAGCTCCTGCGCACGCAGATCAGCCGCATCCAGCATGAACGGTACAATGTAAAGCTGTTCCAGTCCGTTCTCCAGTCGTTCGCGGTTGATCAGTGCGACCACTGCTTCGGCATATTCCTTCGATTGCGCGTCGATCGTCGGATAGGCAGCGGAAACAGTACCGGATGCAGTATGTATAAATGCCGCCGCACCTGCCAGGACAGCTGTCAGCCGCCGATGGATCTTTTTCATAAAATACACTTCCTTTCAGTCATGTTTCGTGCATATATGATGAACCTGCTGTGAGCAGGTACAAAGTTCCATTTTTATTGTATCACTTTCTATTACAAAAGTCAAGTCTGCATTCTGTAAATTTTTGTTTAAAATGTCCTGAAATTTACAAATTTATATTTTTTTGCGACATTTTCAAAAAAATCTCTTTTCTTTTCCGCCAAAGTATGTTATAATATTAACGATTACCGGCAGTGCAGTGCAGAGTGCATTGTCTGCCGCAGAATTTAGGAGGTATAGTATGCGTGCTGTAATCACAGTCATCGGTAAGGATACCGTAGGTATCCTTCATAAGGTAAGCGGCATCTGTGCAAAGCATAGTGCCAATGTCATTGAGGTAACCCAGAGCGTCCTGCAGGATATGTTCGCTATGATCATGCTGGTGGATATTTCCGGTATGGGTGAGAATTTTGCATCCCTGACGGACGATATGTCTGCACTCGGCAAGGAGCAGGGTCTTGCAATTCACTGTATGCATGAGGATATTTTCAATTCCATGCACAAGATCTGATTTGAGGTGAAATCATGCTGAATACATTTGATATTCTGGAAACCATCCGTATGATTCAGGATGAGTGTCTGGATATTCGTACCATTACCATGGGTATCTCCCTGCTCGACTGCATTGATCCGGATATTGACAAGGCATGTGAGAAGGTCTACAACAAGATCACCACAAAGGCGGCTAATCTTGTCAGCGTGGGTCAGCAGATTGAAAAGGAATATGGTATCCCGATCGTCAACAAGCGCATTTCCGTCACACCCATTGCGATGCTCGCAGCGGCGTGTCCGAACGATAATCCCGTCAAGTTTGCACTGGCTCTCCAGAGAGCAGCGGATACCTGCGGTGTCAACTTCATCGGCGGTTACTCTGCACTCGTGCAGAAGGGCTTCAGCGCAGGGGATCTGGCACTGATCAGATCCATTCCGGAGGCTCTGTCCGTGACAACCAATATCTGTTCTTCCGTGAATGTCGGTTCAAGCAAATCCGGCATCAACATGGATGCAGTGAAGATCATGGGCGAAGTGATTCTGGAATCTGCAAAGGTGACTGCGGATCGTCAGTGCATCGGTCCGGCAAAGCTCGTGGTATTCTGCAATGCACCGGAGGATAATCCGTTCATGGCAGGCGCATTCCACGGCCCCGGTGAGCCGGATTGCGTCATCAATGTGGGCGTATCGGGTCCCGGTGTAGTCCGTGCAGCAATTGCAAAATATCCGGATGCAACAATTGACGGCATTGCGGATGTGATCAAGAAGACCGCATTCAAGGTAACCCGTATGGGTCAGCTGGTAGGTTCGAGAGCCTCCAAGATGCTGGGCGTTCCGTTCGGTATCGTGGATCTGTCCCTTGCGCCGACTCCGGCAGTGGGCGACTCCGTAGCACATATTCTGGAGGGCATCGGTCTGGAACAGTGCGGTACACACGGCACAACCGCAGCACTTGCACTGCTGAATGATGCAGTGAAGAAGGGCGGCGTTATGGCTTCTTCGAATGTCGGCGGTCTGTCCGGCGCATTCATTCCGGTATCCGAGGATCAGGGCATGATCGACGCAGCACTCGCAGGCACACTCTGCCTCGAAAAGCTCGAAGCAATGACTGCGGTATGCTCCGTAGGTCTGGATATGATCGTAGTACCGGGTGATATTACCGCAGAAACCATTTCTGCGATCATTGCGGATGAAGCTGCAATCGGTATGGTGAACAACAAGACAACAGCTGTCCGCCTGATTCCGGCAATCGGAATGCAGGAGGGCGATATGCTGGAATTCGGCGGTCTGCTGGGCAGCGGCCCTGTGATGCCGATCAACCGCAAGTCTCCGGCAAAGTTTATTTCCAGAGGCGGCAGAATCCCCGCACCCATGCACAGCATTAAAAACTAAGCGGCGAACCGCCGCCGGTGATTTGTTTCCTTTGGGCTTCGCCCAAGCGGAAACGGAAAACCAATCTGCAATATAATAAAGGAGTCCTTTACATGAAATATTTAGTAGTACTTTTCGATGGTATGGCAGACTATCCCGTACCGGAGCTGGGCGGCAAGACACCGCTGGAGGCTGCGGATACACCCAATATCGACCGTCTGGCAAAGACTGCGACCGTAGGTCTTGTCAAGAGCGTGGATGACGGCATGAAGCCCGGCAGCGACGTGGCAAATCTGTCCATTCTGGGCTATGATCCGAAGAAATACTACACCGGCAGATCTCCGCTGGAGGCTGGCAGCATCGGTATTGATATGAAGACGACCGATGTATCCCTGCGCTGCAATCTGGTGACGCTGACCGACGAGGCAAACTATGAGGATAAGACCATTCTGGATTATTGTGCAGATGATATTTCTTCTGAGGATGCCGAGGTTTTGGTGAATTTCCTTGCAGAGAAGCTGAACAACGAGGAGTTTACATTCTATAATGGTGTCAGCTATCGTCACTGCCTGATCTGGGACAACGGAACGACCGATGTGGGCACACTCACACCGCCCCACGATATTACAGGCAAGCCCATCAAGGAATACATCCCGAATCATCCGAATGCAGAAAAGCTCTATGATCTGATGAAAAAGTCCTATGACCTCCTGAAGGATCATCCGCTGAATCTGGAGAGAATCAAGAACGGCAAGCGTCCTGCAAACAGCATCTGGCTCTGGGGCGAGGGCGTTCGTGCACAGCTTGATGATTTCAAGGAAAAGTATGGTCTGAAGGGCTCTATGATCTCCGCAGTTGACCTGCTCAAGGGTATCGGCAAATTTGCCGGCATGAATGTGGTACAGGTGGACGGCGTGACCGGCTACATTGATACCAATTTCGAGGGCAAGGCACAGGCTGCCATCGAGGAATTCAAGAACGGTCAGGACTTCGTCTACATCCATGTGGAAGCACCGGATGAGTGCGGTCACAGAAACGAGATCGACAACAAGGTCAAGGCGATCTCCATCATTGACAAGACCATTCTCGGACCGGTAACGGATTATCTGCGCAGTCAGGGCGATTTCAAGGTTCTGGTAACACCCGACCATGCAACACCCCTGTCCCTGATGACACATACCAACGATCCGATCCCGTTCTTCATCTACGACAGCACAAAGGAATGTGCAGGCGTGGATGGCTTCTGCGAGAGAACCGCAAAGGAAACCGGTCTGTTCATTCAGCCGGGCTACACCATTATGGCTGATTTTGCAAAGTAATTCTATGAAAAATATCCACCCCCGCTGAAAACAGCGGGGGTGGATTATTAGACCTCCACGGAAACTTAAATAGCACCGTCTTCCTTGTCTCTTCCGCGCCTGACTTTGTGCCTCTCCCTTGCAATACATCAAGTATTGCTGCGGTCGAGTCTCTTTGTCAGACACGAAATATCCTGCGGAATCCAGCACTTTTCCAGTTTTCGAGGAGGTCTGTTGTATCATACTTCAATATTGATAAGCAGTTCATCGCGTTCAGCCGTCAGCCGTTCAGCTGCAGCCTTAGCATCGCGCTTTGTTTCGCGCAGTCTCCGCATAACACCTTCAACCTGTTCCATCACACGCCGTACCTGCGATTTGGAATTGCTGATGCGGTCGAGTACGCTCCAGTCAGTGAAGAAGTCATCAAGAAAAATATCAGCAAACTGCAAAAATCCGTCAACATTCACCTGCAGATCTGCATGGATGTCCACATCTGCAAGCTCCGTCCGGAATTTCTCAATGTTCTGCCGCATATACCATAGTTTTTCCTGTGCGCAGTCCAGATGGGAGTGCTTGGCAATACCGGAAACCAGTCCGCCGCCGAATGCGTCAAATGTGCCCCATTCCTCCGCACTGTCGAGCTCGCTGAGAACCTGTTTTGCCGCGTTTTTTGCTTCCTTTCCGGCAGCAAGTGCTTCGCGGATCTCGTTCAGACGCTGCTCCGCTGCTGTGATCTCTTCTTCCAGCCGGAGAAGCTCCGCAGTCTCCGGCTGGTCCGATACTGCCACCGCAGTTCTTTTCTTCTGCAGAAGTGCTGCATATCGTGTATCACAGCCAGTGAGGGAAGCAAGCTCCTCCTCGTAATCCGCAATGTCCCTGCTGATGGCAAGCAGCTCCTGCTCCGCGGTTTCCAGTCTTGCGCGGGAAGCCAGTGCTTCTGCTTGTTCCTTGGAAAGCCGGTCATCCCTCTGCCCGACCAGCCCGTAAAAGAATGCTGCAAAGGTCTTTCCCTCCAACCGTCTGACATCCGCCTGCTCCTTGTCATCCGCAAGCCGCAGCTCATGCACAGTGCATTCCATGTCAGTCCTTGCTTCATACAGCTGATTCAGCCTTTTTTCCAGATGCTCCATGCGCCGTGCCTTCCGATGAAGGTCGCGGAGTGTTTCATTCTGACTGCTCATTTATTCTTCCTTTTCTTATTCATGATCGCATTGACAGTGAACGCCACTGCAAGACCTGTAGCCGCCGCGCCAGCCAGCGGGATTGCCGCCTTGGCAAGCTTCGAGGGCGGATTTGCCGGACGGATCTCCGCGATCTCAGCCTTCGGCTTGGATGCCGGCTTCGGGGGTGTATATGCCGGATGCGGACTGTTTGTCGGGATCTCCGCTGCATCAAATTCCAGCGAACCTTCCGCAACAACGACCTTCACTGTATGCCAGCCTTCGTTCAGACTTTCAATTGTATAGAAGCTTTCGCGGAAATGCGTGTTCTGCACCGTTACCTTTTCCGCATACAGCTTGCCGTCCATGTACAGATCGACCACAGCATGTTCCGCCTTGCCGATCAGGTACAGACCGCTGCCGAAGAAGCGGATCTCCATTTCTGCACCGGCATCGCCGACAGCGCAGGTTCTGTTGAAATAACGGTAGCTTGCCATTGCATTCAGCGTCCAGCCGTTTTTCGCCTTTTCCAGATACCGCACCTGCGGTGCAAGGCAGTCAAGCCGCCAGCAATAACGGGGGATGATGACCGGCACGGGTTCCGCACTGATCTCCAGGAACTCATTCTGATAACATGCACTCTGGATGCACATTCTTCCGGCGCGTACCATCGGATGATGCTCCGTATTCAGCTCAGCCACGGACAGACCATCTGCAAACGCCATTACAAGCGAGCCGATCGCCATGATCTGCAGCTCATGCGTTCCCTCCGTCCTGAAATGCGCCAGCTTTCCCAGCTCCAGCACATCGTCCATGTAATAAAATTCCCATCTTCCATCCGCATAGAGCCGCAGCATCAGTCCGCAGGCGGAGCTTTGCTCACAGGTCACAGTGGAATTGTAGCGGATGCCCATAGCGGCATAATTATCACCGCTCTCAGCTGCAAACCGGAATTTGATTTTTCCCTGATAGTTCGACCATTTATCGTCGCCGAAGCAGGTGAGGGGATCCGGTGTGCCGCGGTGCCGCCAGTTGGTTGGCAGTGCATCGAGTGTGATCATCTGCCGGAGAACATTTCCGTCCTCTGTCTTTACGATCTCAAAAGCACCGCCCTGGTCGGTCGTATACAGCGGCGCGCCGCCGCGGTTTTTAAGGAAAGCATCCTCATAGCCGAACAATTCCGTATAGGGCAGCTCCAGCCGCTTGTCCTGCGGGATCTCAGGATAGGGGACGGTGCGCCCATGCACTGTGCTGACATCCATCGTCGTGATGGTCAGCAGGGAATGCGGCTTGACCACGACCGGAAATGCCATATCGCCCTTTACTGCGGAAGCATGGATCCTGTCCGTCACGCGGAACCAGTTTCTGTCGATCGTCAGCGGATCGTGGCAGCCGGCGGTTTCGATCAGATGCAGATAGCGCGGCAGGTAGGGGAGATGGTTGACGATCACCAGATAGGAACGCGGCACATCGCTGTCATTGGAGATGTGCATGGTCATCTGTGTGCGGTCGGGAGACACAAGTGTGATGAAATTATGCGTGGTATTCCAGATGGCGTGGTTTTCATCACCGTCACCGAAGCAGGCACTTTCTACATACTGCCAGCCCTTCTTGGCAAAGCGTGTGAAATGGGATGCGATCCAGAAGCCGATGTCACGGGAATAATGTCCGGACCACGGCGTATTCGCAGTCATGAGCTGCTTGGGTGCATAACATGCACCATCATAATAGGAAGCCACTGCCGGCTGGAACTCATACATGACCATTCTGCCGTGCACATAGCTGTTGATAATGCGGTTTGCCGTGTCGATCGGACCATTCGCACCGCTCATGCCGCAGCCGTCCACGCGGCAGGCAAGCTCCGGCACATTGCAGGGTGCAATACCCTCGCTGTACCAGATCTCCTTGCCGTAAACATCATGCAGCAGCTGGGTATTATCGTCACCGAAGGTTGTGTAGTGCAGCCCGATGACATCCACGGCATTGCGCAGACGTTCATTGCCCAGCATTTCCTGTGCGATCGTGCGGGATCCGACCTCATCCGATGCGACGAGCCGGATGGCAGAAAAATCATAGGGCGGATTTTCCTGATTACGCAGTGCGTCGGCAAAATAGATCAGCCATTCCACATCTGCATGATCCGTTTCATTCGCATCCGGACTGATATAATCAAAGGTCAGACCATAGGTGATGTACGCCGCAACCAGAGTCTCATAGAACCAGCGGTATCTTGCCGCGTAGCCGGCTTCCTTGCTCTCCTCGAATGCCGCAGTGACCCAATGCGGCTCACCCCAGCGCAGGAGATCGGCAGTCACCTCGGGATTGATGCGCTTGGCATCCGCTGCCAGCATGAAGCCTGCGCCCCTCGTCACATCCGGCACCTCGTCCGCTGTCCGCTTCACGCAGGGTTCTGTTCCGGAAGAGCTGTTGATGTCCGCACCGAATTCCACCTTGATATGCGTCAGCCCCGCACCATAACCGGGTGCGAACAGCTGCCGGAGGATCTCCTCATAGACCTCCGGAAATTTTTCCTTATAATCCATCAGCAGGCGGGAGGAGCCGTTGCCTGTGACACAGCCCAGCCCCCGGAATGCCGCCGCCGGATTTTCATTTACTGTATTGCCGTCTACAATGATCTCGCTCGGCTTGATCGCCAGCGGATTGATCGAATTATCCATGTTGCCGTTCCCTCCGTTCATTCCGATGCCGGCACAGCGATCAGGAATTTGATGTTTTTGCCTTCCTCGGTAAACATCTGCTCATGCTCTGTCACAAGATTTTCTGCAAATCCCGAAGCGTGCAGATCCCGCGTCAGGTAGCGGATCTCATAGCCGGCCTCGGCAAAATATTCCAGCGATTCCTCAAACAGTTCATCATCATCCGTCTTGAACCAGAGCTCACCCTTGAGAAACGCCTTGTACTGCAGCAGCTGTCTCGTATGTGTCAGACGGCGTTTCTTATGCTTGCTTTTGGGCCAGGGATTACAGAAATTGATGAAGATCCTGTCGATCCTGTCCTCCTCACTGAAGGCATTGCAGATATTGGAAATATTGTAGATCATTACGCGCACCTGCTCATGGGAGAGGGACGCACTGGCAAGAGCCTGCTCGATTTTGCGCTTTGCCAGCACCAGCATTTCATTCTTGATGTCCACTGCAATGAAATTCACATCCGTCCAGTGCAGGACAGCCTGCGAAGCGAAGCCGCCCTTACCGCAGCCAAGCTCCAGATAGACCGGATTGCCGTTGCCGAACACCTCGTTCCAGTGGCCGCGGTGTGCTGCCGGTTCACTGATAAAGAAAGGGCACGCCTCCAGCTCCGGTTTTGCCCATGGTTTGCACCGAATTCTCATAGCTTCCTCCTATGCTCACAGACTGAGCGAAACCGCACGTCCTGTGGGCTTATATTCTTCAAATACTACGCCGGACATGCGGAACATGCGCTCCGAAGCCCTGGTCGCGTCCGTTCCGGCATATTTATTATCCAGATACACCACCCTGCGGATGCCGCTCTGAATGATCGCCTTGGCACATTCATTGCAGGGGAACAATGTTACATAGATCGTACATTCCTTCAGACTGACCTCTGCACGGTTGAGAATGGCATTCAGCTCCGCATGGCAGACGAAGGGATATTTCGTATCCAGAAAAGCCCCCTCACGCTCCCACGGCAGCAGATCGTCATCACACCCGATGGGCATTCCGTTGTAGCCCATGGAAACGATCTTGTGTTCCGGATTGACGATGCACGCGCCGACCTGTGTGTTGCTGTCCTTGCTGCGCTGTGCCGAAAGCAGAGCGATCCCCATGAAGTATTCATCCCAGCTCAGATAATCGGTTCGTTTCATATAGTTCCTCCAGAAACAGGATTTGCACAGCCCCGGTGCCGAAGCTGTGCAGATCTGCATATGTGTATTGTTCTTATTCAGACTCTGCCTGTTCAGCAGTTGCCACTGCATCAGCAAGGGCAGCCATCTCTGCCAGTGCGTCGGATACGGATGCAGCAGGTGCGGATGCTGCCGTCTCAGCGGATACTGCCGGTTCTTCTGCAGCAGATGCCGGAGCTTCTTCTGCTGTCTCTGCTGGAGCTTCCGGTTCAACAGTCACTGCTTCCACAGCGGGCTTTTCTTCCTCGACAGGCTTGACTTCCTCAGCGGGTGCAGGCTTTTCTGCCGGCTTCTTTGCTTCCGGCTCCTCGTCCTTTACCTCTGCGTACATTTCTTCTTCCGCTGTGAAGCCCTCGTTTTTCAGCTGCTTGACCGGAACACGCTTGAGGGGGGAGTAGATGAACTTGCCGCAGGAATCCGTTTCCTCCTTCAGATTGACAGTCTTGCTGCAAAGTACGCGGTTGCCGTCCTTGGTGCGCTTGCCGAACTGGCAATAACCGCACTGCGGAGTCATCTTCTTGTCGAAATAGTTGGTTTTCTTCTGGAACAGGCTGCTCAGACCCATAGTATCACCTCATAAGTAGATTGACGCGCCGGATGCACCAGCACTTCTTATGTTATATTATAGCATATCAAAGCACATTTGTCCAGCATTTTTTTAAAAATTGTACAAAAACGATTTCCATGGGAAATCAGCGTCTCCCGATGGTGCATCGGGAATGCAGGAAAAATTTACAGGTCGAAAACTGCACATCTTCCACAAATTCAGTTCGGGAAATTCCAGTTTTCAACAGTCTGCTTTCGTTGTTATCATATCAAAATCAAACGGATAATATACTAAATGTTTTACTTTCCGGTTTAAACGAACTGAATTTTAGTACATCGAGATGAAAGCGGCCTAAAAATCTACATTGTGTATTCGTATATTTTTATAGATAAAAAATTATCAGATTGTGCAACATGCATAATTTCAACAGTTGCCGTTGGTAAACATTGCGGATGGATTTTTTTCAGGGAATATGTTATAATATACAATGTAAGTATGTCATTTTGCTGTCAATGTCGAAACATGCTGAATGGTGAAGTGCATACAATATATTCTGGGAGGTTACACAATGGGTGCAAAAACGAAAAAGACTGTTCCGTTCCGCGGCACACCCGAGCAGGAAGCACAGCTCCGCGCAGTGATCGCCGAGCACAAGGACGAGCAGGGCGCACTGATGCCTGTGCTTCAGAAGGCACAGGAGATTTATGGCTATCTGCCGATCGAGGTGCAGAAGATCATTTCTGACGAGATGGATATTCCGATGGAGAAGATCTACGGTGTTGTCACATTCTACGCACAGTTCTCTCTGTTCCCGAAGGGCAAGTACAACATTTCTGTCTGTCTTGGTACTGCTTGCTATGTAAAGGGTTCCGGCGATCTTTACGAGAAGCTGAAGGAACTTCTCGGTATTGACGGCGGCGAGTGCACAGAGGACGGCAAGTTCTCTCTGGAAGCATGTCGCTGCATCGGTGCCTGCGGTCTGGCTCCTGTCCTGACGATCAATGAGGACGTATACGGCCGTCTGGGCGTTGATGATCTTGCTGATATTCTGGCAAAGTACGAATAATCGGCACACCCCGATAATACATATCAAGGAGGAATTTATACATGAAATCGCTCGACGAAATCAAAGTGATTCGTGATGAAATGGCTGTTGAGCTGCAGACCCGTGATGAGTCCACAGAAGCCAACGGCACAAAGTACCGCAAGCATGTTCTGATCTGCGGCGGTACAGGCTGTACCTCTTCCGGCAGTGCTGCAATTGAGAAGACACTGGCAGAGGAACTGGAAAAGAATGGTCTGACTGACGTTCAGATCGTAAAGACAGGCTGCTTCGGTCTGTGCGCGCTCGGTCCGATCATGATCGTATATCCGGAGGGTGCATTCTATTCCATGGTTAAGGCTGAGGACATTGCTGAGATCGTATCTACTCATCTGGTAGAGGGCGGTCAGCCGGTAGCTCGCCTGCTGTATCAGGAAACTGTTACTGAAGAGGGCATCAAGTCCCTGAATGATACTGCATTCTACAAGAAGCAGCACCGTGTAGCTCTGCGTAACTGCGGCGCGATCAATCCTGAGTGCATTGATGAGTACATCGGTAAGGATGGCTACCAGGCTCTGGCTAAGGTTCTGAAGGAAATGACTCCTGAGGATGTTATCCAGACAATCCTGGATTCCGGTCTCCGCGGCAGAGGCGGCGGCGGTTTCCCGACAGGTATGAAGTGGAAGCTTGCCCGCAATATCGTTCCGGATGCTGACCAGAAGTATGTATGCTGCAACGCCGACGAAGGCGACCCAGGCGCATTCATGGATCGTTCCGTACTCGAGGGCGACCCGCACGTTGTTCTGGAAGCTATGGCGATTGCTGGCTACGCTATCGGCGCAACACAGGGTTATATCTATGTTCGTGCTGAATACCCGATCGCGGTTGACCGTCTGCGCATTGCTATTGCACAGGCAAGAGAGTACGGCGTACTGGGCAAGAACATCTTCGGCACAGGCTTTGACTTTGACATCGACCTCCGTCTGGGTGCAGGCGCGTTCGTATGCGGTGAGGAAACTGCACTGATGACCTCCATCGAGGGCAACCGCGGTGAGCCTCGTCCGAGACCTCCGTTCCCGGCTGAAAAGGGTCTGTTCGGCAAGCCCACAATTCTGAATAACGTTGAGACCTATGCAAATATCCCGCAGATCATCCTGAACGGTGCTGACTGGTTCGCAAGCATGGGTACTGAAAAGTCCAAGGGTACTAAGGTATTCGCTCTGGGCGGTAAGATCAACAACACAGGTCTGGTAGAGGTACCGATGGGTACAACTCTGCGTACTGTTGTTGAGGAGATCGGCGGCGGCATCCCGAACGGCAAGAAGTTCAAGGCTGCACAGACTGGTGGTCCTTCCGGCGGCTGTATCGCTGCTGACAATATCGACATTCCGATCGACTATGACAACCTGATCGCCATCGGTTCCATGATGGGCTCCGGCGGTCTGATCGTTATGGACGAGGATAACTGCATGGTTGACATCGCTAAGTTCTTCCTCGAATTTACAGTAGATGAGTCCTGCGGTAAGTGCACCCCCTGCCGTATCGGTACAAAGCGTATGTACGAGATGCTCGACAAGATCACCAAGGGTCAGGCTACTCTGGAAGACATCGACAAGCTCGAGGAACTCTGCTACTACATCAAGGCAAACTCTCTCTGCGGTCTGGGTCAGACAGCTCCGAACCCGGTTCTGTCCACTCTGAAGAACTTCCGCGAAGAGTATATCGCACACGTTGTGGACAAGAAGTGCCCGGCAGGCGTATGTAAGGATCTGCTGCAGTTCTCCATCGATGCTGAAAAGTGCATCGGCTGCGGTATGTGTGCAAGACAGTGTCCCGCATCTGCAATCTCCAAGACAGATTACGTTGCTCCCGGTCACAAGCTGCCGTCCCTGGCAATTGATACCGACAAGTGCGTAAAGTGCGGTGCATGTATGCCTACATGTAAGTTCAAGGCTATTTCCAAGGGTTAAGGAGGAACAAAGACATGGCAGATATTAATGTAAAAATCAATGGCATTGCAGTTTCTGTTCCTAAGGGTTCTACCATTCTGGAAGCTGCACATGCAGCAGGCGTGGAAATCCCCACCCTGTGCTATATGAAGGAAATCAACGAGATCGGTGCATGCCGTATCTGTATGGTTGAGGCAAACGAAGGCAGAGGCTTCCGTCTGGTAGCTGCCTGTGTATATCCGGTAACTGAGGGCATGGAGGTTCTGACCAACTCCCCGAAGGTTCTGGAGTCCAGAAAGAAGACAGTTGAGCTGATTCTTTCCACACATGACAAGAAGTGCCTCTCCTGCGTAAGAAGCGGCAACTGCGAGCTGCAGAAGCTGGCAAATGACCTCGGCGTTGAGAATTCTGACACCTTCGCAGGTGAGATGAAGGAATATGATGTGGATGATTCCGCAGTTCATATGTACCGTGACAACAACAAGTGCATTCTGTGCCGCCGCTGCGTAGCTGTCTGCGGTAAGACACAGGGCGTTGGTGTAATCGGCGCAAATGAGCGTGGTTTCGTTACCACGATCGCAAGTGCATTTGACATGGGTCTGGGTGAGACAAGCTGTGTAGCCTGCGGTCAGTGTATCGCTGTATGTCCTGTAGGCGCACTGTCCGAGAAGGAATACATTGATGATGTATTTGCTGCAATCGCTGATCCTTCCAAGAGAGTGATCGTACAGACTGCTCCGGCAGTTCGTGCAGCTCTGGGCGAAGAATTCGGCTATGAGATCGGTACTAACGTTGAAGGCAAGATGGTTGCATCCCTGCGCCGTCTGGGCTTTGATGATGTATTCGATACTGACTGGGCAGCTGACCTGACCATCATGGAAGAAGCTACCGAGTTCATGGATCGCTTCAAGAACGGCGGCAAGCTCCCGCTGATCACATCCTGTTCTCCTGGCTGGGTTAAGTACTGCGAGCACTACTTCCCTGAGATGACAGAGAACCTGTCCAGCTGCAAGTCCCCGCACCAGATGCTGGGTGCAGTTGCAAAGACCTACTATGCTGAGAAGATCGGCGTAAAGGCTGAGGACATCGTTGTTGTCAGCGTAATGCCTTGTACAGCAAAGAAGTTCGAAATCGGCAGAGACGATCAGAACGGCGCAGGTGTTCCGGACGTAGATTATGTTCTGACCACAAGAGAGCTGGCAAGAATGATCCGTCGTGCAGGTCTGAACTTCAAGGCAATGCCCGATGAAGACTTCGACAACCCGCTGGGTCTGTCCGCTGGTGCCGGCGATATCTTCGGCGCAACAGGCGGCGTTATGGAAGCAGCTCTGCGTACAGCAGCTTGCTGGCTGACAGGCGAAGACAAGGTGATCGAGTTCACAGATGTTCGTGGTACTGACGGCATCAAGCGCAAGACCTACAATGTAGCTGGCACTGAGATCAAGGTTGCTGTTGCAAGCGGTCTGGCAAATGCAAAGGAACTGCTGAAGTCCGTTCAGAACGGCGAAGAAGTTCACTTTATTGAAATCATGGGTTGCCCCGGCGGCTGTGTAAACGGCGGCGGTCAGCCTCAGCAGCCTGCAAGCGTTCGCAACTTTGCAGATCTGCGTGAGCTGCGTGCAAAGGCTCTCTATGATGAGGATGCTGCTAAGGAACTGCGTCTGTCCCACTTGAATGCAGATGTTCAGAAGCTCTATGAGGAATTCCTCGGCGAGCCGAACAGCCACAAGGCTCATGAGCTGCTGCACACAACATATGTAAAGCGTTCCATCAACTAATGGATCACTTCGTATAAACAGCGCATAACAGGATGCCCCGACTTCACGGTCGGGGCATTTTTGAAAAGGGGTGAGATATGAAAAAAGCATTGCATATCATCCTGCGGATTCTGGTCGTGATCGTTTGCCTGCCATTCGCAGCATTGATTCTCTGGATTCTCTGGCAGATCGTAGGTGCAGTGGGAAATCAGATCGCCGCAAGACAATTTACCAAGGAATACAGCCAATATGTACTGGATACCGTGCCAAAGACGGAGATCCTCGGGACATACACATTTGCCGGCAACACCAGCGGAACGGGGAATCACTGTGAGCTTAAGACCGTGCTTGTCATCAGGACAGAAACGGAACATCCGGAGGAACTGCTGGAATTTGATGGTTCTATGACAGATTGGATCAGATCGGTGGAGAAAGCACGGGAATGGGAAATCCATATCATGAATGAGATGGATCTGCCCGAAGAACTGGATACGGAGAATTGCTATTATATTAACGTGATCGAGCCTGCGCCGTTTCCGGATAATATTACGGGGCATTAAAAAAACGATGTGCATTCAGTTGCACATCGTTTTTGGTTTATTCCTCAATCAAAGACAGGATCTCTTCCGGCGTGAACGTGTACTTCTTATCACAGAAATGACAGCATACCTCAATATCCTTGCCCTCATCCGCAAGCTCCTGGAGATCTTTTTTGCCGATACTTATCAGGATTTTGGAAGTCCTCTCACGGCTGCAATCACAGAAATAACCGGATTCAGCCTCGTCCAGCAGATTGGCATCGAGTCCGTCCAGACATTTCATCACAATGTCCTCCGCCGTCATGCCCTGCGAGAGCATCTCCGTGAAATGCGGCATTTCCGCAACATTCTTCTCCAGAACCGGAATGCACGCCTCATCCGCAAAGGGCAGCAGCTGAATCAGGAATCCGCCTGCATACTGTACTGTCAGATCGGGTGCAACCAGAACGCCCAGACTCAGAACAGTTGGAATCTGCTCGCTCGTTGCATAGTAATTCGCAATATCCTCTGCAATTTCGCCGGAAACCAGCGGAATTGTGCCGACATACGGCTCTTTCAGACCCATGTCCTTGATGACGGAGAATGTGCCGTTTCCGACAGCACCGCCCACATCCAGCTTGCCTTTGTCATTCAGCGGAATTTCCACAATATAATTGCTTGCATAGCACTTGACATTGCCCAGATCATCCGCACAAGCGACCATTGATCCGATCGGGCCGTCGCCATCAATGCGGAGCGTCAGGGATTCGTCAGCGGATTTCAATCCATAGCCCATCAGGGAAGCTGCAATCGTCAGCCGTCCCAGTGCCGCTGTCACCACAGCGGAGGGCTTGTGATACTGTTCGATCATTGCCACCATGTCGGTCGCGTCGATTGCGGAGGCAACCACGCTGCCATCCGCTGAAATTGCTCGTTTGATGATACTCATTTCGATTCCTCCAGTTCCGGCTTTCTTGTCACAAACAGAAGCCGCTGTGTTGTTTCCGTTGGAAGTGAGAGCTGTTCCGGGGTATCCAGCCCCGCATCCGCGTCAAAAATGCCGACAAGCTCCAGCCCTGCCTCTGCAATGGCAGCGGTAATTTCTTCCGCAGAATAGGCATTCTCCGTGATCTGCTCCTCACTTCTGTAGTAGGCTTCGCCGTCCTTTTCAAAAAAAGTAAGCTGTATGTCCACAAGATTCGACTGCTCACGCAGACGATTTTCCCACACACAGTAGACATCCTCCGTATCATAAATGAAGATCTGCCCGTTGAGTATTTCCCGATGCTTATAGATCGTGTTCATATCAAAAAGGAACAATCCGCCCGGCATTGCAAACAATGACACCCGTTCAAATACCCGCTTCACATCCTCAAGGCTGGGGAGATGATTGAGACTGTCGAGCGTGCAGATCGTGACATCCATCGTGCCGAACATGTCGATCTCCCGCATGTCCTGACAGAGATACTGGATCGGCAGACCGCTATCATATTTCTTATCCATCGCTGCCGTGAGCATGGCAGGGGAGTTGTCCACGCCAATGACATCATAGCCCAGCCTTGCCATTTCCTCGCTCATGGAGCCGCTTCCGCAGGCAAGATCAAGGAGGATCCTGCCCTCTGTGCGGATGTATTGGTTTACCAGCTGATGCAGCCTTGCTGCACGAAGCGGGTATTCCACATTCTCTGTGAGTGCGTCATAATATGCCGCAAAGTTTTCATAATTCATTGCAAATCATCCTTACCAGAGCTGTTGTTTGAGGTGAATGGAGTCGCCTTCCGTGATAGGACGGATCACCCTGCACGGATTGCCGGCAGCAAATACGCCTGCAGGAATACTCCGCGTTACCACACTCCCCGCACCGATGACGGAACCCTTACCGATCGTCACACCGCCGCATACTGTGACATTGGAAGCCAGCCAGCAGCCATCCTCAATGATGATGGGGGCTGCATATTCCAGATCATATGCTGTGCCATCTTTCTTGAACCGCATTTTGCGTTCCTCCGCCAGCAGGGGATGGATAGGCGTTGCAAGGGTGCAATTCGGACCAAAGAACACATCATCTCCAATCGTCACCGGACAGCAGTCGAGAACGGTCAGATTGAAATTGGCAAAGCAGTTTGTACCGAATTTCGTGAATACGCCATAGTCAAAGCGAATCGGATCGAGCAAGTAAGTACCCACGCCGCATTCCGGAATCAGCTCTGCAATAATCTCCGCACGGCGGTCTTCTTCCGATTCGTAGGTATTGTTATAATCCTTGCATAGGCGGTGTGCCTTGATGCGTTTTTCAGACAATACCGCATCGGATGGGTCATAGATCCTGCCCATCAGCATTTTTTCCTGTTCCGTCATAATAAGCCTCCTACCAAACCAGCCCTCTCCATATCAAAGGAGAGGGCTGATGTATTTTACTGATTCTCCTTATTGGCGCAGCACTTCTTGTACTTCTTGCCGCTGCCGCAGGGACACAGGTCATTCGGTCCGATCTTCATGGACTGACGTGCTTCCACGCTGCCTGCATTGGGTGCATCGGGCTTAGCTACCTGCTCACGCTGGGGAGCTTCGTTCTGCTGGATCTGAATGGTCAGCAGCATACGGACAGTGTCCTCGCGGATGGCTTCTACCATTGCGTCGAACATATCAAAGCCCTCATAACGGTACTCGATAACCGGGTTCTTCTGACCATAGCTTCTCAGAGAAATACCGCGCTTCAGCTCTGCCATATCATCAATATGAGCCATCCACTTGGTATCTACCACCTTCAGCATGACAACACGCTCCAGCTCACGGATGATGCTGGCTCCGTAGGTTTCTTCCTTCTTTGCGTACTTATCCTTGATCTTGTCCACAAGGAAGTTTACAATATCGGTCTTTGTCTTGGTTGCCAGTTCTTCTTCAGTGAATACGAGATCACCGTCATCCAGCAGCCAGCCGTAGAAATAATCCTTCAGACCAATGAGGTTCCAGTCATCCTGGATCTCCTCCTCGGCGATGTACTGACCAGCAACTGTTGTTACCAGCTCCTCCATCATCTTCAGGATGGAATCATGCAGATCCTCACCATCCAGCACCTGTGCACGCTGCTTGTAGATGATCTCACGCTGTGTATTCATAACATCGTCGTAGTTCAGGACATTCTTTCTGATACTGAAGTTTCTGCCCTCGACCTTCTTCTGGGAAGAAGCAATGATCTTGGTCAGCCACTTGCTTTCAATGGCTTCAGTTTCCTCAACATTGAGTGTACGCATCACGGATTCCATTCTGTCACCGGCAAAGATGCGCATCAGATCATCCTCTACAGAGAGGAAGAAGCGGCTCTCACCAGGGTCACCCTGACGGCCGGCACGACCGCGGAGCTGGTTGTCGATACGTCTGGATTCATGACGCTCCGTACCTACAATGAACAGACCGCCTGCCTCGCGTACTGCAACCGCAGCCTCCTTGACCTGTGCATCGAATTTTGCATACAGATCGCGGTAAACAGCTCTTGCTGCCAGAATTTCTTCATCCGTTGTATCTGCAAAGCCAATCGCTTCGTTGATCACAGCCTCATCATATTCCATCTTGCGCATTTCAGCCTTTGCAGAAAATTCCGCATTACCGCCGAGGATAATATCGGTACCACGACCAGCCATGTTGGTTGCAATGGTTACCGCACCGAGCTTACCGGCCTGTGCAACGATCTCTGCTTCCTTTGCGTGATACTTTGCGTTCAGTACTTCATGCTTGATGCCGCGGCGTTTCAGGAGCTTGGACAGGATCTCGGACTTTTCGATGGAGATCGTACCAACCAGAACGGGCTGTCCCTTTTCATGGCATTCTACAACCTGCTCGATGATCTGCAGGAATTTGCCCTTCTCTGTACGGTAGATCTGATCCGGATGATCCACACGGATAACCGGCTTGTTGGTCGGGATCGCGATAACGTCCAGTTTGTAGATCTCCTTAAATTCGTCTTCCTCGGTCATCGCTGTACCGGTCATACCGGAAAGCTTGGAGTAAAGACGGAAATAGTTCTGGAACGTAATGGTAGCCAGCGTCTTGGACTCGCGTGCAACCTTTACGCCTTCCTTCGCCTCAATTGCCTGATGCAGACCATCATTGAAACGACGGCCCAGCATCTTACGACCAGTAAATTCATCAATGATGACAACTTCGCCGTCTTCAACAATGTAGTCGATGTCGGGCTTCATGATGCCGATCGCCTTCAGAGCCTGGTTAATGTGGTGCAGAAGGGTCATATTTTCCGGAGCCATGAGGTTCTCTACATGGAAATGGTCCTCTGCCTTCTTCACGCCCAGACGGGTGATGGTTGCAGTCTTTGCCTTTTCGTCAATGATGTAATCCGCATTTTCGTTCACATCATCCTGATCCATCTTGTCGTCAATTTCGACAACAGTAACGGAGGAGAGTGTCTTTGCGAAGGCATCCACGAGGGTGTACAGCTCCGTGGACTTGTCACCCTGACCGGAGATGATCAGCGGCGTTCTTGCCTCGTCGATCAGGATGGAGTCCACCTCATCGACGATCGCGAAATTAGGTGCGCGCTGTACCATGTCCTTCTTGTAGATGACCATGTTATCACGCAGATAGTCAAAGCCCAGCTCGTTGTTGGTAGCATAGGTAATATCGCAGTTATACGCCATTCTGCGCTGTGCATTGGTCAGACCATGCAGGATGCAGCCGACTGTCAGACCCAGGAAGCGGTGTACCTTGCCCATTTCCTCAGACTGTGTCTTTGCGAGGTAATCATTGACAGTTACGACATGTACGCCCTTGCCGGACAGTGCGTTCAGATAGGCTGCCAGACACGCTACGAGCGTCTTACCTTCACCGGTTCTCATTTCGGCAATACGCCCCTGGTGGAGGACGATCGCACCAATGATCTGTACCGGATATGCACGCTTGCCGAGCACACGGTCGCCTGCTTCACGGACAGTCGCCAGTGCTTCGGGGATAATATCATCAAGGGTAGCAGTACCCTCATTCAGTCTCTCACGAAATTCGAATGTTTTTTCCTTCAGCTGTGCATCGGTCAGAGCCTTATACTCCTCCTCCAATGCAAGCACCTTGTCTTTAATCGGTTCGATTCGCTTCAGCTCTTTCGCGCTGTAGGAACCAAAAATGGTTGTCAGAATACCCATTTCCATTTACCGCCTTTACTATTTTTGAAAATATATACTTTTATTATATAATATTGACGGGCATTTGTCAATAGCTGCCCGGTATCGCCCGCGTTATACACAAGTTTCAACACGGCGAATTAGGCAATACCGCCCAAATCCTTACATCTCTGCCGAGGGACAGATCTCCCGCAGCGGACAGCCGGAACAGGCGGGCTTGCGTGCTTTGCAGAATTCCCTGCCGAACAGCACGATCCTGTGACAGAAATCGGAGGATTCCTCCGGCGGCAGGAGCTTGCGCAGGTCGGTCTCCACCTTCTGCGGCTCCGTGTGCTTTGTCAGTCCCAGCCTTCCGGTGATCCGGATGAAATGTGTGTCTGTTACCACTGCCGGCTTTCCGTAGAGATCCCCCAGCAGCAGATTGGCAGTTTTGCGTCCGATCCCCGGCAGTGCCAGCAGCTCCTCCATCGTCTGCGGGATCTCTCCGCCGTGTCTGGTCAGGAGCAGCTGCGCTGCTTCCTTGATGCTTTTCGCCTTGGTTTTATAGAAGCCGCAGGGCTTGACCGCCTCCTCCAGCTCCGTCAGATCTGCATCCGCAAAGGACTGCAGGGTGGGGAACTGCCGGAACAGTGTTTTTGTGACGATGTTGACCCGCGCATCCGTACACTGTGCCGAGAGCCGTACAGCGATCATCAGCTCATAGGGTTTGGTATATTCAAGTGAGCAGAGTGCGTCCGGATACTGTTCCTTCAGCAGCCGGCACGCTGCCAATGTCCGTTCCTTCTTAGTCATACTTAGCCTTCAATGCTCTTCAGTGCTGCGTCATCAAAGGTGACCGGATAGGATGCCGCAGTTTCTGTGTACCAGGTATTGTAGTTCTCCTGTGTCAGCTGGCTGGAGATCTCCTGCATCCAGAGGGGATCGCCCGTTGCAGAGAAGTACATGACATGTACGCCGTATTCTGTCTCCACGATACCGGTATCACCGGGCTTGCGGCTTGCGTCAAAGCACCAGTCATTGAAATTTGTCACCATCTGACCGGGATAAACGCTTTCATACAGACCGCCGTTGGTATTGGAACCGCCGTCCTCGGAGTACTGGTTTGCCAGCTCTGCAAAGCTGTCCTCTGTCTTTTCGCCGCTTTCCCATTCTGCGAGCGCGTTTTCAGCAGCAGCCATATTATCATCCTGCTCCATGAACAGAATGTGACGTACATTCACTGTATTGATTTCATCCAGAGCCGGCTCAGCGGTCATAATGTAGACGAAATAGGTGTCGGAGCTTTCCATCATGTAGGTGTCGTTCACCTTTGCGCCGCCGAATGCCCATTCGGAAAGCTCATTGCCTTCAGTATAGCTGTAGGCATTGTTGTAGATGGAGGGCAGATTGGTTTCAAGCTCCTCCTGTGTATAGCCTTCATAGTTGAGCAGGATCTCACCGGCAAGCTCCTCAAATTCCTTTGCGCTCTTGGCATTCTGCATCTGCTCAGCAAGCTCCAGAGCCTTCTCCTGTGTCATGGGTGTTTCCTCGCCGGTCGATGCGGTTTCCTCAGTATCAAAGGAGATGGAGAAACCGGCAAGTCCAGCGGTCATAAAGCTCTTGGGATTTGCCTCGTAATAGGTCATGATCTCCTCATCGGAGGGTGCGATCTCCTCCATGATATGGTAGTAATAAGCGGAGCTGAGTGCCTGGATCTCCAGTGTCTTGCGGATGTCATCCATGGTAACACCATTGCCATATTCGGCAGTATCTGCTTCGGCAAGTGCTTCCTCGATCATCTTCTGCTCGGCTTCAGGCATGGTGAAACCATCCGCCATGGCAGCCTCATACATGATCAGCTGCTGTTCCATCGTGGTCTTGGTGGAATCCATCATTGCATCAAACCATGTCATGGTTTCGTCATACGGATACTTCTGCTCGTTCAGGGGCTTGGTGATGTCCATGCCGTAATAATTGAGAAGCTCCTCCTGCGAATAGGATTCCTTATACATGCTCAGCATATCATGATAATAGCAGGCAGCCATCTTGGTATCCAGCGTGTAATTGGGGGAAGAAACCGCATTCTGTCCTTTGGTCTTGTTAAAGATGCCAATACCGGCAACTGTCAGACATCCGACAAGAACAGCGGATGCAGCAGAAACGCCTGCAATGGTCAGGATCTTCTTTTTAGAAGCCTTCGGCTTCTGCGGTGCTTCTTCTTTGGGAGCTGTTTCTTCCGCTTCATCATCAAGCGGCATTTCATCTCCTAGAATGCTCTGATAGATCTCCTCCTGCGGCTCCTGTGTGTTTTTTTCTTTGCTCATATGGTTCATTCCTTTCTGCTCCGATGGGAGCAAGCTCTGATATAGTATAGCAGAGCTTCGTGAATACGGTGTGAAATTATCATGAAAAGCCGCAAAACAGCAGTATTACAGCTTTCCAAGCTTGTCCGTATTCGGGTAGGCTGCACTGTCGTCAAGTGCTGCGATCCTGTTGTAGAGAATGTACATTTTCTGCACAGTATTTTCCAGGAAATAATAGTGCCAGATGTACGGGATCAGCAGTCCCAGCAGCAGAATTGTCAGCAGCAGCAGTCCGGGGGTCTGGAAATACAGCAGGATGCCGAGCGAAATGAGAAACATCAGCGCGAACAGCATGGTCACAAGAAAGTGGATCAGCCGTTCATGCTGCATAAAACCGATCTGCGTTTGTACTTCTCTGCGAAGCTTTGCAAGGTCATGTGCCTGCGGAGCTTCCAGCACTGAAAGCAGATACGTTTCATATCGCTGCATATATTCCCGCATATTCTGTTCCTCCCGTCCTCCGATGGGGTGCCATCAGTCAATAATATTCTAATTATAGCACATACTGGAAAGAAATTCAAGGAAAATCCAAAAAAAGATTGCGGTATTCACAAAATTTCTTATTTTGGCGGTTTTTGACGTGAGAATTTAGAAAACTGTATTGATTTCTTCATAAAACCATGCTATAATAAATAAGAAGTGCAGTTGGGAAATGTATACCACAGGCATCGACCCGGAAGCGGGAAAGATGCCGGGAAATTTGGAGGAAATGGAATGAAGGAATACGAGTGTCAGAAGAGCAAGGAAGACCGGTGTACAGAGCCGGACGGCAGTTATATTACCGGATCGGATGTAGCGGACATGCTGATGGATTTCACAGATGTTCTGTTCTACAATTTCAGAGCCTATGAAGCCTCACAGAAAGCGATCACGCGCATTGCGGATTATCTTGACATCTGCCGTGCGGTAGTCTGCATCTCGTCCCGGAAGGGCGCGTCTCCGGTACAGGTTCTGTATACGTCGGACGCAGTCATTGACGAGAATACGCCGATCGAGGAAAAGTCGCTGCGTTCCATTGATGGTGCGACCTATGTTTATCGTATTTACCGCAGAAACGGTGCGGCATCGCTGGATATGATGCAGCGCAGGGCAATCGAGTTTGTGTTCAAGCTGCTGCATACCTATCTGAACCGCCAGTCCAGCATGGAAATGGGAAAATACGCCCAGACGCATGATATGGTGCATGACTGTTTAAATTCCAATGGCATGAACGAGTCGCTCAGACAGTATTGTCAGGACGGCGTGGATCTCAGCAAGTATGCTATCGTTTTCATGAATGTATGCAAGTTTATGAACATCAATGCGCGTGTGGGCTTTGAAAACGGCAACAAGGTCATGCGGTATATTGTCAATACACTCCGACAGTTTCTGACGGAGCAGGAGCTGTTTGCGCATGTGGGCGGCGATAATTTCACCATGCTGATCCGTCAGGACGGCATAACGGAGCGGCTTGCTGTACTCAACAGCCTGGTCTGCAGCATCCCGCACGAGGGGAGAACTGTGCCGATCGAGGTCAGCTTCCGCATGGGTATCTGCTGCATCGGGCAGGAGTCCGGCGAGATCACAGAGCTGACGGAGAATGCACGGATCGCCTGCATGTTCGCACGTCAGAACAGAAAAGAAAAGCTTGTATACTGTACTCCGGAGCTTCGCGAACAGTATGACTACGCGAAGATGCTGGAAACCGCCCTGCAGCCTGCGCTGCACAGCGGAGAATTTCACATCTACCTCCAGCCCAAGGTCACGCTTGGGGAGGAATACCGTATCGTCGGCGCAGAAGCATTGTCCCGCTGGATGCATGACGGCGTACTGATGAAGCCCGATTCTTTCATCCCCGTATTTGAGCGTACCGGCATGATCACAGAAATCGACATGTATGTGTATGAGCATGTATGCGCATTGCTGCGGGAGTGGATGGACGCGGGAATCCCCGTTGTGCCGGTTTCTGTGAATTTTTCCAAGATCACACTGGAAACGCCCGGCTTTGTTCAGCAGCTGACTGCGATCGCCGCAAAATATGATGTACCGGTGCAGTATCTGGAAATTGAGTTTACCGAAACCTGCTGTATGGAGAACGAGGAAAAATTCAATGTGATACTGACCGCATTGAAGAACGCCGGTTTCAGTGCGTCTATGGATGATTTCGGAAAGGGCTATTCCTCCATCAACATGCTGCGCAATATGAATTTTGATGTGCTCAAGCTCGACAAGAGCTTCCATACTTCCGGCTGCAAGGAAATGGAAGGAAGCAGGATCATCCTCCGCAGCATTATCAGGATGGCGCACGACCTCGGACTTCAGGTAATCTCGGAGGGCGTGGAGACTGCTGAACAGATCGCGTGTCTGAAGGAGCTGAAGTGCGAACAGGCGCAGGGCTACTACTTCAATAAGCCCCTCCCGCCGGAGCAGTTCCTGGAACAGCTCAAAAAAGGCGTGTATGACGATAAAGAATAACTTCCGATTACCCCGCATCCCCGCGGGGTAATCGACTGTAATGATAGGAGAAGTAAGAATATATGAGTATTTTGAATGTAGAGCATGTGACCCATGGATTCGGTGCAAGACAGATCCTGAATGATGCTTCCTTCCGTCTGCTCAAGGGTGAGCATGTCGGACTTGTCGGCGCAAACGGCGAGGGCAAGAGTACCTTTCTGAACATCATCACCGGCAAGCTTATGCCCGATGAGGGAAAGATCGAATGGTGCCGCCGCATTACCACGGGCTACCTCGACCAGTACAGCACACTGGAAAAGGGCAAGACCATCCGCGATGTCCTCCATGATGCCTTTGCCCATCTGGCGGATCTGGAACAGGAAATGCTCCAGCTCTATGACAAGATGGCGGACTGCACTGAGGAGGAAATGAACGAGCTGATGGAGGATGTCGGCGAGATCCAGAGCATCCTTGAATACAGCGGCTACTACACCATTGACGCGAAGATCTCCGAATATGCCAACGGTCTGGGACTCGGTGAGATCGGACTTGACCGCGATGTTACGGAGCTGTCCGGCGGTCAGCGTGCAAAGGTACTGCTGGCAAAGGTATTGCTTGAAAACCCGATGATCCTCATTCTCGACGAGCCGACCAACTTCCTTGATGAGAACCACATTGCATGGCTGAAGAATTTCCTCCAGAACTACGAAAACGCGTTCATTCTGGTATCCCATGACATTCCGTTCCTCAACGATGTAGTCAACGTCATCTATCATGTGGAGAATGCCGTCCTGACGCGCTACACGGGCGACTATGAGAATTTCCAGCGCATGTATGAACTGAAGAAACGCCAGATCGAACAGGCATACGAAAAACAGCAGAAGGAGATCGCTGACCTTCAGGACTTCATCGCCCGCAACAAGGCGCGTGTGGCAACCACCAATATGGCGAAATCCCGCCAGAAGAAGCTCGACAAGATGGATATTATCGAAAAGACGCACGAAAAGCCGAAGCCGGTATTTGCATTCCAGTCCGCAAGAACACCCGGCAGGGTGGTCATTTCCGGCGAGGGGCTGGTGCTGGGCTACGATGAACCGCTGACAAAGCCGGTATCCGTTCTGGTGGAGCGCAATAAGAAGATCGCCATCCGCGGCGTGAATGGTCTGGGCAAGTCCACACTGCTGAAAACCCTGCTGAAGCTCATTCCCGCAGTAGCCGGCACGGTGGAGCATGACCAGTTCCTTGAAGTGGGATATTTTGAGCAGGAGGAGATCGCAACAAGCGAGACCGCACTCCAGACCATCTGGGACGAGTATCCGTCCATGACAAATGCCGAGGTACGCGCTGCCCTTGCAAAATGCGGTCTGACCACGGAGCATATCACTTCCCAGATGAAGGTGCTTTCCGGCGGCGAGAATGCCAAGGTTCGCCTGTGCCGCCTGATGCTCAAACCCGTGAATCTGCTGGTACTCGACGAGCCGACAAATCATCTTGATGTCGATGCCAAGGACGCACTGAAAAAGGCAGTGCAGGATTTCAAGGGGACTGTGCTTCTCGTCAGCCACGAGCCGGAATTTTACATGGATGTTGCCGATGAGGTCTGGAATCTGGAAGACTGGACGACGAAAATTGTATAACAAAATCTGCCCCGCCGGATGACGGGGCAGATTTTATGAGAAATCAATGGAAGAGATCCTGTATTCTGCCTCCGGATCAATCTTGTCCGCAAGCTTGGAATAATGTTCGGGATATGCTCTCTGCAAAAAAGCCGCAAGATTTTTTCCTGTAAGATAAATGCAGCAGTTAAACGGATAATCCTTTTCCGTGCGTTCAGCCTCCGGGATTTCTCTGGAGCATACCATGTCATAGATCTTCTGGCAGTCTCTGAATCCGGCACCGAGCAGGTATGATTCAATACCGTCACCAAACAGCCGGACGCTTCTGACAAAATCAGGGAACAGCTCATACTCTTCTTCCAGTTCTTCGTCAATGCTCACATGGTCAGTTTCAGATTCCAGCAGGTTGGTGATAAATGAATCCACTTCCGCAAAATGCTCCTCATTCATTGAAGAGTATAACAGCTCATAATTGTTTTCACCATTACTAAGCACTGCAATGACAGTATCAGAGTACGGCTGAAAAAATCTGACACCTGTATAGAGTGATGAGTCTGCATTAGTATGGGGGAAGTGTCCAGCAATCTGATCAAGCTGCTCTGAATTGATCGGGTAAAATTCCTCAATGGAGTGCTTAAAGGAAAATACTGCCTGCAAATACGCCTGCGAAATCAAAAACTGTGAAACCGTATCACATGTTTTATACCACGTTCTGCCATTATATGTTTCATATACAGGAGGATTTTCCAAGCCAAGATCTGATTTCTTAATGCCCCATACAGAAACGCATTGATTCTCCACATAAAAGACAGAGTATCTTTTGTAATTCCATCTCTCAAGCTTGTAATGATATTTCCCATCAGGGGTCAGCAAAAAATCCTGAGAAGAATTCATCTCTGTACAATTTCCACAGGTTCTGTAATAATCTTCCAAAGCTTGGGGAATAGCACCAAAATGCTTGCATATCTTGTCTATTTCCCCTTCGGACAGGGGAGCCGGTTCAGTTAATTGAAACAGTTCCCGAAGTTCTGAATATGTATATTTCATAGCAATGATTCCTTTATTAAAAAAGTTGTGTTTACAAGGGATTATTCAAATGCGGCTTTCTTCGCCAAACTCTCCAAAAACGCCCTTGCCTCTGCCGTACCGCCGCAGGACTTGAAGCTCTGCGAGATCTGCTTTGCAGCTTCCTTGTATCCGGGGTCGTTCAGAAGCTGTTCCACAGCCTTCCGGATGCTGTTGGGCTGCGTATCCGTCAGACGGATACCTGCTCCCAGTTCCTCCGTGCGTATGGCAACTGCGCCCTGTTCCGGTGTCTGCGGAACAAGCACCAGCGGCACTTCAAAATACAAGCCCTCGGATGCGGAATTCATGCCGCAGTGTGTGATGAACACGTCTGCAATGTCCAGCACTGCCATCTGGTCAACGGAATCATATACCTGAATATGCGGCGGCAGATCTCCAAGATCTACTGCATTCGTTCCCAGCGACAGGATGACCTGATAGGGGAGATCCCGGAACGCCTCCACACAATTACGGTAGAATGCTTCGTTCTTCACCACAGTTCCCATGGAAATGTAAACAGTCTTTTCCGCCGTCTTTTCCATGGGCGTTTCGATCGGTCGGAGGGACGGACCGATGAAATGATACTTCTCAGAAAAGGTCTCTGCGCAGGGCTGGTAATGCTTCGAGGTGTACACGATGGTATTGGTATCGTTGTCATTCTGCACGATCTCAATAATGCTTTTTACCGGATAGCCCTTGTCCTGCAAGCGTCTGAGCTGCTTGTTGATCTTCGGCATGGAGAAGAGCATCTTCACCAGACTGCCGAGACTCTGCTTCATATAGCGTGACGAATGCTGATTGAAAGCAAAGGTCGTCGTCGAGGAAACAAAGGGGATATTGTGCTTGATGGCATTCAGCTTGCCCCAGTGTGCAACGGAGTCGGATACAATGAGATCGGGCTGGATCTCCCTGATCTTTTCGGATGCCATTTCATCCAGCGCAAGTGTGGAGCTGACCATCAGCTCCGTGGAGTATACCAGATCCTTGCCGACCCTGTCCGCATTGCCGCCGTCCTCCATTTCAAATTCATAGCTGTCACAGCCGATGAATACCGCACCAGCGCGCTCGATCTTTTCACGGAATGCTTCAAACGAAAAATAATAGACTTCATGCCCTGCGTCCGTCAATTCCTTCACCAGTGCAAGTGTAGGATTCGTGTGACCGTGCGCAGGAATGCAAAACCATGCGATTTTCATAATTTTCCTCCTTTATCGGATCAATTCCTCCGGCACTTCCTCCGCCATTCTCTGATATGCCGTCTGACTCGGATGCAGATGATCGCCGCTGTCAAAGCCTTCGCCGAATGCCGCAGGGTTTTCCGGATTGCAGACAGCCCTGTCAAAATCAATACAGCCATCCGCTTCATCGGTCGTGCGCATCCATTCGTTGACCGCACAGCGCAGCTCCTCACGGAAATCCGCATAGGTGCGCCAGCCCTCGATGGGCAGCAGTGTGCCGAGGTAGACCTTCAGTCCGTACTCTCTTGCCTTGCAGATATAGAAGCGCAGCCCTTCGATCATCTCCTCCGCTGTCGGCAGATCGCTCCACGGACGGAACGGGTTGACATCCTCTCCGACAGGGTGTATAATATCATTGATGCCATGCTGGATGATAACCGTGTCCGCACCGGAAACCAGACATTCCCTCGGAAATCTTGTTTCTCCCTTCAGACCGTAGGAATCATAGGTGATATTGTCATACTGCCGCAGGATTCTCGTACCACTTGCCGCCTTGCGGATGATGGAAGTCTTGCCGCCACCAAGCTCCAGCGTGCGGAGCATCAGGTAGTCCGGCCATGCCTGCGCCGTGATGGAATCGCCGAAGCAGATGACTGCACGGCTGTCATGGCTTGCAGCAACCTCAATGTCACTGAGAAAATACACCCAGTTTGTTTTTCTGGAAAGATCCAGCGGGAGCTGTGCGGATACGGCATGATCGCCGACTGCATAATAACCGCCCGACAGGGGACCGGTAATATTCACCGCGGAACGAAGCTCCGTGAAATCTGCAAAATACAGGCTCACCGCAATGGTTTCGCCTGCGTTCACGGAAAAATCCGCCGCGTCACTGCGAAGCCTTGCACCAGCCGGAATGGTCGCGGAAGTCTCACCGCCGAAGGTAAGCGGAACGATGGTATCCGGTACAATACCGGAATCTCCGGCAGATCTTGCAATATAGGCGGATGTGATCTTCACCGCCTCCGTACCGCAGAAATTATCCAGCGTGATGCGGACAGCGGAGCCGGAAAGCAGCATCTTCACCGGATAGCGAAGCGTCAGATTTTTGCCGTAATTTTCGGGACGGCGGTCATTGATGGAAATGGCATTGCCCCATGCGGCAACCCATTTTTGATTGGATTGAGTCATGATCATTCCTCTTTCTTTTGATTGTTACCTGTTTATCATACCATTTCTTTACAGGTTTGTCAATATCCGTAAACAGAAAGGAAAAATAAAATGGATTATTTTATCATAAGCGTTTTTGTATCGGTATTCTGTATTGCGATATTTATCGTTATCATCGTTCGTTTTGTGAATAGCAAACCGCCTGCAGTACGGAATCATGATTTTTTTAAGAACATCTATTATTTCCATGTTCCGCATACCCGTGAAGAGATTATCCGTCTGTTGTCTGCTTCAAACAGTGCAGATCCGATAGATTATCGCCTTGTGCATAAACTTGAACCAGAACTATGGATTCTGGAACGGATATGGGTAACAGGTGCATGTGCATACGAATATGCACTGATTTTTGAAGAAACTACGGATGGATGCAAGCTGACATTGCAGCATCTTGTGACACATTTTCAGACCAGTGTCAACAGTTACGATCCGTATTATGATGAAATAAATGCACTGATGGCGCAGAAAATTCATGCTGAACCTTTGCCTGTCCCCAAATGAACCGATCCCCGCATCCAAAAATGCGGGGATCTTTCTTATGCTTACGCCAGTACCACCTTATGGAATACCTTCTTGCCCTTCTTGATGATTACTTCACCCTCAACTGCAATCATTGCATTCGGATCGGTTACCTTCTCGCCGTTTACGCTCACGCCGCCCTGCTGGACGAGTCGTCTGCCCTCGGACTTTGTGGGAATCAGCTTTGCAGCCAGCATCATTTCCAGAATATTCATTGCACCGTCGGTCAGCTGGTCAGCTGTCAGCTCTGTTGTCGGCATATTCTCGGAATTACCGCCGCCTGCAAAGACTGCCTTTGCAGCTTCGAGAGCCTTCTTTGCTTCTTCTTCGCCGTGAACCAGTGCAGTCAGCTCATATGCCAGAATTTCCTTCGCCTTGTTGAATGCTGCGCCCTCCATGGTCTTTTCCATTTCCTCGATTTCCTCGATCGGAACGAATGTCAGCATCTTCAGGCACTTGATGACATCGGCATCAGCCACGTTTCTCCAGTACTGGAAGAAATCATACGGGGAGGTCTTTTCGGGATCAAGCCATACTGCGCCCTTTTCAGTCTTGCCCATCTTCTTGCCCTCGGAATTGAGCAGGAGCGTGATGGTCATTGCATACGCATCCTTCCCCAGCTTTCTGCGGATCAGCTCCGTGCCGCCGAGCATATTTGCCCACTGGTCATCGCCGCCGAACTGCATGTTGCAGCCGTACTTCTGGAACAGTTCGAGGAAGTCATAGCTCTGCATGATCATGTAGTTGAATTCGAGGAATGTCAGACCTCTCTCCATTCTCTGCTTGTAGCATTCGTGGGAGAGCATTCTGTTTACGCTGAAATGTGCGCCGACATCACGCAGCAGCTCCACATAATTCAGATTCATCAGCCAGTCCGCATTGTTCACGATGATCGCCTTATCATCTGCAAAATCAATGAAACGGCTCATCTGCTTCTTGAAGCATTCCACATTGTGCTGGATGGTTTCCGGTGTCATCATCTTGCGCATATCTGTCTTGCCGGACGGGTCGCCGATCATTGCCGTACCGCCGCCGATCAGAACGATGGGCTTGTTGCCAGCCATCTGCAGTCTCTTCATCAGGCACATTGCCATGAAATGACCTACATGCAGGCTGTCCGCTGTCGGGTCAAAACCGATGTAGAATGTTGCCTTTCCGGCATTGATCAGCTCTCTGATCTCTTCTTCGTCTGTCAGCTGTGCCAGCAGACCTCTTCTTTGCAGTTCTTCAAATACAGTCATAGTAATTCTCCTTATCGTTGTGATTGCTTCTGTTTTTTCGGTACAAATAAAAACCGTCCCCTGCCAAAAAAGCAGAGGACGATTGCGTTCGTGGTACCACCTCAGTTTGTCATCTCCGGAAAACCGGAAACAACCTCTTGGCGCGGTAACGTGCGCCACCCCGTATCTTCCTACTGTGATTTCAGAAGATCCGCTCCGAACTGTATTTCCCGTATGTCGCTTAATTCCTCACACCAACCGGAATCTCTCTGAAAGCGATGGACACGGTACTCCGTTTCTTCCCAGCGTTTCTCTTATTTTTTTATAGTATACCATAGATTTCTGCATTTGTCAAGGGCAAAATTGCCTGAACTTCAGGAAATTTTATGCAGAACCCTGTGCAGATTTCCTTTCGCGCCGATACAGCAGGATTCCAGTCAGCAGCACGACCGGAAAAACAGTACCTGCCAGAATGCCATAATGCAGATTTTCTCCGGCTGCCTCCGTGATAAATCCGACCAGCGTCGGACCGCCGGCGCAGCCCACATCACCGGCAAGTGCCAGCAGTGCAAACATGCCCGCACCGCCCCTCCGGAGGGACGCGGCAGCCAGACTGAATACGCCAGGCCAGAGGATACCAACTGAAAACCCGCAGATGCCGCACCCGATCAGACCAAGCACCGGCATCTCTGAAAGCCCTGTCAGCAGATAGGCAAAAGTGCAAAGTACACCGCTTGCGAAAATGAATTTCAGCAGATCAATGCGCTCACCGAATTTGCCGTACAGCAGCCTTGCAGTTCCCATCAGCAGTGCAAAGAGCATTGGTCCGGCAAGATCGCCCATCGCCTTGCTGATACCAAACGCTTTTTCTGCAAATGCCGAAGCCCACTGGCTTACCGATAGCTCACATGCGCCCGCACAGCCCATCAGCAGCAGAAAAATCCAGAACAGCCGGTTCCGGAAAAGCTCGCGCATCGTCATTGCAGACTCATTTTCATCCAGCAGGGAAGTGATCGGTACTTTCAGGAACAGAATGCCGTTCACAATGGGAATGCACGACCACACAAGTGCCGGGATCCGCCAGTTTTCAATGCCGCATATGAGAAAGAAGCAGGTCGATAACAGCACGACGCCAGCCTGCCCCCAGCAATAGAAGGAATGCAGCATACTCATGGTCTTTTCCTTATGCTCCGTAGGGCAGGCTTCCACGATGGGACTGACCAGCACCTCCAGCAGACCGCCGCCGATGGCATAGATGGTGACTGCAAGCAGAAGCCCGGCATACGCATCCGGAAGCAGCTGCGGCAGAAAGGTCAGACCGGCAAGCCCTGCCGCAGCTGTGAAATGCGCTGCCACGATCCCGCGGCGGTATCCGATCCTTTCAGCATATTTTGCGGAAATGAGATCCACTGTGAACTGTACTGCAAAATTGACTGTGATCAATGAAGTGATCTGCGGCAGGGAAAGTCCCAGCTCCGCCTGCAGGGTCAGAAACAGCAGCGGAACAAAATTATTGATGATCGCCTGTACGATATAGCCGACAAAGCAGCATCGCACGGTATGTGTATAACTCATACAGTCCTCCTTCCAAAAGAAAGCCCCGCTTTCAGCGGGGCATAGGTCATCGTTCACCGATACACTGCGCAAACAATACACAGCGCATTCCGTCACTTGCACCGGAATTGCAGGTCTGGAGTGTAATGATGCGATCCTTTCCGTATTCCGGCAGTTCCTCGTCCTCTCCGTACCAGATGTCCGAGGTATCATAAATTTTCTGGACAAACCATTCATACTGTGTGCGCGTCATATTCGACCAGTTCCAATAGTCGAACTCCGCACCGCCTTCACCGTAGAGGACATTCAGGGAGAGTGCCTTATAGAGATACCGCTTATCCAGCGTAGCGACCTCGAAATAGAGATGCTCTTTGCCCCATTCTGCGTCCTTATAATACTTGACAGCATGGAACATCGTGCCGTTGCCCATATTATGCCCATAGAACAGGGAATTTTGACTCAGCGGGATATTACACTTGTAATCGGCAAAAATCGAGCCGCTGAAGCTGTTCTGCCCCTTCCAGTTCTTATCAATATAATAATCATTGTCACTGTACTGCACCACCGGATAATTGATCGGCGTATCCTGGATATAGACCCAGCCGATGACATCCGGATTGACCGCATTGTGATCACGCACTGTCTGCAGATCAATCTGCATTTCATAGGTGATCGGCTCTGTCGGCGGTTCCGTGGGCGGCTCTGTCGGGGGATTGGTCTCCTTGACAAACATAGTCATTTCCGGGTCAGCTTCTGCTGTGATACAGTGTACGGGCATCGGTTCCGCATCCTGCTGCAGGAAGAGGATCAGTCCTACGACCCCGCCGCCGGAAATCAGACCTGCCAGAATGGACAGGAACATCGTCCGCAGAGAGGGGAGCTTTCTTTTCTTTGGGATTATCTGCTGTTCTTCTTTATGTTTCATGGTATCGCCTCGTTGATCAGGGGTGTTTTTGTGCAAACTACACAATTTTAATTATACTAAAAAATGGAGTATTTGTCAAGTGAATATTCTATGAACTGATACAAATCCCGTGCACTGTCAATACTGAGGGATATATCTTAATCTGCCGTAAATTCCCTATGATAAATCCGTTCAGATTGCTCATACTACTCTTGCAGCGGAAAGCTGCACTGAACCAAACGAAATGAAAACTTTGAATAAAGGAGAATCATTATGAAGGGCGAATTCACACAGAAGGGCAAGGAAGCAATGGAGCGTTTCAAGATGGAGTCTGCAAATGAGGTCGGCGTGACACTCAAGCAGGGCTACAACGGCGATCTGACAGCAAGAGAGGCTGGTTCCATCGGCGGTCAGATGGTCAAGAAGATGATCGACGCATACAAGATGCAGTAACCTTTCCCCACAATGCATGAATGCCCCTGCCCCGCGGCAGGGGCATTCTTTTCAAATTTTAAAGCAGTACCTGCGCATTGGTGCCATAAAAAACGGATTCTTTCCCAGCAAGCATCTCACACAGACGTTCGATGCGATCCCAGTTGTGGTTGCCGTCAAATTCATAGCTGTGCCCCCAGATATAGAAAATCATCGGCTCATCCGATTTCGTTTCCAGAAAACGCTTTGCCAGTGCGAATGCTTCCTCATCATCATGATGGCAGGTCGGCGCAAATTCCAGAAGCTTCTGCTGTACTGCAAAATCATGCGAACTATGCACCGTCCGTGCATAGCGAAGTTCCAGCGAATCGACCGACTCCAATACCTGCGGATTATACGCACCATAGGCATATGCCATTCCGGCAGGATCTTTCCCGAAAATGCGTGTCAGCTCTGCCTTGTCCTCTGCAAGTTCCGCGTGAAGTGTTTCAGGAGAAAGCTCCGTCAGATTCAGATGTCTGCTCCCATGCACAGCAATCTCATGCCCCCTGTACAGCTCCGTGCAGTCCGGCAGATGCAGACGATGCACCCATACCTCCTTATATTTCCACGCGCTGTTATCCGGTGTCAGTCCGCTGTTGAGATTGAATGTGCATTTCATTCCATAGGTATTCAGAATCTCCACGAGCCGGATATCCTGTTCATTGCCGTCATCATAGCTGAAGGTGACAGCTTTTCGATATGTCTTTGTCCAGTTCATATTCAGTCCTCCGTTTTCGTTTCGATCACCATATCAAACGGCTGCATCCGGTAATGCTTTCCAGATATGGATAATTCCTGCACCCTGTCCGTATTGTTGAACAGGAATATATGCTGCATATCGCCCGAAGTGCGTATTGTGCGTTCTACGCCAGCCGGAAGCTCCGTTGTATAGGTAATACCGCTTTCCGTAAGGATTTCCTCCATCATCCGATGGTACAGCCTGCGTTCACCCACTGTTCCGAAATAGTATACCACACCGTTTCCATATACATTCCGGCAGATGCCTGCTTTTCCTTTGTAGAAATTCGTTGTGTATCTGCCGATGCCCTCCGCCGTCGTTTCCTGCAGAATATCACACCACTGCGTTACACGGAAATTCTCGCCGAACAGGGAAATTTCCTCCTGTTCCCATCCGATCGGATCATATTCCTCTGCGATACATCCGGTCATTTCGGTATAAACCGTCGGAAGCGGCTGCATGATGCAGTTGTTGTTTGCATCCTTGACACCGCTTCTTGTGCCGAGGATCACCGTGCCGCCGTTTTCTGCAAATGCTTTCAGCTTTGCTGTGACTTCTGGATCCGTCACATACATTGCCGGCGCAATGATGATTCTGTACTGCGAAAGATTTTCATGCTGCCCGATCACATCCGCATTCACGCCGCAGTGTACACAGGCATCATGCCAGAATTTGAGCTGCTGCAGGTAATGGAAACCCTCCGTCTGCGGCTGGATCTTCAGTGCACAGGCATTGTCGTGAGAATAGAGAATGGCGATCTGTGCAGGGATCTCCGAACCGGATACATCTGCCAATGTATCCGCAATCCTGCATAGCTCACAGAATTCCGCAAACCGTCTGCCCGGCACGCCGGAATGGTCGATCAGCCCATGCCAGTGCATTTCCGCACCCGTGACAGCTGTCCGCCATCGGAAATGCACAATCGTATCCGCACCATGCGCAAATGCCTGCAGTGCGTAGCCACGGATCATGCCGGGAGAAGTCGTCCGGCTCATCGGCATCCAGCTGCCGAGACCACCGCTTAATTGTTCCATGATCCAGAAATTCTGCCGCTTGATGCCACGCATGAGATCCAGATGGAATGCGTGGGAGTAAATATTCTCCGGATCATCCGGAATTCTGGTGGTCGGGTAATTATCATAGGATACAAAATCCAGCTGCTGGAACAGATCGTGGAAATCCACATGATTTTCGCAGAACCAGGTATTCGTGGTAACCGGAATTTCCGGACAGTGCTTCCGGATGCAGGCAAGCTGGAACTGTACATATTCCGCTGCATCCTTTGCCGCAAAGCGATGGTATTCCAGCATCAGCGCAGGATTATACCATGCCTGCGGATGCGTTCCCATCGGGGGGCGTACCTCCTGCCAGTCGGAATAGCTGCCGCTCCAGACATGATTGCCGAATGCCGCATTGACTGCCTCCACCGTGCCGAATTTTTCACGGAGATACTGCCGGAATCCATCGGCGCAGAGAGGACAGCGGCAGAAATTCGCCTCCAGCTCATTGTCGATCTGCCATGCAGTGACATGGGGATGATCCTTGTATCGCGAAACCATCCGGTCAAGCAGAAGGACTGTGCGTTCACGCAGATGGGGGTTCCGGTAGCACCGATGCCCGCGGATGCCGATGGAGATGCGGTTTCCGTCCGCACCGACCTGCACCGCATCCGGATATTTCTCATAGAACCACAGCGGCGGGCAATTTGTCGGCGTACATAATACGACCTCAATGCCATGCAAAGCGAATAATTCCACAGCACGGTCAAGCCATGCAAAGTCATATTCGCCCTCTTTCGGCTCAAGCCTTGCCCATGCAAATTCCGCCAGACGCACCAGCTTTACGCCGGTTTCCTGCATCAAGGCGACATCCTGTTCCCACAGGCTTTCGTCCCAGTGTTCGGGGTAATAATCCACACCGATTTTCATACAAGCACCTCCATAAGGTCATTAGGGCATTCCTAAAAACTGTTATTGTCATTATATCGCATTGCACGAAGATTGTCAATTGCTTCCTATGTGTAAAAATATTGCAGAAACTGCTTTTCATTTCCAGAAAAGTATGGTATAATGGGTGAGAGAAAGGAGCTGTTCTTATGCTGTGTAAAATCTGCGGAAACTCTATGGAAATGACATCGGATGAAGGATTTGCCGTCTACTGCTGTTCTTCATGCGGAGAGGAACGATTCTGCTGTGCCGTCTGCGGGACGGAGCTTGTCACCAGAACTGAGGGCATGTGCATCGGGATGTATTGCGAGCGATGCAAGGAATACGCCTGTGTCACCACGAGTCCCCGCTGTTTTGAAAAGATTGAAGATGTCCTGCAAACCACCAGAAAAACAATCATAGCGCACTGTCTTTCCTATGAAAATGTCTATGAGGATTATCCGTTCCACGATGCAAACTGGTGCGTCATCCGACACAAGGGAAACAATAAGATCTTCGCTTGGATCTTCGAGCGAAAGGACAATATCTGGGTCAATCTCAAATGCGATCCGCAGTGGACGAGCTTCTGGAGATCTGCATTTGCATCCGTGATCCCCGCCTACCATCTGAACAAGACCCATTGGAATTCCGTGATCCTCGATGGCACCATACCGGATGCGGATGTGTACAGGATGGTGAAGGAGAGCTATGAGCTGACGAAGCTGTGAACAAAACGGGACAATAAATGAGATTTCACAAAGAATTGCGCAGGAAATTTCTGCGCAATTTTTTTAAAATAAGTGCGAAAAAAACAAAGCTGCTGTGTCTAATAAATGAAAAGCAAATTTGCAAATCTGAAGGGAGGAAATCAAATGGGCAACGACGCGGATCGCTACCGCCGTTTCCTGGATGGTGATGATGATGAACTTGTTGTGATTATTGATACCTATCATCAGGGCTTGTCACTCTACCTGAACAGCATTGTGAAAAACATCTGCGAAGCGGAAGAAATTATGCAGGAGACATTCGTAAAGCTTGCTGTCAAGAAGCCGAAATTCAACGGAAAAAGCACCTTCAAGACATGGCTCTATGCCATCGCCCGGAACTGTGCGATGAATTTCCTCCGCGAGCGTTCCCGTTATGCGGATCGCCCGATCGACGAGGGCTTCCGGCTTTCCGACGAAACGGACATTGAACAGCAGTATCTTATCGAAGAACGAAAAATTCAGCTGCATACAGCAATGAAGAAATTGAAGCCGGAATATGCACAGGTTCTGTATCTGAAATATTTTGAGGATTTTGATACGGATTCCATTGCCAGGATCATGAAAAAATCAAAACGCCAGGTCGGGGATCTGACCTATCGGGCAAAGAATGCATTGCGGCTTGAACTCGAAAGGATGGGTTTTGTGTATGAAGAACTCTAAAGAAATTGCAAGTGCTGTGTTTCAGGCACGGGATGCATACAGGGAACACCAGCAGAAAAAAAACAGACGCATCAGGAAAGCTGCTGGAATCAGCGGTACTGCCTGTGCTTTCTGTCTGACCATGGTTGGAGTCGGATATTGGAACTCCATGCAGACGAAGCTCCCCGCCGTGCCGCTGGATGCCAAAACGGAGGAAGCGGTGCAGCCGCAGAAATGTCCGCCGGAAGAAAGCGAAACAGCTGTACGGACGACCGCACCCACTGTCAGCATGGAAATGGCAGAGGATCCCGTCATAACTTCCGCTGTATCTGTGGATACACAGACTGAACAAGAAGCTTTTATCTCAGAAGTGCTGACAGAGACAGTAATGCCGATTTCGACGGACACGTCTGAAACCAGTACAGCTTCTATGCCCGAACATACCCAAGCCCCGCTTGTTCAGACAGAAGCGATTCCTCCGGTAAGTGAATCTGCTGAAGAACAGACGACGGAAGAGTATGCAGAAGTGCCGCAGTGGGATGAGAAAACGATCTGTGAGCAGTTCATGGAATTTACAGCAGAGGGTACAGTCTATGGTTCAAAATGCAGCAGAATCGCAAATGAATCTGTTGGCGAAAAGCTTTATGATGTGGTGGTAACGGGTTATGATGACTATGCCGATGAGGTTCGTTATGCGGATGCGTCCGCTTACCGCATCAGCGGCATTTCCGCAGAAGCTGCTGTAGCCGTCCGGTTCCGGGGGTATGACACGGGATATGTGTACACCAACCGGAACTATTTCCCCGAAACATTGGGAGAACTTATGGATGCACTCAACCTCACAGAAACAATTTCTTTCCATGCACTCACTCCGGCGCAGGGCGGGAGCATCACAGAATTTGACCAAAGTCTGCTGATGAATTTGCTGAATGACCACAGAGAGCTACCCAGAATTGAGGATGACAGCTATCACAAGCCGCTGTTCAGCATCAGCACAAGTGTGGAGCTGCTGGGCATCCGGAACAAGTCCATGAAGATCACAGAGGACGGATGGCTGACGATGAACATCATGGAGGTGGGCTACTCGTTCTGCATCGGGGAGGATACGGCAGGGGAACTTGCAGAGGCTATCGGAGTAAATGCTGATATTTCTGCTGAAACAACCGCACCGTATAAGGAAAACATCGAAGAACTGGTACTGGAATAACGGGATCAGGTCAGCGAAAGGAAGTGATAAGAAGAATCATCCGCAGCAAACAATAGTACAACATTTTGAAGGAGGAATCATTATGATGAAAAAGAAAATTGCGATGATGCTGTCACTGCTCGTGATGGCATACCCCGCACCGCTGACGGCGGTCGCCGATGGTGCGTATTGTCCGGAGGACGTACCGATCGCAGACAACACAGTGGAGGTTGTGGATGCTGAAACTGCTGCCGTTCTGTTCGATATGCGGGATCAGCTCCTCGAAAACGTGTATGTCAATTATCCGGATGCAGAGGTTCATGCGGTAAGTGCAAGTGACATTGCGGGCGATGTTTATGTCATGTACACAAGTGATACGCAGACAGAATTGGATGATGCAAAGGCATACTGCGAAGCGAACAGTTTTGATATGAGCATTATGAAATTCTATCTCTACGATGAATCTAAGGTCACAACCAATCTGGTGAATGAATCTGCGGGAGAAACACAAACCACCCCCGGTTTTATTCCGGACGGATTGCCTGTTGCAGACAACACCATCGAGCATGTGGATGCAGAAACCGCTGCGGTTCTGTTTGACATGTGCGATCAGCTCCTCGAAAATGTATATGTCAATTATCCGGATGCAGAGGTTCATGCGGTAAGTGCAAGCGACATTGTGGAGAATGTCTATGTCATGTACACAAGCGATACGCAGGTGGAACTGGATGAAGCCAAGGCATACTGCGAAGCAAATGGTTTTGACATGGACATCATGAAGTTTTATCTCTACGATGAATCCAGGATCGTCCCTGAGTTGGGGAATGAGTCCGATGACGCACCTGTAGCGGACAATACAGCACTTGCCGGAGACATCAGTGCGGATGACACGCTTGGACTTCTGGATGCAGTTTATCTGCAAAAACATCTGCTGAATACTGCTCACTTAAATGAAGCACAGTACCTGAGAGCCGATGTCGATCAGAATCATACTGTGGATGCATTTGACCTTGCACTGCTGAAGCGTATGCTGATTGAATAGCACGGAGCCCGTGCTGGCAGACGTGTTATGGGGGATGTCCTGATATGGGAATTCCTTGTTTCGTGATATGTGCGCAAAACGCCCGTCCCTTGCAGGCAGAGGGACGGGCGTTCTGTGTACTCTATAGTTTGCCAGCGCGGATTTTGCGCTTAGAACTTCATAAACAGGGAGGAGAACAGGATCGCCAGCATACAGATCGGGCAGATATACTTGACCATGACTCTGTACAGAGCCTTGGACTTGAACTTGCCGTTCAGCTCGACTTCCTCTTCTACAAACTGTGTCTTTGCAACGAATCCGATCAGGATGCAGGTTACGAGTGCAACGATCGGCATCATGATGTTGTTGCTGATGAAATCGAAGAAATCCAGGAACTGATAGCCGAATACAGTCACTTCAGACCAGTTGCTGTAGCCCAGAACGGAGAGCATACCTACCAGCAGGGAAATGCCCACAACGATCAGGCAAGCCGGAATTCTCTTCACGCCGAACTTTTCTGTGATGATGGATACAACGGTCTCCATCAGGGAGATGGAGGATGTCAGCGCAGCGAGTGAAACCAGAATGAAGAATGCTGCACCAACGATCTGACCGCCGACCATGGATTCAAATACATTCGGCAGGGTGATGAACATCAGGGACGGTCCGGCATTCAGTGCGGAAGCATCACCTCCGGAGAATACGAATACGGACGGAACGATAATCAGACCAGCGAGGAATGCAACAGCAGTATCGAAGATTTCAATATTGCGTACAGAACCTTCCAGATGGTCTTCTTTTCTCATGTAAGAGCCGTAGGTGATCATAATACCCATCGCCAGAGACATGGAGTAGAACATCTGACCCATCGCTGCAATCACTGTTTTGATGGAAAATGCGCTGAAATCGGGCTTTACATAGTAGATCAGACCGTCGATCGCACCGGGGAGCGTCAGGGTGTAGATGCCAATGCCGATGATCAGCACGAACAGTACCGGCATCATGATCTTGCTCACACGCTCGATGCCCTTGTCCACGCCCAGCATGACAACGAGTGCTGTCAGAATGACATAGATGATAAAGAAAATTGTCGGCTGTCCGGCATGTCCTATGAAATTCGAGAAATACGAACCATCACCGGCTGCTGCAGTACCATTGCCTGTAATAAATGCAGTCATGTACTTGAGCACCCATCCGCCGATGACGCAGTAATAGGGGAGGATGATCACCGGAACGGCAGCTGCGAGCCATCCAAGAGGAGCAAATTTCTTGTTGATGGAGGAGTACGCACCGATAACGCTCTTGCCTGTTTTACGTCCGATACCGATCTCCGTGGTCATCAGTGCAAAGCCGAAGGTCACCGTCAGGATGAGGTAGACCAACAGGAAGATACCGCCGCCGTACTTTGCCGCAAGATAGGGGAATCGCCAGATGTTGCCCAGTCCGACTGCCGAACCGGCTGCTGCGAGAATAAAGCCGAGCCTTGATCCGAAGCCGCCCTTCTCGTCAGTCACTTTTGTTTGTTCACTCATGAAAACACACCTTTCCGCAGCACTCCGCCTCAGCAGGGTGCTGCTATCATAATTATTATATAATATTCATTTTACACGAAAATGCATAAAATGTCAAGCAAAATCATCCTGTCGGGTTCGCTTTTATGAAAAACGCATAATTTCCATACTGGAATCACAGCAGAATACAAAAATCCCCCGCCGGTTACTGGCAGGGGAAATCAGAGATACCTTTAGTTATACTTTTCCAGAAGCTGCTGGATCTTCTCGTGCGGGTCGATCACAGTGCTGATGGATACATCGTGGTTCAGGGAAGCGATGAAGTATGCGATGTACTTGGATACGTCAACCTCGTGGAACCATTCACGCTTCAGAAGCTCCGGAGAACGATAGGTCAGGTTTGTACCGAATACGCCGCTGATGAAGCCGTCGTTGTATGCCTGATCGAACTTCTCCAGACCGTTTGTGAAGATGGAGTAGGTTGCATATGCGAAAATTCTCTTTGCATTGCGCTTCTTCAGCTCATATGCAATATCCAGAACGGATTCGCCGGAGGAGATGATGTCATCAGCGATGAATACATCCTTGCCCTCAACGGAGTTGCCCAGATATTCGTGTGCAACGATCGGGTTTCTGCCGTTGACGATTCTGGAATAATCACGTCTCTTGTAGAACATACCCATATCCACGCCCAGAACGGAAGCATAGTACATGTTGCGGTTCAGTGCGCCTTCATCGGGGCTGACTACCATGAAGTTTTCCTTTGTTGCGTGGAAGCCTTCGATGGACTTGAACATGGTCTTGAGAACCTGATAGGAAGGAATCACATTGTCGAAGCCCATCAGCGGAACAGCGTTATGTACTCTGGGGTCATGTGCATCGAATGTCACGATATTGGAAACACCCATTGCCTGCAGTTCCTGCAGTGCTACTGCACAGTCAAGGGACTCACGATAGTTGCGGCGATGCTGTCTGCCGCCGTAGAGGTTCGGCATGATGACATTGATTCTGTATGCCTTGCCGCTTGCAGCCTGGATGATACGCTTGAGATCCTGATAGTGGTCATCGGGGGACATAGCGTTCTTCATGCCGAAGTACTCATAGGTGCAGCTGTAATTGCCAACGTCTGTGATGATGTACAGATCCTTGCCACGGATGGTAGACTTGATCAGACCCTTGCCGTCGCCGGATGCGAAACGGGGGCATTCGCTCTCAACGAGGAAATTCTCGAAATCGTAGCCACCCTTCTGTGCCCAGTCTACCAGATAGCCGTTGATCTTGTCACCCAGTTCTCTGGCACTCTGCATGGCGATCAGCCCCAGGGGGGCAACATTTGTCTCCAGGTTGAACAGAACTTCATTCTTACTCATACTTCACTTTGCTTCCGCAGTGCAGAACGGAAGCACTCCTTCCTTGGAAATTATTTCAATCAGGATGATTCCCACCCTGATCAGGGGCTTGAATTACTTGCAGAATTTGTCGATATAGTGATCGATATCCGCTGCGATGATTTCCTTTGCAACATCCACGTCCTCGATCTCATCCACAGCTGTGGTCTTGTTCTCCAGCTCCTTGTAGACCTTGAAGAAATGCACCATTTCATCAAAAATATGACGCGGCAGCTCCTTGATGGAATGATAGCAGTTGTAATTCGGATCCTCAAACGGGATGGCGATGATCTTGTCATCATGCCTGCCGCTGTCGAGCATACGGATCACACCAATGGGATAACAGCGCACCAGCGTCATGGGGGAGAGCGTCTCAGAACAGAGCAGCAGTACGTCCAGCGGGTCCTCGTCATCCGCGTAGGTACGCGGGATCAGACCATAGTTTGCCGGATAGTGTGTGGACGTGTGCAGGATGCGGTCAAGCTTGATCAGACCTGTCTCCTTGTCCAGCTCATACTTGATCTTGCTGCCCTTCGGAATTTCGATCACAGCAACAAAGTCCTCTGCGCTGATCCGCTTAGGGCTGATGTTATGCCAGATATTCATAGAAAAACACCTCATCTAAAAACTTGTGTCATACAGACCCATACATCTTTAGTATACCTATGTTTTCGCATTTTGTCAATGACCCGATAGCAAAGAAAATGAACTTTGTCGGATTTTCTAAAATCCGGTGTGTATTTGACGAGTTTTATAGACATTTCACGAATCGAGGTAAAAAAACTTATGAAAAATGGCAGTTGTTTTTCACGGCTCAAATATGGTATAATGGAAATATCTATTATATCCGATAAGGAGGACATATCATGCAGAATATCAACAGCATGGAAAACTATCGGAAGGGGATCAAAAGTATCCTGATTCCGGAGGAGGAAATCGCAGAAGCCGTGAAAAAGGCAGGGGAGGAGATCGACAAGCTCTATGACGGCAAGCCCATCCTGCTTGTCAGCATCCTCAATGGTGCATTCGTGTTTATGGCGGACATCTGCCGTGCAGTGACCGTCCCCTGCGAGATCGCATTTATGAAAGTGAAAAGCTACAGCGGCACGGAATCGACCGGAGATGTACAGATCCTCATGGATGTCATACAGGATCTTTCAGAGTATAATGTTGTGATTATTGAAGATATTATTGATACGGGCAGAACGCTGTTCAAGGTTGCAGAAATCTTAAAATCCAGACAGCCGCATTCATTCCGCATCGTCACCCTGCTGGACAAGCCCGAACGCCGTGATCCGGTTGTCAGGGCAGCGGATTTCAAGGCGGATTATGCACTGTTCACGATTCCTGATCATTTTGTGATTGGATACGGTCTCGACTGCAATGAATACTACCGCACACTGCCCTATATTGCAATATTCGACGAGGCTATGCTGAAGGAGGACTAAGGATCATGCTGGAAAAACTGTTTAAACTCAAAGAAAACAACACCAACGTCAAAACGGAGATCACCGCCGGTATTACTACCTTCATGACAATGGCATACATTCTGGCGGTCAATCCGAGCATCCTGAGTGAAGCGGGCATGGATGCAACAGCCGTTCTGCTGGCAACTTGTATTGCATCGTTCATCGGTACAGCATGTATGGCGTTCATGGCAAATATGCCGTTTGCGCTTTCCGCCGGCATGGGACTCAACGCATTCCTGACCTATACTGTTGTATTTGGATTCGGCTATCCATGGCAGGTTGCACTGCTGGCGGTATTTATTGAGGGTATCATCTTCATCATCCTCTCGCTGACAAATGTGCGTGAAGCCATCTTCAATGCGATACCGCTTTCACTGAAACATGCGGTATCCGTTGGTATCGGTCTGTTCATCGCATTCATCGGACTTCAGAATGCAGGACTTTCCGTCGGAAATGCCTCCACACTCGTTTCCATTGTCAGCTTCACGGACAATTTCAGCACATCCGGTATCTGCGCACTGCTTGGCATTGTCGGCACATTCCTGACAGCGATCCTTTATATCAAGAAAGTCAAGGGTTCGATCCTGATCGGCATTCTCGGCACATGGATCCTCGGTATCCTCTGCCAGCTGACAGGCATCTATACCGTCGATGCGGCAAACGGCTACTACTCCCTGCTTCCGGCATGGGGCATGACGGATTTCTCCAAGCTCGGCGAAACCTTCGGTCAGTGCTTCCAAGTAGATTTCTCCAGTGTCGGCGTTTTCAATTTCATTGTCATCATCTTCTCGTTCCTGTTCGTTGACCTGTTCGATACACTCGGTACACTGATCGGTGTTGCAGCAAAGGCGGACATGCTCGATGAAGACGGCAAGCTTCCGAAGATCCGTCCCGCACTCCTTGCCGATGCCATCGCAACCTCCGCAGGTGCCGTACTGGGTACATCCACCACCACCACATTCGTGGAATCCTCCGCAGGTGTGGCAGTCGGCGGCAGAACGGGTCTGACCGCGCTGACCAGTGCGATCCTGTTCCTGCTGTCCATGTTCTTTGCACCGGTATTCACAGCGATCCCGTCCTTTGCAACTGCTCCGGCACTGATCATCGTGGGCTTCCTGATGTTCAGCAATATTGCAGAGCTGAAGCTGACCGAGGATAATTACACAGCCGCAGTTCCTGCCTATCTGTGCATCATCGCAATGCCCCTGTTCTACAGCATTTCTGAGGGCATCTCCCTTGGAGTCATCTCCTATGTTCTGCTGAATATGGTAACCGGCAAGGCAAAAAAAATCACGCCTGTCATGTATATTCTGGCAGTGCTGTTCATTCTCAAGTATATTTTCCTGTAAATCTGCATCATGCCGTTCCTCCTGAGAAGAGGAACGGCATTTTTCTTTGCTGATTGACTTTTGGGGAAGGGGGTGGTATAATGGGAGTAACAGAAGGAGGCAGAACAATGAGCGAACAAGAAAATATCGCATGGCGTGAACGGCTGAAGCATAAGCCTTTCCGCTACTGGATACGGGATGAAATTGAAGAGATCATCAAGGAAGAAGCCATCGACCGCAGCCGTTTTCATGAATCCGGAAAAACGGAATATGCGCAGATACTCCGCGAAGTCTATTATACCTTTGTGGATTACAAAAAATATCGTCATGTTACGCTTGACAATTTGCAGCTGCATTTCCATGAGCGTTTGCAGCACACCCAGCCTGTTTGCTGTACTGACTGGATGGCATACATCCGGAGCATTGCGGACTATGTGCCGGAAGAAGAACAAAAACAGGCGTTTTATTTTCTGGTAAACGATAGCTGGGTTTATGAGGGCTATCTTCCGGAGATTATTTCTATTCTGCTGGAAACGGACGGACTTCTGGAAGATTTCTACATTGTATCAAAAAAATATGACTGGATGATTGTCCATTCCGATGATGGTGACTGTATGTATCGGGTGACTATACCCTCAAAAAGAACTGAATACGAATAAGGAGAAGCATCAGATGAACGGCTATATCACATTTTGGTCAAAGGATTATGTAAAGCAGCTGCAAAAGGCAGGGGATAGCGGACCATTTAAGGTGGTCTACGGCAGTCACCACACCCGGATGCCCAGCATTTCTTCTCTGCGTAAAGGTGATGTTATTTATGCAGTGGCACTCCAGCAGGGAACGCTCTGCATCATGGCAAGGCTTCAGATAGACAGGATCGAGCCTGCATTTGATTACATTATGCGGGAAGCCGGAAAACCGTATTCTGCCCTGATTCCGGAGGGTATACTGATTAAATCAAAAGGTCCATTTGGCGAATTTGTGATGTTTGCACATGGCAGCGGCTACATAGATAAAGTCACCATCCCGGATGGTATTCACACCACCTATGATGAGAGTGCATTGACAGACATTCCGCATCTGTTCCATCAGGAACCGATCACCTGCTGTGCTGACAATGCGGCAAGCGGGGAGAATGGCTCGACGATCCGTCCGCGCCCGATTCCGCTGGAAATGATTCCAACACTGTTGTTCGGGAAAAATAAAGCTTCCCAGAAATCCTTGAAGCTCGACAAAAACGGATGCCCGACCAGCATATCTCTGAGTGGATTTGTCAGAAAAATGAGCGCGGAAACATTTGAGACATTTGAACGTATTTTTAAAGAAGCAGAACCAATGAGCTGAAAAATAATACTGAAAGATGGTGACAACATGCCCGACAAGAATGATTATGTCAAAATCAGACTGATTACCGGCGCGATGGTAGTGATGCAGCGTAAGAATCTTATCGGCTTTTGTCACTATCCGGTACACAGGGGCGGCGTGACCAAAGCACTGCTGAAAAGTCATAAATGCATCAGCAAGGGCTGCAAATTCCTTCAGAAATATGAGGATATTCCTTACTGGGAGGCTGCGGAACAGATCGACGCTTCTAAAAAGAAGATGAAAACTATGAAAAAACAACTCAAAAACGAAGCAGAACAGCGAGAGCTTGCATGGGTACAGACTGCGCAGGGGATCGCCGATGATCTGGATTATTGCCTGAAGGTCGTGCAGATTACAAAGCTCCCCAAAAAGAACCACTATGTTTTGTATTATGTTTCGGAGTATGCAGAGGATGACTGGTACAAATATCTTGATCTTGCAAAAGGCTTCGGCAAAGTGATCGGCGGCTGGGTTGAGCTGAAGCACGTCAAGGATATGGACGGCAGCTATGCGGTGCTGTGATAAGCCGGAATTGAAAAAACAGAGCAGTACCGCTTAAATTGCGATACTGCTTTATTTTGTTATGCTTTGAGCAGGTACCCGTGATGCAGCGGTCCGCTTCCTGTTCCAAGGTTAAGACCAGCTGCAAGTGCGCCCGAAATATATGCTTTTGCAAGCTTTACCGCTGTTTTCAGATCGTATCCTTTCGCAAGATTCGCCGCAATCGCAGACGAGAGCGTGCATCCTGTTCCATGTGTATTGGGATTGTCGATGCGGATGCCATGAAACCACGTTATTTTACCATTTTCGCATAGCAGATCATCGGCATCGCCGATACTGTGACCGCCTTTGAGAAGCACCGTACAGCCGTAGGTTTTATGGATGAAACCTGCGGCTTTTTCCATGCCCTGATGATCTGCGATCGTCATTCCCGACAGTACCTCTGCTTCGGGGATATTCGGCGTGATCACATCGGCAACCGGCAGAAGATACTCTTGCAGTGCATGGACAGCTTCCTCCGTAATCAGCCCTGCGCCGCTTGTAGCGATCATTACGGGATCAAGCACGATATTTTTGGCTTTATAAAATATTAGCCGTTCTGCAATGACCTTGATCAGATCCGCATTTGCTGTCATGCCGATTTTGACTGCATCGGGGAAAATATCCGTGAACACCGCATCAATCTGCCGCCCCAGAAAATCCGGTGTGACCGCTGAAATTCCTGTCACGCCCATTGTATTCTGCGCCGTCAGTGCTGTGATGGCACTCATCCCATAAACGCCGTTTGCAAGCATCGTTTTCAGATCCGCCTGGATCCCTGCACCGCCGCTGGAATCACTTCCGGCAATCGTCAGAGCTGTTTTCAGTTTGCAGTTCATGAAATGCCTCCTTAAGTTCCGATGCGGCTCTGCATGGATCATCCGCTTTCATGATCGCAGAAACAGCGCAGATTCCGGCAATACCGGTATCTTTCAGAATATGAATATTTCCCTTGTTTAAGCCGCCGATCGCATTCACCGGAATCGGAACAGACTGCACGATTTCTTTCAGCGTATCGACCGGAGTCAGCACGGTTTTCACCTTTGTGGTCGTCGGATAGATCGCCCCCACGCCGAGATAATCCGCCCCCTGTTCGTATGCTTCCACTGCCTGCGGGACGGTCTTTGCGGTTGCACCGATGATTTTGTCATTGCCCATCAGCTTTCCGGCAAGATGTACAGGCAGATCCGACTGTCCCACATGCACACCCTCCGCATGCACTGCAAGGGCAATATCCACCCTGTCGTCAATGATCAGGGGGATATTGTACTTCTGCGTGATTTTGTGTACCTTTTGAGCAAGTGAGAGATACTCCCTCGTTGTCCGTTCCTTTTCCCGCAGCTGAAGCAGGGTGACACCGCCCCTGCAGGCTTCCTCCACACGATGCAGAAATTCCGCTTCGGTCAGATTTGTGCTGTCCGTGATAAAATACATCGTCGTATCAAGTCTTTTCATAAGCACCTCACAGGTAAAGATAATCGTTGAGTACGGGCTGCAAGCCCTCGTTTTCAATGTCTTTGTACATCACATCAAGGCTTCTGTCATCGCTGATCTCGAACTGTTCATCGCCCTGTGCGCCGTCCGATTCTTTGCCGTCGTACTTGCTTTCGTGATCGCCGATGCCGGTCGATACGCCTGCGGAAACCTTCGTTGCGGCGATTTTCACAATGCCATTGCGGAAGCTTTCGCTTTCTCTGGACGAAACGGTAATTCCCACAAACGGCAGGAATATCCGGTACGCACAGAGGATCTGGCAAAGCTGGGTTTCATGCACATCGAGAGGATTGATCCTGTCGTTGTTGATGATCGGACGCAGACGGGGGCAGGACAGGGACATTTCAGCGTGAGGATATTTTCTCTGCAGGAAATACACATGCAATGCACTTGCAAGGGCATCCCTCCGGAAATCCGAAAGCCCCAGTAATGCAGAACATGCCACGCCTCGCATACCGCCCATCAGCGCACGTTCCTGTGCATCGAATCGGTAGGGGTACACACGCTTATGCCCCAGCAGATGCAGATCGGCATAGCGTCCGCTGTCGTAGGTTTCCTGAAACACCGTCACATAATCCGCTCCGCATTCGTGCAGATATTTGTATTCCTCCACATTCACCGGATAGATCTCCAGCCCGACCATGCGGAAATACTTCCTCGCCAGCCTGCATGCCTCCCCGATGTACGCAATATTGCTCTGACTGCGGCTTTCGCCTGTGAGAATGAGAATTTCCTCCATGCCGCTTTGCCGGATGATCTGCATTTCACGCTCGATCTGCGCCATGTTCAGCTTCATACGGCTGATGTCATTGTAGCAGTTGAATCCGCAGTAGACGCAGTAATTTTCGCAGTAATTGGCGATATACAGCGGCGTGAACAGATAGACCGTATTGCCGAAATGCTTCGCTGTGATCGTCCTCGCACGCTGAGCCATCGCCTCCAGAAACGGTTCCGCCGCAGGGGAGAGGAGTACCTTGAAATCCTCAATGGTGCAGGTTTCGTGTTCCAGTGCCGTCTTTACATCCTTTGCGGTGTATTGGGTGTAGTCATAACTGTTCATTTCGGAGAGTACCCGTTCCATGATGTCGGATCCGATCCGTTCCATGCCATCGAGATATGCCATGTGATCCGTGCGGCTTGACGGATCGGATTCGAGTTGATGTTTCTTTTCAAGTGCTGCAGGTGAGAGATGCCTGCCGTCCACAAAGAATCTGTTGTCCATGTGCCACCTCAATCCCGCAGAAAGCCCGTCAGCGGATCGGAGGCGGATGCGCCCCTTGTGAGGACTCTGCCCAGACCGGACAGATACGCCTTTCGTCCGGCTTCGACAGCCTGCCTGAATGCCGCCGCCATCAGCGGGAGATCGCCTGCGGTCGCAAGGGCAGTATTCGCCATGACTGCCGCTGCGCCCATTTCCATTGCTTCACACGCCTGCGAGGGCTTTCCGATTCCTGCATCAACGATCACAGGCAGGTCGATTTCATCCACCAGAATCTGAATGAACTCCTTCGCCGCAAGCCCCTTGTTCGAGCCGATGGGTGCCGCAAGGGGCATGACCGCCGCCGCACCGGCACTGACCAGATCTCTTGCCGCATACAGATCGGGAAACATGTACGGCAGAACGACAAATCCCTCATTTGCGAGGATTTCCGTTGCTCTGATCGTTTCATTGTTATCGGGCAGGAGGTATTTGCTGTCACGCATGATTTCAATCTTGACAAAGTTTCCGCAGCCGATTTCACGGGCAAGCCTTGCAATGCGGACAGCCTCCTCCGCTGTTCTCGCTCCCGATGTATTCGGCAAAAGCGTCACGCCCTCCGGAATATGATCGAGGATGTTTTCCTGTTCCTTGGTATTCGCGCGGCGCACCGCAAGGGTGATGATCTCCGCACCGGCATCACGGATGGCGGCTTCGATCAGATGCAGGGAATATTTCCCCGATCCCAGAATGAATCGTGAGCTGAATTCATGTCCGCCCAAAATCAGTTTATCTTCCATAACAAATAATTCCTTTCTATACGTCAAATTCTCCTGCGATGATCCGCAGGACTGTGTTCGCCTGATGTGCGGCGCAGAGCATGACCCGTGGGGCAAAGAGTGTGCCGTCCTGTGTCACGTCATTTTCTCCGTCACCGCAGAGGTAAAGTGTTTTCCCGATCCTTCGGGTACGGATCGTATTGCCGCTGTGCAGACCGGACATACCGGATGCGGCGACAATGTAGGTTTTGGGGAAATGCTCTGCCACGCCATTGACGAGCATCGCCTTGCTTTCGGGATTGTCAAAGCATTCGCAGATGATACTGCAATCCGCAAGCAGGCGGAGATTCTTCTCCAAAAGTCGTTCCGTATGCGTGATGACACGGCAGAACGGGGCAATCGCCGCAAGAACCTGCCGCATGGCATCTGTTTTGTACATGCCGATCTGGGAAATGCCGTACTGCTGCCGATGGAGATTGGACATGTCCACCCGATCAAAGTCAATCAGATGAAGCGTCCCCACGCCCGCCCTTGCAAGGGATATTGCCGCATTCGAGCCGAGTCCCCCCAATCCGCAGACTGCTACGGATGCCGCAGAGAAGCGTTCCTGCAAGGCTTCACCATGCCGTCGGGCAAGTGTACTGTTCCATTCCGATGCTGTCATATCAGCCGCCTCCCACAAAGCTGACGATTTCCACACAGTCACCGTCCTGCAAATACGTTTCTTCGTATTTCGATTTCGGCAGAATATCGCCGTTCAGTTCCACCGCAACACGTCTGATGTCATATCCGTTTTCGGAAAGATACTGTGCCGCTGTTTTATCTGCGATATCCAATGTCTCGCCATTGATTTTTACCATAGTATCACCTCACAGAATGTCAATATATTCGCCCTCAAGAGCCCTGTTCATGTTCCGTACTGCGCAGAATTTTCCGCACATCGAACAGCTTTCCTCGATCTCCGGTTTCCGGCTTTCACGGATGCTTCGGGCAGTTTCCGGATCAATGGCGCAGTCCCACTGCTTGTCCCAATCGAATGTTCTTCGTGCGTCCGCCATCTGATCGTCAAGATCCCGTGCGTGGGGAATATGCTTTGCAATATCAGCGTCATGTGCGGCGATTTTTGAGGCGATGATACCTTGCTTGACATCGTCAACATTCGGCAGAGCTAGGTGTTCGGCGGGAGTTACATAGCAGAGAAATGCCGCCCCGGATGCCGCTGCAAGCGCACCGCCGATCGCAGAGGTGATATGATCATAGCCGGGGGCAATATCCGTGACAAGCGGTCCGAGGACATAGAACGGCGCACCCATGCAGATGGTCTGCTGGAGTTTCATATTTGCTTCGATCTGGTCAAGCGGCATATGTCCCGGTCCCTCGATCATCACCTGCACATCCTTTTCCCATGCTCTTTTGGTAAGCTCTCCAAGCCGGACAAGCTCTTCGATCTGGCAGACATCGCCCGCATCTGCAAGGCATCCGGGACGGCAGGCATCGCCGAGAGAAATCGTCACATCATATTCACGGCAGATCTCCAGAATTTCGTCATAATATTCATAAAACGGATTCTCGTTTCCTGTCATGCTCATCCATGCAAATACCAGCGATCCGCCACGGGACACGATGTTCATTTTCCGTTTATGCCGTCGGATCTGGTCAATGGTCCTGCGTGTGATGCCGCAGTGGAGCGTTACAAAATCCACGCCATCCTCAGCGTGCAGACGTACCACATCAATAAAATCCTTGGCAGTCAGTTCCGCAAGATCACGCTGATAGTGGATCACACTGTCATAAACGGGGACAGTGCCGATCATAGCTGGGCATTCAGCGATGAGCTTCCGGCGGAATGGCTGCGTATTGCCGTGGGATGAGAGATCCATGATGGCTTCCGCACCCATATGCACCGCCGCCATGACCTTCTGCATTTCAATATCATAGTCCTTGCAGTCCCGTGATACACCGAGATTAACATTGATTTTTGTGCGGAGCATCGAACCGACACCATTTGGATCGAGTGCCGTGTGAAGCCGGTTGGCGCAGATCACGACCTGCCCCTTTGCCACGAGATCACGGATCTCCTCCTGTGTGCGGAATTCCTTTGCGGCAACCGTCTGCATTTCTTTTGTGATAATGCCCTTTCTTGCCGCTTCCATTTGTGTTTTGTACATAGCGTTCCTCCTTGTGTTTCTGAAATAAAAAAGGGAAGCCACCGATTTCGATAGCTTCCCATTTCTGCATAAAAAATGCACCGACGTGTAAGCGTCAGTGCTTTACAGTCGTCCCTACGTTGGCATTATCCAAATCAGGTTAACGGTCGAGGGTCTCACCCTCCTCTCAGCCTGTCACACAAGCTCCCGTGTTTGTATTCATTTACAGTATACCGCACATGCTCATACAGAAAGCCATCTCACATGCAGGTATTCTGTTGTGTATTTATTATACATCATTATTTTGGAAAAAGCAAGAGGTTTTTGAAAAAATCACAAAAACCGGATTAAAGGTTATTGCTTCAACAGACAGCAATCGTTCGCCCCATCCTCAAAAAGCATAAAAAGTAATAATTCTGAACGGTTTTCCGCTTTACAAAAAGTATTTGTATTTATTACTTCGGCGATTAAAGGTCGATAATGGATTCAAAAGGCGATAGCCTTTTGCGGGTGGGAGCAGTTTGGGTGTGCTGACCCTAAAATAAAGTATCTATATTTAGGTCGTGTTGACACTAAGCCTAACAACGCATCTTTTCGGCAAAATTTCACGCATCCTGCGTTGAAAAGGTTTGACAGGCGACAGCCTGCCTGCACCTTTTCGCCTTGTCTGCATGAAATTTCTGCTCGAAAACCTGCG
>JAZQCT010000090.1:0-35152 GCA_045546475.1 Oscillospiraceae bacterium
AATCAAAGCGGAATTGGAGACCTGGCCGAAGAGACGCCAATGAACATCCATATTCTCAAGTTTTCGGAGCATATCCAATTCCAAAGTCAGGAACATATAGTCCGCTCTTACGTCCGTATTTCCCGCAAAAGCCTGAAAATACTCTGTATTATTATACTTGGAGAACCCACCCGGGCTAATGTGAAGATTACTCGAAAATCCGATGTATCCATCCGTTGCCTGGTGAGTCCAGTTGAATCCCAAATTAAATTGAGCCGTTTCCACTGGAATCTCCGCGGAGTAAGTGCCGCCGACATCCAGGTCGGTATTCGTCTGGAGAAAATCAAATCCCATGGAAAATGTCGCGGTTCTTCGGTAATCCTCTTTAGATTTTGTCCAGAGACGTCTGTTCAGCGCGAATCCGCTTCCCCACGTTCGTCCCTCCTGGTACGAGACGGGTTTCAGTGTCGCGTAGCTTCCGTGAACAGTCAGGTAATTCCTCGTTTCCGCAAACGGCATCCGCCACATAACGGAATGATTCACGATCGTTTCCATATCCGGCGAAGAGGTCAGCTGATAATTCAGCAGATTGGATCGTCCGAAAAGATTTCCATAAGTACCGCCGGCAAAGACACGCTCCACACCGGTACCTTTTGTTCCCGTATCGATATACCCGATCGTACTTCTGAAGGGAAACATATCTTTCACTTTGTATCGAACATCCAGATCACCGCTTCCCCCCTCAGCCGGTTTAACGTCAATCTCCACCGTTCGGAACGGTTTCTGATTCAGCCATATATTATGAAGATGTACCTGAAGATCGACGGCAATGTGATCACGGATGTGAAGTTCAAGACCTTCGGCTGCGGTGCGGCGGTGGCAACCTCCTCCATGGCAACGGAGCTGATCATGGGCAAGACCATTGACGAGGCACTCCAGCTGACCAACAAGGCGGTTATGGAAGCTCTCGACGGACTTCCGGCAGTGAAGGTACACTGCTCCGTACTCGCAGAGCAGGCGATCAAGTCCGCACTGTGGAACTACTACGAGAAGCAGGGCGTAGATCCTGAGCCGATCATCGGTAAGGTGCCGGATTGCGAGGATTGCCACTGAGCGCAGAGCCTGCGCCGGCGATTTGCGATATAAAAACGAGGACGATGCTTTCGTGGCATCGTCCTTTTCATTTGTCATGCAGTTTCCCGATTCTGGTAATTCTGTAGAGCCTGCGTATAAATTTCCCCCTTTTTCTTCCGGTAGACCGCATAAATCCCCATGGAAACAGCATACATCGCAAGAGCAATGACAGCGAAAAGCACCCATTCACCGGAATGCCAGCCGCCGAACTGCATCGGGGGCATCTCCAGTCTGGAAAGCCATGTATATGCTGCATATCCATATGCCAGCTCATACAGTACGATCAATGCAAAAAACAGCGTAAACCGCACAGTAAAGCCAATTTTGCGGAGAAATATCTTTGTGAATACAGCACAGAAAATCAGTACTGCGCCGGCACAGCCCAGCATCACAGCCGGAATCATGTCTGCGAACAGGGTCGCACTGCCATTCAGCCTGCAAAGGCTCCAGATCAGAAACAGAAACCATGTTGTCAGAAAACAGAAACCGTTTCGCAGCCAGAGAAAAAATTTTTTCCATTCATGTCCAAGATTTGTCATTGTAAAGACCTCCTTAAAGGGATAATAGTTGTTTCAGATGGGGAACGTATTTGCGGGAAATCGTCAGTTTTTCGCCATTGCAGAGTGTGGCAGTGATCGTCCGGTTCAGTTCCGGATGCAGTGTGCGGATCTTCTGGATGTTCACGATCTGTGATTTGGAAATCCGCAGAAAATCCTGTTCTGCAAGCATTTCTTCCAATGCATACAGCCGTTGTGTGATTTCCAGCACAGCAGCCGCTGTATAAAGGAATGTCCGGTCATCCACCGACTCAAAATAGAGCACATCCTCTGCATCTACAAAGCAGGTGTGACCATTGTCCTTTGCTTGCAGTCTGCTGTCAAACCGGGTGATATGCGCTTGCAGGCGATGTATCTGTGCATTTTCCTCCGGACAGCGGATAATGATCTGCACGCCCTCCATATGCCGTTCTTCAATTTGTATATCCATATTTGCCTCCATACATTTGTAAAACCATGGTTCATGATTCCATTATAGCCCAAATCCATCAGCAATGCAAGGCTTTTCCGGTGAGATGCCGTAATCATCAGGTGAGATGCCAGATAAAAAATTTCCCGCAGTGAACCTCCGGCTTGTCTAAAACGTCTTTTTCTGGTGTCATCACAGGGGGATGCATCCGCATTGTCCTTTTCCACACAAATCAATTTTTCTTTATCAGAGCTTACCTAAACTGCCCCACCCCCTGCCCCCTCCCGGAGGGAGGGGGGTTTTGTGGCGGTGCTGCGCACCGCCACCGCCAAAGGCTGCCGACTTTTGAAACCGATTTTTTGAAAATTGATTTGCATTGTCCTTTTCACTTTCCCCTTGCATTCCCCCGCAAAATAGAGTATAATAAAAAAGACAACTTCAACAGAAAGGAAGATTCTCCCATGCAGCACCTCCTCCGCTTTCTCAAGCCCTACCGGAAGGAACTGATCCTCGGGCCGTTTTTCAAGCTCCTTGAAGCCGTGTTTGAGCTGATCGTTCCGGTCGTGATGGCAAAGATCATTGACAACGGCATTGCACAGAACGATGCCGCCTATGTCGGCAAAATGTGCGCGCTTATCGTTCTGCTCGGCGTGTGCGGTCTGGGCTTTGCGCTGACCTGCCAGTATTTCGCCGCAAAATGCGCATTCGGCTTCGGCACCGATCTACGCTCGGCACTCTACCGGCACATCAACACCCTCTCCCATACCGAGATCGACCGCTTCGGCACCTCGACTCTCATCAACCGCATTACCTCCGATGCCACCTCCGCGCAGACCGGCGTGAATATGTTCATCCGTCTTGCCGTGCGCGCGCCGTTTCTGATTATCGGCGCGATCGTGATGGCTCTGCTTATTGATGTGAAGCTCTCCCTCATTTTCCTCATCATTGCGCCCATTGTCGGCATCCTGCTCTATCTCGTCATGACCCGCACCGTCCCTATGTACCGCAGGAACCAGCAGAAGCTCGATGCCATTGCAAGGCATACGGGAGAAAATCTTGACGGTATGCGCGTGATCCGTGCGTTCAGCCGCCAGAAGCAGGAAAAGGACGAATTTGCGCAGGAATGCGCCGACCTTGAACAGAGTATGCTCGCCGTCGGCAGAATTTCCGCCATCCTCAATCCCCTGACCTTCATGATCATGAACCTCGGTATCGTTGCCGTGATCTGGTTCGGGGGTATGCAGATCAACACCGGCAGCCTCTCACAGGGCGACCTGACCGCATTTGCCAACTATATGACGCAGATCCTCCTTGCCATGGTCGTGATGGCAAACCTCATCGTCATCCTCACCAAGGCGCAGGCATCCGCACTCCGTGTGCATGATGTCCTCAGTACTCCTTCTACTATGACGGAGGGAACAGCACAGCCCGACCGGAATGCAGAGGAAGCGATCGTATTCTCCCATATCGATTTTGCCTATGCCGGCGCGGGTGACAATTCCCTCGACGACATCAGCTTCACGCTGAAAAAAGGACAGACCCTCGGCATCATCGGCGGTACGGGCAGCGGCAAATCCACCCTTGCCAATCTCATTCCTCGCTTCTATGATGCGAAAAACGGCGAAGTCCGCATATTCGGAAAGCCCGTGCAGATGTATGACACCAAGGCTCTGCGCAGGCTCATCGGCGTTGTGCCGCAGAAGGCAGTGCTGTTTTCCGGCACGATCGCAGAAAACCTCCGCTGGGCGGATGCAGACGCGGACGAAGCGCGGATGCAAAAGGCAATGGAGATCGCACAGGCGGCGGAATTTGTCGGCAAGCTCCAGTACGGCGTGAATACCCACCTTGTACAGGGCGGCAGAAACCTCTCCGGCGGTCAGAAGCAGAGGCTCACCATCGCGCGTGCGCTGACCGGACAGCCTGCCATCCTCATTCTGGATGACAGCATGAGTGCGCTCGACTATGCCACCGACCTTGCACTACGGACGGCTCTGAAAGAACAGTGCGCGGATATGACGACCATCATGATCTCCCAGCGCGCGACCTCCCTCATGGATGCCGACCTCATCCTTGTGATGGACGACGGCAAATGTGTCGGACAGGGTACCCATGCGGAGCTGCTGGAAACATGCGAAGAATACCGGGAAATCTACCATTCCCAGATGACTTGAAGGAGGCAGTGCTATGAAACAGACCATTCTCCGTATTCTGAATTACTGCCGCCCCTACAGACGGTATCTGATTCTGACCATCCTCTGCACCCTCGTGAGCGTCAGCCTTTCCCTGCTCGTCCCCATCCTGATCGGCGAGGCGGTGGACTGTGCAGTCGGTGCCGGGCAGGTGGATTTTGACGGACTCGCCAGAATCGCAGTCATCCTTGCCGCAGCGGTCCTTGTCAGCGGCGTGTTCCAGTGGATCGCGGGACTGTTCATCAATCGCCTTGCCTTCGGCACGATCCGCGATCTGCGCACAGAGCTGACCGCAAAGCTCGAAGAAGTGCCGCTGCGCTATATTGACGGCAATGCCAGGGGCGACCTCATCGCCCGTGTGATCCCGGATATTGAGATCATTTCCGACGGCTTATTACAGGGCTTTGCACAGCTCTTTACGGGCGTTGTGACCATCGTAGGAACGCTCCTGTTCATGCTGACGCTCAATGTCAAAATTACCATTATTGTCGTACTCATGACCCCGCTTTCCCTCTTTGCGGCGGCAAAGATCACCTCGCTCTCCCATTCCTCCTTCCAGCGGCAGTCCGCACTGCGCGGTGAAATGGGCGGTCTGACAGAGGAAATGATCGGCGGTCAGAAGGTCGTCAAGGCATTTGCCTATGAATCCCGCGCCGAGGAACGCTTTGAGAAACTCAACCGCGAGCTGGGCGCAGCGAGCCTGAAGGCAACCTTCTTTGCCTCCATGAGCAACCCCACCACGCGCTTTGTCAACGGTCTGATCTATGCCGCAGTCGGCACGGTCGGCGCACTCGGCGCGATCGGCGTACTGCCGTGGGTTGGCGTGATGAGCGTCGGCAGACTGGCAAGCTTCCTTTCCTACTCGAACCAGTATACCAAGCCCTTTAACGAAATTTCGGGCGTTGTGGCAGAATTGCAGAATGCCGTATCCTGCGCACAGCGTGTCTTTGCTGTGCTGGACACCCCCTCCGAGCCGGATGACAGCCATCTGGAAACCGTCACAGAATGCAGGGGCGAGCTTGCTTTTGATGATGTGCATTTCTCCTATGTACCCGAAAAGCCCCTGATCCGGAATTTCAGCATGAAGGCACATGCCGGACAGCGCATTGCGATCGTCGGTCCGACCGGATGCGGCAAATCCACCATCATCAACCTGCTCCTGCGTTTCTACGAGGTGGAGCGCGGCAGCATCACGCTTGACGGCAAGCCCACTGCGGAGCTGACCCGCGGCAGCCTGCGCAGCCAGTTCGGTATGGTTCTGCAGGAAACCTGGATCTTTACCGGCACAGTGGCAGAAAACATTGCCTACGGCAAGCCGGAGGCGAGCCGTGAGGAGATCGAGGCAGCGGCAAAGGCAGCCTATGCTCACGGCTTCATCAAGCGTCTTCCGGAGGGCTATGATACGGTCATTTCGGACAGCAGCGGACTCTCCCAGGGACAGAAGCAGCTTTTGTGCATTGCGCGCATCATGCTCACAAGCCCGCCCATGCTGATCCTGGACGAAGCGACCAGCAGCATTGACATCTGCACGGAACAGCGTATCCAGAAGGCATTTGAACGGCTCATGCAGGGCAAGACAAGCTTCATCATCGCGCATCGACTTTCCACCATCCGCAGTGCAGACCATATTCTCGTCATGCGTGACGGCAACATTATCGAGCAGGGCAGCCATGATGTCCTGATGCAGCAGGGCGGCTTCTATGCGAAGCTTTATCAAAGTCAGTTTGCGACATGAGAAAAAGCTCCCGGAAATGGGAGCTTTCAGCTTGTAGAAAAAGTCCTTTTTTCTTAGGAATAGGCATCCTGTAACTGCCCCCACCCCAACCCCTCCCTGAGGGGAGGGGCTATATTTGGAGGGTGCTGCGCACCCTCCACCCGCCAAAGGGCAAAGTCCTTTGAACCTATTGAGGTTTTTCGACAGACTCGTCCAGGCATACATCAAGTATGCCTGGACTTTTACTTTATTGCTATAAAATCTATAATAGAAAATATGCGTGTACATTACATGTACAGAGGTTTGGATTTGTTTGCTTTTCATATATTTTCTAAAATATAAAACAATTAAACGTATGAAATGTTAACGAACTATTAGAAAACTATTGACAAACTTGAATTGACGTGGTATCATATTAACATATTCAAGCTTTGAATATGAATTATTTTTATTACTTGAAAGGAAACAATATGAAAAACACACTTAATAAAATCATCGCATTTGTTGCAGTTGCTACATGTACTCTGCAAGCCACATCAATTGTTCCTGAGACATTTATGCACTCTGACTACAGTATTGTAGCATCAGCGGCAGAAACACTTCCTGCTAATGCTCAGGTAATTAAGGTCGCTTCTCAAAATCGCGGTTATATCATTATTCCGCATAGCAATGGAACAACCTGCACGCTCTACAGGGTCTTTGATACTGTAAATGCAAGCAATCAATGGACATTTGGCAATGAAAGCACTTTAATCATTCCTGATTCTATTACAAACCCCACAACCAAGAAGACGTATACAATTACGGAACTTGGATATAATGGTCAGAGTATTTTTCATAATTATGATGGTGAATCAACAAGAGTTGTAACAGTGCAACTGCCTAATAAAGTGACCAAAATTAATTCTAAGGCACTTTACTATACTGAGATGAATAAGCTCAAAACGGTAAAGCTTAATCTCGAAACATTGAAAGATGTAGCAGCAGATGTTTTTGGAAACGAAACAACAGTTAAGGAAGTATATGCATATAATTCTAGCAATAAAACTTACTATTCTACTACTGCATCAACAGTCAATTTCTATAAAGCTTTTAATTTCGTTAATCAGCAGTACACCATTAATGGAAAATTATTAAAGGCAAAATCATCTACTATGGATGGAAAGATGAAATTTCTTGACGCATTAGCATGTTCTCCTTACTCTAAGCAAGCAGCATATGTATTTGCAAAGGAAATTGCCGCTAGCAATAATATAAACAATTCTGCAAACACTGCTCTGCAAAAATATGAAATGGCATACAATTATGTGAAGACACATCATAGATATTCTCGTTTCGTCACCTCTGATGGCAGACAGTTAGACAACTTGTCTGGTTCTGCGTTATCCAATCTTGCTTTTCACAGCGGTGTTTGCGGTTCAATTGGACACGCTTTTGCAACACTCTGTAAAGCTGCAGGCGTAGAAGCTCTTTGTGCTGGAACAAATGTTAATGGTTCTGCTAGTATTAATCATTGCTCAAATGTTGTTATGCTTAATTCAAAGTATTATTTGGTAGACTGTGGCGGTTTCAATGTCTTTATGCAAAGTGGTAACTCTACAATGGGTACATGGACTACACTGGATGCCTATGATTATGGAATCGACACTACGTTTTCGGAATGTATGAGTACAACAAGAACTGTTACTTTTGCAAATTCATTTTGTCCTAATTATTCTTATCTTTATGTTAAGGATCTTACCAATCAGAAAACACATGCTATTTCAGTAAAGCTGACTGATAAAAATAATACCAATAAGAAATATGTTGATTATCAGATTCAAAATCTTTCCAGTGGTGTATGTACATTAAATGACATTATGCTAACGAGTTCTACTGGTCTTTATATTGATTCTAATACCTATTATAATCTGACAGTTAAGATTGGCAGTAAAACCTTAACATTAAATAATGTTTTTCATGGCAATCGAAATAATTACATTACAGTAGATGGTGTTAAGTATAACGTGATTGTTGAAACATTGGATTATGCGACCACTTCTATGCAACCGCATTCGTCATATAAAAATTACTTCCAGATTACAATTACAAAGGCTTAATTAAAGTCATGGGAATTAAGGCACTCTGGGGGTAGTAAGTTTATAGAACCGATTTAGTATAGAGCCCAAATTAAAGATTGAAGAAAAGTCCTCGTTATTCAGCGAGGACTTTTTGATGTTATGATTTTGTTTTTAATAGATGTCCCTATCACAAACGCCGTCACATCCGCCAGAATCGACCCGATGCGCAGGATCAGCACGAACAGCAGCACCTCGCGCTCGTACTCCGCGCCGCACATCATCAGCATGACCGATTCGCGGATCCCGATGCCGCCCGGTGCGCCGGGGGTGATAAAGCCCACGATCCAGGCGAAAAGGAATGCCCCCGTCAGCGTCATGAGCATGGACGCATCCTCCATGCCGCCGAAGACCAGCATGAGTGTTACTGCATACAGCGCGGCAAACAGAAGATTGTGCAGGAGGTAGTAGAGAATACCCCGCAGCAGCTGCGGACGGTTCTCCGGCGCAAGAGCCTTTGCGTAGCGTGACAGATAGGCACGGCATTTCTCGCGGAATTTCACTGCCAGAACGCCTGCCAGCACTGCCAGAGCGGCAATGCCGATGCAGCCGATGAGCAGGAAGGTCTTCCAGTATACTGCCATCAGCTCCGCAATGGCACCGCCAAGCAGGATGACTGCCAGCAGTCCCGCCGATGCCACACAGCACAGAATGTCCAGAATGGTCGCACAAGCCACGTCCACATGGCTGATCTGCATATCCGCCGCAAGCTGGTTGCGCCCGATGTACTGGAACACGTTGCCGGGGACGTACTTGTAGAGATTCGAGCGTGTGAAAACAGGCATTGCCTTGGAAAAGGGGATCTTTTTCCCCGAAAGCGACCGCGTGAACACCAGCCACGGATAGGTACTGATCACGATGATGAACGTCTGCACAAGGTAGGCGATCACCAGAGCTGCCAGAATGCGCGGCTGTGTGAACTGCGAGGGATCAATGTCCATATCCGCAAACTTTTTGACCAGAAAGACCACCGCTGCCAGAACCAGCAGATGCCCGGCGAGCTTGACTGCCTTTTTGATCCAGCCCTTATTCATCCGTATTCTCCGGCGCACAGTCCGCCTTGCGTACTCTGTACTGGATGTCCTCCAGGAGCTTCCGGTTTGCCGCAATGGTATCACCGAGCAGACCGATGGTAATGGTCTGGAAACCCATCATGATCAGGATCGCCGTCAGGATGAGCGACTGGATATGTCCGTCACCATCACCCATTGCGAAGTATACCAGAAAGCGCACACCCAGAATACCGCCCAGCAGGAGCAGGATCGCACCGATGGAGCTGAAGAATTTCAGGGGCTTGTACATCACAAAGGAGCGCGTAATGACTGCAGCGGAACGCTTCATATACCGCCACATGCTGGAAAACAGGCGGGAGGGGCGCGTCTCCGCATTCGTGCGGATCGGCACGGAGGTCATTGCCATCTTGTTGTGACCTGCCTGAATGATGGTTTCGAGCGTGTAGGTGTACTCATTCACCACATTCAGCCGCAGTGCCGCATCCCTTGTATAGGCACGGAAGCCGCTGGGTGCGTCGGGAATATCGGAATTGGAAGCCACGCGCACGACCCAGCTGCCCAGATGCTGGAATTTCTTCTTCTTCCAGGAGAAATGTTCCGTCTGGTCAATGGGACGTTCACCAATGACAATATCTGCTTTTTCATCCAGAATCGGGCGCACGAGCTTTTCAATGTCCGCACCGCAGTACTGGTTATCCGCATCGGTATTGACGATGATGTCCGCGCCCAGATGCAGACAGGCATCCAGCCCCGCCATAAAGCCCTTGGCAAGTCCCTTGTTGCGCTTGAACGACACAATATGATGGAATCCCAGCTCCCGCGCTTTCTGCACGGTATTGTCCTTGCTGCCGTCATTGATGATGAGATATTCGATCGTATCAATGCCGTCGATGTGTCTGGGCAGGTCATTGTAAGCAAGTTCCAGCGTTTCTTCTTCATTATAACAGGGAATCTGAATAATCAGTTTCATTTGTTCGTTTCCTTTCTTTCGTATCGGGGCGTGTTTATGTGTTCGCCCCGTCATATCGTCCGATCACTACCATATCCTCCGTCTCCCAGAACTGATAAGAGAATGGGATGAAATCCCCCGTATGATTCAGGTCGTCTTCGGAATGCTCGCTTGCATCGCGGTACAGCAGCGTGAAATCTTCCTCCGGCAGCTCGTCATTGCTCACATACAGCACACTGCCGTATTCTGCGGAGAGCCGTTCCAGCTGTGCCAAAACATCCTCTTCCTGCGGGAAAACTGCCGCATCCGTCATGGCATCCAGCGGCAGCCACAGACACTGCATATGATCCTGGTCGATCACGATGCATTCTGCCTCCTCCGCTGTATCCGCTGCATCCATGAGTACTTCCCATTCCAGACGGCTGTCATCCTTGCTGTGCATGAGGAACAGATCATACGGCATCACAAACCAAAGTCCCAGAGCCGCCGCAGGGATCAGGAGCTTCTTCCCGAACCGGTCAAGCGTCAGCACGGCAAATACCGCCGCGATCGGAACGAAGGGCGCGAGATACCTTGCATAATAATAGTAGTACTGGATCTCATACCGCAGGAATGCGGAATAGATCAGAATACAGTAGAAGAACATCAGGAATACCACAAGCCGCGCATTGTTCCGCGCATAGAGCTTCGGCTGGAGACAGCCCGCAATGAGCGCGAGCGGACAGAGGATAAGCCCCGCATTGCCGATGAAGCCGAGCAGCGTCAGGTGGTTTGCCGCTTCCCACGTATCGTATTTCGTAAGTGCCTTCAGAATGATGAACAGCACCGGCACAAGAAGCAGAAGCAGCAGGAAAATGCGGAAGCCCCTGCTTTTCCCGGCGCGGTGATTCCAGTTCTGCATGATGTAGAATTTCTTGCTTGTATGCGATACCACCCAGATAAATCCTGCACATGCCAGCAGAGCCGCAAAGCATACCGCAATGATCACGGAAGTGAGATTGCCGACATGGATGCCGCCCACAAAGACCTGGCGGTAATTGTTCATCGTGTAGACCGGCTGGATGTGGCGCATTCCGAGGTAGCTTGCAAGATACCCGACAACCGTCACCGGCATCAGCACAGCAAACTGCTTCTGGCGGGTAAAGAAGTACATGCCGCCGTAGACCATCAGGAACAGCGGTACCATGGTGTAAAACGACACATGGAAGCACCCGAATACTGCCGCGGGCAGAATGGAGAGCCACCGTTCATTCCGGTTCGTCCTGTCCGTCATGATGTAGAGGAAGAACGCCATCAGCACCGCCAGGAACATCTCCGTGAGAGATGCCTTGGATACCCAGACCACAATGGGCGCGAATGCCGTGCAGAGTGCTGCAATGATGCAGGAGCTGCGTCTGAGCCGGAGATTCCGGCAGATGCAGTATACAAGGAAAATCAGGCAGAGATAGAAGAGGGTTTCCACATCCGTCATATGCTCGATGCCGAACAGCTCGCCCCACATCGCCAGAATTGCCGAATGCGTCGGGATCCCGTGGATCATGCCGGATGCCGCACCCACCGACCGGTCATATACCGTTTCCGGATACTCCTCCGGCGGTATATCATAGCCGCCCAGCTTGTGGCTGACGTGCATGGAGAAATTCTCCTGTTCTTCCGCCGTATCCAGTGTGTCAAATTCTTCGAGATTCTTCTGCCGTTCATTGTCCCCATGCAGGAACAGGATCGCCTGCGTCTGGTACACGCCCTGATCCTGCCCCATGCCGAAGAACTCGTTCTTCTGCAAAGTAAACGGCAGAGCCAGCAGGCAGATGCACAGGGGGAGCAGCACCGGCTTCAGGGAAAGATCACACCGGAACAGCCCCTTGACGGAAAAGGGCTTGGGTTTTCGTGCGAAGATCACCGCGCCCAGTACTGCCGTATCCAGCGCAAGAGTCAGACAGACGGCGCGGAACAGGGAATACCAGTCGATGAGAAAGAGCGCGAAGCACGCGAAAATATGGGAGCAGAAAAACCAGATCACGCCGATCACGGCGGATTCGATCACATTCCGCTTTCTGTACCAGATCACACCCGTCAGCACGGAGAGGATCAGAGCAGCGGAAAAAATCACTGCATAGCTGTTCATTCTGCCACCCCTTCGATCATGGTGCGGAATTTCTTCATGATAACATTCCAGTCATAGTATCTGTCGATATAGGAACGGGCATTCTCACACATCGCCGCATATTCTGCCGGATGGGAGAGCAGATAGTCCACGATCCCCTCAAATTCGAGATAATCATAATAATACAGCCCCGCATTGCTTTTCAGGCAGTGTCCCTTGAGTACCTCACAGACGCCATTGACAATGACCGGCACGTGCAGAGCCATTGCCTCCAGCACGGAGATGGACAGGCTTTCAAATTTCGAGGGCAGCACCAGAGCCTTTGCGCCTGAAATGCCGTCGAATTTATCCTCCTCGCTCACAAAGCCGAGGCTGATGATGTCGCCGTGGCGCGGGATCATGCAGGCTGGCTTGCCCATGAGGACGAGCCGCAGACGGCTCTCCGGATGGCGGCTCTTGTATTCGAGGAAATACTGGAACATGCGCGGGCAGTCCTTTCCCTCGTCGATTCTGCCGACATAGATGAGGTAGTCATCCGTGATGCCGTATTTTTCGCGGAATCTTGCCGCGTCCGGCTCACCGGGGATCTCCACGCCCGTTCCCATCACATCACAGGGGATGGCTTCTGTACGGAACAGGTTCTGTACCAGCTCCCTTTCCTCGTCCGTGAGGAAAATATAGGATTTCGGGAGCGTGAACAGATTTTCATATGTCTTGAAATGAATGAACGGTTCTTCGTGCGCGGTCGGGATGAAGATGGCTTTTTCTGCAACTTCGGGCATTCCCTTGACCGTCAGGTAATAAAGGTAGGTCACGAAGATGAATGCGTCATAGTCATCCTTGTGCGCGCGGATGTAGTCAATTGCTGCCGGGCAGTAGGGACCCTGTTTTTCAAACCAGACTGCTTCCTTCTGCAGATCGGGCTTGCCGTCCGAAAGCTGCTGCAGATACGCGCCGTTGCAGTCGTTGAAATCCTTTGCACGGGGATGCTCCACCGGAAACCGCAGGACGCGCACGCCGTTGATCGTTTCCTCGTCAGCGGAATAGTGATTTTCCCAGGTAGTATATTCAAGTGCCTTGGTGGTGATGACATCCACCTGATAATGCGGGGTCAGCCGTTCGGCGATGAGTCTTGTATAATACTCCGACCCGCCATTGACTTCCAGCCCATAACGCTGGTTGATGAATGCGATTTTTTTCATACTGATTTACCTTTCAGTGGTATGGTGTACTTTGGGGAAAGTACAGCAAAGACTGCCCACCCCCTTTGTCGATTTGGGCGAGGGCTTTTGATGACTGAATGTGTTGGGTCTTACTTGTTGCTATTTTCCTGAAATCTCCCCAAAAAACTCCATATACTTCCCTGTAATCACACCCCAGTCAAAATGCTCCCGTACATATGCGCCGCCGTTTTCACCCATGATGCGGGCGGTTTCCGGATGGTGCAGGATGTAATCCACACAGCCTTCAAATTCAAAATAATCCGCAAAATACAAGCCGCCGTTCGATTCCTGCGCAAAATTCTTCGTCACTGCACAGGCATCATGCACAAGCACCGGTCTGCCGCACAGCCAGCTCTCCATGATGACCAGGGAGAAGCTCTCATTCTTTGACGGCTGGCACAGAAGCTCCGCCGCCGCACAGGCATCGTATTTATCCTGCGCATCCACAAAGCCCAGATCATGCACCGCGCCGCGGATGTCCGCCGGGATCTCCAGAGAACCGCCGCCGATCAGTACAAGCTGCAGGTCAGTGTCATGCCGCTTTCTGTACTCCGAAAAGTATTGCAGAAGCGTAGGGACATTCTTGCCCACATCTTTTCTGCCCGCGTAGAGCAGGAACGGCTTTTCCATGTGGAATTTCTCCCGGAAACGTGCCGCATCCCCGGAAATCGACGTATCCATGCCGATGCCCATCAGGATCTGCCGGACGTTCGTTTCCGAAAAGCTGTACAGCCTTTCGGCAAGCTCCATTTCCGGTCTTGCGTTGTAGACCATGCCCGCCGCCTGCCGGAATACCTCGCGGAACCGCTGAAAATAGGCATATCCCTCATCGTGGAAACAGGGGATCAGCACCGCCTTTTCCGGGGCAGCCTGCACGCCGTAATAGGTCGTGCCGAACATGTAGGGGATGTATACAAAAACCGAATATTCGTCCTTATGCGCCCGGATATAGTCGTAAAGCTCCGGACTGTTCACCATCTCGCGGAGGAAAATGTCCTCCTCCTCCAGCGTAATGGGCTGCTTCTGAATGAGCTTCAGGTTCACCGCGTCAAAGGCAGCGGTATCGCGCTTTCTGACCGGAAATCTCCGGATGGGGATGCCGCTTTTCAACACGGATGCACCGGGCTTGTGGAAATTCACGCTCCAGTCAGCACCAAATTCCTTGACGCAGGTCGTCAGGATCTCCACCGGTGCGCCGGAATCGTGCAGATGTGCGGAAACCTCCCGCAGTTCCATCTCTGCGCCGCCGGGAATATTGTCATCAAACCACGGGGCAACAAACGCAATCGTCTTCATCACTTGCTCCCTCCGTCCATAAAACCGCGAAGCTGTGCGATAAACAGTTCGCGCACCTTCTCGTACCGGAAATCCGCAAGCCGCTTGTTCTGTCCGTCAATGACCTGTTTCTGCAAGGCTTCATCCGTCACAAGACGGTCGATCATCATTGCCGCTTCCAGCGGATCATTGTCCTTCAGCAGAATGCCGCTGCCGCCGAGGGTGTACGCGATCGCGCTCGTATCATAAGCAATGACCGGTACCTCAAAGAACATCGCCTCCACCAGCGGCACGCAGAAGCCTTCATGCTCACTCATGCACAGGAACACATCTGCCGCGCGGTAATATGCCAGGATCTCGGCGAATTTAATATGTCCTGTGAAGACCACATCCGGCAGCTCCAGAGCCTGTACATAGGTCTGCAGACGCTCGTAATAGTTCTCCATTCCCTGATACGAGCCGACAAAGATCAGACGGGATTTCGGGTTGAGCTTCTTATAGTGGTAAAATGCCCGGATGACATTTTCCTGCTTCTTGTTCGGCGCGATCCTGCCGACAAAGACGATGTTCGTCCAGCCGTCCTGTGTGAATCTGCGCAGAATGGCTTCATCCGGTTTCTTTTCATAATCCTCGAACGGAATGAGGATGGGGCGTACATCAATGGGACAGGTGTAGCCGAAATCACGCAGATTCTGCTTGTTGAACTCGGAATCCGCCATGCAGTATTCCACCTGATCCGCAAGATGCTTCACGCCCTCCAGACCGTACTCCGTGAGGGATGCCGCCGCGGTGTTGTAGGGTACAAAAAATTCCGGCGGGGTGATATTGTGGTAGATCATGAATTTCCGGCAGGGGTAGCTTGCCAGCGAAAAGCTCAGATCCGTGCCGGTGGATTTGTGATAGATGATGATGTCATCTTGTTTGAGATCCTTTAGCTTCTGCACATGCTGTGCAAGGGCTTTCGGGAGGCGCGGATCAATATTCTCCGCATAAATACCCGTATCATAGCCCATATCCGCGATGACATCCCGCAGTGCAATGGTGTCGTTGCTGACCGCATCGCCAAAGGAAAGCGTCGTCAGGAGCTGTACGATCCGCATATCAGCCCTGCTTTCCGATGCGTGAACGCAGAGCCGCGTTTTCCTGCTGGAGTGCAGAAATGCGCAGAGCCATCTGCTTCTGGTTCAGCTCCAGCACCTCCAGGCGGCGGAGCAGCTCCTTGGTGTCCTCGCCCTGCCCGGCTGTGCAGGACTGCTGCACAGCGTTGAGAACGCGCACAGTATTGGCATTGAAATTGTTCTGATCGTTCACGATCGGTTCAATGTAGAATTTCACCAGCTTGCGGATGACCTTCTTGATGAAGACAAAGAGCGCGTTCCCGCCCAGCGGCTTGTAGGGCTGGACATTATAGTGACCGTTGAGGTAGACCATTGCATTTCTGACCTCCTCGGAATCGAGAGAACAGCCGCTGACGGCATCGCCGGGCTTCTGGTAGGGAACATCTTCAAAGCTCAGCATATCGGGGGAAAGACCTTTCTCCTTGATCTCCTGCCGGATGCCGTGCATGATTTCTTCTATGTTAATGGTTTTGTTGTCCATGGTCGGGTTCCTTTCAATTTGTTTTTCTATAGGGATGGTTTATTGAAAACTTCCCCCACCCCAACCCCTCCCCGAGGGGAGGGGCTTTTATAGGAGGCGGCTGCGCCGCCTCCACCGCCAAAGGGGCTTCGCCCCTTTCCCCCCTTTCGGGAGGAAACCTGCCCTTATCATTACTTCACAGCAATAACTGCGTAATCCTGTGCGCCGAACATGATGTCTGTGATTTTCTGTACATCCGGATCATGAGAGGTCAGCTTCACATCCGGTCTGCTCTGCTCCGGATAGAGGATCTCAATTTTTGTGAAGCCTGCCTTTTCGAGGAAATACTGCATCGTCAGCGGATGCACGGGCTTCTGGTGGGAGGGATCAATATAGAACGCTCCTGTATAGATCGCAAGCGAGGTCGGATTCGGCGTTTCAATGATGATGCACCCGCCGTCCGTGAGCTTTTCATATGCCGTATTGCAAAGCGCGGTGATCTGCTCCGTTTTCAGATGCTCCACGACCTGCCCGACGAAAATGCCGTCCACGCTGTCAAGCCCCGCAAGATGTGCGATGCCGTCGCCGCATTCCGCAGAAAGCCCCTGCATCCGGCAGTAGTCCGCATACGGCTCGTACACATCCACACCATGCGCCGGGATCCCCTCGTCATGCAGGAGCGAGAGAAATTCCCCGCGTCCGCAGCCGATGTCCAGCACGTTCTTCTTGCCCTGAAAATAGGGCAGATAGATCCGTTGGGCTTCTTTGATATGGGCAATGGTGCCGCGGAAATGGTTCTCAAAATCGAAATAGTCGATCGTGTTGTAGTCGGAATCCTGCACCTGTACCACGGATGCGCTGCCGGAGGTCTGCACCGGTGCAGACGTACTCTGCCGGCGTTCCAGTCCTGCAAGCTTCACCTTGCAGAGTGCGCTGTCACTCTGCAGAGCTTCAAGCTGTGCATTGTTGCCGCGCATGTTGATGTTGAGAGCTTCCAGATTCTGCCGGAGCGCACCTTCTGCGGAGAGCTGCTCCTGCAAAAGCTGCAGCTGTGCCTGCAAGCCGGCATTTGCCTGTTCTGCGGCATCCAGCCGGAGCTGGAGTGCGTGCTTTTCCTGTGCCGCTTCTGCACGGAATGCCTTCAGCTCCTGCATGAGGTGTGCAGTAAGCTCCTCCTGCCGCATATCCGCCGCAGTAAGCTCCTTCTGCTGCTCCTGCATTTCCTGCCGGAGCGTATCCGTATCCAGCTGTGCTGCCTGCAATCCGGCAAGCATACCGGCAAACAGGCGTTTTGTCAGCTTTCCTCGTATGCCGCTTCGCTGTGAAAATTCGTTCAGAAAATTGCGTAAATGACTCATAATTCCCGATCCTTCTTGTATGGACAGCCTATACCGTCCATTCATGCCCGATCCGCACCACGCCGACATCGCCAATGGGGGAGATCATTTCAATGCGGCAGGCTTCTCTGTAGTAATCCACCGGGATGCCGTCCCCGGATTCAATGGCAATGTCAATGAGGTATTCCCCCGGCAGGAGGTTTACCTCATGCAGATAAATCTCCGCTGTGCCGTTTTCCGTGAGCCGGAACTGCGGGAGCTTGTCAATGTGCGTGTTCGTACCGTAGCACTGCACACCGTCACGATTGAAAATGCCAATGCCGAACACCGCGTCCTCCACTGGCTTTTTCACCCGGTAGTCAATGCGGATGCGCACAGCGTCCCCGGTCTTGAATACCCTCTGCCCGCGTCCGTCCTCCGTACATACATGAATGGCAGAAATACGCGCACTGCCGTTGCCCCAGCGTTTCTTTACTTCCTCCGGTTCTTCCGGTTCTGCGGGGGCTTCCTCCGTCTGTGCGGCAGCTTCAGGGGCTTTTTGTGCGCGGGCTTCTTCCTCCGCGCGCTGCGCTTCTGCCTGTGCCTCCAGCTCCTGTGCGGTGCGCTCCTGGATCTTCTGTCCCATATATTCAAGATAGGCAAGGTCGATCTCTTTCGGGTCGCCTTCCGCACGGATCACGCCCTCATGGATCCAGATGGAACGCTCGCAGATCTGCTCGATCTGTCCGAGGGAGTGGGACACAATGACGATGGTCGTTCCCTTCGCCTTGATCTCACGCAGCTTGTTGAAGCATTTTGCCTGGAAATTCGCATCCCCCACGCCGAGGATCTCGTCGATCAGGAGAATATCCGCGTCCACATTGATGGCAACCGAGAACGCAAGGCGCATGTACATACCGGAGGAATAGGTGCGCACCGGATTGTCAATGAACTGCTCCAGCTCCGAAAACCGGATGATGTCGTCAAGTCTCCGGTCGATCTCCTTTTTGGTCAGACCGAAAATGGACGCATTCGTATAGATATTCTCCCTGCCGCTCATATCCGGATGGAAGCCCGCGCCCAGCTCGATCAGGCTGGAAACACGCCCCTTCATGGTGATGGTGCCGCTGTCGGGGTACATGATCCTGGTCAGGAGCTTCAGCGTGGTACTCTTGCCGCAGCCGTTATGCCCGATCAGACCGATCGCTTCACCGCGCCGCACCTGGAAGCTGATGCCTTTGAGGACTTCGCGCTCCTCGAAGCGGTTCCGCTTCCGGAACAGCAGCCTCTCCTTCAGCTGACTGCCCTTGTCGAGGTAGATCTTGAATTTTTTGGTGATGTTCTGGACATCAATGACGATTTCATTTTCTTTCATTGCATTACCTCTGCAAACAGCGCACAGCTGCGCTGAGAATTTTGTGCTTTGTGCAAGCGGGGGCAGGGGCGCAGCCCCGAATGGGATTCCAAGGGGCTTGCCCCTTGGTCGGTGGAGGCGGCGAAGCCGCCTCCTATGAAAGCCCCTCCCCTTGGGGAGGGGTTTGGGGTGGGGACAAGCTTCGCAGAAATTTTGCAAATCACAACTCCTCCGCAAAATGCCTCTGCAGTTTATCAAATACCACCCATCCCACAACCAGGAACAGCACTCCCAACCCGAACGAGGATGCAAGGGAGGTCAGATCGGGTACCTGTGCATAGTATAGCACATCCCTGTAGCAGTCGATGATATGGGTCATGGGATTGAGGTTGAACACAGGGAGAAATTCCTCCGGAATGATTGCCTTGTCATACATGATGGGCGTGAGATACATCCACGCCATGGAAACAATGCCGAGGATATGTTCCAGATCCTTGAAATATACCGTCACCGCCGATGCCAGCAGAGCCATGCCCACTGCAAGCAGATATTCCACCGCCATGATGACCGGCAGACAGAGCAGTGCCAGAAAATTCAGACCCACCCCGGAGAAGATGACGACCGCGAAAATGACGAGAAAGCTCAGCAGCATATTGACAAAGCAGCTCGTCACATACGAGATCGGAATGACCTGACGGGGAAAGTAGATCTTTTTGATCAGATCCTTCTGCGCCACAATGCTCGCAGAACCGCCCGTGATCGAGGCGGAGAAGAAGATCCACGGGATCAGTGCGACAAAGAGATAGAGGTAGTATTTTTCAATGCCGCTTTTGAGGATGAACGAAAAAACGATCGTGTAGACCACAAGCTGGAACAGGGGATTGATGAATGTCCAGAGAAAGCCCAGCACACTGCCCTTATATCGTCCGCGCAGATCCTTTTTGACCAGACTGAAGATCATCTGGCGATAGGCGTAAAGTTCTTTGAGTTGCTGTATCATAAATGCTGTGTACTCCTTTTGCTGGTGGTGTCGACCAATAAATGGTAATCCAAAGGGCTTATGCCCATAGTGCTTCTGTCCCTTGAGGCAATGTCATCACTTTTGCTCCCCACGGGGTGGGGAGACGGCACGAAGTGTCAGAGAGGACGGCACCGGTGAGGCGGGGCAATCTTTGCGAGACTTCCCTGAAATTGTTGATGTTACTTGCTCTTGGAGGGACGGAGGACAATTCTTCCTGAAAGCGTTGACACTCCTCTTGCTGTACCTATATAATATACTTGGAAACAGTTATCTTAATTATACGCCCAAACAGCCGCAAAGTCAAGAGATTCAGGGATTTTTTGGTGTTATGGGTATAAATGCGGAGGGGATAAAGATGAATTTTGTACGTTTTGGTGCTGTATCGTTTCGCAGCAGTACGCCATAGTACGCCGAAAAAGGTACGAGAGGACAGCACAGAGCCGTCCTCTCGTACATAAGGAATGAAAAAGAAAAGGAGTGGTATTTGCAAAATGATAATTTATTGGTTCCCCACAAGCCATTCATACATGCCTTCATACTGCCGTGCCGAGCTGTTCCAGGAGAAATCCTTTGCCATGCCGCGGCGCACCATGTCGTTCCAGTTGTCACGGTAATTGAAATATACCGACTTTGCATAATTTACCGTGTTCAGGAAATCCTCTGCATGGAATGGACCGAATGTGAAGCCCGTACCGGTCAGCTCAAACTCATTGTACGGCTCGACCGTATCCTTCAGACCGCCCGTTTCGCGCACCAGCGGGATCGAACCATAGCGCAGGGAGATCAGCTGCGTCAGACCGCACGGCTCAAAGAGCGACGGTACCAGCATCATGTCCGCACCCGCATACAGCTTGTGCGCCAGCGCATCATTATAGCAGATGTTCGCCGAAACTCTGTCTGGATAGCGTCCGGCATAGTAACGGAAAGCGTTCTCAAAATTCGGATCGCCCGTGCCGATCAGCACGAACTGTGTATGTTCATCTGCAAAGCGGTCAAAGACATCGCACAGCAGATTCAGACCCTTCTGGTCCGTCAGACGGGAGATCAGACCGATCAGCATCTTGTTCTCATCCTGCGGCAGCCCCAGCTCCGCCTGCAGCTGCAGCTTGTTCTGCTTCTTGCCCTCGATCACATCGTCATAGCCGTACTTGCAGAAGATCTTGTCATCCCGCTGCGGGTCGTATACATCGTAGTCAATGCCGTTCACGATGCCGCGCAGGGACTGGTGACGCGCTGCAAGCAGTCCGTCCAGATTCTCGCCGTATTCCGGAGTCTTGATCTCCTCGGCATAGGTCTCGCTCACTGTCGTGATGTAGTCCGCATACACAAGGCCGCCCTTGAGCATGTTCGCGTCCTCATGAAATTCCAGCTTGTCAGGCGTGAACATATAGTCCGGCAGACTTGTGTTATACTGGAAGGTCTTGATGTCCCAGACACCCTGGAAGCGCAGATTGTGGATGGTCATGATGGACTTGACACCCTGGTAGAACGGATGCGTTGCAAAGGTGCTGTGCATCAGCACCGGGATCAGACCCGTCTGCCAGTCGTGGCAGTGGATGATCTCCGGATGGAAGCCGATGACCGGCATCATTGCCAGTACAGCCTTGCAGAAGAAGGTGAAACGCTCAATGTCCCATTTCAGGTCATTGCCGTAGGGAGTCGCACCGTTGAAATAATACTCATTGTCCACAAAGTAGAACTTCACACCGTCGTACTCATATTCCATGATGCCGACATGCTCCTGCCTGTCTGCATAGTCCATGTAGAAATGATGGCGGTAGTGGAAGAAATTGCGGAAGCGCGCCGGAATGCAGGTATAATAGGGGATGATCACGCGCACGTCAAAACGGGAACGGTCAAGGTTCTTCGGCAGCGCGCCGACAACATCGGCAAGCCCTCCGGTTTTGACAAACGGTACGCATTCCGATGCGGCAAATAAAATGTTAGTCAAACAGAATCCCTCCTAAAAAAATACAGGTTGTGATGCTTTATATATTCTATTATACTCCTTTTTCACGCGAACGTCAAGTTAAATTACACAATTCGCGCTATTTGTTTGTATAAAATACACAAAACCGACATAATTTCCCGGAATGCCGCTGTCAGCAAAAATACGCGCCCCATGTACGGAGTATCACCTGCAAACCGCGCATTTGCGCGGAAATATGCACTCTTTGGCTAAAAAAAAACAGAAAAACCGATGTTTTATTGTGTTAAATGCGGAAAATCCGCAATATTTATTGACGAAAGCCGGAGTATCGGCTATAATATATCCATAACAAGCGAAAATCCCGCAGAGATCATGCTGCCGGGAAAAGAAAGGTGAGAAACTATGACTTATCAGGAACTGGTGAAAAAAGTAAGCAAGGCACTGACTGCTGCGGACGCATCCGGCATCAGCGAGCATGTCGCTGTACAGGTGAACGTGACCGGTGAGGCTGAAGGTTGGTTTTATATCGAAGCAGCAGAGGGCAAGCTGAATGTTGAGCCTTATACTTACGATGACAAGGATGCTGCTCTGACTGCATCCGGCGAGGATATTCTGGCTCTGTCCGCCGGCAAGCTTGCACTGGAGCAGGGACTCTCCGAGGGCAGACTGACTGTAGAGGGCAATTATGACAAGTTCATGCTGCTCAGCGGCGTTTTTGCACAGCTGCCTGTGAAGAAGACAAGAAAGCCCGCTGCAAAGAAGAATGAAGAAAAGGCGGAGAAGAAGCCCGCTGCAAAGAAGACCACGACCAGAAAGACCGCTGCAAAGAAGACTGCTGAGGAGACTGAAACTTTCGTAGCTCCCATCGCTGAGGAAGCGGCACCTGCACCTGCAAAGCGCAGATGCGGCAGACCGAAGAAGTCCGAAACTGCGGAAAAGGCTCCTGCAAAGAAGACAGCAGCCAAGAAAACAACAAAGAAGACTGCGAAGACAGAGGAATAAGCGATAATCCAAAGAATCCCCCGCGTCAGCGGGGGATTCTTCGTAAAACATGCTGAAAAAGCAGAAAAAGACATGGCACATGCCATATCTTTTTCAGCAAAAAAATAAGAGAAAGAGGTTAGAAATAATTTTCTTCTATTATTATACCAGAAATACAGGCGGTTTACAAGAGGTTTTTTGAAAATCTTAAATTTTGTATGAATGCACAAAAATCAACATATGATTTTTGCGAAACTGTCTGAAATTCAGGATTCCGTGAATAAAATACAGGGGAATGCTTGCAATTTTCCGGAAACTGTGTTATAATAAAGTGTGTTGAGTGCCGGAGAACACCGGCTTATTCGGAATATAGGTGTGCGGGCCCTGTGCAATGAATCGCCGTGAACCATGTCAGGCGGGGAACCGAGCAGCATTAAGCGGATTGTTTCATGTGCCGCAGCAAGCCTGCACACCTATGTTCCGAATTTTTATATCAGAGATACAAGCGTACTGGGATTCCGTGGGGGACGCTGTCCCCCACACCCCCTGCCAAAGGGATGTGATCCCTTTGGAATCCCAAGGCGTTTTCCCATTGCCCCCTGCGGGGACAAAGAGAAAACGTTAGGATTGCAAAAAAATGTATTCTTGGCAGGAGTGAAGCGGAATAATGTCTCCAGCGAAATGCAGTATGCTGCATCTCCGATAAAAATACAGAACCGGAGGTAACTATGTATCAGGCTTTATACCGTAAATGGAGACCTCTGAGCTTTGCGGATGTGCTTTCACAGCCGCAGGTCACCACTACGCTGCAGAATCAGATCAAAAACGGCACAGCTGCGCACGCCTACCTTTTCACCGGTTCGCGCGGTACGGGTAAGACGACCTGTGCCCGCATTCTGGCAAAGGCGGTCAACTGTGAGCATCCCACGCCGGACGGCAATCCCTGTCTGGAATGCAGTATCTGCCGTGATGCGGAGCGTGCGGTGCTTTCCGATCTCATTGAGATCGACGCGGCATCCAACAACAGTGTGGAGGATATCCGCGACCTGCGTGACGCGACAGTCTACACGCCGGAACGCTGCCGCTTCAAGGTCTACATCATCGACGAGGTACACATGCTCTCTCAGAGTGCATTCAATGCACTGCTGAAGATCATGGAGGAACCGCCGGAATATGTCAAATTCATCCTTGCGACCACCGAGATCCATAAAGTCCCTGCGACCATCATTTCCCGATGCCAGCGGTACGATTTCCGCCGCATCCGGCAGGAGGATCTGGTCACAAGACTCTGTGAGATCGCGGAAAAGGAAGGGATCCCGCTGGAAACGGATGCTGCCGAGCTGATGGCAAGGCTGTCCGACGGCGGTATGCGTGACGCAATTTCCCTGCTGGACAGATGCTCTGCCTATGGAGAGACCATCACCGCCCAGCTGACCGCAGAAGCCGCAGGTGCCGCCGGAAGGGACTACCTTCTGACCATTCTTGAAGCCGTACACGCGGGCAATACCGCCCAGGTGCTGCAGAGTGTGGCAGAGCTGCACGATGCCTCCAAGGATTTGCAGAGACTCTGTGAGGAACTGATCCTGCTGCTCCGCGATGTGATGCTCCTGAAGGCAACGGGGGACAGCTCCCTCCTGCACTGTATGGCGGACGAGATCCCCGCATTGCAGAGACTTGCCGCAGAGAGCGACATGGACAGCATTATGACACAGCTCAGTGTCCTGCAGTCCTGCCGCGAGCATATGGGACGCGCTGTGAACCGCCGCGTGGAGCTGGAAATGACGCTGATCCGTCTTTGCAGCAAGCAGCCGGCTGTTTCTGCCAATACTGCCGCCCCCGCCGCGAATGCTGCTGAGGTGCAGGCACTCTATGAACGCATCGCACAGCTGGAAAGCCGTGCGGCGCAGCCCGTCATGACTCCCGCCGAAGCGGAGGTCACAAGACCGCAGGCACCGCCCGTTCCCGAACCGGAGCCGGAGGTGGACTTCAAAAAGCTGCGGATGGAGGATTTCCGCCCCGTTGTACAGTGGCCGGAGATTCTGGAGGAATGCGGCAGACTGAACCCCGCCGTGCTGGGTACGCTGGTCGGCTCCAATGCCGTCGTCAACCACAACATCATCCTGATCGTGGCAGAAAACCCCTTCTTCCTGACAATGTTCAAGGACAAGCATAATGCGAAAACACTCGGCGACGCGATCCAGAATATCATGGGCAGACGCTATGTCATCCGTGCAAAATGTTCTGCCGCCGCCGCCAAGCCCCGCCCCGTGCAGGAGATGATCGAAAAAGCCAAGAACAGCGGCATCAATACCACCGCTGTCACATAAACGGATGCTGCCGCAGGCAGGATCCGATGAAAATGAACCATTCAAAAAGGAGAAATTATTATGAGAGCAAGAGTACCGAAGAACATGGGCGGCAATGCCCAGAACATGAATTCCATGATCCGTCAGGCACAGAAGATGCAGGACCAGATCACTGAGCTGCAGGATGAAATCGAGGCTCGTGAGTTTTCTGCAACCGCCGGTGGCGGCGCAGTTCAGGTCGTTATGACCGGTAAGAAGACCATCAAGTCCCTGACCATCGATCCTGAGGTTGCAAAGGATGATGTAGAGATGCTGCAGGATCTCGTAACAGCTGCGATCAACGAGGCAGTTGCACAGATCGAGCAGACTACTGAGGACGAGATGAGCAAGATCACTGGCGGCGTTTCCCTGCCGGGTCTGTTCTAAGAATGGCAAACCATGATGCACTGCCCCTCGTCGTATTGACAGAACAATTCGCAAAGCTGCCGGGTATCGGGATGAAAACCGCTGCCCGGCTTGCTTATCATGTGATGTCCATGGAGGCGGCAGAGGTGGAGGAATTTGCACAGGCACTGCGCAGCGCGAAGCAGACTGTGCATTATTGCGTGTGCTGTGAAAATCTCACCGATCAGGAGCTTTGCCCCATCTGTGAGGATGAAAAGCGCGACAGAAGTGTGATCTGCGTGGTGGAGAACCCCAAGGATATTGCCGCCTTTGAAAGAACCGGCGAATACAAGGGAACCTACCATGTACTCCATGGGCTGATCTCGCCCCTGCGCGGTGTCCTGCCGGATGATCTGAAGATCCGTTCCCTGCTCCGCAGAGTGCAGGCGGGCGGCATCCAGGAGGTCATCATGGCAACCAACCCCACCGTGGAGGGCGACGCAACAGCGTCCTATGTTTCCCAGCTGCTCAAGCCTCTTGGTGTGACCGTCAGCCGTCTGGCATTCGGTCTGCCGGTCGGTGGAATGCTGGAATACGCCGACGAGGTTACACTCTATAAGGCACTGGAAAACAGAAATATCCTGTGATATGCACACAAAGCCTGCCTTCCGGCGGGCTTTTCTGTTACAGAAAATTCATATTACAGAATGTATAATCTGATTCAGTATTGACGTTTAGTACATAAAACGCATGTAAAATGAGCTTGTTTTGTGTAGTTTGCACAAAAACGGTTGGCTTTTTTCTATGCTAAAAATTAACAAAAACAGCAAATATTCACGGAATCGTCACAAAATCCATTCATAATTGTGATATAATTTTATACATAAAGGAAGGTAGAACGGAGCAGAGTCCGTTACGCAAGTTGTATATTTTGAAAGGATGAGAGAGTATGTTTTCTAAGACAATGACAAACCGTATGAAGGCGGCAGCAGTGGCAGCACTCATGTGCCTGTCCGTTGCAGCAGCAACCGTACCGGCAATGGATCCCACGATGACAGCAAGTGCTGTATCCATCAGTGAGGAGCTGGCTGTTAAGGATGTGTACAGAGGTACCACCGTAGCAATCGGTTCTGACCTCGATGCCATCACATTCACACTCGTTGCCGACTACACAGGTAATTTCAACTATGGCTTCGGCATTGGTATTGCAGAAGATCCGTGGTGGATGGAATGGGATGGTACAAAGGGTAAGTGGGTAAGTGAAGCAGAGGGCACTGACGTTGCTGTTACTGCGGGTGAAGAATTTACCATTACCATTGATGTTTCCAGTCTGAAGCTGAAGTATGATCCGGCAACTGCTCAGTATCCTGGCGAATATGAATTCCGTAACTATTACAGCGGTACTGGCGGTACTGTAACCATTCTGTCCGCAGTATCCGGCAAGGGCAGCGGCACTACCACTCCCACTGATCCTGATGACAGCGGCGACAGCACCACCGGCGAGAACGGCGGCAAGACTGACGGTTCCACCACAACAAACAGCAAGTCCGGTACATGGAGCTTCGTGGACAACGGCGACGGCACAGGTACCATGACTGCTACACAGGCAAGACAGATCGAAGGCTTCGATTATCTCCTGACCAAGGGCTATGATGAGGATTATTATGCAGAAGAGGGCGTGACCCCCGGCGAGGATGACCCGATCAACAGCCACAAGTTCTCTTATGGCGATTTCGGTCTGGGCGCAGTCGGCAGCGTAAAGGCAGCAACCGGTATTACCATCGAATCCCTCGAAGCTACCATCACCAGTGAGGTTCCGGTCAAGCGTTTCATGTACGGCGGCGGTCTGAATGTAGGAAATCAGTCTCCGGCGGATACCGAGTCTGCTAAGGTGGCAGCCGGCATCAAGGAAGACGGCGGCTACTGGTACAACGATATGGGTACCGACAAGTACGAGGAGTGTGTTGCAGCCGGTGCAGAGTTCGGCGTTGAGGTTGGCAGAGGCTATGACGTGACTTCCGAGACCATGCAGCTGGGCGAATACTTCAATGTCATCTGGGATGTTCCGGCAGATGTCAAGCCCTACGAGGATTCCGGCACGATTTCCTTCCAGTTCTGGTATGGCGAGGAAGACGCAGAGGAATACACTGAGCTCGAAACCTGCAACCTGATCGGCGCAGTGCTGACCTACACAGAAGAAAAGACTTTTGATTATACCGATACAGTCAGCGTAGAAGTTGGTGAGACCATCGCAGCCGGCGACATGTCCGCAGCTGTAGCATATGCAGATATGGGTCTGACCGAAAACAGCGATGTCAAGGCAGTTGTATTCACACTGGATGCAGGTGCTGATCTTGACAAGCTGGTATACGGCGTGGGTACATCCGTCGGCGAGGATTGGAAGCTGTGGTCCGATAAGGACGGCGGCGACGCTTGGGACTATGTTGTGACCGATACCGAAGCCGGCACCGTAGAGATCGCATGGATCGTTCCGGACGGCGCGGATGTCAACGAAATGTACGGCAATGTACAGTTCGGTTACTGGTACGGCGGTAAGGGCGAAGAGGTTCTGGATGAAGTAACCCTGGAATCCATCGACGTTTACTACTACGAGGCAGAACCGGAAACCACTGAGCCGACCACTACAACAGAAGAGCCGACAACTACCACTACAGAAGAACCCACCACCACAACAGAACCGGAGCTGGAGGCTACCCTGTACGGTGATGTCAATGTGGATGGTTCTGTAGATATTCTGGACGTTCTGACACTGAACAAGAACCTGCTCGCAGGCGCAGAGCTGGATCCTGTTGGTGCGCTGAATGCGGACGTTGACCTGGACGGCAAGCCCACTGCAACTGACGCGCTGAACATCCTGAAGAATACGATCGGCGTTGTGGAGAAGCTCCCGGTCTGATTCTGTAATTCATCCGAATATGTGAAAAAGAACCCCTTTTCAGGGGTTCTTTTTGATAGTTTCACGAAAATAGATGAAGATTTCGTGATTCCTATTGACGAATCGCGATTTTGCGTTTATAATCAATATTTGAGGAATACTACTAAATCGGCAATGAAAGGTCAATAATGGAATCAAAAGGCACAGCCTTTGGCAGGTGGAGGGCAACTCCCCACGGGGCAATGTCAACAACTTAAAGGGTTCAAAGGGGCATTAGCCCCTTTGGCAGGTTGCGGGGGCGCAGCCCACGCCCCAAATCCCCCTCCCTTTGGGAGGGGGCAGGGGGTGGGGCAGTTTTGCAGTACCAACTTCAGAAAAGTATTTATATTTAATTGCCGGAATAATAACAAAAAACACACAAGGAGAACCCATATGAGCCGAATCGCAGTAATTACCGATACCAACAGCAGCATGACGCAGGGGGAAGCAGATTCCCTCGGCGTGAAGCTCGTCCCCATGCCCTTTGCAGTCGATGGCAGGGAATATTTCGAGGGCGTGGACTGCACCTATGAACAGTTTTTCGAGATGCTTGCCGGCGGCGGCGATGTATCCACATCACAGCCGTCACCGGAAGCCGTGACGACACTCTGGGACAGCGTTCTGGAGGAATATGATGCCATTGTGCATATCCCCATGTCCTCGGCACTGAGCAGCTCCTGCGCCACAGCAAAAGCACTGGCGGCGGATTATGAGGGGAAGGTATTCGTTGCCGATAACAAGCGCATTTCCATTTCTCAGAGAGAATCCGTCCTTGATGCTCTCCGCATGGCAGAGCAGGGCATGAGCGCAGGGGAGATCTGTGCAAAGCTGGAGGAAGAAGCGTTCGAATCCAGCATTTATCTTGCCGTGAATACTCTTGCACTTCTGAAAAAAAGCGGCAGAGTGACCGCCGCAGGCGCAGCGATCGCATCCGTGCTTGGCATTAAGCCCGTTTTGCAGATTCAGGGCGAAAAGCTGGATGCCTTTGCAAAGGTGCGTGGTATGGCAAATGCAGAAAAGACCATGCTGGAGGCTGCCAAAAAGGATCTGGAGGGACGCTTTGCCAGAAAGCCTGTGAAGATCCTGACCGCCTATTCCGGCGAGGAATCCGTCGGTGCGGACTGGGTGAAAAAAGTACAGGACTATTTCGGCGATGCCACGATCGAACTCTACAAGCTCCCCATCAGCATCAGCTGCCATGTGGGTGCAGGTGTTAAGGGTATCGGTATCGTAAAGAATTGTGAATAAATATAAGAATCAGGAGAAATACAATGCACTACAAAGCAATCTTATTCGACATGGATGGTACACTTGTACCGATGGACAACGATGTTTTCACAAAGGGCTATTTCAAGGAGCTGGCAAAGAAGCTTTCCCCCCTCGGGCTTGCCCCCGATGCCCTGATCGCCGCCGTCTGGGCTGGCACAAAGGCAATGGTGAAAAACGACGGCACACAGCGGAATATTGAAGTTTTCTGGAATACCTTCGCACAGGTGACAGGCAAGGACGTGAGCGAATTCCGTGCGCAGTCCGACGCATTCTATGTGAATGAATTCATGGCAGCGAAAGCCTATACACAGGAAAATCCCCTTGCAAAGGAAGCCGTCCGCCTTGCACACCTTGCGGCAGAAAAGGTTGTCTGCGCATCGAATCCCCTGTTCCCCCTGACCGGACAGCAGAGCCGCATGGGATGGGTGGGACTTGCCGCAGAGGATTTTGACCTGATCACCAGTTATGAGAGCGACAGCTACTGCAAGCCGAATCCGCAGTATTTCCTCTCCATCTGTGAGCGTCTGGGCGTAAAGCCGGAAGAATGCCTGCTCATCGGCAACGACGAGGAAGAGGACATGCACACCGCATCCTCCGTCGGCATGGACTGCTATCTCGTGACCGACTGCGTGATCCGCCGCGAACACTGCCCGTGGAACGGAAAAGCAGGGACGTTTGCAGAGATGGTGGAGTATTTGCGGATGATTTCAGAATAACGAGAAATGACGATGCCCCGTGCATCGTCATTTTTTGTTGTGCATAATGTACAAAATAAAAACGGCTGTTTTTCATGCTGCATCATCCCATTTCACCGTTTTATCACAAAGTTATCACTCGTTTTTATTTTTTTTTGTTATAATTTCCACAATCTGCGATATGTCGGAACATTCGCAGAAACAACAGAACCGCCGCCGCCGCTGGTGCAGAAGCCCCGGCATGGCATGGGCGGCAGCGGTTCCGATCAAATGACAAAGGAGATGTTAGAATGGTGAAAAAGAAAACATTCCTGCAAAAGGCGATTTCATTTGTCACATCCGCGGTGATGGTGCTGACGATGGGATATGCCATGCCGAAGCAGGAAACCGTGAAGGCGGCAACAACGATCAATGTGACAGGTGAAGAGATTGCATCTCATTTCCTCGGCTATGTCGGTCAGGACTATTATGTCAATAAGTGTCTTGCATTTGTGGCACATGGCTTTGAGGATATGGGTGCAACCTTCAGTTCTGCCTGCTGTGCATGGAAGTACAGCCAGAGCTATCTGGATTCCACATCCCGTGATATTCCGATCGGTGCGGATGTGTTTTTCAGTTCCACTGGCTGTGACTACAATGTGACTGACAGCTATGGTCACGACTGTGGTCATATCGGCGTATATGTCGGTGACGGCTACATGGTACATGCCTATTCCGGTGAGATCGTCAAGATGAAGATTTCCAAGGTGGAAAGCCACGGCTATACCTATCTTGGATGGGGTTATCACAGGTATGTGAATATCACTGAACCGAGTGATTATCCCAAGGAAGGAATTTCCGGCACCTACTACCTGAAAAACAAGTCCACAGGTACCTATATGCATCTGGAGGGCAGTGATGCCAACAAGGCAAATATCGGCGTAGCCGCGAACGATTACAGCAATGCATTCAAGATGGTGGTCACCCCCATTGAGTCCGGCAATCCGGCTATGGGTCATTACATCGTTCCCAAGGGCTGTACCCGTGCTGTGAACCCCTATGCACAGGCACCGGTCAGCGGTACCAATGTTACGCTGTTTGACAAAACCACGGATGGACAGCAGTACTGGATCTTTGAACCGGTGGACGGCGGCTACATCATCCACAACAAGTGGGATCAGGATCTCGTGCTGACCACATCTGGCACCAATGTCATTGTATCGACCAATACCGGTGCGGCTTCCCAGATCTGGACAGTGGAATCCACGGATGTCAAGCTCTCCTCCATCGCCATCAACCCCGATTCCATCGGTACGATCTACGAGGACGGCAGTCAGATGGATACTTCTGCATTGTCTTTGACAGCCGCCTACAGTGACGGTTCAACAAAAACCATCACAAGCGGTTATTCCATCACAGCTCCCAGTCTTGCGGATGCGGGTACACAGACACTTGCAGTAAGCTATGAGGGCATGACAGCAACACTGGATATTACGGTACAGGATCTCTTCGAGGGCAGTGGTACGGAATCCGACCCGTATCTGATCGGTACAGCTGAGGATCTGAAGAATCTTGCCAATATGGTCAACACCACAGCGGCAAATCCCTGCTACGGTACAGCATACTATCAGCAGACAGCAGATATTGATCTGAGCCAGTATGACTGGACACCGATTGGTATCTACTTTGAAAGTGCAAGTTCCACAACGTACAATAAAAATGCAGTATTTAAAGGATGTTATGATGGTAACTACCATAAGGTAACAAATCTCAGTGTGGATTATCCCAATAAGTATGCCGGATTATTCGGCAGACTGAATTATGGATCAAAAGGAGCAGTTATTGAAAATCTGAGTGTCAGCGGAAATGTGACAAGCGGTTTAAGTTCTGCTGGCGGTATTGCTGGCGAAGCGGGTTATGGTGCAGTGATCCGTAATTGTGACTTTACAGGTACAGTTAATGGTACGGAGTATGTCGGCGGTATTACAGGTAAAGTGCATAATGGTGGCACTCTTGAAAACTGCTATGCAAATGCGGAAGTGACTGCAACTGCAGGCGGAGCCGGTGGTATTACTGGTGGTGTGCTTGCCGCTGGCGCAGGACATTCCTTAGATGTTGTGGTGGAAAACTGTTATTTCACCGGAAAAATTTCCGGTACAACGACAGGCGGTATTTCCGGTACCAGTGAATTGGGTACAGCAAATGACACCACCATCACCTTCACCAACAACTACTACCTCAACTCCGCTGCAAGCGGTGCAGTGGCAGGTGCGGCGCAGTCCGGCTGCATGGGTCTGATCACCTCCCAGCTTAAGACCATCGCCCCCGACCTCGGCGCACCCTTTGCGGATAACCCCTATTCCGCCCTCAATGGCGGCTTCCCCGTATTTGAATGGCAGCTTCTCATTGCAGGTGACGTGAACACGGACGGCACGGTTTCCGTACTGGATGTTGTGGCTCTTCAGCAGCATATTCTCGCCGTTTCTGCACTGTATTCTGACCAGTGCGAAAATGCGGATATGGATGCAAACGGCGAAGTCAATGCATTTGACCTCGCACTCCTGAAACGCTGTCTCCTCCAGAATACCTGATGCAAAAATACCCCCGGATCACCCACGATCCGGGGGTTTGCTCTATTCCTCCAGCTTGCTTCGTATCTCCGACAGCGTTCTGCCTGTCACTGTGCAGAGCCGGCACATTTCCTCCCATTCAGCGGGCAGGACAGCGGCATCGTATACGCCGGCAGTCAGAAAGCCCGCCGCTGATGCGGTTCTGACGCAGTGGAGCGCGTCCTCGACGACGAGGGTTTCCCCCGGTGCCGTGCCGAGCAGAGAAGCTGCGCGCAGATAGATCTCCGGGCTTGTCTTGCCCTCGGAAACATCCTCGCCTGTCAGCACGAACTGCATCCGCTCCCGCAGACCCAGCCGCCGCAAAGCCGCGTCCGCGGAGCTGCGATAAGTTGCAGTTGCAATGCCATAGGGCAGACCTGCAGCATCCAGCGCGTCTAAAAACGCCGGGACATCTGCTTTCATGGGGATGCTCTCGCGGTATGCCGTTTCTGCCATTTCCTCTATGCGCCGGATCACCTGCTCGGGCGTATGCGGCATGGAAAATTCCCGGATGAAATACTCCGCCCATTCCGTGATGCTCATTTTTCCCACGATCTCGGAAATATCCTCCGGCGGATCAATGCCGTTTTCCGTCAGAAACCGGATGTCGATCTCATGCCACAGGGGCATGGAGTCCAGCAGTGTGCCGTCCAGATCGAGGATCACACCGCGTATTTTCTTCAGGATCCCACGCATCAGAACACCTCCGGCACGATCTTTGCACGGAAATCCTGCTCCGCCGAGAACATATCTTCCGCCGCAAGACCGTACACGTTCGAGGCACGCTCCTCCAGCCGCACAAAGCTTTCCGCAAGGCGGCTCGTTTCACTGAGCTTTGCAAGGGATGTGCCGATCTGGATGCGGCTTTTGCCCTTTGCATGGGCAAGAAGCTCCATGCCGCGTTCGTTGAAGGCGATGACGCGTGCATAGGGCGGATAGTACTTCTGATCCTCCCGCCGGATGCCGATGACCGCCGCCATCAGAATGCGCCGGATGCGGGACATGGTATAGCATTTGGTCTTGACTGCCGCGAGCAGTTCATCCCAGCTGTTCGCATTTTTTGCCGCAAGGATGCGGTTCTGGAGGGACTGGTTCACATCCGGCAGTTCCATCAGCTCCTCCGGTGACATCGTGCGGATGCGGTACAGGATCAGCCGTTCAAGCCTGCGGATGTCCGCAGTCCTGCCCTCACGGATACGCCGCGTGAGGAGCTGTGCCGTGTAGCGGGGAATATAGTCGAGATAGGACGGATCCCCGTCCGCAATGGATTTGCGGATGAAGCTTGCACTCGCATACATCTCACTCGGGGTGAGGCTGTCATGCATGACGCACTGCCGCTGGATGGTGAAGGGCTTGATATTGGTTTCCAGCTTGTACATGGCTTTGATGTACTCAATGGCAAGGACATTGTTCGGGTCGAGCATCATGCCGGCGACCTTGTTGCCGTAACGCTGGCGGACGATCTCCCAGACTGCCGCTGGATAGGAATCCCCCTCCCGCATCCGGTCGCGGATCCGGTCACGGTAGTGTGCAGTCGTGGACAGGGATGCCTCCGCGAGCAGCTCCAGGCATTCCTGATCGCCGCAGGAGCTTCCGAAGCTCAGCTCATCCACGATGCCGAGGTCATGCAGGATGGACACCGCACCGGTTGCGAACAGCTCCGCCGGAGCCGATGCAAAGGCAACCGGCAGCTCGATCACAAGGTCAACACCGGCATTGACCGCAAGTTTTGCACGGTCGAATTTACTGAGCAGAGCCACATCGCCGCGCTGCACAAAATTACCGCTCATCACACCGACAATATGCGTCGCCCCGTTTGCCCGGGTTTCACGGATATGATGCACATGACCATTGTGCAGGGGATTGTATTCACAAATGATTCCGCTGACTTTCATATTACTGCTCCCTTCGGATATGGTTTTACTTAATACCAGTATACTATAGTATTTCAAAAAAGTCAATGGTTTGGCAAAGCTATTTGGAATGGAGAGGTGCCGCACTAAATTCCCACACCTTGCAGGTGCAGTTTCAACAACTATAGCGGGGGGTAAGGGGCGGCAGCCCCAAAGGGGTTCAAAGGGCGAAGCCCTTGCCGGTGCCGGTGCGGAGCACCGGCTCAATCTCCCCCTCCC
>JAZQCT010000091.1:0-2833 GCA_045546475.1 Oscillospiraceae bacterium
AGCGGGGGCAAGGGGACGAAGTCCCCAAACGGGGTTCCAAGGGGCGAAGCCCCTTGGGCGGTGGAGGCGGCGCAGCCGCCTCCTATAATAGCCCCTCCCCGAGGGGAGGGGTTGGGGTGGGGCAGTCTTGGAATGCTGTCCCCAGAAAAAGTAATCCATTTTTCAATGTTGGATTTTATACACCGCCCAAACGCTCCACAGTTCCCAGTGCCAGCTCCATCATGGCGGTGAAGCCTGTCTGGCGTTCCTCTGCGGTGGTGAATTTGCCATCCAGCGGGCAGTCGGATACAGTGCAGATGCAGAGTGCTTCCTTTCCGGCGCGTGCGGCGTTCAGATACAGCCCGGCGGATTCCATCTCAATGCCGAGGACGTTCATTTTTCTCCATTCTGCGAGAGAATCGGCATCATCATAGAACGTGTCCGATGACAGGAGATTGCCCACGCGGACGGAAAGCTCCTGTGCCTTTGCCGTTTCCGCTGCCGCAGAAAGCAGGCGGTAGGATGCGATGGGGGCGAAGGTGCCGGGGAGCCGGTACTGCGCCGCGAAATTGGAGTTGGTACATGCCGCCTGTCCGAGGATCACATCACGCAGCTGTACCTCCGGGGCGATCGCGCCGGCTGTGCCGATGCGGATGATCGCCTGCACATCGAACTCGTGGTACAGCTCATAGGAATAGATGCCGATGGACGGAATGCCCATACCGCTGCCCTGTACGGAAACAGGGATGCCGTGATAGGTGCCGGTAAAGCCGAGCATTCCGCGGATCTCATTCACGCAGACAGGGTTTTCCAAATAGGTCTCGGCGATGAATTTTGCACGGAGCGGATCGCCGGGCATGAGGACAATGGGAGCGTAGTCGCCTTTTTTGCCTTGAAGATGGGGGGTGGACATAAGAATACCTCCTTTGCGGCGGGTCGCCGCTGACGTTTGCTGCCTTTTGTCCTGCGGACAAGCGGCAGCAGATGGTTGATACTATACTGTGTAATCACACTCTCTTGACTCCCACGCAAATCAATTTTTCTTTAGCAGGCTTTACCTAAACTGCCCCACCCCCTGCCCCCTCCCAAGGGGAGGGGGATTTTGGGGCGGTGCTGCGCACCGCCTCCGCCAAAGGCTATCGCCTTTTGAAACCGATTTTGTGAAAATTGATTTGCGTGCTTGACTCCTTCTTCACCGTCCGGCGGCGGGTTGCCGCAGAGAAATCATCCTCTTTTCAGCACCTTCTTCACCGTCTGAATGATCGCCTGTGCATTGAACACGCACATGAACAGGAGCAGGACGATCTGGAAGGGAATGAGGAAGGACGGCTCTAAGATCGCTGCAATGCTCATGGCAAAGAGGATCACGAGATTCAGTACGAAACGCATGTGATGCACCTTGAACGGAATGAGCTTTCTGGTATCCACGATACGGATGATGTAGCACACCAGATAGCTGATGAAAGTGGAAATGACTGCGCCGTGTACGCCGAAATAATAGATCAGCACGGTGTTGAGGATCAGGTTCGTCACCGCGGCAGCAAGACTCGTCCAGAAGCTGTGCGTCGTTTTCTTTGTTGTGGTGTAGATACTGCTGAGGAACTGGTTGAAGCTCATCATCAGCACGGCAATGATCAGTACAGGCGTGTACTGGTATGCCTGTGCATATTCCGGATGCACGCTGTAGTCATTCAGAATGGCTGTCAGGGGTTTGACCAGCGCGATCATAAAGGCGGCAGCTAAGAACATCATGGACTGGTACGCGGAGAAAATGCGGTAATAGAAATTGCTCCTGTCCTTACTGTTGTTTTCGGTAATGGCGGACATGTTCCACGCCTGAAAGAAGATCGTGGATACCATGGAAATGAGGTTCGGCACCTTTGAGGATGCCTCGTAAATGCCTGCCGCCGTTTCACCCACATCGGCACTGACCGCCGTACCCTCCATGTAGCGCACGAACAGTCTGTCGGAAAAGCCAGTCACGATCCACAGCACCGCGGTCGGGATCATGGGGATGGAGAAACGGAGCATGAGCTTTGTGATCTCGCCGTTGTACAGGCGCAGGTTGAAGAACTGCCAGAGTTTCGCGGTAATCCAGAGGAACACGCCGGACAGAAAATCCGAGAGGATGACCGAGAGCATGAAACCCATGACACCCAGTCCCATGACGGAAACGAACAGGACATTGAAGCAGAACAGCGTGAGTGTGGCAATGATGCCATCAAGGGCAAAGAGACGCACCATGCCGCGCGCGCGTACAAACTGTGAGCTGAGCTGCCGGAAAGATGACGCGGCAATGTAGATAATGAGGTACAGCACATAGCCGTCCGTGTAGGGCAACAGCGTCAGAAGGGGCGAAATAAGTACAAGCCCGAGCATTCCCGCAAGCTCCGTCAGGCAGGCGGAGGTGAAGATCTCAGTCTTGTCAAATTCCCTGTCGAGTCCGTAGCGGATGACTGCTTCGGCGATGGAGAGCGTGACAATGGGGATAATGAAATTCGCCGTATTTTCCAAAAGTGCCTTGGTGCTGTAATCTGCGGGGGCGATATTGTGGGTATAGAGCTTATTGAGCAGGAGCAGCAGAATTTTTGAGCCGAATGAACCGATGGCGAAGACCGCCGTATTCATGGCAAGCTTTTTATATTTATTCAAAACGATTCCTTCCTTGTCATTTGATGATAGTACCTTATATTATACCACATATCCTTGGAAAATGGAATAGTTTTTTTAAAATTTGGCACTGCAAGTGAGTTTTTCTTTATCGGAGCTTACCCAAGCTGCCCCCACCCCAACCCCTCCCCGAGGGGAGGGGCTATTAGTGGAGGCGGCTGCGCCGCCTCCACCGCCCAAGGGG
>JAZQCT010000092.1:0-5402 GCA_045546475.1 Oscillospiraceae bacterium
TTTTTCAGGGGTGAATCAAAAAAACAGTCCGGTGGACTGTTTTTTTGAGAGGGGGAGTTTTTTGCAAAAAACTCCCCCTTACCTGTTGTTATACTTTGCTTTCCTTTCTGCGAACGCAGAAACAAAGGGACGTTTTAAACAAGCTGAATTTTCCGAAATATCGGATATTTTTGCGTATTCATAAAACCGGACAACCCTCGATCAGCCAAAGCTTCTCCTCTCTCGTCATCCTCTTGATCCTCCACTCCCGCCGCATCGCCGCAACTTTGTCCGCGTGCGGCTCCGCATAGACCAGCTCCACCGGCAGCCGGGAGCGTGTGTATTTCGCGCCCTTGCCGGCATTGTGCGCCGCGATGCGCTTCGGGAGGTCATTCGTCCAGCCCGTGTAGAGCGTCCCGTCCGCACAGCGCAGGATGTAGGTATAGCAGATCATGCAAATTCCGTCTCGACTGCACAGCCCCTTGCAAGGCTCTCACGGCAGTCGAGGATTCTCTGGTTGGTGCTTCCGCGGAAATGGAGCTGGTAGCTCTTCTGTTCCTCAATAAAAGGACCATCCACCAGCCAGTCCGTCACCGCCAGCAGGTCGCCGATGCCGTCCTCCGCGCTTCTGGCATACAGCTCCTCGAACGTGTAGCCGGTGTAGGTGATGACATTCAGCCCCAGTGCTCTGATCTGTGTGCCAAGCTCCGCGAGAGCCTGCGCCTGACAGAACGGCTCGCCGCCGGAAAAGGTCACACCGTCCAGCAGGGGATTGGCTTTGATCCGGTCAAGAAGCGCGTCCGTTTCTGTGAGCGTGCCGCCCTCAAACGGATGCGTCTGCGGATTGTGGCAGCCCCTGCAGTGATGCGGGCAGCCCTGTACAAAAATCGTAAACCGGATGCCCGGACCGTCCACGATGGAGTCGTTGGCTGTGCCGGATAGCTGTAAGAGCATGAGGATTCCTCCTTTATAAGCTACTCTTTTCTCTCTATTTATTTAAAAGCTGTTGCAGTTTTTCTTTCAGCCAAGAAGGCAGATTAGGGTCGTCTTTTGCCCATGATTCAACGATTTTTTTATCAATACCCCGAGTGTTTTCACGATTATCAAAAAACTTTACTTCAGTACATTTGTATTTTATAACTTTACTGTTTTCAAGATACCATACGAACCAGTGGTTACCATAGTCCCTGCTTCTGTGAATAAACATGTTAATACCTCCTGAACAGTTGTGACGATTAAACGAAAAAGACAAATTTGCTGCTTAGTCCTTCACATTATGTTTAACTCTATCACTCACCTCACTGCGCTTGGCATTGTTGAAGCGGTCCAGAGTGCCCACGAGGTAGCCCGTGATTCTGCGGATGCGCTCAAAGCCCACGGTGTTATGTGCGGACTCCGGTCTGCCGCACTTCGGGCACTTGTCGCCGATGATGCCCGTGTAGCCGCACACCGGGTCGCGGTCAACCGGATGGTTGATCGAGCCGTAACCGATGCCGGATTCCTTCATGCAGCGGATGACCTTCTCGAATGCAGAGAGGTTCTGCAGCGGATCGCCGTCCAGCTCCACATAGCTGATATGTCCTGCATTGGTCAGCTCATGGTAGGGAGCCTCGATGCGGATCTTGTCAAATGCACTGATCGGATAGTACACCGGCACATGGAAGGAGTTGGTGTAGTATGCGCGGTCGGTCACGCCTTGGATCTTGCCGTACTTCTTTCTGTCCATGCCCACGAAGCGGCCGGACAGACCCTCAGCCGGTGTTGCCAGCAGGGAGAAGTTCAGACCCGTTGCCTGTGCTTCCTTGTCCAGACGCTCGCGCATTCTGCGGATGATGGTCTGACCAAGCTCACGCGCCTCCTCGCTTTCGCCGTGATGTGCACCGATGAGGGCTTTGAGCGTCTCTGCAAGACCGATGAAGCCCACGGACAGTGTACCGTGCTTGAGTACTTCGCTCAGTTCCTCGTCCGCGCTCAGACTCTCAGAATCCATCCAGATGCCCTGACCCATCAGGAACGGATAGTTGCGTACCTTCTTGCTGCACTGGATGCGGAAACGATCCATAAGCTGGTCAATGGCAAGATTCATCATCTTGTCCAGACCCTTATAGAACTTGTTCAGATCGCCCTTTGCCTTGATGGCAAGACGGGGCAGGTTAATCGAAGTGAAGCTCAGATTGCCTCTGCCGGTGACGATCTCACGGCTCGGATCATAGACATTGCCGATCACTCGTGTGCGGCAGCCCATGTAGGCGATCTCCGTGCGGTAGTCGCCCTCCTTGTAGTACTTGAGGTTGTAGGGCGCGTCGATGAAGGAGAAATTCGGGAACAGACGCTTTGCAGAAACGCGGCAAGCCAGCTTGAACAGATTATAGTTGGGGTCCTCCGGATTGTAGTTGATACCCTCCTTGATCTTGAAAATGTGGATCGGGAAGATGGGCGTTTCGCCGTTTCCAAGACCTGCTTCATTTGCCAGCAGGATATTCTCGATGACCATTCTGCCCTCCGGGGAGGTATCCGTTCCGTAGTTGATGGAGGAGAACGGTGTCTGCGCACCGGCACGGCTGTTCATGGTGTTGAGGTTATGTACAAGAGCCTCCATAGCCTGGTAGGTCGCGCGGTTGGTCTCCTTGTAGGCGTGCTTGGCAGCGAAGCCCAGTACCTTCTCTGCAAGCTCTGCCGGGATGTTCTCTGCCAGCAGTGCAGCCGCCTTTGCAGCAAAGCCGTTGTCATCCGCCAGAACCGGACGAAGTCCCTGTTCTGCAAGGTTCTGCATCACTGCCGCAGTCAGTGCGTCCGCATCCTCGCGGTCTGCCAGAAGCTCCAGTGCGCGGGAGAGGTTCTGCTTGTAGCGGGAAGCGTAGGTCTTGCGCACGCCGTCCGCCATCGCATAGTCAAAATTCGGTACACTCTGACCGCCGTGCTGGTCGTTCTGGTTCGACTGGATCGCAATGCAGGCGAGTGCGGAATAGCTGGAAATATCATTCGGCTCACGCAGGAAGCCGTGACCTGTGGAAAATCCGCCCTTGAACAGTTTGATCAGGTCGATCTGACAGCAGGTGGTCGTCAGCGTCAGGAAGTCCAGATCGTGGATATGAATATCCCCCTTGGCATGTGCCTTGGCGTGTTCGGGCTTGAGAACGTACATCTCATAAAATTCCTTCGCGGAAACGCTGCCGTATTTGAGCATGGTTCCCATTGCCGTGTCGCCGTCAATATTGGCATTCTCACGCTTGATGTCGCTGTCCTTCGCGGAATGGAAGGTCAGCTCGTTGAGCGTACCCATGAGCTTGGTCTTCATCTCTCTGGCTCTTGTGCGCTCGTAGCGGTACAGGATGTACGCCTTTGCCGTCTGTGCATGTCCTCTCTCGATCAGCACCTTTTCGACAAGATCCTGGATCTGCTCCACAGTCGGGATTTCATCACTTTGGCTGTCAAACAGCGCACAGACCTCCTGTGCTACGGACTTGGCTTCTTCATAATCCGTACCGCCCACGGCCTTGGCAGCCTTGAAGATCGCATTGGCGATTTTCTTCGCGTCGAACGGCACCACTCTATTATCACGTTTTCTGATCGATGTCGGCATCGTAATCAACCTCCACAATATATTGTATCTGCATCAAGCAGCTATATATTAGTATACCGTATAAATCCGGTCTTGTCAAGGGGTCTTTTGATGTCAAAACAACCAACTAACTATGTTGATAATTGTGCGGTTACTACAAAACAGAGGCATTTGTTGCGTTTTGTATACAATTTGTCTATATTTTCCATCGGAACAAAACATACGTTCAAAACACAATATATTGTGTGTGGAAACGGGTGGAAAGATTGTTGCTTTTGCGTATATTCGCTGTATTTCGTGCCTTTCCGCTGTGGAAAGAAAAAGCACTTCAGCGGACTAAGCGTTGTATGTAGGCTGCAGACCTCCTCGAAAACTTACAAAGCACCGTCTTCCTTGTCTCTTTCACGCCTGACTTTGAGTCTCTCCCTTGCAATACATCAAGTATTGCTGCGGTCGAGTCTCTTTGTCAGACACGAAATATCCTGCGGAATCCGGCACTTTTCCAGTTTTCGAGGAGGTCTGGTATCGAAAGCAAAATAATGCTTGCAGTTTATGGGATATTATGGTATAATTGGGGAAAGGCAGAGCATCTGCCGGAATGAGCAACGTCAGCAACTTAAGCATTCTTAATGATGGTTCTGCAAAACTGCCCCCGCGACCCGCCAAAGGCTAACGCCTTTTGAAACCATTTTCCTTAAGTTTCTGACATTGCCGGAATGACGGGAGGAATGGATATGAAACGAATTGTTATGACGGGCGGACCGTGTGCCGGCAAGACCTCCATCATGAGCCATCTGCAGCAGGAGCTGACAGAACGCGGCTACAAGGTCTTCATCGTACCGGAATCCGCAACGGAGCTGATCCTGAATGGGATCCACACGGGGAAGCATCTGACGGCGGCGGAATTTCAGGAGCTGATCGTGGAGAAGCAGATCTCCAAAGAGGCGATCTATGAGAAGGCGGCGGCAAAGTACAAGCCGGAGAAGGTCATCATCCTGTATGACCGCGGAGTCCTGGATTTCCGCGCTTATGTGACCGCACAGGAAGCAGAGCAGATCATGGAGCGCAACCACCTGACGGTCGAGGGGGCATTTGACCGCTACGATGCAGTGATTCATCTGGTCACCGCAGCAGACGGCGCACCGGAGCATTACCAATGGAATCGCGCTGACACCGGTGAGCGCGGCAACAATGAAGCCAGAACAGAAACGCCGGAGCAGGCGATCGCCGTGGACAAGCGCACGGTGGATGCCTGGACGGGGCATCGTCACCTGCGCATTTTTGCCAATGAGTCCGATTTCCCAGCCAAGGTCAGAGCCGTTGCGGACGAGATCCTGAAGCTGCTTGAGGTATGATCGCTTTTGTTTCCGAGTTTTCCTAAAGCTTGACATAATGACCGATTTATTGTATAATATAGGATAGAATGGAATAAGAAAAAGGAGGAATTCCTATGTCAATGGAATTTATCAGAAAACTGCCGCTTCCGGAAGAGATCCGAAATGAATTTCCTCTTTCCGAAAAATGCAGGGAGCTCAAGGCACAGCGTGATGCCGAGATCAGCAGAGTCTTTACCGGGCAGTCCGACCGTCTGATTCTTATCATCGGACCGTGTTCCGCAGACCGTGAAGATTCCGTTATGGAATATATGCACCGTCTGGCAAAGGTGAATGAGCAGGTCAAGCACAAGATCCTCATCATTCCCAGAATCTACACCAACAAGCCTCGCACGAACGGCACGGGCTACAAGGGCATGGTACACCAGCCCGATCCGACCAAGGCAGAGGATATGCTGGAGGGTCTGATTTCCATTCGCAAGCTGCACACGAGAGTAATCGAGGAAACAGGTTTCACCTGTGCGGAT
>JAZQCT010000093.1:0-26374 GCA_045546475.1 Oscillospiraceae bacterium
TCGTTCATCAGGAACTCCTGATAGCCATCCTTGGGAGCCTTGGAGTCCAGAGTGAACTTGCCGGTCTCCTTGGAGGGATCGAAGCGGAACAGGTTCCAGTAGCCGCACTCAACAGCCTTCTTCATCTCAGCCTGGCAATTCATCATGCCGCCCTTAATGGAGTGCATCTCACAGGGAGCGTAGCCGATGATCAGGGAAGGACCGTTGTAAGCTTCTGCCTCGCAGATAGCCTTGATGGTCTGGTTGGTGTTGGCGCCCATAGCGATCTGAGCAACGTAAACATAGCCGTAGCTCATTGCGATCTCAGCCAGGGACTTCTTCTTGGTTTCCTTACCGGAAGCTGCGAACTGAGCAACCTGGCCAATGTTGGAAGCCTTGGAAGCCTGACCGCCGGTGTTGGAGTAAACTTCAGTATCGAATACCATTACGTTTACATTCTTGCCGGATGCCAGAACGTGGTCCAGACCGCCGAAGCCGATGTCATATGCCCAGCCGTCGCCGCCGAAGATCCACTGGCTCTTCTTGCGCAGGTAGTCCTTCTCAGCCAGGATAGCCTGTGCCTTTTCGCAGCCGCAAGCTTCCAGAGCAGCAACCAGCTTTTCAGCAGCCGGAGTATTAGCTGCGCCGTCGTTCTTGGTAGCCAGGAATTCGTCGATAGCAGCCTTTACATCAGCGCATTCTGTTGTTTCAGCCAGAGCCTCAACCTTAGCGATAACACGGTTTCTCAGTGTTTCCTGACCCAGGAACATACCGTAACCGAACTCTGCGTTATCCTCGAACAGGGAGTTGGACCAAGCCGGACCGTAGCCCTTCTTGTTGAATGTGTAAGGTGTGGACGGTGCAGAACCACCCCAGATAGAGGAGCAGCCAGTAGCATTTGCAATGTACATTCTGTCACCGAACAGCTGTGTGATGAGCTTTGCATAAGGTGTCTCACCGCAGCCTGCACATGCGCCGGAGAATTCGAGCAGCGGCTGCTTGAACTGAGAGCCCTTAACAGTAGCTTCTGTGAACTTCGCAGTAACCTCGGGCTTGATTTCCTTAGTTGTGCCGTAGTCGAAGCAAGCCTGCTGATCCATCTGGGAAGCGATGGGCTTCATTACCAGAGTCTCAGCCTTCTTGTTAGCCGGGCAGACATTGGAGCATACGCCGCAGCCTGTGCAGTCCAGAACGGAAACTGTCATGCCGAACTTCAGATCGCCGATAGCGGGCTTCATAGCAGCCAGCTTCATAGCGGACGGAGCAGCAGCAGCTTCTTCAGCGTTCAGAGTTACCGGACGCAGAACAGCGTGCGGACATACATATGCGCACTGGTTACACTGGATACATGTATCCGGATTCCAGCAAGGAACGTTCACAGCGATACCACGCTTTTCGAATGCAGCAGAGCCCTGCGGGAAGGTACCGTCAGCCATACCAACGAATGTGGATACCGGCAGAGTGTCACCCTTCTGAGCGTTGCAGGGGATCTGGATGTTGTTTACATAGTCCTCGAGAACCTTGTTGTCGCAGGTAACCTTGCCCATGCCCATCTGGGTATCAGCAGCGTCAGCCCATGCAGCCGGGATCTCGATTTCTACCAGACCCTGGTAGCCAGCGTCGATCGCATTCCAGTTCTTCTCAACGATATCCTGACCCTTCTTAGCATAAGAAGCCTCAGCAGCAGCCTTCATGTAGCCCAGAGCATCCTCGAACGGGATTACGTTAGCGAGCTTGAAGAATGCGGACTGCAGGATGGTGTTGATTCTTGTGCCCATGCCGGTTTCCTGACCGAGCTTAACACCGTTTACAGTGTAGAACTTGATGTTGTTCTGAGCCAGATAACGCTTTACCTGACCGGGCAGATTAGCTTCCAGACCTTCCATATCCCAGATGGTGTTCAGCAGGAAAGTACCGCCGGGCTTGATGTCGGAAACCATATCATACTTGTCGATATAGCTCTGGTTGTGACATGCAACGAAGTCAGCCTTGTTGATCAGGTATGTGGACTTGATCGGAGTCTTACCGAAACGCAGGTGGGAAACGGTAACACCGCCGGACTTCTTGGAGTCATAGGAGAAGTATGCCTGTGCATACATATCGGTGTGGTCGCCGATGATCTTGATGGAGTTCTTGTTTGCACCTACAGTACCGTCAGAGCCGAGACCCCAGAACTTGCAGGAGATCGTGCCAGCCGGAGCTGTATCCGGGCTGAAGGAATCCTCCAGAGACAGGTTTGTCACGTCATCCTTGATACCGATTGTGAAACGCTTCTTCTCGGTGTTCTTGTAAACAGCGATGATCTGGTTCGGAGTGGTGTCCTTGGAACCCAGACCGTAGCGGCCTGTGTAGATCTTCACGCCGTCGAACTTGGTATCCTTCAGTGCTGCAACAACGTCAAGGTACAGCGGCTCACCCAGGGAGCCGGGCTCCTTGGTTCTGTCGAGTACGGAGATCTGCTTTACAGTATCCGGCAGAGCCTCAACGAGCTTTTCAGCAACGAACGGTCTGTACAGACGTACACGAACCATACCAACCTTCTCACCGTTTGCGTTCAGATAGTCAACAGTTTCCTCGATGGTGTCGTTGACAGAACCCATAGCGATGATTACATGCTCAGCATCAGCTGCGCCGTAGTAGTTGAACAGCTTGTAGTTAGTACCGATCTTCTCGTTTACCTTGTCCATGTACTTCTCAACAACTGCCGGCAGTGCATCATAGTACTTGTTGCAAGCCTCACGAGCCTGGAAGAAGATGTCAGGGTTCTGAGCAGTACCGCGGAGAACCGGGTGGTTCGGGTTCAGAGCCTGGTCACGGAATGCCTGTGCAGCATCCTTGTTCAGCATCTCGCCGAGGTCAGCCTGATCCCAAACCTCGATCTTCTGGATCTCGTGGGATGTACGGAAACCGTCGAAGAAGTGCAGGAACGGAACTCTGCCCTCGATGGTAGCCAGATGAGCAACTGCGCCCAGATCCATTACTTCCTGCGGATTGGAGGAGCAGAGCATTGCATAACCGGTCTGACGACATGCATAAACGTCAGAGTGGTCGCCGAAGATGTTCAGAGCGTGGGAGGATACGCAGCGTGCGGAAACGTGGATAACGTTCGGCAGCAGCTCACCTGCGATTTTGTACATATTCGGGATCATCAGCAGCAGACCCTGAGAAGCGGTATATGTGGTTGTCAGCGCACCAGCGGACAGGGAGCCGTGTACAGTACCAGCTGCACCAGCCTCGGACTGCATCTCAACAACTGTGACCGGATCACCGAACAGGTTCTTCTGACCCTTTGCGGACCACTGGTCGGTAACTTCAGCCATTACAGAAGAAGGTGTGATCGGGTAGATCGCAGACACGTCTGTAAACGGATAGGACGCCCAAGCAGCGGCGTTGTTACCGTCCATGGTTTTCATTTTTCTTGCCATGGGAATATTCCTCCTAAAAATGTAGTTTTATGCTTGGTACCTCTGTGCAGTACCTTACATCTTATATAATAGCACAAAAAACGACGTTTGTAAATACCTTTTTTGTAAATTTTACAGTGCATTTTTTACGCAATACGCCCAAATTTCGATATATCGGGATTTATTTACCGAAAAAGAATTGTACATTGTCGCCAGAATGAACGTTTGCGATTTGTGCAGGATGAATAAATTTTTGAAATGATTTCTATTTTTTCGCATTTTTCTATTGACGAAATGAAAATTTTCATCTATAATATGGATAGTGTTAAATACGGATTTTCGTATGATTAACACTCGTTTTGTTGTCTCCTTTCTTTTGTTCTACACAAAACATGCTTTCATTTTATTTGACACGGCAGAACCGGAGTGGTTCTGCCATCTTTTTTGTGATATTTCATACCACATAGCAATCATCGGGCACTTTTACAAAAGATTTTGTTTTTTCTTGACATTTCGACAAATTTCTTGTATAATTAAATTGTAATCTAGTTTTTAATGTTTGTTAGTTGACACAGTCAATTCTTTTTAGTATAATGGGAGTGTGCATAAGAAAAGCTGTGATTTCCATACACTCCATAGAGAGATGCGGGTGAATGGGAATGGTAGCTTATCATGGTACAAATAAACGATGCGCGGATGCAATCCTTCAGAATGGTTTTATATGTAAGCCCAATGATGAGCACTGGCTTGGAAACGGTATTTATTTTTATTTAGACTGGAATCTTGCTGAGTGGTGGGCGAAAACGCCTAAAAAAGACTATGGCACATCGATTCGTAATCCGGTCGTGATCGAAGTGAATATTGATGCTCATGAAGACAATACTATTGATACCCGTAATCTTGACGACTCCAATTGGTTAGGAAAACAATTTGAAGAATTTAAAAAAATTTATTTTGGTACTGGAACAGTCATGTCGAGAGAGTATAAAGAACCTCAAGTGCGCTGCGCTTTTTTCGACTGGCTTCATTCTGAATTTGATTGTGCAGATGTGCTGATCGTAGGATTTCAGAAGAAAAACGCAACATATATTTCTGCTTCTGTTCCTTATGAATTTCATATGCCCTACATTGAATATCAAGTATGTGTATTTAGTACAGATTTAATCGAAATATCAGATGTCATTGAATTGAGAAAGTGAGTGATAGTTATGAAATACAAACGTAGGGAAAAGCCTCTGGAAAGTTTTGAAAGTATCTGTGAGCGTAACGGGATTTTTTTCGATAAAAGCAAGCCCTATACACCTGTGAAGCTGATTTGTGAAGATGGTAGTTATTGCTGGTTTGACGCTGACTATAATCCATTCACCCATTCTGATAAAATAAAAACGCATTCCAGTCTGATACTTACAGATCGGATTCAACTCACCAAATCCGAAAGCAAAGAGGAAAACAAGCTCTATCAGATCTTTGGAAGTCAGACAATTAAAAATGAAATAATTATGGATGAAAGTAGCGACACCCTTTTGCGCAGTTTCAGTTATCAAATCAAGACCGACTCAGATGTTACAAAAAGTGAAAAAAATGAAAATGTTTCATCAAGTAAAGGGATAAGCTTGTTCGTCGCATAATGGAGGTATCTATGAAAAAAAGTGCTTTTCAATTCAAAAACCCCCAACTCAAACATTTGTATTTTGTTGATAATCCGGATTTTCAGCCGGAGGGCTTTGAGGGAATGAAAATCGACATGGAAGTTACGCCCCGCAGAAAGACAGATGAATCTCTAGCATTCATCACGCTCGCACTGAAAATTGGTGAAATGCACGTTTCCCCATTTTACATTGAAATCACCATGGGGGCAGAATTTACATGGAATGATGAATTTACAGAACAGGAAATCGAAGATCTGCTTAATGTCAACGCTCCGGTTCTGCTGATGAGCTATATCCGTCCAATCATATCTTCTGTGACTTCTGAATCCAGATTTCCGACCTTTTATTTGCCGTTTCTGAATTTCAACGACCAAGAATCTTGATATTCTCAAGCCGCCGTGCTGGCATTGCACAGCGGCTTCTTATTTTTCAAAAAATAGATAGCCTTCCACCCAAAAACACATTTCCTCGATTTCCATCAAAAAAAGGTTGCAGAGCAGTGAAAAATGTGGTATAATAAAAAATAGCATACCAATCGGGAAGTTTTTCCGGAAATCATATAGAAAAGTGAAGGTGAAATTATGTCAGCAACAGAAAAATCAAGAAATCTTGGCATTGACATCCTCTGCTGTCTTGGTGCGCTGATGGTGCTGGGGGTCTGCTTCTTCGGACAGATCGGTCTGGAGGAGATCGCTGTAACAGATTATTCCGCTGCCGCTCCCATTGCTGTGCGCTGGTTCAGCATGTCCGGAGCCATGCTCCTGGCGGCATGTACGGGCTTTGTCCTGAGCGGGCGCAAATACTCTGCCTCCTATTTCAAGATCCTTGGCAGACTGTTTTATATCTACATTGTCGGCAGCCTGTGTGCCATCCTGATCCGCTGCCTGCTCATCGGTGAGGAAATGACCCTCCTGCAGATCGTGCAGTCCCTGTTCGGATTTTCTGCCGCTGCAAGCAGTCATGTTGTCGGCATGTATTTCCTTCTGCTGTTTGCCGCGCCCTTCCTGAATGCGGCATTCCACGGCATCGGCAGCCGGAAGGCGCGTATGACCTTCCTGGTGATCACGGCTGCCTTCAGCACACTCCAGCCGATCCTGCAGTTCGGTGAGATCACGGTGATCCCGGAGTGGTGCAGGGGACTTGCGCCGATCGCAGCATATCTCGGCGGTGCCTATATCCGCCGCCACAGCAAGCGTAAATTTTCCCCGCTCCCGCTGATTTTTATGATCGTGCTGCTTGCCGTGCAGACTATGATTGTATTGTTCACAAGCAAAAGCAAGGGAACCGTATGGTGTCCCTGGCTTGACAGCATGGCGAGCCTTCCGAGCCTGTGTATTGCCCTTTGTCTTGTCAGCCTGTTCCGGAGCAGACAGGGCGGCAGCAGTTCAGCACACCGCTTTTTTGCGGGTGCAGCCGGCGGCGTGCTGATGGGCATCATCATCGCAGAGCCGTTCCTGCAGTGCCTCATGCTCAACATGGTGGACAGCTTCCCGATCCCCTCCATGCGCCTTGGCGCGGGCATGGTGATCGTACCGCTGGTATTCATTATGTGTACTGCACTGAGCCTGATGCTCCAGATCCCAATCATCCTCATCCGTCAGGCGGGCAGTGCCGCGCAGGAGGATGACGACGAGGACGAGGAGGAGCAGCTTCCTGCAAAACCTTCCCGCAGACCCCGCAGAGCAGAAGTCTCCGCTGCGCCGGCAGTGACCGAGGAGCCGGAGATCATTCTGGAAGATGCGGAGGAGACCTCCGAGCCGCTGGAAGAGGAGCTTCCTGCGGAAGAAGACGCGGAGGAGGAAGACGAAGAAGAAACTTCCCCTGCAGAGGATGACGAAAACGAGGAAGACGAGCCGGACGAAGAGGATGAAGAAGAGGAGACCGCTGCTGAAGAAGACGAAGAATACGATGAGGACGAAGAAGAGTACGACGAGGAAGACGGGGACGAATACGAAGAAGCGGACGAAGACGATGATGAGAAAGATATTGCGGATACAGCGGAACCTGAAAAGAAGCCGCTTGTGATCCCCGAAGCTCCGACTGTTTCGATCTCCCTGCCCAGGCGCACCTATGAACCGCTGCCCCAGGCAAGAGAGAACAGCCCGCGGCATACAATTACAGTGCCGGTTTCTCAGCCCGATATGCATCTGCGCTTGACGCAGCCGCCGGCAGAACCGCCGATCGGTATCCGTGAGGTACGGATGCCGGAGAGCCGTCCTGCACCGCAGCCGGAGCCGCCGGCATCCAGAACGCGGACGTACACACTCGACGAGATCCTGACAGAACAAGGCATTCCGGTCAAGCACATGCCGGAAACGGTGGATGATCTGATCGCCGAGCTGACCAAATAGAGGAGAACTGCATGAAGCTGTTATTTATCGGTGATGTTGTAGGGGATGTGGGGTGCCAGTTTCTGAAGCGGAGGCTTCCCGCACTGCGGCGCGAGCTGGGGGCGGATGTGACAGTGGTCAACGGTGAAAATTCCGCCAACGGCAACGGCATCACGGCGTATTCTGCCGAGCAGCTCTTTCAGGCGGGCGCGGATCTCATCACAACTGGAAATCACGCATTTCAGCGGAAAGAAGCTCTGCATATTTATGAAAAGGACTGCATTCTGCGTCCGGCGAACTATCCGGATGCCTGCCCCGGACGGGGACTGGGCATTCTGGACATGGGCGCGTGCCGGATTGCAGTGATCAACCTGTCGGGTGTGCTGTTTCTGGAAAGCCTGGACAATCCGTTCACTGTGATCGACCGTCTGCTGGAAGGACTGGACACAAAGAATATCTTTGTGGATTTCCATGCCGAGGCGACCTCGGAGAAAAAGGCAATGGGGCATTATCTGACCGGACGTGTAACGGCAGTATTCGGCACGCACACGCATGTGCAGACAGCGGATGCGGCAGTGCTTGGCGGTCACACGGGCTATATCACGGATGCCGGCATGACCGGTGTGGAGGATTCCGTGCTTGGCGTGAAGAAGGAGATCGCCGTGGATCGTCTCCGGCTGCATGTGCCGGTACGATTTGAGGAGGCAAAGGGTGACTGCTTCCTGAATGGCGCATTGGCGGAATTTAATGAAAAAACCGGCAAATGTACCAAAATAATTCCCGTTATTGTGAGATAATTCACAAAGTTTCTGAAAAGTCTTGCAATTTTCGCGACAATGTAGTATAATGGTAGTGTAAATCCGCAATATGCAAATCTACAAAAAAACAAACAACAACACACTTTAGGAGGTTCTTATGGAAATTTTGAAAGTATCTTCCCGTTCATCCCCAAATTCCGTTGCAGGCGCAGTTGCAGGAGTGATCCGTGAAAACAAGACTGTTGAGATCCAGGCAGTCGGTGCAGGTGCTGCAAATCAGGCGATCAAGTCCGTTGCCATTGCAAGGGGCTATCTTGCCCCCATCGGCATTGATCTGATCTGTATCCCGGCATTTACCAGCATCCAGATCGACGGCGAGGACCGCACCGCCATCAAGCTCATCTGCGAACCCCGCTAAACGGCGCGGAACCCGCGCTGGTGATCGCGTTTGGGAGATTCCCGGTTAAGGGGAGCTTTGTTTTTCGCGATATAGTAATCAGAACGCCCTTTCCCTTTGCTGTGCAAGCGGGAAAGGGCTTTTGTTCAGAATTAAGCTTCCACCCGTCATGGTTATTGATAGTAAAAAAGAACCTCTGCATGGTGGCGCGGAACCCGCGCTGGTGATCGCGTTTGGGAGATTCCCCGTTAAGGGGAGCTTTGTTTTTCGCGATGTAGTAATCAGAACGCCCTTTCCCTTTGCTGCGCAAGCGGGAAAGGGCTTTTGTTCAGAATTAAGCTTCCACCCGTCATGGTTATTGATAGTAAAAAAGAATCTCTGCACGGTGGCGCGGAACCTGCGCTGGTGATCGCGTTTGGGAGATTCCCGGTTAAGGGGGAGTTTTGTTTTTCGCGATAGGGTACGCGAACCGCATGACGCTTGCTTCGCAGAGCGTCATGGCTATTGATAGTAAAAAGAAGAACCTCTGCACGGTGGTGCAGAGGTTCTGTTTTTTGATGATTGCTAAGGTTGATAATGGATTCAAAAGGCGATAGACTTTGGCGGAGGCGGTGCGCAGCACCGCCCCTAAATCCCCCTCCCTCCGGGAGGGGGCAGGGGGTGGGGCAGCTTTGGAGTGCTAACCCCAGAAAAAACTTTTTCTACAAGCAGCGCAGTCCCTGCACTTACTTCATGGTAAAGAACCGCTGTCTGAACGTACAGCTCTCCTCCGGGCGAAGCTCCTGATAGCCGGTGAAGCCGTCCGGAAGTCCGAGGTTGGGTGCGTCGATCATGGCGGACATCGGCTCGGGGCAGAAATAGCCGTTGAAGCCGCGGTCGTTCCAGATGATCCAGAACTTGTAGTTCTCGCTGATCTCATAGCCGATCTTCTTGCCGCTCTGCAGATCCTCGCAGATCATGCCGTAGAAATCCTCGCCGCCCACCATCATATGCTCTGCAAAATACATTTCATTGTCAATGATCTGCAGCACCGGGCATCTCTGACCGCTGCGGTATTCGAGATCCCGCATGGACAGATCATCCAGCTCCTTGGTCGGCAGGCAGCGTTCATTCAGGATGCAGCGTTTGCCGATCGGCACGGTAATGCGCTCGTCCTTTTCCTTTGCGCCGGTCACGAACGGGGAATTGATGGTGGTGTGGGTCGCTACAGAAATGGGCATCATCTTGTGGGAGAGGTTGCGCAGTGTGAACTCATACTCCAGTCCGCAGGAGGACAGGGTGAAGGTAAATTCCGCGCGGAAGCGGATGGGCAGGTACTGGAAGAACGGATCCTTCTCGTCATAATCATAGGCAGTCTTGACCCATGCGCAGTTGGCATCCGCCTTGTATTCTACAACAGTGTGGGTACGCTTGTGCAGGAAGCCGTGGATATGGTTGTTATACGGTGCTTTTTCGTTCACCGGCAGATGGTACACCGCATCTGAGGTGCGCAGAACGCCGTCGGCGAAGCGGTTGGGCAGGTAGAGCGTGGGCAGACCCCATACCTCGGCGGACTGCAGCAGCTCCGGGAAGGTGTTGGTATCGCTGAAACGGAAAAATTCAATGTCGTTCACGGTGTCGCGCAGGCGGATGACATTGGAGCCAAGCTCCGGCGCGATCAGTGCGGTATAGCCGCCCGCATCCATGCGGACGCAGGGCATTCCGCCCCACTGCATCATCTGGGTACTGTTGTTCATGGAAAGATCCTCCTTATGTATTGTGTTATTGTGATGGCTGTTATCGCAATTGGTTCTGATAACCTATTGTATCACGTTTTTACAAATTTGTCCAGTACACCGCGGGAATGTCCACACTTTGCACAGCTCGGGATGAAATATTTGTGCAAAATCACGAATTTAAAAACGATGGGAACGGAATGGTACAGTGTGCTGTGAAAAAAGTAAAAAATAGCTTGCAAAATACAGAAAGGCATGGTATAATAGAAATATCTGTGATTACACTGAAAATTCACAAGAAAGAGGAGGAATACTATGGCAAACAACACAGCGGCACCCGCACAGTCTGAGAAGGCTGTCAAGGAACGCCGCAGCATCTCTGCGCAGGGGATACTCAAGGCAGTACAGAACTGGGCGATCAAGAACCGCTTCTATATTATTGCGTTCTTTATTCCGGTGATCCTGATGTATATTTCCTACGCGATCTTCGGATTGTATCCGTTCGGTGAGGAGTCCGTGCTTGCACTGGACCTGAATGCGCAGTATGTCTACTACTTTGAGGCACTGCATGAGGCATTCTGGGGGGACGGCAGCGCGTTCTACAACTGGTCCCGTAACCTCTCCGGCGAGTACATGGGCATTATCGGCTATTATCTGGCAAGCCCGTTCACACTCATCGTCATGCTCCTGCCCCGCAACTGCATCCTGACCAGTCTCCTGATCATGATCCTGTGCAAGATCGGTGCGGCGAGCGTCACCTTCAGCTATTTCCTGCAGAAGTCCAAGAAAATGGAGCCGCTGCAGGCAACCATCTTCTCCATCCTGTATGCACTCATGGCATACATGGTCATCCAGACCATCGACCCGATGTGGCTGGACGGCGTGGTATTCCTGCCGCTGATCGCACTCGGCGTGGAATATCTTGTGGATGACGGCAGAAAGCTGAACTACATCATTCCCATTGCCATGATGTTCGTGGCAAACTTCTACATCGGCTACATGATCGGCATCTTTACTGCTTTCTACTTTGTATACTACCTGTTCTTCGGCAGCGAGGAGAAGCGCAGAAAGATCGGCGAATATGTCTATGTCTGCTGCAATTTTGCAATCAGCACACTGGTTTCCCTGATGCTTTCCGCATACATGATCCTGCCGGTGTATAATGCACTGCAGCTCGGTAAGTTTGACTTCACCAACCCCGACTACAGCTTCAAGACCCAGTTTGAACCGCTGGACATCATCGGTCAGCTCCTGATCTGTCAGTATGATTCTGTCAATGTACAGGGCAGCCCTGAGATCTACTGCGGTATCCTGACACTGGTACTGCTCCCGCTCTTCTTCCTGAACAGCAAGATCGACGTGCGCAAGAAGGTCGGCTACGGCTTCCTGCTGGCAGTGATGTTCTTCAGCATGTACATCAAGCCCGTGGACATGATGTGGCACGGCGGACAGGTGCCGAACTGGCTGCCTTTCCGTTATTCCTTCATCATCTCCTTCATCCTGCTCTCCATGGCAGCATCCGCATTCAAGAACATGGACGGCGTAAAGCCCGGTCATATCGGCGGCACCTTCTTTGGTGTGCTGGCACTGCTGCTGTACATCGGCAGCCAGGGCTATGAGCATCTGGATATGATGACTTCCATCTGGCTGAGTATCGGTCTGGCAGCGGTTTACCTGATCGTTCTCTATGTATACGCTGTCAAGCCGCAGGCATCCAAGGCTTGCAGAACCGTGATCCCGATCGTGCTGATGTGTGCGATCTCCGGCGAGCTGGTCTACAACAATGTACATACCATGAAGGACGTGGATGAGGAGGTTGCTTACTCTACAAGAGCTTCCTACGAAATGTTCGTACAGTCCGGACGTGCAGCCACCGACCTTATGGAGGAGCTGGATGATGGTCTGTACCGTTCCGAAAAGACCTACACACGCTGCGTCAACGATAACCTGGCATTCGGTCTGAAGGGTATCACCCATTCTTCCTCTGTGATGAATGCAAAGACGCTGGACTTCATTGAAACACTGGGCTACTGCACCAGAAGCTATTATTCCCGTTATGAAGGCTCTACGGAGCTTGCTGACTCCCTGCTGGGCATCAAGTATGTCCTCGACAGAGGTGACACGCCGGATCGTCCCCTGCTCCACAGCAGCTATGTGAAGGTGGATGATTACAATTACGAGGACAAGGATGACAAGGACAGCAGCGGCAACCCCAAGGCAAAGACCATTTCCATCTATGAGAATCCCAATGCGCTGTCCATCGGCTACATGGCAGATGATGACATCCTGCGCATTGACCACCTGGGCAACGACAACCCGTTCAACAGCCAGAGCGTACTGCTCAGCACACTGACCGGCAACACCGTATTTGATGAAGCAGGTCAGATCGCCGGCGTGAACGAGTACTACACACGCATCGACACCGGCGAGCCGGTTCTGGGTGCGGTAACCGTTTCCAGCTACAACAACCAGCCGACCTACACCAAGATGGACAGCGGCGACCCGACTGTGGACTACCGCTTCACGGTGGAGCAGGAGAAGGAGATCTTCATGTTCCTCAAGACTGAGAACGAGCAGAAGGTCAACCTCTGGCTTGGTACATGGGATGATGCCTCCGGCGATTATTCCTTCAAGGGCTACGGCACTTACTTTGAAACCAAGAACTACTGCATCGTCAGCCTCGGCACACATCCGGTCGGCACAAAGCTCTCCATGCGTCTGACGATCGCCAACGATCAGAATGCGACCATCATCAAGGAGCCTTACTTCTATTACTACAATCCTGATGTATTCCAGGCAGACATCGACACACTGAAGGATGCACAGCTTGAGGTAACAAAGCACAGTGATACCTACATCAAGGGTACTGTTACTGCTTCCGAGGGCGAGATCCTCTTCACCTCCATCCCGTACCAGGATGGTTGGACAGTCAAGGTGGACGGCAAGAAGGTCGAGCATCTTGAAGTCATGAAGGCAATGATCGGCGTAGAGCTGACACCGGGTACACATACCGTGTCGTTCTCCTACACACCGCCCGGATTCACTGTCGGTGTGGTACTGTTCATTCTCGGCATCGGTATGCTCGTTCTGTTCTATCGCTATGACAGAAAGAACAACAGAGTGCTGATTGCAGCAGTCAGAAACAAGAAGCTTGCTGATATTCAGGCTGAAAAGAAAGCATAATCAACGAGGACGGCACTTCTGATGATGTGCCGTCCTTTCTGTTCGGGAATATACTGAAACAGGCGAGTATGCTGATGTGGGGGCTCTGCCCCCACACCCCCGCCAAAGGGATGTGATCCCTTTGGAATCCCAAATCGTTTTGCCATTGCACCCCTGCGGGGTACAAAGGCAAAACGTTAGGATTGCAAGAATCTCATTCTTGACAGGATATGAGGCAAAACTCTCACATTAGTACACGAGCTGTACCACTTATTCCCCAAAAGGAGGATACCATGATCAAATTGCAAATTCCTGCAACCAGTGCGAATCTTGGCGCGGGCTTTGATGCGCTCGGTCTTGCACTGCAGTACTACAACTATGTCGAGATGGAGGAAAGCGACACGATCGACATCACCTCGGCTGACGGTACGCCCGTACCGACGGACGAACGCAACATGATCTACATCGCCGCAAAGGATCTCTTTCAGGTCTGCGGCAAAAAGCTGGAGGGGCTGAAGCTCGTGCAGACGAACAACATCCCCATGACGCGCGGACTCGGCTCCAGCTCCGCCTGCATCGTGGCGGGTCTGGTCGGTGCCAATCATCTGCTGGGCAACCCGCTGAATCAGGATGATCTGGTTGACCTTGCCGCCCAGATCGAGGGGCATCCGGACAACACCGCCCCCGCATTGCTCGGCGGCATCGTAACCGCTGTATTTGACGGACGGCGTGTGCATTGGGTCAAGCAGGAGGTCTACACCAAGCTCCGCTTTGTAGCAATGATCCCCGACTTCGAGCTGAAGACCGAAAAGGCAAGAGCCTGCCTGCCGGCAGAGATTTCCCACAAGGACGCAGTCTACAATCTGTCCAGAGCCGCACTGTTTTCCGCATCCCTCCTGACGGGCAAGTTTGAAAATCTGCGGACGGCGGTACATGATAAGCTCCACCAGCCCTACCGTATGGCACTGATCCCCCATGCGCGCGAGGTGTTCGACATTGCCTACGCGCACGGTGCCTATGCCGCCTACATCAGCGGTGCAGGTCCGACCGTGATGGCGATCGCCGACGAGGAAAACCAGTACTTTGCCGGAAAAATGCGCTTCTCCCTCGATAATGCAGGCTTAACAGGCTGGCAGGTGCATGATCTGAAAATTGACAATGCAGGCTGCGTCCTGCTGTAAGGAGGAGCTTTTGTGGGGGACTCTGTCCCCCACACCCCCTGCCAAAGGGATGTCATCCCTTTGGAATCCCAAATTGTTTTGCCATTGCACCCCTGCGGGGTACAAAGGCAAAACGTCGGGATTGCAAATGCCGCATATCTTGGCAGGAGTATGGGGAAACAGTCCCCCACAAAAACAGCCCGTTCCAATCAGGAACGGGCTGTTTTGTTAATGAACGCCTGATGTGATCTGCTCCGGTTCGTCATTCAGACGGAACAGGAGGGTACTGCACCAGACGGCAGAAACTGCGACCAGAATATAGACCACTCTGCTCAGCAGCGAGTCGGAGCCGCCGAACAGCCATGCGACGAGATCAAACTCGAAGATGCCGACAAGACCCCAGTTGATGCCGCCGATGATGAGCAGTGTCAATGCAATTTTATCCCACATTTGGAACACCTCACTTTCGGAACTGCCATGCAGTTCACACGGGTATTATGTGCGGGGGTTGTTTTTTTATTTGTGGAAAAATATGTAATACTGATTTGTATTGAAAGATAATTTAAGTCTGCCCCCACCGCCCAAGGGACTTTTTCCCCTTGCCCCCGCCTGCAAACAAGGAAAGCCTGCCCACGGATGATGTGAGCAGGCTTTGTTGTCAGGAGGCTGTTGCGTCGGTGTTAAACTGGTACATGTATTCCTGTACAAAATCATTGGTGGACAGGCTTTCGCCGTAGCCGCTGCCCTTTGCCATGACGGCTTCGGCAAGGTCGGTGTGTTCTTCGGGAATTGCCCACCACTCGCCATTCACAACGAGCATGTAGCAGTTCTCGGTGAACTCATACTGCACCGCCGTATCCATCAGCGCGTACAGCTCCGGATATACTTCACGCAGAGAGGTGAAGGGCGATACATAGAAGCTATCCGTATAGTATTCCGCATCCTTTGCAAGATATGCCGCATCTCCGGCAATGGCTCTGCCGCTTTCCGATGCAAAGCGAATGCTTTCCGGTGAGAACAGGAGGATATCCGCGGTCTGTGCGCCATATTCCATATCGTAGTAGGTCAGTGCGTTCTCAACGTCTGCAATGCCCATCTTTTCCGGTGCGCTGAAGGGGGTCATGCCCATTTCTTCCAGAACAGCGATCGTTTCCGTGCAGCTGTTCCAGATGATGCATTCCTGCCAGAGTGCATACACACCGCCCGTATCGGAGGGATCCATGTGCAGCAGATCATTGTAGTAGGTATCGCGCAAACGCGCCAGCAGCTCCTCGCTGCAGAGGAATTTCAGAGTACGGCTGGCATCCGAATGATACAGCTCCAGTGTGCCGGTGCGCGGCAGATACGCTTCGCCATTCTCATCATACTCTGTGAGATAAATGATGAGGCGGTCATAGAAATAATCAGAGTACATTTTCGCATACAGCTCCGTGCCGTATACGGTGTCCAGCAGCTCCATGTACTGGTCGATGTTGATGTCGAAGCTGCGGTGTACGGCAGAGCCGGTCACGGTGTAGTAGGTGATCTCCACCCATTCAGTTTCTGCGTAATGATAATCCGCTTCCTCAAAGCTGGGATCATCATACCAGTAGTTGTAATAGTACATCTTCATCTCATCGCTCATGGTTTCCGGATCGAGGATGGAATAATAGTAGTTCATACCATAATCATCGCAGTCATAGCGAAGAAGCTGATAATCTCCTTCCGCCATCATCTCATTGATGGGGGTCACGGTGTCGTCGTATGCCTTCATATCCGACACAATGTCCTTGTGCAGTTCCTGTACTGCGCGGATGATCTCCTTGTCGGTGTACTCCAGCTCAACGCTGTTCCCCTGCATATCGGGGAAGGAAAGACGGACGGAGGATACTGTGGACGCTGCCGGAATGCGGTACACCGTGCCGAATGCCTTGGTTGCATCCACAACAAGAAACATACCGAGGGAAACGGAGACGATGCAGACGAAGCTGATCAGGGACATCCAGAAACGCTTGAAGCCCCTCTTGCGGACGACCTCCATGATGAAGAACACGATTGCCGCAAAGAGGATCGCTGCGCCCTCCATGCCGGTTGCCATCAGGGTGAGGATCAGCACGGTCACGAGCGTCAGCATGATGTAGTACGCCAGCAGATACACAAAGGGCTGACCGACTGCCTCGGCGCGGCGTTTTTTGTAGAGGTGCCATGCAAGCACCAGCACTGCGGCGATCACGACGACGATCACCAGCGACCAGCGGAGAAATGCCGGGATCATGCCGTGTGTGGTGGCTTCCGATGCACGGAGATCATAGTAGGAGAAGCCGTAGCGATCGGCTCCGCTCATGATGTAGAGCAGGTAGATCAGACCGCCCGCGGGGCTGGTATAGGCGATGGGCTGCCAGAGATACTCAAAGCTCAGACCTGTGAGGTTGTCGCAGATGACTGCAAGCACTGCCGCGATGGTACCCGGTACCAGGCAGTTGAGCAGGAGTGTGGTATAGATGCTCTCAAACTGGGTGCCGCAGCAGACGGTGATCAGGACGGTGGTCGTGTAGTAGAGCATCATCAGCAGGAATGCACCGATCGTGCCGATGGTGTAGTATTTGAACAGAATCTCAAAATAGATGGAACGGGTAATATTCTGAGCCTCCCAGTCGAGTACAAAGCCGCCTGTAATCAGAATGAGCCAGCCCAGCACACAGGCGATCAGATAGGGAAGAACATAGATGACCGCACCTGCCAGATAGTGGCTGACAAAACGCTGGGAGCCGGTCATGGGCAGGGAATAGATCATATCCACGCGGGTCTTTTTCCAGAGTTCCTGGAATACATTGACTGCCGCGATGATGCCGACCAGCAGTGCTGCTGCCAGACAGCAGCAGGCGATCACCATGTAGCCGCTCAGATCGACATAGCGTGTATAATAGGGGTCATCATAGGGCAGGGAATCCAGCCAGAGCTGTACGAGGATCACAATGGAGCCCATCGGGATGCCCAGCAGATGCAGGATGCTGGTGACGATCATCAGCTTTTTGTTCTCCCTTATCGTACTGCGCAGATTCTTTGCAGACACGGGACTAATCAAAGACTTTGCTGTCATAACCAAGCACCTCCAGTTCATAGATAAAGATTTCTTCCAGTGACAGCGGGATCAGATCCGCTACAATGGGCTTATAGGGTTCAAGAGCCTTGCGGATGGTCGCTTCGTCGCCCTTTGCAATGATGTGGTAAATACTCTGTGTTTTGGAGAAGTGCAGGATCTCCGGCACATTCTTGAAGTCCTCGCGTGTGAACTCGCGCTCACGGTCTGCAAAGACAGCCTGGATCTTGTGCACACTGCCCTTGAAGCTGTCCAGCTCACGGTTGAATACGATCTTTCCCTTGTGCAGCAGTGCCGCCGTATCGCACATTTCATTGATCTCCTTCAGATTGTGGGAGGAGATCACGACCGTCAGCTCACGCTCGCACATGGCATCGACCACCATTTTCTTGACGATGATGCGCATGGTCGGGTCAAGACCGTCGAACGCCTCGTCCAGCAGCAGATAGGGCGTACAGCAGGCAAGACCGACAATGACGATCGCCTGACGCTTCATGCCCTTGGAAAATTTGCTGATCTTCTTGTTCAGCGGCAGCTCGATCGCACCCTGGAGCTTCTGAAAAATTTCCTCCGAGAAGGTCGGATAGAACTGCTTGTAGTAATTTTTCAGCTCCAGCAGTGTAAAGCTGCCGAACTGGATGGTTTCATCATTGATGAAGAACACCTTCTGCTTGGCATTCACATTGTCAAATACTTCTTCCTCATCAATGAGAACCTGACCGCCCTCCTGCTTGTAGATGCCGCTGAACAGCCGCAGGATGGTGGATTTGCCCGCGCCGTTCGAGCCGAGCAGACCGAATGCGGTACCCTTCGGGATTTCCAGATCCACGCCGTCAAGCGCAGTGAACTCACCGAATTTCTTGACCGCCCCCTGTAGTTTCATCATGTCGCTGCCTCCTTTTCTCTTTCCTCTGCAATGTTGTCGATTCTTTGGGTGAGCGTATCCCGCGTAATGCCCATATCCAGTGCTTCCTGCACGGCGATGTCAAAGCTCTCCAGAATATGCTCCTGTGCTACCAGCTTATCGGGCTTGGCAATGAAGCTGCCGCGTCCAGCCAGTGAATAAATGATGCCGTCGCGTTCCAGCAGATTATATGCTTTTGCGACTGTGTTGGGGTTCACGCTCAGGTCGGTTGCCAGACTGCGCACACTGGGCAGCTTGTCCTGCTCATTCAGCACGCCCTTCAGGATCAGCTCCACGACTTTTTTGTAGAGCTGCTCATAAATCGGTGTCCGGCTCATCAGATCAATATCAAACATGAGTTTCCTCCTTTCCAAATCCTCCATTCCCGTGCTAAGTGTATTATCTATCTTAGTACAGTTATAGTATAGCATACAGCCCATCATTTGTCAAGTGCGGCGGAGAAATTTTTGGGAAAACAGGAAAGATGCACAAGATATAGGGTCGGGTTTTGTGCAGATTTGCGGCGGGGAAGCTTTGCACAACTCTCCTAAAGCTGACAATATTGGCTCTTTGGCGGATTTATCCACCAGCTTCACAAAACATCTTGACAACCCCTCCCAATTATGGCATAATTAAGATAACCGCAGTTGTTTCACATCCGGAAGCCTGCGTTTTTCCGGAAATTTTATGAGAGGAGCATGTTTATGCTGAAAAAAATCACAGGAGGGGTTCTTTCTGCCGTGATGCTTGCTGCATCCCTGGGTACTGCCGGTTTTGCGGACGCTGTCCAGAATACCGCTGTCAATGCCGCAGAAAACCCCAATTACGCCGAGGCACTCCAGAAGGATCTGTTCTTCTACGAATGCCAGCAGGCAGGTCCGCTGCCGGAATGGAACCGCGTCGAATGGAAGGCTGACTCCACCATGATCGACGAGATCCAGGGCGGCTGGTACGATGCCGGCGACCATGTCAAGTTCAACCTGCCCATGTCCTTCACCGCGTCCATGATGGCGTGGGGTCTGTACCAGTACCCCGACGGTCTGGAGAAATGCGGCGAGCTGGACACCTATGTCAATAACCTCGAATTTGTACTGGACTATCTCGAAGCCTGCGACCTCGGCGATGAAGTCGTGTTCCAGGTTGGCAACGGCACAATGGATCATACCTGGTGGGGACCCGTTGAAATGTACGAGTATGGCATGACGGATCAGGGCAATTCCTATGAGGAATCCCGCGCCATCCTGAAGGCTTCCGAGGGCTGTTCCGCAGTATTCGGCGGCATGGCTGCGGCACTGGCTGCCGGTTACTGCGCACTGGACGGCAGAGTGGATGAAACAAAGCGCGAGGGCTACCTTGCAGCCGCCGAGAACATCTTTGCGCTTGCGGATGCATCCAAGAGCGACGCGACCTATAATGACAGCAATGCCTCCGGCTTCTATCGTTCCAGCCACTTCTATGATGAGCTGTTCTATTCTGCAAACTGGCTGTATATCGCGACCGGCGACCAGAGCTATCTCGATAAGGCAACCAGCTATATCCCGAATCTCGACAAGGAGCTTGGTCAGGATGTCCTGAAGTACACCTGGTCGCACTGCTGGGATGATACCATGCAGGGCGCAATGCTCCTCTATGCGATCAATACGGAAAATGCTACCTACATCAGTCATGTGGAAAAGCACCTGAACTACTGGACCAATGAAGTATCCGAGCTGGAAGGCGGTCTGCGCTGGCTGACCACATGGGGCTGTCTGCGCTATCCGCTCAATGCCGGCTTCCTTGCAGCTGTGGCAAGCGATACCATTCTTGCAGGCAAGGATACCTCCGCGTATGAGGCATTCTACAAGGAGCAGATGGACTATGTACTCGGCGTGAATCCGCTGAATATGAGCTATGTGGTAGGCTACGGCGACAGCTACCCGCTCAATCCTCACCACAGAACCGCACATGCTTCCTGGAAGAATGACCTTGCGATCCCGGAGACCAACCGCCACATCCTCTACGGCGCACTGGTCGGCGGCCCGAACCAGGACGGCACCTATGAGGACGACAGAGGCAACTACATCAACAATGAGGTTGCGACCGACTACAATGCGGGTCTGACCGCACTGCTCTGCAAGATGGTGGATGTCTACGGCGGCGAGACAGACCCGAATTTCCCTGAAACAGAAGCGCATGACGGTCCGGAGCTGTATGTGGAAACGCTCGTGAAGGACAGCGCAGCCAGCGGCGTGACGCTGAGCCTGAAGTTCACCAACCACACCGCATGGCCGGCAAGAGTGGTGGACAATGTATCTTACCGCTACTACATGGATCTCTCCGAGCTGATCGCGGCGGGCTATTCCGCAAGTGACGTGGTCATCCGTGTGGACAGAGACCAGGCGGCAATGTATTCCGGCGAGGGTGTTGCTCCGGCGGAGGTTTCCGCACCGATCCAGTACGAGGGCAATGTCTACTACATCGAAGTGACCTATCCGGACGGCAGAGCAGCTCTCCCGATCTCCGAGGGCAGACACCAGTGCGAGCTGATGCTTGCCATTGTATACCCCGATTACGGCAGCGGCTGGGATGCATCCAACGACTTCTCCAACGAGGGCATTCTGGATTCCGAGGATTCCGTTGTGACAATGAACATCCCGGTATATGTGGATGGTGAGCTGTACTACGGTACCGAGCCGGACGGCACGACGGCGGACGGCGGCGCGATCCCCGGTACCACTGAACCGGATGATCCGGAGCCTGACACTTCTGAGCCGGATACTTCCGAGCCGGACACCACTGAATCCGACACTGCAGGCACCGCTCCCGCCTACGGCGATGTCAACTGTGACGGCGGCGTGGATATTCTGGACGTGCTGACGCTGAACAAGAATCTGCTGGCAGGTGCGCCGCTGGATGAACAGGCACGGTGCAACGCCGATGTGGACGCTGACGGCACCCCCACCTCTACGGACGCGCTGAACATCCTGAAATTCACAGTCGGTCTTGTGACGAAATTCCCTGTATAATGAATGAGAGCCTCCCCTGGGAAATGGGGAGGCTCTTTTGATAAACTAAGCCGCTGTACACTTCACTCATGCACAGCGGCTTATTTCTGTATTCTGTTACTGCTGTTCACCCTCAGCAGGTACCTCCGGCACCTGGGTCTGCTCTTCGGCAGGCGGTGCGGGGGGCGCGGTGGTCTCCGGCTCCGTGGGAGGCTCGGTCGGGGGAACGGTCGTTGTTGTCGTGGTGATTGTAGTCGTGGTAGTTGTCGTTGTTGTTGTGGTGGTTGTCGTTGTGGTCGTGGTCGTCTCCGGGTTGCTTGCATAGTAGATCTTCAGCGTTTCCGGATCGGTGAAGTCGAACATATCGCCGGCTTCCATGTTCAGCTCAATGACCTCGCCGTTTTCATAGTCATAATTCGTCACAGCCTCGGTCACATAGAACTCAGAAAGTCCGAGCAGATCCAGCTCAGCCTCATACTGCTTGAGCGTCTTGCCCTCATAATCGGGGATCTCCACCTCGGATGGTCCCTTGCTGACAACGACCTGCACCGTTGCGCCGCTGTTGAATGTCTCGCCCTTTTCGATGGACTGGCTCACGATCGTTCCTGCGCGGAACTCGTCATTATATTCGTAGGTTGCCTCCAGATAGATCCAGCCCTCAGCTTCAAACTGCGCCTTCTTCATCTCGAAGTCCTTGCCCACAATGTCGGGCATTACGCTGTCGCCGCTGAGCTCCGTTGCGGGCGGTGTTTCGGTGACGATGTTGTTCACTGTTTCTGTCACGGTCGTGGTCGTTTCCACAGGACGGCTGGTATTGCTGTTGGCATCACCGGCAGAGAACGGACCCATATCCAGCAGATTCAGCACAACGACTGCGATCACCAGCAGCACGCAGGTCAGCAGTACGCCGATGATGATCGGGATCTTGATGCGGTCGATCAGGTTGTCCCTGGTATCCACCATGTCATAATCATCATAATCATCCCTGCCGTAGCTTCCGCCGTAATTCTCCGCGGGTGCGGTATACCTTGTCTGTGCAGGACGCTGGGGGCGCGGGCGTGTGGAGGGTTCCACGGGGATGGGCTTCGGCTCAGGCTCCTCCGGCTGTTCAAAGAGCTGTGTTACCAGCTCCGTTACCGTCTGGATCCTGTCAGAACCGAAGAGATTCAGCCCCTTCATGATGACGCGGGATACATTGCGCGGAATGTTCGGATTCATCTCGCGCGGCTCGCAGAGGTTATCGTTCTCCATACGGCTGGTTGCCTCTGTGGGCTTGCAGCCGGTGAGGATGCGGTAGAGGACGGCACAGATGCCATAGACATCCGTCCAGGTTCCCTGACGTGCGCTCGGAGAATACTGCTCCGGTGCGGCATAGCCGTGGAAGATCTCCGGCGGCAGCTCAGTATGTAGGGTGCGCACAGTCGAAATGGAGAAGCCGCACAGCCGCAGATCGCCCTTTTCCGTGACATAGATGGTGTCCGGGCTGATGGCGCGGTGTACGATGCCGTTGTTATGCATCAGGCTCAGTGTGGTGAAAAACGGCGGGAACATCTCGGAGACCTGCTTCCAGGTCAGCTCGCCGGCATTGTCCTTCAGATAATCCACAAGCTTGATGCCCTCCAGATATTCATAGACCGCATAGGTCGTGTTATTGGCAGCAAAAAGGTCAAGCGTCGGGTTGATGTGAGTCAGGCTGCGCATCTGTGCAAGAGATTTATTCAGCTCCGTAAATTCTGCCATCAGGGCTTTATACTGTACGACCTGGTTCGGATTGACGCTGATGGTAGCCTTTCCGCGCACACGCACGCAGAGACCCTGCGGCATATATTCACGGATCAGTACCTTGCAGCCGATGGACTTGTTATAGCCGATATAGGTAGCACCTTCGCTGTTATGACCGAGCTTTGCGCCGACAGCGTAGCGGTCAATGAGAACGGTACCCGGTGCGATATAATTCGGATCATAGGGGGTATTTTCTGCGTAGCCGCAGTGCGGACAGATCGCTTCCGCTTCCAGCTTCATTTCCATGCAGCCGGAACAAAGCTTACGTTCTCCCATTTGTCTGCTCCTTTCCATTCAATAATTATCCTATTTTATTTTAACAGTTTCCAAGCGGAATGTCAACCATTTTGCCCGATTGCGGCATGATCCCCGCGCGAATTGTATTTATTTTGTAATATTCTTTATTTTTCTGCAATCAATTTCTGAAAAAATGGGGTGGTGGTAAGGGGCGGTTCTGCATCAGCTTATAGAGAAAGTCATTTTTCTTGGGGATAAGTTCCTTATGGTTGCCCCACCCCCTGCCCCCTCCCAAAGGGAGGGGGGATTAGAGCGGGGGCTGCGCCCCTTTGAACCCCGCTTTGGGTACTATATTTCCTTGTGAAAAAACAATATCTTCACATATTCCGGTGGTTTCGTCAGAGCACCGGCTGATACTGCACGCCATGCAGGGCGGCGGCGATGGTGTCGGCGGTGCGGGAGAAGTCGGCGACGAGGGAGGCGGGCTTTTTCTGAGCATCATCCTGCCGGAGGGGGACGAAATAGTAATGCTTGGTATTCGCCAGCATTCCCAGATGCTTCGCGCTCCCTGCCAGCGCGTCATTGGAAGCCGCCGCCAGCACCACGGGCTTGCCGCTGCGCAGATGGGATTTGACCGCCATCGTGACCGGCGTGTCAGTGATGCTCAGCGCGAGCTTTGCAGCGGTATTGGCAGTACAGGGAACTACTGCCATTACATCCGTCAGCTGCATGGGTCCGATGGGCTCTGCGTCCTCAATGGTGCAGATCACCTTTCTGCCCGCGATCTGCTCCAGTCGTTCGCGCTGTGCCTTTGCTTCCCCGAAGCGCGTGGAGATCTGTGCCGCATGGTAGGACATGACGGGCAGGAGCTGCGCACCGCAGGAAACCAGATATTCCGCCTGTTCAAATGCATTATGGAAGGTACAGAATGAGCCGGTCATGGCAAAGCCGATTCTGATACCCTGTAAATCGATCATCAGGAAACGCCCCTTTCTTCGAGCATATGGAGAATGGTCTTGGCGATGATCTCTCCGGCAGTGACCGGCGCGGTCTTGCCCGGCAGTGACAACGCCCATACCACGCGGCGGCAGCATTCCTGCGCCGCTTCCAGATCCACGCCGCCCGGCTTGGAGGCAAGGTCAAGGACGAGCGCGTCCGCGTCCATCTGCCGCAGTACACCGGCAGTGAGAAGCCTTGCCGGCACCGTGTTGCAGATCACCTGGAAATCCGCCGCGCGTTCCTCCAGCTCCGCCAGGGGTGCCGTGCTGCAGCCCATCGCCTCCGCCCAGGCAAGCTCCGCCGCACTGCGCGAGGCAACGGTGACATGCGCACCGAGATGGCGGAGGATCTGTGCAAACCGGCTGCCGATCCTGCCGAAGCCCAGCACGAGGATCCGGCTGCCGAAGATGGTGCAGGGCATTTCCTCCAGCAGGATCTGCAGCGCACCCTCGGCAGTGGGAACGGCGTTATGCACCGACAGCTCCTCCCTTGCAAAGTAGTCCGCTGTTTCAGCCCCCGCGCCGCGGAACAGGGCTTCCGTCCTGCCGAATTTCCCGCCGAATACGATGCCGCCGGGTCTGAGCGCGGCACACAGGGCTTTCAGGGAGAGGTTCTGCTGACTGAACGGCGCGCTCACCAGTACGCCGTCCTCGGAGACGGGCATGGGCAGCACCAGCACATCACACTGCGGCAGACCGTCCGCTGCAGAGCCGGTCAGCTGCACCTCCCGGAACGGCACGATCTGCCGCGTAAAACCGGCGGCGTATACCTCGAAACGTTCTGCCAGCACACGGGCTGTATAAACATAGCGCAAATCCCCGCCTGCCACAAGGACAGTCCTTCTGCTATTCATAGTCATCGCTCCTTTATTTGCTGCCGGTCGCCGGACCGGCAGGAGCATTCTGCTCTCTTACAGGATATGCCAAACCAGGGGACGGAGTGCAGAAAAAGACAGCCCCGCATGAAGCGAAGCTGTCTTTTGGGTATTATCTGAGATACTCTTCGAGCGTCCCCTTGTAGCCGGAGCCTACTGCTGCGGCATACTGGAGTACCAGTGCTGCATCTGCCGCGTCATAGCCGCCGCTCTTGTTGACATCGGCATTGGCTGCCTGCTGTGCAGTGAAGCCGCTGACACCGCCGGTGCCGATCGCCGCTGCCGCTGCCAGAATGCGTGCCGCATCCGATGCGTCCACTTTGCGGTCCTCATTGACATCACCGAGCATACCGGTTTCTGTTGTGGTGGTTTCCGTGGTCTCCGTAGTTGCGGTGGTATCGGAAGTGGAGGTGGTAGTCGTTGTAGTTGTGGTGGTAGTGGTTGTTGTGGTGGTTGTAGTTGTTGTGGAGGTAGTGGTAGTTGTCGTCGTGGTGGTTGTAGTTGTTGTGGTGGTCGTTGTGGTGGATGTTGTAGTAGTGGATGTTGTGTCGATCATGGAATCTCCGGTCACAGTGATCTGGAAGCGGTACTCGCCCTCTGTGGTCACAGCCACCAGATTGGTCGTGCCGGCGGATCTTGCACGGAGTATGAGGTTGATGTAGTAGCCGTTGGAAACATCGGGTGTGCTTTCAAAGTCTACGACGCTGGGATCATCAATATAGACATTCTGCAGGATACCATTGGAGGAAACACCGCAGTATGCCAGATCCCCGACCTTCATGGCGGACGGAACATTCGGGAATCCTACATTGCCGGAAGGCGCGGAGCTGGTAGTCGTTGTGGAGGTTGTTGTCGGCGGTGCGGTCGTGGTTGTTGTAGTCGTTGTAGTCGTTGTAGTCGTTGTGGTCGTTGTAGTCGTGGTAGTCGTTGTAGTCGTGGTAGTCGTTGTGGTCGTGGTAGT
>JAZQCT010000094.1:0-59515 GCA_045546475.1 Oscillospiraceae bacterium
TGAACCCATGATTCCGCCGTGAAAGGGCGGTGTCTTAACCTCTTGACCAACGGGCCATATGGTAGCGGCAGCAGGATTCGAACCAGCGACCAATCGGGTATGAACCGAGTACTCTAGCCAACTGAGCTATGCCGCCACACATGCGCTGTAACTCATACAGCTTTTATATTATACCACAAAATCAACAGCTTGTCAATGGATTTCGATCAAAAAACAGAAATTTGTTGATTTTGACACAAACTGCCCCAAAATTTATAGAATTAACATCAAAAACAACGAAAATCACTTGACTTTTCTGGAAAATTATGATATGATACCATTATAGCACACCGCAGTGTGCATTCTATCGGAAAGAAGGTACCGTCTATGGGAAACCGCATCATTACCATCAGCCGGCAGTTCGGCAGCGGCGGCAGAACGATCGGGAAGCTTCTGGGCGAACAGCTCGGGATCCCCTGCTATGATAATGAGCTGATCGAAAAGCTCGCAGAAGAAAGCGGCTTTGATAAAAATTATATCGCAGAGAAAGGGGAGTACGCCTCCCATTCCAACTGGTTTGTCAATGCCTTTTCAGCCGGGCGCACATCCTACCCCACGAACCAGGATTATCTCTGGAGCATCCAGTGCAAGATCATTCAGAGACTTGCAGAGGAGGGATCCTGCATCATCGTCGGACGCTGTGCCGACTATCTCCTGCGTGATAAGGCGGACTGTCTGCGTGTATTCATCCACGCGGAGCTGGAGAAACGCGCGGAGCGCATCGTCAAGCTCTACGGTGAGAGTGATGTCAGCCCTGAAAAGCGTCTGCGCGATAAGGACAAGCGGCGCAGTGCTTACTATCGCTTTTATACGGATACGGAGTGGGGTGCAGCGGAGCATTACCACATCTGCCTTGACAGCGGCGCACTCGGGATCGAGACCTGTGTGCAGATCCTTGCGAAGCTATATCAGGAAACCACAACATGATGCAAAACAACATCCCCTGCCAGCCGGCAGGGGATGCTTTCATTGTATCGTGGATCATTAGAATGTAAACTTGAACGGATCATAACGCTTGTATGCCGCGTCATTCTTCACAACATTCATCTCAGCGGACCATTCATCCACCATGGCATCGAAATCCTCATTGAACATGGCGATCTGTACAGAATAGATCTGGTTTTCATTCCAGAGATCCTCCTCCGTTGCACGGTCAGCCAGATCATAGCGGACAACCAGATAATATGTCTCGTCCTCCTCTACGATATAGGGCTTGCCATAGTCCTTTTCCTTGATGTCAAGAAGCTTGCTGTATACCTTTTCAGACGGAGTGTATGGGATCTCGTCACCCTCCTCGTAGTCCTCTTCATTGATGACTGCAATGATGGACTCGTTCTCATAGGAAACCGTTGCAGTAGTGGTTTCCTCGTCGGATTCCTCAGCCTCAGCGGATGTGCCGGCTTCTGCTTCCTCATCCTCTGCGAGCATCACATTGCCGTTTTCGTCTGTCTCCGTAGCACGGGTGCTTTCCTCTGTTTCAGCAGTTGTGGTCTCCTCAGTATCAGCGGTGGTTTCGTCAGCATCGGATGTATCCTCCATGCCTTCCTCATCGGTCACAGAAGTGGTGGTTTCTTCTGTTGTTGTGGTTGTTGCGGCAGTGGTCTCATCGGTAATGCCTGCTGCTTCATTGGAAATGGAAGTGCAGTAAGCGTCATATTCTTCCTGGATCACGTTCATTTCCGTCATAACGGCTTCCACACCACCATGTACCAGCGCGTCCTGAACACGAGCTTCATAAACCTCAACCATGTCCATCATTTCCTTCTTGCCGTCGGACTTGAGCAGATTGCCCTCGCCGTCGTAAAGGCTGAATGCGACATACTGTGCACGGATGTTATTATCCAGATAGTACTCCTTCAGCTCCTTCTCAGATGCGCCCAGCTCGCCTTCCGTACCATAGAAATGGTCGAACAGCAGCTCGCTCTTGTAGGTAGAAGCCATCACCTTTGTGAAGGAATCCTCGCTGACACCATTCTCGATCATGGCAGCCTCATAGCCCGGCCAGTAGTAGCTTATCATCATATCAAGCATATCCTGGGTCTCCGCGTCAAATTCCAGACCCAGCTCATCGAACTTCTTGTCCACAGCCGCATAATTCACACAAAGCTCCGTGGTCTTGTCCTGGATCCACTGCTCTGCCGGAACGCCCTCCACCAGAGCTGCCTTGACAGCCTTATCATCCTCAGTATCCAGATCCGGATTCTCCTCCGCGATCAGGGAAAGCGCATTGCTGTAGGCGGAGTTTGCGAAATAGATGTATACGCCGGCGGGGATCTTAACGCCGTCCACCTCAAGACCATATGTTGTATCACTGCATCCTGTACAAGCTGCTGCAAGACATACCGCAGTCAGGAACGCAGAAGCCTTCTTCAAAATAGACATATTCAAATACCTCCAAAACAATCTGTGCAGTCCGGAATGCCTGTCAAAGCATATCCGGACAAACTCAATCACATACTATTATACTATAATTCGCCGGATAAGTCCATAGTTTTTTCAAAAAAAATTCTGATTTCACAAAATTTTCAAAAACTGCTTGCAGATAACGAAGGAAATGTGCTATACTGTAAGATGCTGAACGCACTCTGATAGGGCAATCCGCCCGGAAAGGAACATGATAATGAAACGAGCATTGATCACCGGTGCCACCTCCGGCATCGGGAAGGAAATGGCATATTATCTCCATCACTGCGGCTGGCAGCTGGTACTGACCGGAAGGGATGAAGCAGTACTCCGCCGCATGGCAAAACAGTTCGGGGAGGGAACGCGCTGGATCGCCCTTGATCTTGCAAAACCCGGAAATCCGCAGAAGCTGTACGATTTCTGCCGCGGTACACGCATCGACCTTCTGGTCAACAATGCCGGCTTCGGTGTATTCGGGGCGTTTTCGGAAACCTCACTGGAGCAGGAGCTTGCCATGCTTGATGTCAATATCCGTGCCGTGCATATCCTGACAAAGCTCTTCCTGCGGGATTTTGAACGGCAGGGGAGGGGGCATATCCTGAATGTCGCCTCCAGTGCCGGCTTCCTATCAGGTCCCCTGATGGCTGCCTACTATGCCACAAAGAGCTATGTGATCCGCCTGACGCTTGCTATCCGCGAGGAGCTTCGCCAGCGCAGTTCACCGGTAACTGTCAGCGTACTGTGTCCCGGACCCGTGGACACGGATTTCGGAGATCGTGCCGGCGTGCGTTTCTCCGCCAAGCCTGCGGATGCGGCATATGTTGCACGCTGCGGCATTGAACAGGCATTGTCCGGCAGGACGATCATCATCCCCACCCTGACCATGAAGCTCGCCCTCCTCGGCGCAAAGCTCTGCCCCGAACTCCCGCTGACCGCCGCCGCCTACCACATTCAGAAGCGCAAGAAAATATAACACAATAAGACCCCGCCAGCCGCGGGGTCTTGAGTCTGTCGAAAAACCTCAATAGGTTCAAAGGACTTTGTCCTTTGGCGGGTGGAGGGTGCGCAGCACCCTCCAAATATAGCCCCTCCCCTCGGGGAGGGGTTGGGGTGGGGCAATTTCAAGTAAACTACCACTAAGAAAAAGACTTTTTCTACAAGCTGAAGACCCCGCCAACCGCGGGGTCTTATCAGGAGGTGTGAAAGAAAACAGCTCAGCTGCTTTCCGGGAATTTCAGCTCTGCCTTGAACAGATCGCCGTCGATCGACAGCTCCATGGTGCCGCCCTGCAGGGAGGTCAGGCTCTGCGCGATGGAAAGCCCCAGACCGCTGCCCTCCGTATTGCGGGAACGGTCGCCCTGTACAAAGCGTTCCATCAGCATATCAGCCGAAATATGCAGCTGCACCGCCGAAATATTCCGCAGTGCCAGCAGTACCGTGCTGCCCTCGGAGGAAGCGTCGAGATACACACGCGTTCCCTCCATTGCATACTTGCAGATATTGTTGAACAGATTGTCCATTACACGCCACATCAGCCGTCCGTCTGCCATGATGTACAGCGGTTCCTCCGGCATCGTGCAGATCATCTGCAAACGTTTTGCCTCCAGCTTTTCGGTATATTCTCCCTGAAGCTGCTCTGCCAGTACCCGGAGGTCAAGCTTCACTCTCTCGACTTTTACACTGCCCGTGCTTGCCTTGGAAGCTTCCAGTACATCCTCCGTCAGCTTGCGCAGTTTTGCGGACTGCCGGATGAGTACTGCCACATACTCCTGCGCCTGCGGATCCTTTAGTTCCAGCTTGGAAAGCAGGTCGGTGTAGTTGACGATGGAAGTCAGCGGTGTGCGGATGTCATGGGATACGTTTGCGATCAGCTCCGTCCGGAAGCGTTCGCTTTTCATCCGTTCGCTTACTGCGTGATTCATACCGTCGCCAATGCTGTTGAGATGCTGCCCATGCTTCCGGAACGGTCCGAACAGCTTTTCGACAGGGATCTTATGCTCCAGATCGCCGCCTGCGATCTTTTCCGCGCCCTTTTCCAGCAGATACATATTGATAGCCGCAGCACAGATCCCGACGATCGAGGCAGTGTACAGCAGGATCAAAAGTGCAATGCCAAATTCAGAGCCGCCCGCCAGCAGCACAGTTCCGATCAGGTGCAGGAAGAAGAAGCCCGCTGAAACCAGCACCACCAGCCATAATAAGGGCAGCTGCTGCACTTCTCCAAACAGCTTGCCGGATGCCTTCCAGCATGTCCTCCAGAGCATTGCGACCAGGGTGTTGCGGAAAACCGTCTTCGTCCGGATGCGGACTGTCGTGCTGACCAGCCACCAGAGAAGCAGGAGCCATCCGCTCATGAGGACTGCTGAGATCACTCCGATCTCCAGAAAACTGCTGAAATCTGCCACCCCGTCAAGGGACACGATCAGTAGGATGCCCGCAATGCCGATCAGGCAGGTGAATACATCGAACGGGATTTTCTCAAATGCACCTTCCTCCGGTGCTTCCTTTCCTTTGTGCCAGCCAGCCGCCCAGAGCAGGAAGCACAGGGAGCAGATCAGCGTGATGATGCAGATGCCAAGCACCACCGGCGGTACATAGCGGTAATCGTATGCCGCCTGAAGGATCCGTTCATACCTTGCATAATCATCCTCCGCCGTCAGATCACTGCGCACATAGCCGGTAATGTAGTGACTGAGCGTCGTGATCGGGTAGGAAATGGTAACATCATAATAAAGTACTTCCTCATAGAACGCATCCGTCGGTATTTCCTGCATGGATTCTTCCGGGATCCTCATTTCCTCTGCCGCCGAATCCAGCGGCGGGGTTTCTGTGGGAAGTACTGTAATCCCGTTGCTCTGCGGCGCAGATTCCACCATACTATACAGCGTCTCCGGCACAGGAATATTGGTTTCAGGAGAACTTGCTTCTGTTGCCTGGAATGTTTCTGCCGATGTTTCAGGAACCGATGTCTGCACAGGCTCAGAGATCCATACTTCCTCCGCTATTACCTGCGCGTCATTCGGGTGTTGAAACACCGACCATTCATGGCTCGTCATGCGCTGCTGGGTCGTATCATAGACCGTACTGTAGAACGGTACTGTCCACGAATACTGATAGTTACCGTCTGAAAAGCTCTGCAGCAGAACCTGATCCTCCGCATCCGTAATCACAAACTCAAAATTCGATACGGACGGATCATAGCGATCTGTCAGATCACGGCAGAGCTGGTCAATGTAGTCCTGCGAAACCATTTCCGTATTGTTCTGACAGTTGACAATATCCTGCCAGCACATATTGACCTCCTCTATCATCCCCTTACAGCGGTGCTGCAGCTCCGCCTTTCCGATCTCCTGCTTCGGCTTGGTGTAAACGCCCTCCTCCACAAAATTCGCAGTGAGAAGTGCGCCGCCGCATACGCCGACTACGGAGAGTGCGCTGACCAGTACCATGAACGCCTTGAATGCGCTGCTCCTGCGCAGTCCCTTCTCCGGCTTCTGCGGAACATCCTCCGTTGTTTTTCTGATCTCATCCATGTTATTTCCCCCTTTCGATTTTATAGCCCTGCCCCCAGACTGCCTTCAGATACCGCGGCTCTGCCGGCGTGATCTCTATCTTTTCACGCAGATGCCGGATATGTACGGCAATTGTCCCCTCTGCCCCATAGGGTGCTTCGTTCCGGACGGCGGTGTAGATCTCCTTCGGTGTGAACACCTTGTTCGGCGAGCGCATCAGAAATTGCAGGATCGCATATTCCGTCGGTGTCAGATTCACCTGTTCTCCGTCCACCAGCACCTGTTTTTCACTATCATTGAGCTGGATATTTCCAATGCGGATCACCTCCTGTTCCTGTGTTCCCGCCGAACCGAACTGTGTATAACGCCGCAGCTGGGAGCGTACACGCGCCAGCACCTCCATGGGATTGAAGGGCTTTGTGATATAGTCATCCGCGCCGAGATTCAGCCCGAGGATCTTGTCCGTATCCTCACTCTTGGCTGTCAGCAGAATGACCGGCATCTGGTAGGTCTCCCTGAGCTTCACCATCGTCTGGATGCCGTCCAGCTCCGGCATCATAATGTCCAGAAGCAGCAGATCAATGCGCCTGTCCGCAAGCACCGCAAGTGCCTCCTTACCGTTTGATGCCGTGTGCAGGATGTAATCCTCCTGCGAAAGATAGATCTGCAGTGCGTTCACAATATCCGCCTCATCATCGCAGATCAGAATATGGTATGCCATGGGTGTATCTCCTTTATTTTTTGCTTGTGCCTTAGCACAATTATATTATAACACAACCCCCATTAAGAAACAAGCGGAGAAATCTTTAAGAAACGTTTAATCCTGCATTTTGCTGTCCGCAACTTCCGGAAATTTCACTCATACAGTTGACAAAACCCCGAAAAAGTAGTATGATAAGTAAGGTAATATTTGATGCTTGCAATTCTGTAAGGAGCCTTGCAGAACGCTGACAGGAGGGATCCCATGCTGCTGACAGAGAACCACACGCCGATACCCTGCGGCAAAGTACTGCAGCCGGGACAGCTCCGCCTCAGCCGAAGCTTTCAGGAAACGGGATGCCTGCTGCTGATCTTTGACACCAAGGGAACACTCCGCGTCAGAGGAAGCAGCTGCAATGTTCCTGCATATGCCTACATGCTCCTTCCGTTTGATGAGCCGTTCCTGCCCCTGCAGTGTTCCATGCCCCTGCAGTGGGCACAGCTTTGTGTCACACCGGAGCAGCTGCGTGAAGCAGGCTTCCGCATCGGAGTGGTATGCACCCTTGCACAGCCCCTTGTTATTACAGAAATCTGGGAGCTTCTGCATTCCAGCAGTCTATCGGATTCCGCACTTTCCGTCCGGACGCAGAACTGTGCGGCGGAGCTTCTGCTCTGCCTTCTGCAGCGGGATGCGGAGATCGCGGCGGATAGAGCTGCCCAGATCCCGCATTATGAAAGGCTTTCTGCGCTGCGCCGTGAAATTTACCGGAATCCGGCGCAAAGCTGGTCGATCCAGGAAATTTGCGATAATCTGTGTATCAGCCGCCCATATTTTCATAAAATATATCTGTCCGCGTTCGGCATTTCCTGCACACAGGATGTGATCGAAAGCCGGATCGCCTGTGCCAAGGAGCTTCTGGAAAAAACGGATGATCCTGTTTTTGATATTGCCCAGCGATGCGGCTTTGAGTCGGATGGATATTTTATGCGCCAATTCCGAAAGCGTACCGGCATGACCCCCACCGCCTACCGCCGTATCTGCCGGCAGGAACACGCCGTCTGGCAGGAGGATGCAGAGGGCGAAACGGCGAAAAAATAGTATCAGTACGAGGAGATTAAAGAACTATGAGTATTCCGAAGATGATTTCCGGACTTCAGAAATCTACCAAAATGACCATTATCGCTTGTGCAGCATTTCTCGCACTGACCGCGCTTGTCCTGCTGTTCCTGATGCTGTTTCCGATCGAACCGGAGGAAAAGCCCACGCTCCAGGTGAACCAGCCCCAGCAGACCGCTGCTCTCACCGAGCTGCCCCAGGAGACCGCACCTCCTGAGGAGGGAAGACAGACGGAGGCACCGCATACGCTCTCCACATGGAGCGCGTCCATTGAGGGGCATTCCCGTTCCACCAATGAGTATTTTGAATACATCCGTTCCACCTACGAGCCGCAGGAAACCATGTGGCACCAGTATATCACAGAACCTTCGGAAGAAATGACGGAATGGACGGAAACGGAAGAAACGGACGAGTCCGCGACTGGCAGCTGGGAGGAAACGACCACCGCCGTAACGGATGAAACCGAGATGACCGATACAGGCTCCGGCATTGAACTGCCCGGCAGCGATGAGACCGTGACGGAGACCGTGGACATCCCGCCCGCTTCCTCGGAGGAACGGCCCACCGACCCGCCCCTGATCGACGCACCGGAAACCGGAAATGTTGTGATTACCCTGCCGCCGGAACTGCTCCCCACCGACCCGCCCGTTGTGGATGTTCCCGCAGTACCGGAAGAAGGGGAGAATGTGGAATGATGAGCCGCTTATGAAAACAATTGCGCCGCTGCTGTGAGCAGCGGCTGTTTTACAGCAAAAAGAACCTCCGGCATTCAAGCCGGAGGTTCTCATTTTTCACGCAATATCGAGAAATCCGAATTACTTCATAGCCTCTTCGATTGCAACTGCGCAAGCTACAGTCATACCAACCATGGGGTTGTTGCCTGCACCGATCAGACCCATCATTTCAACGTGAGCCGGAACGGAGGAAGAACCTGCGAACTGTGCGTCGGAGTGCATTCTGCCCAGAGTGTCAGTCATACCATAGGAAGCCGGACCTGCAGCCATGTTGTCAGGATGCAGAGTTCTGCCGGTACCGCCGCCGGATGCTACAGAGAAGTACTTCTTGCCAGCGTCTGTGCGCTCCTTCTTGTAGGTACCTGCAACCGGATGCTGGAATCTGGTCGGGTTTGTGGAGTTACCAGTGATGGAAACGTCTACATTTTCCTTCCACATGATTGCAACGCCCTCGGTAACATCGTTTGCACCGTAGCAGTTTACCTTTGCACGCAGACCATCGGAGTATGCCTTGCGGAATACTTCCTTAACCTCGCCTGTGCTGTAGTCCATCTCAGTCTCAACATATGTAAAGCCGTTGATTCTTGCGATGATCTGTGCAGCATCCTTGCCCAGACCGTTCAGGATAACTCTCAGGGGCTTCTTACGAACCTTGTTTGCCTTTTCAGCAATACCGATTGCGCCTTCAGCAGCAGCGAAGGACTCATGACCAGCCAGGAATGCGAAGCACTCTGTGTCTTCTTCCAGCAGCATTTTGCCGAGGTTGCCGTGACCCAGACCAACCTTACGCTGGTCAGCAACAGAACCCGGAATGCAGAATGCCTGCAGACCTTCACCGATTGCAGCAGCAGCGTCAGCAGCTCTTGTGCAGCCCTTCTTGATTGCGATCGCGCAGCCTACAGTGTAAGCCCACTTTGCATTCTCGAAGCAGATCGGCTGGATGCTCTCGATGAGCTTGTAGATGTCCAGACCCTTTTCCTTGCAAACGTCTGCACATTCTTCGATTGTGTTAATGCCATAAGGAGCGAGAACAGCAAGGATCTGCTTTTCTCTTCTCTCGTAGGATTCAAATAATGCCATGGTTACAGTCCTCCTTATTCCTTTCTCGGATCAACGATCTTAACAGCGTCAGCAACTCTGCCGTACTGACCCTGAGCCTTCTCAAATGCAGTATTTGCATCGTCGCCAGCCTTGATGAAGTCCATCATCTTGCCGAAGTTTACGAACTTGTAGCCGATGATCTCGTTGTCCTCATTCAGAGCCAGACCTGTTACATAACCGTCAGTCATTTCGAGGTAGCGGGGACCCTTTGCCAGTGTACCGTACATTGTACCAACCTGAGAACGCAGACCCTTACCGAGATCCTCCAGACCTGCACCAACAACCAGACCGCCCTCGGAGAATGCACTCTGGGAACGACCGTATACGATCTGCAGGAACAGCTCTCTCATAGCGGTGTTGATCGCATCGCATACGAGGTCAGTGTTCAGAGCCTCCAGAACAGTTCTGCCGGGCAGAATTTCGGAAGCCATAGCAGCGGAATGCGTCATACCGGAACATCCGATGGTCTCCACCAGAGCTTCCTGAATGATGCCTTCCTTCACGTTGAGTGTCAGCTTGCAGGTACCCTGCTGCGGAGCACACCAGCCAATACCATGTGTAAAGCCGGAAATGTCGCTGATCTCCTTAGCCTTTACCCACTTTGCTTCCTCCGGGATCGGAGCAGCACCGTGTGCAACGCCTTGTGCGATCGGGCACATTGTTTCAACTTCGTGAGAATAAATCATGAAAATAACTCCTTTCAGATAAGGCTTGTTATGCCGTCATCCGGCACAGCGTTTGCCGTACCCATCAGCATACATATTCATTATACATGATTTCCGGAAAGAAATCAAGAGGGAAATAGATAAATTTTTACTTTTTTCATATTTTTGCAGTATGGTTCGTGATTTTTCGGCAGAAATGATGTTGAGGAATGCCGGAACCCTCGCCCTGAAGGCAATGCCGTCAGCTTTAGGAACGTTGTGCAAAGCTTTCCCCCTCCCAGAGGGAGGGGGAAATTGAGGCGGTGCTTCGCACTTTGAACCTGCAAAGACTACCGCCTCTTGAAACTTATTCCTCTCTCGTATCAAAAACCCCGGTTGAAAGATACCGTGTTCCCGTGTCCGGAAGCAGTACGACAATGGTTTTTCCGGCGTATTCCGGACGCTTTGCCGCCTTGACCGCCGCATGGAGTGCTGCGCCGGAGGAGATGCCCGCCAGGATGCCCTCCGTTCTGCCAAGTGCAGCCGCCGCTGCATAGGCTTCCTCATTGGTCACGGTCATCACTTCATCATACACCTCTGTGTTCAGCACATCGGGGATGAAGCCCGCGCCGATCCCCTGGATCTTGTGTGCGCCCGGCTTGCCGCCGGAAAGCACCGGGGATGCCGCAGGTTCTACCGCAATCACCTGCACCGCCGGATTCTGCGATTTCAGATATTCTCCCGTACCTGTGATCGTACCGCCCGTGCCGACGGATGCCACAAACATGTCAACGCCGCCGTCCGTATCCTCCCAGATCTCCGGACCCGTTGTCTTGAAGTGCGCCGCCGGATTGGCAGGATTCACGAACTGCCCTGCAATGATGCTGTTCGGGATCGAAGCTGCAAGCTCCTCCGCCTTTGCGATCGCACCAGCCATGCCCTGTGCCCCCGGAGAGAGTACCAGCTCCGCACCATATGCCGTCATGAGCTGCCGGCGTTCAACAGACATACTGTCCGGCATAACGATGATAAGACGATAGCCCCGCGCCGCACAGACCGCCGCCAGCCCGATGCCCGTATTGCCGCTGGTCGGCTCGATGATAACGGATTCTTTTGTCAGCCTGCCCTCTGCTTCGGCGGCATCCAGCATTTCCCGTGCCACTCTGTCCTTGACGGAGCCAGCAGGATTGCAGCCCTCCAGTTTTGCAAGAATGCGCGCCTGCAGCTGCTCCTGTGCTTCAATGTGTGTCAGCTCCAGAAGCGGTGTTCTGCCAATGAGCTGGTCGGCGGAAGTGTAGATATTAGCCATAAAAACCTCCTGCGGAGCTATGCTCCGAATGTGCTGCGTATTTCGAAATTACAATCATGCCTGCATTCCAGCTTCAGCTGTGCTGTAAGCAGACCGCGCTGCCGGATATGCTCCAGCGCGTATTCCCGGCAGCAGGAACAGCGCGAATGTTCATAGATAAAGCGCAGTGCGTCGTCCGGCATGACCTCCGCTTCATCCAGAATTGCCGAGATCACGCCATGCCACCCGCTATTGCCGGCACGGTCGATCTGCAGCTCCTGCAGATGCCCCAGCAGCAATTCTGCATCCTCCGGCTGATAATTCCGGATCAGCATGATCATGCCGTCCGCATTCTTCGGATTCCGGTGCAGAAGCTGCAGTGCAAAGCTTCTGACCTGTGCGGTGTGCAGAATGCAGAGTGCTTCCAGCGCACTCTCCCGCAGCATTTCATGCTCAGATTCCGCATCGCGGATGAGAACGGCAGGGGAGAGGGGGAACGGACAGCGCGGATTTGCAAACAGCCACCAGATCCGCGCACGGATTTCCGGATCGCGCTCCTCACAACCCTGATCGGCAAGAAGACGCTTTTCACCGTCATCAAGTGCAGCAAGCTGCCGTCTTAGCTTATGATCCGCACGACCGAAAAAAGCGAGCGAATATACATCATTGGCAGTTTCAGGAGCATCGGACGGCTCCTCTGCAGGAAAGCGGGGCTTCCCCTCTGCTTCCAGAAGCTCCTTCAGATAGGAAATATCCTCCGATCCTGCAAGCTGCCCATTCAGCTGCTGTCTGATGATTTCTAAAAGCCACCCAAGCTCCCAGCGTGCTTCTTCCGCATCCGGAAAATAAGCGGCAATATCCCGCGCAATGCGCAGGAACCAACTGCTGTCAAAGTTCTGCAAAAGTGTGATGCAGAGACAGACATAATTCTCCACGGTACGGTCACGCTTGGGACCGGGTCTTCTGCCGCGGAGCGCACTGGAAACAGTTTCATATTTTGTGCGGAACAGCTTCTCAGCTGACAGATTTCCGTCCTGCCAGGCAGCAGCCAGAAAATCACACAGATGCTGCATCAGCTCCGTATTCCCATCCGGCGCAAGCTCCAGGAAACGTTCAGAGGCAGCCTGTACAAGCTCCCCGGATTCCGCAAAGCAGCACGCCAGCTCATACATGTAAATGCCCCGTGAACCCTCACTCTGCATATCGAATGCGTCATTCTGCACACAGCCCCTGCGCACGATCTCCAGATACGGTGCAGGATCCTGTTGTTTCAGCATTGTAAAACACCGCCCATGTCCGCACTGCATCAGCCGCCGGAACTCTGCAAGCGCGGTCTTGCCCATTGTATTCGCCTCCTTATGATGTCCTGTTATTATTATACCACAAAACCTCCCCGATTACAAGAAAAATCCGCGCCCTTCCAAAGGACGCGGATTCTATGTGTATTGATGCTTATTCAGCAGCAGCCTCGCTCTCAGCAGCAGCTTCACCCTCTGCAGCAGCTTCGCCCTCTGCAGCGGTCTCACCCTCAGCAGCAGCTTCGCCGCCCTCAGCAGCACCGCCCATGCCGGATACTGTGAAGTTTACTTCTACAGTGGTCCATGCATTGAATGCGGAAGGATCTACAACCATTGCGGAGTAGTCAGCAGCATTTTCAAGTGCGGGGGATGCATTGTCGAAATCATTGAACAGATAACCGTCAGCACATCTTGCGTCACCGGAGGGAGTGGTTACCCAGCTGTTGTAAATGTTGGAGCGGATCGCGCCCTCCTCTGTGTTGGTGTAGTTCTTAGCAGTCATCTCGATTTCAGTACCGTCAATTACGATGCTGTCGATGGTGATGATCGCATCCGGGCATACGGTCTCGCCGTCCTTGATGATAACCGCAGAGAAGCCGATGCCGCTGGGAGTATACTCACCATTAGGATCGCCTGTGGTATCATAACGGAAGCCATTGGTATCAGCGGTTACGCTGACTGTGTACTGACCGTCGCCTGTGATGTCTGCTACGCCTGCATCATATGCCAGCATGTAGCCTGCATCATCAGTGTTGCCCCAGTACTGTACCCACCACTGGGAATCTGTGATTGCCAGGAATGCCTGACCGGATTCAGCGGCAACAGGTGTCTCCATCTCTACTTCAGGAGCCTGTGTTACCTCAACTGCTGCTGCGCTGCTCTCGTCCTCAGCCTCTGTCTCAGTCGGAGCCTCGGTTACAGCCTCTGTCTCTGCCTTGGATTCTTCCTCAGATGCAGCTTCGCCGCCGCCGCAGGCTGTGAATGCGCCGCACATCATGGATACTGCCATCAGGGCTGCCAGATACTTCTTCATGTTCATAAATAATCCTCTTTTCTGTTTTTCCATTCTACCTAAATTGTAAACAATTTGTGAATTATTCTGTTTACTCACAAAACTGCTTACTATAATCATACACGATTTTCAAAAAAAGTGCAAGATATAAAATATACAAATTTTAAATAACTGCAAATTTCATCTTTGTGAAAAATACTGCATTAACCTTCTTCCAGTTCGCAAAGCTCCATGAAGCATTCCTCAGAACGCAGCTTTGCCTGTTCCAGCAGGTCGCATACCCCATGCATTTTCTGGTAATCCGTACAGATTTCCGGCAGTGTGAGCTGTTCCTCCAGCTCCGCGATCCGCACCTCCAGCTCCTCGATCTCACGCTCCAGTTCCTTCATGCGGTTGCGCCTTGCAGCGTCCGCACTTCTCTGTGCCTTGGAACGATGGGAGACTGCCGCCTTCGGCTTGGCAGTCACAGCTGCCTGCTGTGCAGCGGCAGCGGCAAGAGCCTTCTGCTTCGCCTTTTCTTCAAGATACTGCTCAAACCCGAATGGATGCAGCACCGCCCCCGTTTCCGTCAGCTCCAGGATCTGCGTTGCCAGCCGTTTGAGGAAGTAGCGGTCATGGGATACGAACAGCAGCGTACCCGTATAGCTGTCCAGTGCCTCCTCCAGCACTTCCTTCATGGGGAGGTCGATATGGTTCGTCGGCTCGTCGAGAAGCATGACATTGGCATTTTCCAGCATCAGCAGTGCAAAGCATACCCTTGCACGCTCACCGCCGCTGAGGGCAGAAATGCGCTTGAACACATCCTCTCCGGTAATGCGCACCTGTCCCAGAATACTGCGGATCTCGCCGTCCAGCATGGCGGGGAAGCGGTCGTGCAGCTCATCCATAACCGTATTCTCAGGATTCAGATTGGTGCTCTCCTGGTCAAAGTAGGCAAGCTTGACATTTTTATTGAAGCGGATCAGACCCTGGTGGGGGAGGAGGTTCAGGATCTCCTTGAGAAATGTGGATTTGCCGATGCCGTTCACACCCACAATACCCAGCTTTTCGCCGCGCCGCAGTACAAAGGAGATCTGCTCCAGCAGTGTTTCACGGTCAGCACCCTCGCCCACGGAAATATCCGCATCGCGAACCTCCAGCACCTCCTGCGGCGGCTCGACTTCATAGGAAAACCGCAGGCTTGCACGCTTTTCCTGTGTAATAGGCTTTTCGATGCGCTCCATCTTTTCCAGCTGCTTTCTGCGGCTCTGTGCGCTCTTTGTCGTGGATGCGCGGACAAGATTCCTTGCTACATAATCTTCCAGCTTGGCAATTTCCTTCTGCTGCATGGCATATTCCTTTTCCTGCCGCTCCACCGCCGCCGCCTTCAGCACTGTAAAGGCGGAATAATTGCCCTTATAGCGCGTCAGCCTTCCGCGTTCGATCTCACAGACGGAGGTGCAGAGCTTATCCAGAAAATACCGGTCATGGGATACGATCAGCAGTGCGCCCTTGTAGCCCTGCAGATATTCCTCCAGCCACTGGATGGTCTCAAAGTCCAGATGGTTGGTCGGCTCGTCCAGGATCAGCAGATTCGGAGCTTCCAGAAGCAGTCTGGTAATGGCAAGCCTTGTTTTTTCGCCGCCGCTGAAGCTGGACACGATCCGGTGAAAATCCGTCTCCGCAAAGCCCATGCCGTGCAGGATGGTCTTGATCTTCACGTCGATCTGATAACCGTCATTCGCCTCAAACCATGCCGTCATCCGGTCATATTCCTCCGCGACCGCCATGTTGCCCGCCTGCATTTCCAGCTCCGCCTCGCGCATTTTCTGCTGTGTTTCAAGCAGCACAGAAAAGACACTGTGCATTTCCTCCCAGACAGTCTTGGAGGAATCCAGTGCAGCTGATTGGGCGAGATACCCGATGGAGGTTTTAGAACCCCGGACAAGAATGCCCTCCTCCTCCGTTTCGCGGTCGGGGAGGATCTCACCGAGCAGGATCTTCAGCAGTGTGGACTTGCCGCAGCCGTTCGCACCGATCAGCCCGATCCTGTCCTGATCCTCGATCTGGAGAGAAATATTGGAAAACAGCGGTTCGCCGTTATAGATCTTATGTATATTTTCTGCTTTTAAAAGCATTGCTGTCACCTCACTTTTCACTGATGGGCATCTCTAAAAACCGGAACACGAGCAGAATTTCGTACATGACTGGTATCAGATGCAAGGAAGAAAACCGCAGTAATACTTGATGTATTCCAAGATTTTCTGACGCAGCAGATGATGCCAGTCATAGAAATTCTGCCGTGAGGGAGGTTTTTAGAGATGCCCTAATACTAATTATAACAGGAAATATGGTATTTGTCAAATCTTCCACCCCTTCTTGACTTTCCGACAGAAATCTACTATAATGGAAAAGGACAAAAAAGGAGGCTGGCTATGAAACGAATACTTACCATTCAGGATATTTCCTGCATCGGGAAATGCTCCGTGACTGCCGCACTGCCGATCCTGTCGGCAATGGGGACGGAGACCGTCATTCTCCCGACTGCGGTACTCTCATCCCATACTGCATTTCCGGATTATACTTTCTGCGACCTGACAAGCGAAATGGAACGGATCACTGCCAACTGGCGCGGGCAGGGGATCACCTTTGACGCAGTCTATACCGGCTACCTCGGCTCCATTGAGCAGGTCGCTGTTGTCGAGAAGCTGCTTGCAGAGCTTCGCACCCCGGATACCTGCCTGTTCGTAGATCCCGTCCTCGGTGATTTCGGCAGGCTTTACAGCGGTTTTTCCGAGGACTTCCCGCAGCATATGAAACGGCTGTGCAGAGCCGCCGATGTGATCGTTCCCAATCTTACTGAAGCTGCCCAGCTGCTCGGCATCCCCTACACGGAGGGCTATCAGGAATCGGATATCCGTGCGATGCTGAAGCAATTGTCAGAGCTGGGGGCAAAAATGGTCATCCTCACCGGTGTCAGCTTTGCACCGAGCGAGGTCGGCTTTATGGGCTATGATGCATCCAGGGAGCAGTTCTTTTCCTATTTCCATAAGAAATTCCCTCAGCAGTTCCACGGCACCGGCGACGTGTTTGCCAGCACCTGCATGGGCGGCCTTATGCGCGGACTGTCATTGGAGCAGGCGGCACGGCTTGCGGAGGATTTCACCCTTGAAAGCATCCGCGAGACCCTGAACGCTCCGGATGCCCGCTGGTATGGCGTGCATTACGAAACCGCATTCCCGTATCTGTTCCGGCGGCTGTATTCTGCCTATCTGTAATGCGGTGCGGATATAACTTTTTGTATATAATTACAATTTTATAAAAATACTTAAAACTTTCCTTCCGTCTATTGCAAAATGCGGAATAAAGTCGTATAATGAAAGATAGGATACTGTCAGAAAACAGAATATCCTGAAATTTAGATAGAACAAGAGGCAGCAAAACCATGATATTTTCAAGTTTGATTTTTTTATACCTGTTCCTGCCCATCTGCCTGATCAGCTATGCCGCTGTCAGGGAGATGCGCTTCAAGAACCTGGTTCTGATCCTTTTTTCCCTGTTCTTTTATGCATGGGGAGAACCCGTCCGTATTATTTATCTGCTCCTGAGTGTGATGCTCAACTATTTCTTCGGCATACAGGTCCGAAAACAAAGGGGAAGCAGGGCAAAGCTCATTCTCGGTGCCAGCCTTGTCTTTAACATCGGCATGATCGGTGTGTTCAAGTACAGCGGCTTCCTGATGGAAAACATCAATGCCATTTTCGGCTCGCATTTCCCCGTGCCGGAGATCGCGCAGCTCATCGGCATCAGCTTCTACACCTTCCAGGTCATTTCCTATGTGGTGGACTGCTACTGGGAGAAGGTCGAACCGCAGCGCGATTTCAGCAAGTTCCTGCTCTATGTTTCGCTGTTCCCGCAGCTGATCGCAGGACCCATTGTCCGCTACAGCACCATCGCCGCAGAGATCGACAGTCGCCGTACCACATTGGAGGATCTGAGCTGCGGTCTGACACGCTTTATCATCGGTTTGTCGAAAAAGGTCATTCTTGCCGACCAGCTGTTCCGCATCGTGGATGATTTCCTCGGCGGCAATCCGGAATCCCTCTCCGTTGTGGGAACGTGGTACGGTGTCATTATCTATTCCCTGTACATCTATTTTGACTTCTCCGGCTATTCCGATATGGCGATCGGTCTCGGCAGGATCTTCGGTTTTCATTTTGATGAGAATTTCCGACATCCCTTCCTCTGCAAGGACATCACAGAGTTCTGGCAGAGATGGCATATTTCCCTCGGCAGCTTCTTCCGTGACTACCTGCTCCCGCTTCCCATCTTCGGCATCCGCAATAAATACCTCAGTCTGTTTGCTGTCTGGCTCTGCACCGGCATCTGGCACGGCGCAAGCTGGAATTATGTGATCTGGGGCTTGTATTACGGCGCGTTCATCATGCTGGAAGCGAAGCTCGGCAAGAAGAAAATGCGTTCCTTCCCCCTCTGGGCAAGACATATCTACAGCAAGCTCGTGATCATCATCGGCTTTGGCATCTTTTACTTTGAAGACGGCGGACAGCTCCTGCAGTTCCTGCGGAATCTGACCCTGTTCAATCCCAACGGCTTCTATACGACAATGGAGCAGGTATCCTTCTGCAACAATCTCTACCTGATCCTTGCAGCGATCGCCTGCACCTTCCCGCTGCTGGAGCTGCCGAAGAAGCTCGCTGAAAAATCTGCAAACGCACGGCTCACCGTATCTGCACTCGGTACCTTATCCAGTGCCGCACTGCTGATCCTGAGCAGTATTCTTCTGGTGGATGCCACCACAAAGGCATTCCTCTACTATCGTTTCTAAGGAGGGCTGACGATGAAACTCAAGGAAATGGAATCTATTGATGTGGAGGTTACGGACCCTTCCGAACAGATCGCTGCAGACCTCCGCGCGGAACAGCGGAGCCAGCATCACATGGAGCATCTGCTTGCCAGCATCAATGTGCTGGTGCTGGTGGCTGTCATTGGTATTATCAGTTGTTTTCTCCTGTTCGGCAAGCGTCCTGTCAAGTCGGTGGAAGAAAACCGCAATCTTGCACCCCGTCCGAAATTCTCCCTGTCCTCCTATTTTGAAGGCACCTTCACAGAGGAGTTTGCGGAGTACTATAATGACACCGTGCCCATGCGCAGCTTCTTCAAGGGTGTGATCTCAGATTTTCGTGGGAATATGGGCATTCCCTATGATGACGGTGTGATCCTTGTCGGCAGCATTCCGGAGATCGAACAGCCTGCTGATACCAGCAGCGGAGAGATCAAGCTGTCACAGGTCGATATCCAGGCAACTGCCCCGACGCGCGAGAAGCCGGAAACGCGTCCTGTCCTCACACTGCCTCCGGAAACGCAGGAAGCGGATCAGACAGAAACGACTGTCATCTATGAAACCACCCCGCCTGAAACCACGGAGCCGCCCACGGATGCCCCCGATGCGGAAGCAGATTTTGACGGCGAGATCGCCAATAACATCCTCATCGTCAAGGATCGCGGTCTGATGCTCTACGGCGGCAGCCGTTCCAACGCGGAACGCTATGCCAATATTGTCAACGAGTACAAGGCAGCCCTCGGCAGCGGCGTAAATGTGTACTCTCTGGTTGCACCTACAGCCGTTTCCTACTATCTGCCTGAAAAATATGAAAGCTATACGGCAAGTGAAAAGGATACTATTGATTATCTCAATACCCACCTCGAAGGTGTCATTCCGGTGGATGCCTACAGCATCCTGGAGGAGCATAAGGCAGAGGCGATCTACTCGCGCACCGACCACCACTGGCAGCCGCTGGGTGCCTATTATGCCGCAAAAGCATTCGCCTCGACCGCAGGCGTACCGTTTGCAGAGCTGACAGCCTATGAGACGGTACAGCTTGACGGCTATGTCGGCACGCTCTACGGCTATACCAACAATGCCGTATTCAAGGACAACCCTGAACCGTTTGTATTCTACAAGCCCACAAACCCCATTACGACCACCTACTATGACACGGACATGACTAATGCACGCGAGGGCAGCCTGATGCTCCGCGAGGTGGACAAGCTCCCAAGTTCGAGCTGGTATCTGGTTTTCATGGGCGGCGATGAACGTATTACGCACATCACCACGGACTGCACCAACGGCAAACGCCTGATGATCCTGAAGGACAGCTACGGCAACGCCCTGGTGCCCTGCCTGACACGCTCTTTCTCTGAGATCTGGGTCGTGGATATGCGTTATTTCGAGCAGTCCGCAGTCGGATTTGCAAAAGAAAACGGCATCACGGATGTACTCTTTGCAATGAACACCTTCAGCGCGACCGGCAGTAATGCCAAGAGCCTGGAATCCATCATGTATTGACAATGCTGCCCCGCAGATGCGGGGCAGTGAAGATATGGAGGCAATTATGCTGCAAGAACTCTGTTATCCTTTCGACAGTGATCTGATCCTACAGAAACGCCGCCGGCTTCTCCGCGCACTCAAAGAGCAGGAATCCGGTGCAGTAAATCTGCGGATCGCCGTCCTCGGCGGATCAACCACAAATGATATTATCTCCACGCTGGAATTATTTCTGCGCAACCGCGACATTGTACCGACCTTCTGGGAATCCGAATATGCCCAGTACTGGAATGATGCCATGTTCCCGAATGCGTCGCTCGAAGCGTTCAAGCCGGAGATCATCTTCATTCACACAAGCGCACGGAATGTGCAGGAATATCCGCAGATCGGCGATTCGGCGCAGATCGTGGAGGAAAAACTCAATCAGACGTATTCGCATTTTGCGCAGATGTGGGACAGACTCGCCGAAGTCTACGGATGTCCCATCATCCAGAATAATTTCGAAATGCCTCTCACAAGGCTCATGGGCAACCGTGAAGCCGGCAGCATTCACGGGAAAATCGACTTCCTGACACGCCTGAACTGCCGATTCTATGACTATGCGAGGGAACACCGGAATTTCTATATCCACGACATCAACTATCTGTCCGCCTGCTATGGTCTGGACAAATGGCTCGAACCGTCCTACTGGCATCTCTACAAATATGCCCTCTGTGTGCCGGCGATTCCGGAATTTTCCTATAATCTGAGCAATATCATCTGCTCGCTGATGGGCAAAAATAAGAAAGTCCTCGCACTGGATCTGGACAATACCCTCTGGGGCGGCGTGATCGGGGATGACGGACAGGCTGGCATTGAGATCGGGCAGGAGACATCTGTCGGACAGGCATATGCCGCACTGCAGACCTATCTGAAAGCCCACAAGGATCTGGGCGTGCTGCTGACCGTATGCTCGAAGAATGACCATGAGAATGCGATTTCGGGACTGGAACATCCGGAGGGCATCCTCAAGCCGGATGATTTTGTCTGCATCAAGGCAAACTGGGATATGAAATCAAAGAATATCGCCGATATGGCGCAGGAGCTGACGCTTCTTCCGGAGAGCTTTGTTTTTGTGGATGATAACCCCGCCGAACGTGCCATTGTGCAGGCGCAGCTGCCGGATACGGCGGTCGTGCCGTTTGATTCCGTGGAGGAATGTATGCTGCGGCTGGATCGGGCAGGCTATTTCGAGGTAACAAATCTGTCGGCGGACGATGCCAAGCGCAATGCCATGTATATGGAAAATGCCAAGCGGCAGGCGGCGCAGGCGAAATTCACCGATTACAAGGATTTTCTGAAAAGTCTGGAGATGAAAGCTGTCATTGCGGATTTTGACGCTGTGACCATCCCCAGAATCACGCAGCTGACAAACAAGAGCAACCAGTTCAATGTGACAACAAAACGCTATACACAGGCAGAAATGGAAGCGGTTGCCGCAGATCCCGATTATATCCGTCTGTATGGACGGCTGGAGGACAGCTTCGGGGATAACGGCATTGTATCGGTCGTGATCGGCAAAAAAGAAGGGACATCCCTGCATATTGATCTGTGGCTGATGAGCTGCCGTGTGCTGAAGCGTGACATGGAATTTGCGATGCTCGATGCCCTTGTCGCAGAGAGCCGCAGACAGGGAATCACGGAGATCATCGGGCATTACTACCCGACGAAGAAAAACGGCATGGTAGCGGAATTGTTCGGCACATTCGGATTCACAAAGATTTCCGAGGATGCGGACGGAAACACTGCATGGAAGCTGGAAACCGCAGGCTACACGCCGAAAAATGAAGTCATTTCCGTGGCAGTGACTGTATAAGAAAATCCGTAAATAGGGGCAAGGGACGCAGCCCCAAAAAGGGTTTCCAAGGGGCTTTGCCCCTTGGGCGGTGGAGGCGGCGCAGCCGCCTCCACTATAAGCCCCTCCCCTCGGGGAGGGGTTGGGGTGGGGGAGTTTAGAAAAACTTTCAAAAGATAAATTACTATATAAGGAGAAAATAACCATGAACAGAGCAGAAATCAAAAACAAACTCACCGAAATTTTTCAGGACGTATTCGACGATGATGATATTGTCCTGACCGATGACACCTGTGCGGATGATATTGAGGACTGGGACAGCCTCGAACACATCAACCTGATCGGCGCAGTGGAACGTGCATTCAAGATGCGTTTTACCGTCCGTGAAGTCAGCGGCATGAAGAATGTCGGCGAGATGATGGATATTCTGGAGGAGAGGGCGAAGTAAACAAAAATGCTGGTGCGCAAAGCGCACCAGCATTTTTTAATCCAGCTTAATCTCCAGCCCCACCGGACAATGGTCGCTGCCCATCACATCGGGATAGATTGTGGCATCCACAATTTTATCCGTAATACGGTTTGAAACCAGAAAATAGTCAATTCTCCATCCCGTGTTGCGTTCCCTTGACTTGAACATGTACGACCACCATGTATATGCACCCTCCTTGTCAGGGTACAGATACCGGAACGTATCCGTAAAGCCAGCATTCAGAAGCTCCCCGAATTTTCCACGTTCTTCATCCGAAAAGCCCGCATTGCCGACATTTGTTTTCGGATTCTTCAGGTCGATTTCCTTGTGCGCCACATTCAGGTCACCGCAGAGGATGATCGGCTTTTTCTTGTCGAGTTCCGTCAGAAATGCACGGAGGTCATCCTCCCATTTCATTCGGTAGTCAATTCGTGCAAGCTCCCGCTGTGCATTCGGCACATAGAGATTCACCAGATAAAACTGCTCATACTCGCAGATAATCGCACGCCCCTCATCCGTATGTCCCTCAAAATTGAACGTCACGGAGACCGGCTCCTGCTTTGTGAATACCGCTGTGCCGGAATAGCCCTTTTTTACCGCACTGTTGAAATATTGCAGATAGCCGTCAAAGGAGGTTGTCACCTGTTCCGGCTGCATTTTCGTTTCCTGAATGCAGAAGATATCCGCATCTAAGCCTTTGAAGCTTTCCTCAAAGCCCTTTGTCAGACAGGCACGAAAGCCGTTGACATTCCATGAAATCAGTCGCATAAAACCCTCCGTAAAATGTAAATACCCCACCCCAAACCCCTCCCCAAGGGGAGGGGCTTTTTATTGTCGGGGCTTCGCCCCGACACCCCGTTATGGATGGGTTAAGCCAATCTATCCATCTTTTTCGCAATATCAGCAAGATTCTGTTCCGTTCCCTGACTTGCGATCAGTGCTGTCAGGATGATGTCCTTTGCATCCGTGAACGAAATTTCATGATCCTGTGCGAAATTCTTGATCATCCAGTAAAGATCCTCCGCATTGGCAAGGAGGATCTTTGTATCAAAACGTTCTAAATAGCGCATGGTGATCAGCTTTCAAGGAATGCAGCAAATGCTCGGTATGCCGCATAGACATCGGTCTTTGCAACCATCTCATACGGTGCGTGCATGGAAAGAACCGGAACACCCACGTCGATCGTGTCAATGTTCAGATTTGCGATATAAGCCGCAACTGTGCCGCCGCCGCCCATATCCACCTTGCCAAGCTCGCCGGTCTGCCAGATCACATTGTTGTCATCGAGCAGTCTGCGGATCTCGCCTACAAATTCAGCGGATGCGTCAGATGTGCCGGACTTGCCCCTTGCGCCTGTGAACTTTGTCACGCAGACACCGTGATTGAAGTATGCACAGTTGTTGCGTTCGAGGACATCGGAGAATGTCGGATCATATGCCGCATTGACATCGGCAGACAGGCATTTCGATGCGGAAATCACCGCTCTGCCGTTTGCGCCGAAGCTTTCAGCCAGATCATAGAGGAAATACTTCAGATAGGAGGAACACAGACCTGTGTTGCCGTCGCTTCCGGTTTCTTCCTTATCCGTCAGGATCGTCACGCCCGTGTGCACCGGCGTCTTGCTTTCAATTGCTGCCATGAATGCGGTATATGCACAAACTCTGTCGTCATGACCATATGCACCGATCATGCTGCGGTCAAAGCCGACATCCTTTGCCTTGAATGCAGGAACAGCTTCCAGCTCTGCGGAAATGAAATCATCCTCGATGATACCGTACTTTTCGTTCAGAATATCCATGATCGCAAGCTTCACGAGGTTGCTTTCGCTGTCATCCTTGAACGGACGGGAGCCGACAACGATATTCAGTTCCTCGCCCTTGATGCCCTCGGAGAGGGTGCGCTTCATCTGGTTTGCAGCCAGATGGGGAAGGAGGTCGGTGATGCAGAATACCGGATCATTCTCATCCTCGCCAATGCATACTTCCACACTTGTGCCATCACGACGGACAACAACACCATGCAGGGAGAGCGGCATTGCCGTCCACTGGTATTTCTTGATGCCGCCGTAGTAATGTGTCTTGAAGAATGCCATTTCGGTATCCTCATACAGCGGATGCTGCTTCATATCCAGTCTCGGAGAATCAATATGCGCCGCATTCAGACGAACACCCTCTGTAATCGGGGCTGTACCGATGGTTGCCATGATGATCGCCTTGCCGCGGTTATTGACATAGATTCTGTCGCCGGCATTGAGTGCCATGCCGGGGGTGAATTTCTTGTAGCCGTTTCCGATCAGGGCAGCTTCTACAAATTTCACTGCCTCGCGCTCTGTCTTTGCCTTGTCGAGGAATGTCTTGTAGCCCTCGCAGAATGCGTCACAAGCCGCAAGCTCTGCATCCTCCATGCGCATGACCGCATGTTTGCTTTTGGAGAGCAGTGCTTCTTTTTTCTGCTTTGCAATTGATGTTTCCTTGTCCATAGTGATACCGCCTTTCAATCCATTGTATGATATTTAGTATGATAATAAAGCTTGATTTTATCCGCCACTTCCTCAGCAAGTGCGAAAAGCTGTTCGCAGTCCTCATTGTTGCGGATGACATAATCCGAATGTCCGATGAAGAATGCCTCGCTCAGCTGGGAATCCATGCGGTTGCGCGCCTCTGTTTCCGTAATGCCGTCACGCTTCATAATGCGTCCGCACCGAAGCTCCGGCTTAGCAATGACGGAGATGATAAGATCACAGAAATCCGCCGCCTGGCTTTCAAACAGCGTCGGCGCATCCAGCAGGATCAGCTTATGCCCGTCCGCAGAATAATGCCCGATCCGCGCCAGAATTTCCTCTGTAATGAACGGATGGCAGATGCTGTTGAGGCTTTCGAGCTTCCGGTTATCCGTAAAAACGATATTCGCCAGAGCCCTGCGGTTGAGCGTACCGTCCGGATTGCGGATGCCGCTGCCGAAATAATCAAACAGCTCCTCCAGACAGGGCATACCCGGTTTCATGATCTCGCGTGAGATCATGTCAGCGTCGATCAGCTGGAATCCATTTTTTACAAATATTTTGGATACCGTGCTTTTGCCGGCACCTGTCTGCCCCGTCAGACCAATGACGATTGCAATTCTGTCATGACTCATAGCGTTATCACCTCAAATCCTGCCGCACGCATCAGGCGGTTGTAAACAGAAAGATCTGCACCGCTTTTTTTCGGCATTCTGACATAAACAAGCCGCGCCTGCTTTTCATCCAGCTCCCGGAAGCGCAGGAACAGATAGTGCGCCTGCTCCCGTCCGCTGTCACCGTATCTCATGCAGGGAACGCCCGGAATTTCCGGATCGGAATCAAACAGCAGGCAGAAAAGCCCCTCTGACTTCTGTGACTGCACAAATTCCGCAAACGCTGCAAAATCCGGCGCGTCCACAGGAGCGATCTTCGCATGGGGCGCGTAGTGCCGGTACTTCATGCCGGGGGATGCGACCTTTGCATCCTTGTCGATCTGCTGATAGACTGCTTCATCCACATAGACATGCGCCGCAAACGGCTCCAGATCCTCCGCGGAGACCAGACCGGGACGAAGGATGTGGATGGTTTCGTCATCATCAAAGCAGATCACAGTGGATTCGACACCCACATCGCAAAGACCGCCGTCGATCACAGCGGCAATTCTGCCCTGCATATCCTCCATGACATGCTGTGCCGTTGTCGGACTCGGAGAGCCGGAACGGTTGGCAGAGGGCGCAGCGATCGGGCAGCCCGACTCCCGGATGAGCGCAAGTGCCGCCGGATGGGAGGGCATACGGATGCCCACCGTATCCAGTCCGCCGGAGGTCACATCCGGAATGCAGTCACGCTTCGGCAGGACCATTGTCAGCGGTCCGGGCCAGAAGGCGTCCGCAAGTTGTTTTGCCATTTCCGGCACCTCGGCGGCGATCTCCGGCAGCATCTCCATATCCGCAATATGTACGATCAGGGGATTGTCCGCCGGTCTGCCCTTTGCAGCAAAGATATTCCGCACAGAATCCTCCCGCCGTGCATCTGCGCCAAGTCCATAGACAGTTTCCGTCGGGAATGCGACCAATTCACCATTCTGCAGAAGTGCGGCGGCGGTTTTCAGTTCTTCAGCCGCTGTATGTAAAAGTTTAGTTTCCATCGTTCTGCCCTGCCAGCTTTGCAGCCTGGTCTGCGGTTGCAAGCGCGTCGAAGATCTCATCCAGATCGCCGTTGAGGATCGCTTCCAGACGGTACAGCGTCAGACCAATACGATGATCCGTCATGCGTCCCTGCGGGTAATTATAGGTGCGGATGCGCTCGGAACGGTCGCCCGTACCCACCTGCATTTTCCGCTCGGAGGCGATTTTGTCCGTCTGCTCCTGCTGCATCGCCTCGAAGAGGCGCGCGCGGAGTACCTTCATCGCCTTATCCTTATTCTTGTGCTGGCTGCGCTCATCCTGGCATTCCACCACAACGCCCGTCGGCAGATGTGTGATGCGCACAGCGGATTCCGTCTTGTTGATATGCTGACCGCCCGCGCCGCTGGAACGGAATACGTCGATCTTCAGATCCGCCGGATTGATCTCCAGCTCCACCTCATCCGCCTCCGGCAGTACAGCAACTGTAACTGTAGAAGTATGGATGCGCCCCTGGGATTCCGTTTCCGGAACGCGCTGTACGCGGTGTACGCCGCTTTCATACTTCATGCGGGAATATGCACCTTCGCCCTCGATGGAGAAGCTGATCTCCTTATAGCCGCCAAGCTCCGTGGGGCTTGCATTGAGTACCTCCTGCTTCCAGCGGTGCGCCTCTGCGTACATGCTGTACATGCGGTAGAGGGAATTGGCAAAGAGGGAAGCCTCCTCGCCGCCCGCACCGCCGCGGATCTCAATAATGACGTTCTTATCATCATTCGGATCCTTCGGCAGCAGCAGGATCTTGAGCTGCTGTGTCTGTTCCTCCAGAAGCTCCTTGGCTTCTTCATACTGCATCTGTGCCATTTCCTTCAGTTCTGCATCCAGACCGCCGTCTGCCAGAAGCTCCTTCGCTTCCTCCAGCTCTGCCTGTGTTGCCTTGTAGGCGCGGAAGGCTTCCACAATGGGAGTCAGGCTCTTGTATTCCTTCATGTAGGCAGCATACTGCTCACGGTCAGCAATGACCTCAGGATCAGCGAGCTGATCATTCATATTATCATATTTCTGTTCCATCTGCAAAAGCTTTTCAAACATATCGGAACCTTACCTTTCTCGCATTTATAACAATCATCAGCACAGCCTTATTCACCGCTCTGCTCTTCTTCGCGTGTTACCTTCTTGATATACTTTTCAATTTTATGGCGCGGCACCATAAATTCCCTGCCGCAGCCCACACAGCGAAGACGGAAGTCCATGCCGGTGCGCAGTACCTTCATTTCACGGGCACCGCAGGGGTGCTGTTTTTTCATCAGCAGCAGATCATGCAGCCGGATATCCATCCCGGATCACTTCCTCTCCGATGGTCCGTTCAGCCGGAGACAGCGATGTCTTCCTCTGCCGGACGGACACAAATGATTCGCACACTATATTATACCGCATTTTCAGGCAAAAGGCAATATTTACTTTTCATATTTTTCTGATTTTGTTCAATAATGATAAAAATGCCGCTTTCAACCTATGCAGGGTGATGAAAATGCCTGTTTAGAATCAGAAGGAAATGAGGAAAAGAGTAATGGAACTTTGCAGAATCCAAGGTGAATTTGAAACGATCGAGCTTGCAGAGCTGACTGCCGGACGCATCCGCCGGAGCGTACCCGGTATCCGCAAGATCATGGTGCAGGCATTGGGCAGGGTGGGGGACAACCCCGTCAGCCGCCAGCGTTATACTATGCTCCCAGCCAACCTGCGGATGCAGAACTATATCACCGCTGTCATGGTATCCGAGATCAGTGATGATGTGCTTCCGGAACCTTCCTACCGCCGTACCGCACAGCTCCAGATCATCTGTGATGTACAGACCGCGGACAGAGCCTCCGCCCTCCTGCTTGCTGCAGGCGCGTGGAGCATCCGGAAAAATTAAAGCAGTATGAGCGACAGAGAAAATGCGACAAAATCTTTACTTGACATTCTCGTCAGAATGTGGTAGCATAAATATAGTAGGAAACGGGGAGGTGTTCCCGGTGCAGAAGGAAGCAAAAGGTTCTATCCTCCTGCTGCACCGCATAGAATGCACTGGAACGGGAGCGTTCCCCAAATAACACATCGGAGGTTAAAATGATGATGACTACTTTCTATCAGCCCGAAGGGGCATTACTCGACACACCTGAAAACAAGGCTGCCATTGCCAGCGTGCAGGGACTTCTGCAGGCACAGGCATCCGGCAGAGTCCTCGAGGCGCGTGTGACCACCTGCGACAGCAGCCATAATCTCTGGGTCAGCCTTCCCTGTATGCGCGGCATGATCCCGCGTGAGGAAGGTGCAGTAGGCATTGCAGAGGGTGAGCTGCGCGACATTGCCCTGATCGCCCGCGTCGGCAAGCCTGTCTGCTTCCGCGTTCTGCGCATCGAAACGGACGAGAACGGCGAGCAGCTTGCGATCCTCTCCCGGAGAATGGTGCAGGAGCAGTGCAGTGAGCAGTTTCTTTCCCGTCTCTGTCCCGGTGATGTGATCCCGGCGCGTGTAACGCATCTGGAACCGTTCGGTGCCTTTGTGGACATCGGCAGCGGCATCGTATCTATGATCCCCATCGACGCGATTTCTGTTTCCCGTATCGCCCATCCGTCCGACCGCCTGACCGTGGGACAGTGTGTCCGCGTGATCATCAAGGCAGTCCAGGGCAAGCGCATCTGCCTGTCTCATAAGGAGCTGCTCGGCACATGGGAGGAAAACGCAGCCCTGTTCCATGTGGGCGAGACCACATGCGGCATTGTGCGCTCCGTGGAGAAGTACGGCGTATTTATTGAGCTGATGCCGAACCTTGCAGGTCTTGCAGAGCTTCGCCAGCCCGTACAGACAGGACAGCGTACAAGTGTTTACATCAAGGCTCTCATTCCCGAAAAGCTCAAGGTAAAGCTGATCCTGGTCGATGTCTGCGGCGATGTCAGCACACCCGAGCCGATCCGCTATTTCTATGAGGGTTCCCACATTGACCGCTGGGTATACACTCCCGAAGGTTCCAGCAAATGCATAGAAACGGTGTTTGACGGAACACTCTAAAGGGCATCTCTAAAATCCTCCCTCACGGCAGAATTTCTATGACTGGCATCATCTGCTGCGTCAGAAAATCTTGTAATACATCAAGTATTACTTCGATTTCCTTCCTTGCATCTGATACCAGTCATGTACGAAATTCTGCTCGTGTTCCGATTTTTAGAGATGCCCTAAAAAACAAGCCTGAGAAGAAACTAAATCTTCTCAGGCTATATTTTATGTGCATGGATATTCGTTATCCGAACAGCTTCTCCAGCATCTCTGCTGTGATCGCCTTTTCATACCGTCCTGTGACAGTACCTTCCCGCAGTACCAGCACTGTCGGCAGCACGGACACCTGGAAACGCTCTGCAAGCTCCGCGTCCGTGTCCACATTGACGGAATAGGCGGACATCACATCCTCATAGCGGTCGGACAGCGCGTCGATAACCGGTGCAAGCGCACGGCACGGCGCACACCAGGACGCATAAAAATCAACAAGGATCGTTTTTTGATCGCTTTCTGCAAGCACTTCTTCAAAATGCGCCGCAGTGGTATGGAACAGCATGGCATTCACTCCTTTTTCCAATGATTATAGCACATCTTCAAAAAACTGTCAACATTTTTCGTTTGTTTGGAAAATTTTGTGTGAACAGTATTGACAAATTGTATAAAACTTTATATAATATACACAGAAGTAGAAGGCTTCAAATCCTATTATGAGGTGGTAGAATGAGAAAATGGAACAAAATGCTGGCAGGGCTGCTCTGTTCAGCGATGACGCTTTCCTCCGTCCCGATGACCGCATTCCTTGCGAGTGCAGAGGCTGTGGAGCTGGTCAACGACACATTCGAGGAAAGCTTCGGCACATGGAAGGCAAGAACTTCCGGCAGCACGGAAATTTCCCTTTCCGATGCAGCAGCAAATTCCGGTGAAAAATCCCTGTACATTACCGGAAGAACGCAGAACTGGAACGGCGCAGGCGCATCCATGATCGGCACGATGTACGCAGGACAGACCTATGATCTGAGCTGCTATGTCATGTACGAGGACACGGAGGTCGGCGGTCAGAACCAGCAGTTCAATTTCCAGCTGATGTACACCGATGCCAACGGTGAGGAACGCTATTCCTACATGGGCGGTGCGAATGCCGCAGCAGGGGAGTGGACGCAGATCAAGGCGACCTATACTGTTCCGGCGGATGCAACCAACATCGTCATCTATGTGGAGGGCGGCACGCTGTCCGACTTCTATCTCGATGATGTGGTCATTATGGGCGAAAAGATGGAGGTCACCGACAAGGAGGATGGATTCCTCGACAATTTCGATGACGGCACAGCCATGAGCTGGCAGGTGAGAGGCTCGAACACCACGCTCAAAGTCACAGATGAACAGGCGTACAGCGGCGATTATTCCATCTACTGCGATGGCAGAGAGCAGCTCTGGAACGGCGCAACCTGCAACAAGACACTCTGTCTGGAGGCTGGCGGCTATTACAGCTTCGGATGCTATGTGATGTATGATGGTGCGGACTGGACGGATACACAGGGCTTCTCCATCAATCTCCAGTATGATCTTGATGGCAAGGAAAACTACTATACCATCGCTACCGAAACCGCAAACAAAGGCGAGTGGAAATATGTCGGTACGGAATGCACCATTCCGGAGGGAGCATCGAATATCTATGTCTATGTACAGACAGCCTACAAGCCGGATGCAAGTGTGACTGCACAGGATCTGATGGGCTTCTATGTGGATGATGTTTCCGCAGAACGTCTGCCCGATCCGGCGATTCAGGAGGATATTGCATCCCTGAAGGATGTCTATGCGGATTATTTCAAGCTTGGCTGTGCAGTTGCCGGCAGTGAATTTCAGCAGGGTGCCACACAGGATCTGATTCTGAAGCATTACAACAGCGTGACCATCGGCAATGAGCTGAAGCCCGAATCCGTTCTCGATCAGGCGGCAACACTTGCCTATATGAATGCAAACGGCGGTGATCAGACAAATCCGCAGGTCTCTCTTAAACAGGCAGCGGACATGCTCCAGTTCTGTGTGGACAATGATCTTCCCCTTCGTGGGCATGTGCTGGTATGGCACAGCCAGACACCGGATTGGTTCTTCAAGGAGAATTTCGATGCAAACGGCGCATGGGTAACTCCCGAAATCATGGATCAGCGTCTGGAAAACTACATTAAAAATGTGATGGATGCCATTGCAACGCAGTACCCCGATCTGAACGTGTACGCATGGGATGTGGTGAATGAAGCAGCATCCGATTCCGGCACGATCCGTCCGGCAGGCTCAAACCATGAGTCCTCCGGCAGTTCCGCATGGGTGCAGGTCTATGGTGATCAATCCTATATCAAGAAGGCTTTCACATGGGCAAGAGAATATGCGCCCGCAGGATGCAAGCTGTTCTATAACGATTACAATGAATACGCTGAAAACAAGATGAATTACATCTGCACGGATATTCTGCAGGAGCTTGTGGATGCAAAGCTGATCGACGGTATGGGTATGCAGTCCCATATCAGCATGAGCAACCCCAGCATTGCGCAGTATGAAAATGCCATCCGTACCTATGCGGATCTGGGGCTGGAAATCCAGATCACGGAGCTGGATATCAACATCAAGTCCAATTCCGATGAGGATATGCTCGCCCTTGCAGAGCGTTACCGTCAGGTATTCGAGATGTACAAGAAGGTCAAGGATGACGGTGTGAACCTCTCCGCAGTTGTCCTCTGGGGCATTACCGACTCCACCAGCTGGATCGGCGGCTATCCGCTGCTGTTCGACAAGAATTATGCTGCAAAGGATGCCTTCTATGCGGTTGTCGATACCGATGCAGAGGTGCAGACGATTAACACCGCAAGAGCCTATGCCTATGACGGCACCGCGAAGGGTCTGGAATATGCAATGGAAGTGCAGGCGGCGCAGCAGGTCGGTGAAGCTGGCAGCTTCAAGCTCGCCTGGAATCAGAAGACCAATGAGCTCGTTGTCCGTCTGACAACGGATCAGGACGACCTCGATGTCAGCAGCAATGATGCAGAACTCAAGGAAACCGATGGCAACGACTTCATCCTCAGTCTCAATGAAACCGCCGCAGTAGGCTCCAGCATCCGTATGGATGTGGTAATGGGTGGCACCGCATGGAACAGCCTTTCCTATGACCCAACTGACAGCTCCACTTTCGGCAAGGTGATTTTTGCAGAGATCCCCGCCTACGCAGAAGCGACACAGGGCACACCTGTCGTTGACGGTAAGATCGACGACATCTGGGCGGATGCCAATGTCCTCGACATCAATACCTATTCCATGGGAAGCGGTGCGACGGGTACGGCGAAGGTACTCTGGGACAAGGAATATATCTATGTGCTGGCGGAGGTGAAGGACCCCGTTCTCTCCAAGGCAAGCCCGAATGTGTATGAACAGGATACTGTGGAAATTTTCCTCGATGAAAACAACCGCAAGACCACTGCCTATGAATCCGATGATATTCAGGCAAGAGTGAATTATGACGGTGAAAAATCCGTGACCGACGGACTTTCCACGGATGCGTTCATTTCCGCAGCAGCAAAGACAGCGGATGGTTATCTGGTGGAATTTGCCCTCCCGACCACACTCGGCGGCTTCAAGGCAAATCAGGTTGTCGGCTTCGATGCACAGATCAACGATGACGGCGACGGTGCAGGCAAGCGCACCTCCATTTCCAACTGGTATGATCTCACGGGCATGGGCTATACGGATATGTCCGGTCTGGGTCTGCTGAAGCTCACAGGCGAAGCGGAAGCCCTCAGCGGTGATGTCAATGTGGACGGTGCCGTGGACATTCTGGATGTTCTCACCCTGAACAAGAACATTCTCGCCGGCAACCCGCTGACAGAACAGGGCGCATTGAACGCCGACGTGGACGGCGACAGCAAGCCCACTTCCACAGATGCCCTGTGCATTCTGAAATACACCATCGGCATCTACGACAAGCTTCCTATAGCATAATCTGCTGACCCAATCAAAACAAACCCGGACAGACCGTATAAGATCTGCCCGGGTTTCTGCATATGAACACGGCGAAACCGCCTTATCCTCCTGTGTAAAATCTATCTCTATCCAGCAATATCATCAACTGAGGCGGGGGCAAGGGGACGAAGACCCCAAAGCGGGGTTCCAAGGGGCGGCAGCCCCTTGGGCGGTGGAGGCGGCGCAGCCGCCTCCACTACTGCCCCTTCCCCGAGGGGAGGGGGCAGGGGGGAATCTTTGCACAACTTTCCTAAAGTTGCTGACATCGCCTCTTTGAAAACGACATTTACAGAAACCTTGCCCGAAAAAACAAAAACCCGCCTCATGAAAGAAGCGGGTTTTTGTCACATCACGCATCCGCGCTCTCAGCCGCGGGCTTGGATGCTGTTTTTCTCAGTCCAGAAATCTCTGCAAGGATCAGTCTGCGAAGCTCCGGAACACTGAACCATACACAGATCAGCAGTGCAATGACAGAGATCGTCACACCGGTTCCCAGCATGGGAACATGGTATTTGAATTCCAGTGAGTGCGTGCCTTCCGGAACGATCAGACAGATCAGATCTCCGGGTGCAAGCATGATTTCAGCTTTTTTGCCGTCACAGTATGCTGTCCAGCCGCTGTCCTGCGGGATGGTCGTCATAACGAGCTGATTCTGGGGCATCGTAATGGTACCCTTGACCCGGTTTGCTTTAAATGACTCCACATCCATCTGCACTGCGGACAGCTTTTCATAGGTACTGTTCCACAGGGCTTCGTCGAATGCATACAGATTCATACCCGCACATCCGAGCTGAACATTCTCCACCGAAACATCAATGGTGATCGCCGTACCAGCAGTAAAATTGCCAAGATACGCAAACTTCTGGGAAGCCTGATCCACGTTGCAGGAACCGCCGTCCCATGTGACAGTGATCGTTCCGGCTCTGAAATTATGCTCCAGGTATACCGCACCGTCCGTGTCACAGGTATAGACATAATGGAAGGTGACCGGCTTTGCATTGTCGATCGAGTGGAAGTAATTTTCATTCCAGTCTGCACTCTCCGTCAGGGTCGTATTTTCATAACTGAACTCCGTCGTGCTGAGCTTGCGGAATACATTCACATCCTCGCCGACGATCGCGTTGAGGAGCGTGTTCTGGTTCTCAATACCGCGGATCTGGTCGCTGACTCCCAGTGCAAGGATTTTGTCCGATACACCGTAGGCAAGACTGAGTGCAGTGGTATTCTCCACGATGTCACAAACTTCGTCCGTCTGAATGATCTCTGTTGCCGGAAGTCTGTCCAGCTCACGCGCATAGTCGATATAATACCGGATGCCGAACAAACTGTTCTGAACAGGAGAGGTTACCGTGTATACGCTGCTTACCTTGTCCGCATAAACGCGGTTGCCGAGGGAGCGCAGAAGCTTGAAGGTATTGCCGCGCATAGTGGATGAATAGTAGCCCATACCATGGTAGCCGCCCAGCATGGACGGATTGAAGGTATAGCCGCCGTTTGCCTCCACACGGTAGAAATCATCCGTTCTGCTTGCCCACTCCGAGCCATAGGTATACTGCTTGACCGCATTCTGTGTGAATGCCGCGCCGTCATTGACACGGGTGCCGCCATACTCAAACTGTGAGGTCTTGATATAGCTCATGCCGCTGTCCACAATGCAGACCATTGCGAGTGCGGTAGCAGCAAACATGGATACAACGCTGCAGGGAATGCGTGCCAGCCTGGAATCGGTATGCTCTGCCGCATAACTGCGGAGTGCATTAAACACCACGACCACCAGAATAAGCAGTGAAGAAATGCCCATCAGGATCAGGTAGACCCTGCGTACCTCCGTACCTGCCACATCACCAACACCCCGGATGCCGACAAAGGCTGCCAGAAAACCGATGATGATGCCGCCGACGGTACGGCTCAGGGAAAGTCCCTTCAGATTGATAAAGGCTGTACAGATCAGCAGAACCGCAAACAGGGAGAACAGGAACGACCATCTCACAGGAAGCTGGTTCGGGAAATGAAAGCCATGCCACATGAAATCAAGATAGTTGCAGTTCAGGGAAAGTGCAAGAAAGCCAAGCACTGCGCCGTTGACAGTTCTCTGCACTGCGGGGATCTTCTTGTTCAGGAAATACAGCGGCAGGAGAAGGAAAGCGATCATACCGACGGAAAGATTGGCACCGGTGTATTCTACGCAAAGCGGCTGCTCAGAGAGCATGTGCTTGAATACATAGGAAAAATTGCCGTACCATTTGAGCTTTTCCGGAAATTCTGCCTCGGATGCAATGGTCAGACCAACAGCCTGTGCGATCGGAAGGATCACAGGCGCAGCTGCCGCACCGGCAAGCACGGAGAACGCGGAAAAACGTCCGGTCATCCTGCCGAAGTCCTTCAGACCCAGCAGACAGTGCTTTCCTTCCGCGGTCGTACCGATACACAGCACGGGCAGTGCGTTCGCAGCGAAATACAGACAGCAGAAGATGCAGACTTCAAAGCCGATGTAGAAGCTGGAGCAGATGGTCAGAGCCAGCATCAGCGTGTACATCAGCGGCTTCTTATCATGCAGCATACGCTCCATGCCGATGAGTACCAGCGGTGCATAGATCAGACTGTCCGTCCACATGGGCTGGGACAGATACGCGAGCATGTACGCACAGAGGCTGTATGCGGACGCACCGGCGATCAGGAACAGGGAAGTACTCTTCGTTTTGCAGCGCAGGAACGCCAGACACGACACGCTGGCAAAGCCAAGCTTCAGCAGACAGATCCAGTTGATGTAATTGACCAGATGTTCCATCGAAACCAGACGCAGCGGCAGCAGGAATATGCTGTTGCAGTAATACGCACTCTGCGCCCAATTATTATAGCCAAAGGCACCATTCCAGGAATAGAACAGGTCAGCAAGTGTTTCACCCTGCGCAAGCTGGGCATACATTGAGGTGTACTGTCCCCACAGATCCATACAAAGCACAGCATTATCACCGAACGGTGCAACCTCCTTGACCTTGTACATGAGCAGACCGATCGCTGTCGGAATGCAGAATGCCAGCAGATAGGCGGCGATTGTCATGATCAGCCCCGTTCTGCCATTACCAGGAAGCTTGTCCGGCTCCTTTTCTGTTTCGGCAGCTGGATTCTCAGCGGATACAGCCGCTTCCGGTTGGTCGGATGATCCGTCCGGAGCAGGATCCGGCATCAGCTCCGCAGTATCTGCGGGCTGTGCATTTTCTTTTTCCATAGAAATCCTCCTTATTCAATTGTAATAAGATGCAGTGTATCCTGAAAACAGGAACTATTATAGTATACCACAAAGAAACCGTATTTGCAAGCTTTTTCAGCGTTTTTCTCCTGAACAGGAAATTTTCTGCACAAAGAGTGTCCGCGGTACCCTTACTCCGCAAGCACGCGCGTCAGAACAACAGCGTCCTTGTCAAGATCACCGTCCGCGTTTTCATAATCATAGACCTGCAGTGCCACGCTTGTCACAGCCGTGGGAAGCTCCACTGTCATGGATGCAGTGCCGTTTTCATCCGCTGTGAAGCTGCCGAGGGAGAGCTGATTCCAGACACCGGATTCTCCTGTCTCCGCGTTCACAGCATTGGGATCCCAGTAGCCCCAGCCCATATTCAGCTTGCTGCCTGCTTCTGCGGAAAGCTCGAAGGTCAATGTATATTCGCCCAGTCCGTTGCACATGCGCCATTTGCCGGCAGCCTCCTTATTGAAGCTCACCGACATCTGCGCCGTGCCGGTATCGCCGGTATTGAGCTTCTGCTTGAGGATCGCAAGATCAAATGCATCAAGCTGCGCATTGCCGGCAACATCCGCATTTTCGTTGGAGATATGTCCTGTTTCTTTGCCCAGCAGATGCGCCTGCAGCCGCTGTACATCCGTATCGTTCACATACCCATCCTCACTGACATCCCCCGCAAGCACGAAATTCAGAACTTCCACAACCTTATTGCCGCTGAGCGTCACATCTTCTGGCTCAACTGTATTGCGGAATACCTGTGTGTTGCAGTTCCACGCCTTGAACAGATAGCAGTCCGCAGTATCAAGATATACCGTGTTTTCATACACCTGGTTATGCTGCCCCCAGCCCTCCAGCTGAATGCTGGCATCAAAGGCATACAGCAGATTCTCACAGCCGTTGCGGTAACCGGTATTATTGCGGATCACACAGTAATTGCCCTTGACCTCCACAAAGCTGTTGCCGCCGTTCTGTCCCTGCATACCCGTACCGTCAAAGGTACACTGCTCCACCACATTGCCAATGGTGTATTCCTTGATATCCACATGGTCAGCCGCAATATTCGGACCGAAGCTGCATCCCCGGACGGTGTTGTAGTGACAGTCATAGCCATATCCCTCCGTACTCATCGCACTGCCGATATACACGCCCTCACCATACTGCGGATAGATGGTTCCGGCGTCATGCACATAGCAGTTCTCCACGAGATTGTAGCTGCTGTTGTCAATGATATGGATCGCCTCCGAGCCGATGTTGTAGACCTCGCATCCGGAAATGATGCTGTGCTCCGACTGCTGGAGGAAAATGCCTTTCTGTGCCTCGCAGATCTTCAGATCACGGATCTCCCAGTAATCCCCGACGATCTTCAGCGCGACCTTATTATCCTGCGTCACGCCGCTGATGACGGCCGGGTTTTCAGGATCCTCACTGCGGAGGATGATGGGCTGCTGTGCTGTACCGTCCGCTTTTGCATAGAATGCCGACCAGATGCCGTCGCCGAGAAAGACATCATTCTGATACAAGCCCTCCCTGAGAATGATCTCATCCCCCGCCTGCGCATCCGCAAGCGCGGCAAGAAGCTCATCGGAATTGGTGACAAGTACCTCGCGCGTACCCTCTGCCCGGATCATTGCCGGCATCAGATTCGTCATCATAACGGCAGTCAGAGCCGCCGCTGTCAGTCTGTTTCTGCGTTTCATTGTGTAGTTCCTCCTTCGAGCAGATATTGTTTTACAGCAGCCAGATCGAACGCATCCAGCCTGCCGTCCTTACAAAGATCAGCATTTTCCCAGCCGGGAAGCTCCGCGCTGGGTACGGCAAGCAGGTATTTCTGCATGGCAATGACATCCTGCACACTGCATATGCCGTCAAGATCCGCGTCCCCGGTCACGGCTTCCGCCTTCACAAGCAGATCCGCCTGCGTGACAGTCAGCTGCGACCACGGCGAGCGTATCTGGAGCTTGGTAACATCCGTGTAGTTCACCTGATAGGCATCCAGCACCGCCTGCAGATCCTCCGACCGGAAACAAGCCTTTTTGCCGTTATAATAGGCGGGCTGTACCTTCTCCCAGAAATTATCCTCGGAGCTGACCCAGCGGTTCAGCACGAAGATGGGCGGATAGTCCCCCTCATATGCGACCTCAATGACAAAGCTCTCCTGTGCCTCCAGGATCGCGCCGTCCAGAAGGATCTCCGTATTCCAGCCCTCCCAGCTGCTGTCACCGCTTGCATAACCGGTGTAAAGATTCTGTGAAAGGGTATAGCCGCCGCAGGGATGCGTCATGACCTCACGGTATACCACGCCATGCAGGGGCGTTTCTCCCTTGCGCTCAAATAATTCTGTGAGGGTTACAAATTCATACCCCTGCGCCGCCAGCTCCGGCAGAATGGTCTGCAGGGCTTCCACGGTCTTGTCATTGCCCCAGAAATCGTGCATGAGGATGATCGCACCGTCCTTCGCCTGCGTCATGACGGAATCCGCAACATCCGCCGCCGTCTTTTCCGAGCTTGCATCCCCGCTGGTAAATCCGGTGATGAAGGGAATATCAATGCTGTCATACATGGTCTGATTGACATTCAGATAGGGCGGACGGAAAAACTTCGGATATTCCCCGATGATCTCGTACACAGCCTCCGCTGTGAACTGCATTTCAGCAGTGATCTCCTCCGCTGTCAGCTCCGTCATATCTGAATGTGTGCGGGAATGGCTGTTGATCTCACAGCCCATATCATAGGCGCGCTTCACAACATAGGCATTGTCTTCGCTGATTTTGTCTCCAATAAGGAAGAAGGACGCGTGTGCATCATATTCCTCCAGCAGGTCAAGCACCTGCGGCGTGGTGTGTATATTCGGACCATCATCAAAGGTCAGGGCAATGAGCTTCGGCTCTGTTTCTGCTTCTGCGGTCATCATCGGTACGGCATTCATCGCCGCAGCCCCCGTGAGCAGAAGAGAAAGAATATGTTTTTGTTTCATATGTGACACCTCCATAATAGAATCCTGGTATCATTATTATAACATATTCCGTATCCCATAGCAAGAAAAACAAGCATAATTTGATGCATCTTTCAAACAAACAAATGCTGAGTTATGCAATATGCACAACTCGACTGCAAAAAAACCGCAGTGCCGCCGGAATCGTGACAGCACTGCGCCAAAACAAAATAGAGGGAATATTATGAAAAGAATCTGCTATGTTCCGACTGCGGTCGGCTGACCGCAGCTGGATCGTATGAGCAAATCCTGCTCATCGGGTCAATTTGCCTTAAAGGCTGCTCTGACAAAGTTGTACATATGCGCACGGATGCAGTTGCCGCCGTGGTAGCCGCCGTTGACGTAATGCCAGATGTGCGGTACATTGTTGCTTGTCAGAATGTTGTGGTAGCCTGCAGGAGAATCATAAACCACCGTGTCGTTGGAGCCTGCGGTCAGCAGAAGCAGATACGGAGATTCGCCTGCAAACTTGAAATCGGATTCTGCGATCAGTCCGGGAGATACACCCGGTGCCGGACAGATCGCACCGACATAACCGAATGTGCCGGGCATCTTGTTGGAGATGTACAGGGACTCTCTGCCGCCCATGGAGAAACCTGTGAGGGCGGTGTTGTCCTTGCCGGTCAGAACCGGATAGTTCGCTTCAATGTAGGGCATGAGGTCATTCTTCAGCTCATTGATGAAATTGTCATATGCCGCATTGTTCGCATCATCCATTGCAGAACATGCATCCTGCGTGTCGCTTGCGTAGATGTACGGGAATACTACGATCATATCCTCCGCTTCACCTGCTGCAATTGCATTGCCGATGATCTGGCGCAGACGCATACTCTCATCCGCTTCATCGATCAGTGTATCCTCATTCTGCCAGTAGCCATGCATCGCGTACATGACAGGGTACTTCTTGTCAGTCGAATAATTGGCAGGAAGCAGAATGTTGAAATTGCGGTTACGCTTGCAGGTGTTGGAATAATAGCTGACCTTCTGTACTGTGCCATAGGTTCTGCCAGCCTGCTCCGTGCGCTCTGCTTCGGGTTCTGTTTCCACCATTTTCGCCTGGATCTGTGCTGTATATTCGGACATTGTCATAGCTGTAGTCACGTTCCCTGTGGAATTATTGTTATTATCGGATGTGCTTACAGTGAAGCGGTCAATCTTTCCCAGAACAAAGCTGGTAAGCTGGACGAGATCAGTGATCGTGACTGTGCCGCTTTCATCCACATCTGCTGCACGCTCTGCCTCAGTGGAAGCAAAGCCCTTGAGCAGACCCTTCTTTGCCGCTGCAAGGTCAAATGCAGTGATCGCGCCGCTCATGTCCACATCACCCTTGATCACGGATACAGGGGTTGTTTCACTCGGGATCTCAGGCTGTCCTGCACCGTTAATGGTCGTACCGGCAACTGCGCCGATGGCTTCATCAATGTAGAAATTATTGGTGGTTTCCGCTGTTTCAATGTAGATCACCATATCGGATGCGCCTTCGGGAATCTGATAATTCTTATTGGCAAGCTGCACCCATTCACCCTGCACGCCGGTCGCTTCTGCAATGGTGGAATAATGCGTCTCACCATCCGTACCCGTGTACTGGAGCTTCATATAGAAGGTATCAGTTGCGTTACCGTCAAAATACATCACGTTTGCACTGAAGCTGAATTCCTCACCGGGTACGAATGCCAGCGGATTCAGCGTTCTGTATGCGCCGTTCCATGCGGATTCTCTTTCCTGTACGAGCAGTGCTTCGCTGCCCACATAGGCAGTTCTGCCGGAGGTCATGACCGTTGCCGCGCCTCTGCCTTCCCATGTGCAGGTATCGCCTTCAAATTCATCATGGAAATACCAGCCGTATTCATTCGGCTGCGGAGTCGTTGTGCCGGTATCTCCGGTATCACCATCGGGAAGTGTCATGGAGCCGTCCGCCATCGTAACCACGAATGTGGAAACGCTCTCTGCCGGGAGCTGTGCCCAGAAAGAGGTACCATCATTTTCGAGATCTGCTGTTGCCGCAAGATTCTCACTGCCGGAGGATCTGTAGCGGTCAACATCGGTGATCGAACCGCTGGAGAATGTGAAATTCTGGCTGTAGCCCTCAGAACCCTTGTTGATGGCAACGATGGTCACCTGGTTGTCCGCACCCTTGTAAGCGGAGATCAATACATCATCCGCCGGGGATTCTGTCGCACTGATGCGGACATCGCCGGGGCGTACATACTTGGAATACTGCGCCATCATATAACCGCGCTTACTGATCGAGCCGTCCTCGTTCATCGGACCATAGCTGCGGCGGATGTACCACCATACATAGGCACTCATATTGCCGACTACCAGACCGTTGTGGATATTCTCTGCAACCTGCAGAGCCTCCGGCCAGCGTTCGTTGGAGTTGGCTTCACTGTTCGGAACGTAAACCTCCGTCATCCAGATTTCCTTGCCGCAGTTTTCCAGTGCAGGGAAATCCATCCAGTCCCTTGTTGTTCCGTAGAAGTGTGTACCGAACAGATCACAGTTTTCCATCGCTTTCTGATTATTCAGGATTTTGGTGTAGAACTTCTTGCCGCCGTCAGCAACCCAGGATGCATTTTCAGGGGCATACTGGAACGACTCCGGAGACATCAGTCTTGTGCTTGTGATCTGGTCGCCGTAATTTGCAAGGAAATCAGTGGTTTCATCCGTTGACCAATAGGTCCAGTCATGCGCATAGTCCGGCTCATTCTGCACGGAAATTGCATACAGGTCAACACCGTTCTCCTTCATGTAGGTACCGAAATTATTCAGATGCTGTGCATACGCACCATAATTGGATTTCGGCAGATGCAGCTTGCCGTTGCTGCCGCCGGATTCTGCAAGATTTGCCGGCGGCTCCCACGGGGAAGCGAACACGGTAACGCCCATTTCTGTTGCCGTCTGTGCCGTCGGAAGTGCCTTATACCATTGCGTGCTGTCAGGGTTGACAAATACACGCAGTACAGTGAGACCCAGCTGGTTGTCACCGTTGCCGAATGCCGTCTGTCTTTGTGTTTCAGTCAAATCCTGTCCCGTCCATTCCGGATGGTTGATGCCGCCGAAACCGCGGATGTTCTGGTATTCCACTTCGGTGTTGATGATGCACTCACTTGCTGCATCTACGCGGATACTGTCAAGGATATCCGGCAGCCCCGGCGCAAATGCGGATGCCGCTACCGCGCAACCAAGGACGGCGGCGGTACACTTTTTAAATAATTGTTTCATGAATTTTCCCTCCATTTGTTTTGGTACGATCTTCGTTCATTTTCTGGCAATTTTATTGTATCATACCTTTTTTTAAAAGTCAATGTGCTTTTTAAAGAAAAGGTGGACAAAATGAAGAATAAAACATCTTTGGGGAAATAAGACAAATTTAGCTTTTGATTTTTGTGCAGGATTCTCCGTAATTTTATTGTGTTAAAATGCACTAATTATATATATTCCCAATAAGGAGATGATCCCATTGAAACTTCTGCTGATCCATGCATGGAATGAGAAAGAGATCGCCTACAGAGGAAGATTTTCCAGTATGCTTTCCTATCCCTCACTGACGCTTGCCGTGATCTATTCCCTGATCCCGGAGGGGATGTTTGAGAAAATTGATGTTGTGGATGAAAATTCCCAGAAGGTGCAGTACGATAAGGAACACTATAATATTGTGATGCTTTCGTTTGAAACCTCCTCCAGCATATCCGCCTACAAGCACTGTGACGCATTCCGGAAACGCGGCTCCTATGTCGTCTGCGGCGGTTATCATGTCACCGCTCTCCCAGATGAAGCGATGCAGCACTGTGATACCGTTATCTGCGGACCTGCGGAGCATTCGATCCCAGCATTTCTTGCAGATTACTGCAGCGGCACGCCAAAGCCCATGTACCGTGATTTCAACGTCTGCGCCGCAGATTTTACCGTTCCTGCCCGTGACAAAATGACAAAACACAGAAAACTCAATATCCCCGGCATTACGGCGGATCGGGGATGCTTCAATGCCTGCAAATACTGCTCCATGCGCACCATGTGGAAAAGCTGTCCGCGTCCTGTGGAGGATGTTGTAGCAGAGATCAGATCCCTCAAAACAAAAATGCTCATCTTCTATGATCCGAATTTCTTCGGCAAGCGTGAATACGCACTGGAACTCATGCGTGCCATCAAGCCGCTGAAGATCCTATGGGTATCCAATGCCACTGCCGATTTCGGCTATGACCATGAGCTGATGCAGGAAGCTTATGAAAGCGGCTGCCGGGGCGTTCTGATCGGTCTGGAATCGCTGAGTGCGCAGTCCCTGACCGGTGTCGGCAAACGCTTCCGCGAAACGGATAAATACAAGGAGATCATTGCCAATATCCACAGTCACGGCATGGCAGTCAATGGCTGCTTTGTCCTCGGGTTTGACAGTGACACGGAGGAGGAGCTGCTGGCACTGCCGGAGCGCGTGACGGATCTGGGACTGGATCTCTGCCGTTTTGCCATCCTGACTCCCTATCCGGGAACAAAGCTGTTCGAGGAATATGACAAGGCGGACAGGATCCTGACAAAAGAATGGGATCACTACACCCAGCATGAAGCCGTGTTCCGTCCTGCCAATCTTACACCGGAACGTCTGAATGAGATCTACCGTGATGTCTGGAAACGCGCCTACAGCTGGAAGCATGTGCTCCGGCGCACCTTCTCCTCTCCCTGGCGGAAGAATGCCTATGTGTTCATCCTTTTAGGCGCGAACATCGGTTTTAAATTTCTCGGCATTGATAAGAGGTACAGAAAATGAAAATTGCATTTATCCGGCTCAACATGTTCGAGCATATCAGCTCCGATGCCATGAAGCCCCTGCTTTTCGGCATTATCAAGAGCCTGACACCCGAAAAGCATGAGATCATATTTCTCGATGAACGCACTGATCCGCTGCCTGAAACCATTGACGCGGATGTGATCGCATTTTCGGTGGAGACCTACACCGCCAAGCGTGCCTACATTCTTGCAAAAAAATACCGCACGGACAAGAATATCATCGTCATGGGCGGATTCCATGCAAGCGTGATGCCCGATGAAATGCTGCGGTATGCCGATTCCGTCATCATCGGGGACGCGGAGGATACCTGGGGAAGATTCCTTGCGGACTGCGAAAAGGGAATACCCCGGCAGAAATACATCTCCGACGAAAACACCCCCATGCAGATGCTCCGGGATGATCCGACCATCTACAAGCACAAATATTATGGTATCGGTGTCTACCAGATTTCACGGGGCTGCAAATTCAACTGCGATTTCTGTTCCATCAAGACCATGTACAAATGCGTCCGCAGCAAAACAACGGAGATGGTCGCGCAGGAATTGTCGAACGCAAGGGAAAAGATCATTTTCTTCGTGGATGATAATATTTTTACCGACCGGCAGAATGCTATTGCCCTGTTCCGGAAGATCACACCGCTGAAAAAGAAATGGGCGTGCCAGATCAGCATGGATGCCGCAAGGGATGATGAAATTCTGTCCGAAATGAAGAAAGCAGGCTGTTTTCTGGTGCTGATGGGATTTGAATCCCTCAATCCTGAAAGTCTCGGAGAGATGCACAAGGCGGCGAATGCGGCGGCGGATTATGAAGAGATCATCGCACGCATCTACAAGCATGGACTGCTGATCTACGGGACATTTGTCCTCGGCTGTGACGGCGATGCACCGGATGTATTTGAAAGGACGTTTGACTTTGCCGTGCGCAACAAAATCGCCGTGACAAATTTCAATCCCCTCATTCCCATGCCGGGAACGGGCGTATATCGCCGCATGGAAGAGGAGGGGAGACTGCTCTACAAAAAATGGTGGCTTTCCGACAAATACCGATACGGAGAAACCGCCTATCGCCCGAAACGCATGACACCGGAACAGCTGCAGAAGGGATGCCTGAAAATGCGGACGGATTTCTATTCCGTGGGATGTATTTTCAAGCGGCTGTTCGGGAATCCCGTGCATCTGAAACCTGTGAATACGTTTGTCTTCCTGCTGGCAAATTTTATTTCCAAGCGGGAAATCCATAAAAAACAAGGACAGCTTCTGGGAGGAATTCTGAATGAAACTGACACTGATTAAACCGAATATCGGCAGAAGGGAACACAGCCTGTATGTCGATGAAGCAAGAATGGAACCCCTGCAGCTGGGCATTCTGGCAGCACTGACTCCGAAGGATGTGGAGGTCGTGCTGTATGATGACCGTATGGAGGAGATCCCTTACGACGAACCGTCCGATCTTGTGGCGATCACCGTAGAAACCTTTACTGCACGGAGAGCCTACGAGATCAGCGCAGAATTCCGCCGCAGAGGCGTGAAAACCGTCATGGGCGGTATGCACGCCATGCTGATTCCGGAGGAGGTTGCAGAGCACTGCGACTGTGTGATCGTGGGTGATGCGGAGCCTGTCTGGGAGACGATGATCGAGGATCACAGAAACGGGAAACTCCAGCCGAGATATGATGCTGTACAGCCGCCGTATCCGCAGAAAAATGTCATTACAAGACGTGATCTTTTCGAAGGAAAGGGCTATCTGCCCATTACATTGCTGCAGTTTTCCAGAGGATGCAGCCACAAATGCAGCTTCTGCGCCTCTTCCGTCTATTTCAAGGCGCATCATTATTGCAGACCGGTCGAGGATGTTATCAGGGAAATCAAGGCGCAGAAACGGAAGCTTCTTTTCTTTGTGGATGATAATATCGTCTGCAACCGTGAAAAGGCAAAGGAGCTGTTCCGTGCGCTCATTCCGCTGAAGATTCATTGGGTAAGTCAGGGCAGCATGGATATGCTGCTCGATAAGGAGCTGATGCAGCTGATGGTGAAAAGCGGCTGTCTGGGGCTTGTGATCGGATTCGAGTCGATTTCGCCGGACTGTATTTCTGAGATGAACAAAGGCACAAACCGCAAGGGTTCGGGGGATATGTATGCTTCCGAAATTGAACAGCTGCGGAAATGGGGATTGCAGACATGGGCTGCATTTACTGTCGGGCATGACGGCGATACCGTTGAATCCATCCGTGCGACCTGCGATTTTGCCATCCGCAATAAATTCACCTTTGCGGCGTTCAACATCCTCATGCCCTACCCGAATACGCCCCTCTATGAGAAAATGGAACGGGAAGGGAGACTGCTCTATGACGGAAAATGGTGGCTGCATGAAGATTACCGCTTCAACTATTGCAGCATTGTCCCGAAGAATATGACACCGGACGAGCTGACGGAGATTTCTTTTGACTGCCGCCGCAGATTCAACAGTCCCATGTCCATCTTCAAACGTGCACTTGAACCACGCACAAATCTGCGGACACCGTACCGCTTCGGAACATATCTGATCTATAATCCTCTGTTCCGCAAGGAGGTATTCAAAAAGCAGGGAATGCGGTTCGGACTCAAAAGTGAAAAGGAGGATGCAACGTGATGAAAGGCATCGTAAAGCCCATTTCCGAGTATACGGAGGAAGAAATCCGGACGATGTACCGGATCATGGCACAGTTTTATGACAATACGGATGAAACCGTGTTCCGCCGTGATTTTTTTGATAAGGATTACTGCCTTGCCCTCTATCATGAAACGGACGGCATTGTGGGGTTCACAACGCAGAAAGTCATTTCGCTTGATGTGGACGGAAAAACCGTACATGGTATGTTTTCGGGGGATACCATTATCCATAAGGACTATTGGGGAGATGCAGAATTATTCCGTGTATGGGCGAAATTCTGGTTTGCTTATGCGGAACAGTACGAGGAATTCTACTGGTTTCTCATCTGCAAGGGATACAAGACCTATCGCATCATGCCGCTGTTCTGGACGGAATTCTATCCGAGTTACCGCAGCGATACACCGGACTATGAACAGCGCATCATGGATGCCTATGCGAAGAAACTCTATCCGGACGAATACAATCCGGAAACCGGTGTGATCGAATACAAGGGCATCAAGGACAAACTCCGTTCCGGCGTTGCGGATATTGGTGCGAGGGAGCTGAAAAACAAGGATGTTGCGTATTTCTGTGAGCGGAATCCCCGTCATGCGGACGGCTGTGATCTTGTCTGTCTTGCGAAAATTGACCGGAGTCTTCTGAAAAAACGTGTACTGGAGATGTTGTTCCAATGAGCCTGCAATGCCGGATACTCAATGGGATCTGCCGGATGCTTTATCGTAGTGAATACCGGAAATTCACAGTCCCCTGTAATGTCGGACGGGTACAGCAGGATTATCTGCAAAGGCTTCTTCAGAAAAATGCCGACACGGAATATGGCAGAAAATATGGCTTTTCCGAAATCAGGAGCTATGCGGATTTTGCGGAGCGTGTGCCACTGACGACCTACGAGGATTATGAACCCTATATCGCAGAAATGGCAGCCGGAAAGGAACATGTCCTGACTGCGGAAAAGATCAGATTATTTGAGCTGACAAGCGGGTCATCCGGCGGAAAAAAACTGATACCCTACACCGATTCGCTCAAAGCGGAATTCCAGCACGGCATCCGTCCGTGGCTTTATGACATCTACACGCATATTTCCGGGGTCTGCGACGGCAAAAGCTATTGGTCGATCACGCCCGTGACCGCCGGAAAGAGCTTTACGGAAGCCGGTATTCCTCTCGGTTTTGAGGAGGATGCAGAGTACTTCGGGAGAATTGAACAGCATATTATGCGGATGATTTTTGCCGTGGACGGATCTGTGAAATTCCCCGAAAACATGGAGGATTTCTATTTCTCCACCGCAAAGCAGCTTCTCACCTGCGGAAAACTCTCGCTGATTTCTGTCTGGAATCCGACGTTTCTGACCATCCTCTGCGATTTCATCCGTGACAATGCGGAGAAGCTGTCCCATATCCTGCCGGAAAATCAGCGAACCAATTTTCTTGCGAACGCAAGGGCAGAACGCTTCGACCGGATTTTTCCCGATCTGAAAATCATCAGCTGTTGGGCGGATGGCAGTGCAGCGGATCATGTGAGAGAGGTGCACCGCCGTTTTCCGGATGTCCCTATCCAGCCGAAAGGTCTGCTTGCAACCGAATGCTTTATTTCATTCCCCCTCTGCGGGGAGGAGGGCAGCCGCCTGAGTATCCGTTCCCATTTCTTTGAATTCCGTAGTCTTGCGGATGGGAAGATCACTACGGCGGACAAGTTGGATAAGGGGATGTATGAAGTCATTGTCACAACGGGAGGCGGATTTTACCGCTACTGTATCGGGGATGTGATCGAGGTGCTGGAAACCTATTACGACCATCCGCCGAGAATCAGATTCCTGCGCAGAAACGGCATTTTCTCCGACCTGTTCGGCGAAAAGCTCTCCGAAGAATTTGTCCGTTCCGTTCTTGACGCTTTGGGCATTGCAGGGGATTTCTGTCTGCTTGCACCGGAGGGAAACCGTTACTGCCTGTACACGACCGCCGGAAACATCACCGCCGATGCACTCGATGCGGCACTTTCCGAAAGCTATCACTACGCCTATTGCCGCCGTCTCGGACAGCTGCAATCCGCTGAAGTCATGCAGATCACCGGAGATCCTGCAAAGGATTTTCTCCGCCGACATACCGCCGAGGGAATGCGTCTCGGTGACATCAAACCGGCTGTTCTGAGCCGCAGAAGCGGATGGAACGAATGGTTTACCCTGATATAGAAAGGATCAATTATGCTGAAAATTGCTTTACTCGCTCCCGCCGGTGCAATGCACCGCTATTCGGGAAGCTTTGGAAAATCGCTTCACTATGCCCCTCTGACCCTTACGACCCTTGCGGCACTGATTCCGGAGGATATTGATGCAGAGGTGCGGATTTATGATGAAACTGCTGAAAAAATTCCGCTTGACATTGATGCGGAGCTGATCGGCATCACCTGCATTACCGGTACTGCACCGAGATGCTATGCCTATGCGGATTATTTCCGTAAAAAGGGAAAGACCGTCTTCATGGGCGGTGTACATCCGTCCATGCTGCCCGATGAAGCGGCACAGCACGCCGATGTGGTATTCACCGGATTTTCGGAGCAGACCTTTCCGCAGTTCCTGCATGATTATGTCAAGGGCGAATTTCAGAAATTCTACCGCCAGAATGCGGATTTCACCATCGAGGGCAGACCGTTCCCACGCCGTGAGCTTCTGAAAAAGAACCGCTATATCACCACAAGCACCGTCGAGGCGATCCGTGGCTGCTGCCATACCTGCAGTTTCTGTGCCTATCCTGCCGCATTCGGAAAGCCCGTTCACAAGCGTCCGGTCAGGGAAGTCGTTGCGGAGATCGAAGCCCTGCACACGAAGCATGTGCTTTTCCCCGATGTCAATCTCATCACGGACAGAGCCTATGCCATTGAACTTTTCAATGCCCTGATTCCGCTGAAAATCATCTGGCTGGGACTGGTGACATCCTCTGTTGGCATCGACGATGAACTGATGACCGTATTCCGCAAAAGCGGATGCAGGGGACTTCTGATCGGCTTTGAATCCATCACGCAGGAATCCCAGAAGTACATCCACAAGGGCGTGAACCGTGTGGACAGCTATGTCACACTCATGGAAAAGCTGCATGACAACGGCATTCTCGTGCAGGGATGCTTCGCATTCGGCGGCGATGAGGAGGACGAAAGCGTCTTTGACCGCACAGTGGAAATGATCATCAAGGCGAAAATCGACCTGCCGAGATATTCCATCCTGACACCCTTTCCGCAGACGGCATATTATCGCCAGCTGGAGGAGGAAGGACGCATTATCGAGAGAAACTGGGCGATGTATGACGTGCAGCACTGCGTATTCCAGCCGAAGCTTATGACAAAGGAACAGCTTGAGGAGGGAACGGATCGTGCGTGGCGTGCGACCTATTCCAACACCAATATCATGAAGCGTCTTGCACCGTTCAACCATAGCCCGTGGCTGTCGCTTCCGCTGAATCTCGGATACAAGGGCTATGCTGACAAGTGGCACAAATTCACCAGAGAGGTGATGTGCGACAATTCCGACATTCCGGTTCTATAAGGAGGCACTATGAAAATTACATTCATCCTGCCGGCGATCGGAAAGAAGCCCGGCAAAAAATACATCGGCACATGGAAGATGCAGCCGCTGACCATCGCCGTTCTCAAGGCACTGACACCGCCGGAGATCGAAACGGAGCTGTTCGATGATCGTATCGAACTGATCGGCTACGACACGCAGACCGATCTTGTCTGTATCACGGTCGAAAGCTATACCGCAAAGCGCAGCTATAAGATCGCACAGCGTTTCCGTGAGCGTGGGATTCCGGTCGTCATGGGCGGCTATCACGTCACACTCTGTCCCGAGGAAGCGGCGGAATACTGCGACAGCGTACTGATCGGCAATGCAGAATCCGTCTGGCGTGAAATGCTCGCAGATGCACAGAACGGTACACTCAAACCCTCCTACAGAGGAACAGTCGGGGCATATGATGTCCAGCCGGATAAAAGCATTTTTGAGGGGAAGAAATACCTCCCCGTATCCCTCGTCGAAACCGGTCGTGGATGCTGTCACAGCTGTGAATTCTGCTCCATCTCCAAATTCTATTGCAGTAAATATTACTGCCGTGACCATAGCCTGATCGTGGATGACATCCGCAAGTCTGAACATAAATACACATTCCTCGTGGACGATAATCTCGTTGCCGACCACCGCAATGCCATGAAGCTGTTCGAGGACATCACCCCTCTGGGCATCAAGTGGGCAGGGCAGGGAACGCTATCAATGGCAAAGAATGAACAGCTGCTGAAGAGCATGAAGAAAAGCGGCTGCGAAATCATCCTCATCGGCTTTGAGAGTCTGAACAAGGAGAATCTCCGGCAGATGAACAAATCCTTCAACTATGCACTCGGCGAGCGTGATGAACTGGTCAAGCGCATCCATGATGCAGGAATCGGCATCTATGCGACGTTTGTATTTGGCTATGATAATGACGATGAACGCACGATCCATGATGCGCTGGAATTTGCGAAAAAGCATAATTTCTACACCGCCGCATTCAATCACCTCCTGCCGTTCCCGAATACCGCCCTCTATGACCGCCTGAAAGCACAGGATCGTCTGATTTATGACAAATGGTGGCTGGCGGATGGGTACAATTACGGGGAACTTGCATTCCATCCGAAGCTCGTCACAGCGGAGAAAATGAGCCAGCTCTGCCGTGACGCACGAAAGGAATTTTCCGCCCCGAAAACCGTCATGAGCCGTGGCTTTGCATCCCTCGGCAGAACCAGCCCCCTGCTCTGGGGACTGTTCTGGGGCATGAACCTGCGTCTTGGAGAAGAAATCGACCAGAAAATGCACGTCCCGATCGGAGAGAACCTCGATGAACTTCCAAAATAACCGCTATACTCTGAAATTTGCCGATGCCTCCGATAATGCCGGTATCTGTGAAATCTTCGAGGCATCCGGCTTCAGCGGCGGCATCAGTGTGCAGTATCTGCGAGGGGATACCCCCTATGAATCCTTTTCGGCGGACGGCGATGAAAGCCGGATTCTGGTGATCCTCGATAATGAACGGAATCGCACAGCGGCAGTCGGCGGTGCGGTCGTGCGGCAGGAATATGTCAATGGTGAACGTGAAAAATGCGCCTACCTTACGGGATTGAAAATCCACCCTGATTATCAGAAGCGCATCGGATTCATTGCAAAGGCATATGCCTTTCTGCATGAAGGGATCGGGGATTGCCGCTATTGCTACACGACCATCCTCGATGACAATGCACCGGCAATCGCCATGCTCGAAAAGAAACACCGGAATATGCCGGAATACCGCTATCTCGGACATTATACGACCTACTGCTTCCACGGCGGCAGGCGCATTCTGAAGCTGGAGAAAGACAATCGGGATGGCTTTGACGATCTGATGCGATGCCATTTTGCAAAGCAGAGCCTTGTGCCGTGCAATCCGGATTATGCAGGATTCGGGGAGAAGGTGTTCTGCTCCTACCGTGAAAACGGCGAACTGAAAGCCTGCTGTTTCATCGGGAATCAGCAGGCGCACAAGCAATATAAAATGTCCGGCTACGGCGGCATCTACAAGCTGATTTCCCACCTGCCGACAAGGCTTTTCGGCTATCCGGCATTCCCGAAGCCAGACAGCATCATTCATCATGGTGTGGTATCCTATCTGTATATCAAGGACAATGACCCGAAGCTCTGTGTGGATTTCCTACGCTCTGCGGCAGCAGAAATGGATTTCTCCCTGCTTTTGTGGGGCGGATTTGAGAATGATCCGCTCTGCACAGCGATGGATCGCCTGAAAGCCGTTCGCTACGGCAGCAGGCTGTATTCGGTGCATTGGGCTGCGGATTCGCCCGAAATCTCCGGCGTGATCGGGATGGAGGCGGCTTTGCTGTGAGGTGCTTTGGATACGATACACAGACAACACAAAAATGATAAATTGCACGCCTGTCCCTATGACGGCAGGCGTGCCATATTTTTTGAACTTTTTACAATTTCCACTTGACAAAGCAGTAACAATTTGCTATACTATAAGCGGTAACTTGTTACTACAAAGGAGGACTCCACATGTGGAAACAACTTTTTGAAGAATACGATTGTGATACCCCCCACAGAATACAAGCAATTTTTTCCAGCATATTTGTCATGCAAAACCGTATGCAGACTGCGGGAGAAAAGATACAGACAGAAATCTCAATGAAGCAATGGCTGCTTCTTGCAATGACAGGGAGTTGTCCTGAACCGCGTACTTTAACAAGTCTGGGAACTTTAATGGGCTGCTCAAGACAGAATGTGAAAAAATTAGCTTTGGCACTCGAAAAGCAGGGTTATGTCCGTTTGGTGCTTGGCGGCAACAATTCAGTACAAATCGAACTTACTGAAAAAGTGGCAGAGTATGCAAAAGAAATGGAGGAACGTCATGCACAGACGTTACAACTGCTCTTTAAGGATTTCTCAGAAGAAGAGATAAAGCAGCTGTTTCATCTGTATTCAAAGTTCTATGCTGGTATTGAACGAGTAGAAAATTATGCAAAGGAATTGACCGAATATGAAAAAAGCGAGGAAGAATAAGATGTTTATTGCAGTAGGAATTTTACTGATAATTACAGGCGCAGTTATGATATGGTTCCATATTCCGTATTCTCCGACAAAGATTGCTTTTAAAAATGACATAAAAAATTTAATTGCTGGCAACAGCTTAAGGACGGAGGGCGAGTTGTTCAGCGAAGAAGAATTTTTGCATTTACCTGATACGATACAGAAATATCTGAAAAACTGTGGTTATATCGGTACACCTAAAATGTCTTATATGAAAATCGAGTTTAAGAATGTTGCATTTATGCAGGGGAAAAACGGACCTGCCTTGGTGATTGATTACACGCAATATAATTTCGTATCAGAACCCAGCAGAATGGCTTTAATTGACAGCAGTATGTTTGGGGTTCCGTTTGAAGGTTATGATTATTATCAAAACGGTGTCGGCGGAATGAAGGGTGTAATAGCCAAATGCATTCCGCTGTTCGATCAGATGGGAACAGATATGGACAGAGCATGTCTTGCGACGTTTCTTGCTGAAAGTATGTTTGCACCGTCGATCCTTTTGCAGGATTATATTTCATTCGAGGAAATAAGCGATTTTAAAGTCAAAGCAACAATTACTTATGAAAATCATACTGCAAGCGGGATCTTTACATTCAACGAGCAGTACGAAATGATCTCCTTTGTTACCAATGACCGTGCGGTGACAAATTCGGATGGAACAATGGAATATATTCCTTGGTCGGCTCTTTGCAGTGAGTATGTGATTTCGGATAATGGCGTGAAACATCCATCAAAGATGCGGGCGGTCTGGAATTATGAGGATGGGGATTTTCTGTATTTTGATGGAGAAATCAGCAGTTTGTCCTATGGTTTTGAAGAGTGAAGCCTGTTCACATTATAATGCATATGCATCTTATGCGAACAGGCTTTGGTATCAATCCAAACTTATTCTAATCCGAATCGCCCCTACTTCTGACATCCCCGGCACCGTTTGCAATTCTTGTCAAACGACGGGTTGCAGGCGTAGAAATTGCGGGAATCCAGCTGATCCTGGGTCAGCCGCAGAGCTTCGCCGAACCTCTGGTAATGCACGATCTCACGTTCACGCAGAAAGCGGATGGGATCAATGACATCCGGATCATCCGCAAGACGAAGGATATTGTCATAGGTCGTTCTTGCCTTCTGCTCCGCTGCCATGTTTTCATGCAGGTCAGTGATGGGATCACCCTTGGACTGGAAATACGTCGCAGTGAACGGCATCCCCGATGCAGAAACAGGATACACCGCCGCGGTATGATCCACAAAATATTTGTCAAACCCGCTTTTCTTGATCTCCTCGATCGAGAGATTCTGCGTCAGCTGTGAAATGATCGCCGAGATCATCTCGAGATGGGCGAGTTCTTCGGTGCCTGCAGTGGATACTAATTTGCCCCTCTTATGCTTGTTATTTGGGCTTGAAAGAACTGCTGTTATGTGGTATAATAAGTACAATGATGATGTAAAGGAGGCGATCCCATGCAGTATACCCTGATGTTGGCGGAGCAGGAGGTATTTCATTTTGATATGACCACCTATGAATATGAGATGATCGACTGCAGTCTTGTGCCCCATGCGGTCAGTAAGGCTGTGGACAGCGGCAATCTTGTCTATGCCCTTCGGGCATGGCTGCAGGAACGTGCCATTCAGGTGAATCGTTCCAATAAGGACAAGATCCTCAAAGCCTGCGGGATGTCCGGCACTTATGATATTCTTACGCTGATCACAAGATACCGTGCACTCTCCTTACTCGATAATTTCTGGATCAAGGGGTATGGCGAGGATGTCCGCTATGCCGATGTAAACCTTTATGAAAATTCCTTCAGTCGGGCGATGTATTCCGTTGCATTGTATGGTGCAGAAGGGGTCACAATACAGGGTACGACTCCGGAAATCAACCAGAGAGGGACGATGGCGAAAGCCTACAAGCGTACCAAAGGAGGCATCTACCTCTATAAGACGGGGATTGATGACAAGATCAGGACAGAACTCTTTGCATCGAAGGTGGCGCAGTACTGCGGTATGAGCAGTGTAGAGTACCGCAATGTACACACAAAGCATTCCAATTGTGTGCGGTGCAGACTGGAAACCAGTATGCAGATCGGCTGGATCCCGGCAAAGGATATTGCCAATTCCGGCAGAAATCCGGTAGAGCTTGCAAAGGAGCTTTCACCGCAGAGATACCACGAGATGCGGATTTTTGACTATATTGCAGGAAATACTGATCGTCATAATGAAAACTGGGCATTCGAGATGGACAACCGGAATCAGATTCTGGGTCTTTCCAGAATGTATGATTTTGACAACTGCTTCAGTGCAGACGATACCACCACAAGCCACATCGACCTGAAGCCGCTGAAAAAGGCGGCATTGCAGAGCTTTCAGGTGATCGGCGATGCACAATATTTCACAAGGCTCAAAGGATTCCTCCGCAGCTGCAGGCAGCGTGATCTGGCGGCTTATGTGCTGGAACGAGTGCGGATTCTGGAGCAGTCAATTTCGTAAGGAGGTACATTCATGGCATTGGAAAACAAACTCGGCATCACAGATTCCGCAGAGCTTGCAAGAGCAGAAGAACGCATCAGCAAGCAGAAGGCAGCGGAATTAGGGGTATGCGGGCTATAAAACTGGTGAGCTGTCAGCGGAATAACAGGTGAAACGGAAGGCTTTCAGACAAATCACGGCTTGCTGACTTTTTGCCGGACGCTTTTTTCTCGAATCTGCACGGAACCCCCGTGCAGATTATTTTTTGTAAACTTCATCGATTTACGAACGGAAGATCATACCATCTTTATCCGACAGGATTTCTGATAGAACGCCACACCGAATTTGATGATCTTCTGGTAACAGTCGTTCACAAGCTCGGCTTTTTAAAGAAAGACTGATCACCGGATACTGTCCTTGATACGCCTTATATTTATCACCGGCTTTTGAAATATTCAGTCCCTCGAACAGATAGGAATTATCTTCCTCTGTTTTTTCGAAATACCGCTGGATCATGCTCATATTGAGCGTTTTGCCAAACCGCCTGGGACGGGTGAACAGCTTTACAGATCCCTTTTGATCAAGAATATCCTGTATCATGAGCGTTTTATCAATAAAGTAATATCCGTCATCAATCAGCCGTTTAAAATCCTCCACGCCGATCGGAATGGGTTTAAACTGTCCCACACGCATCCCTCACTTTCGTTATGTTATCTCTATTATACCATATTGAAGTGAGAATTGCAACTGTTATTGCATGTTTCCGGTTACATCCCGCTTTTACTTACACCTGAAAAGAGCTTGCCGCATCCGGGCAAGCTCTCGTTTTGATCTTCTCCGCCTCAGCTGAATGACGGCGGTTTGACATCTGTTTTCGGGAATGGTGTCTCCGCAGGCGATGGCTCGGACATGCTGAAATACATCTTCGCCGCCCTTGTCGTACCAAAATCACGGTTGGAGCCGTTGTTCTGCACCTTGTTGAACGCTTCACGGAACATGGCGTTGTGAGCTTCCTCACGGTTCAGCAGGAAGTCGATGGTTTCACGCACCTTTTTATCCTCGATCTGACGGTAGAGGTACTCATAGACCACTTTCGCTCTCTGCTCGGATGCGATATTGGAAAGCAGATCGGCACAGAGATCGCCAGTTACTGATACATAGTCGCCCGTCCATGAATAGCCGGAAGCATTGATCAGACCGGGATTCAGCCCCATCAGCACATGCGTCTGGATTTCGCCTGCCGGCACTGCGGCAGCATCGACATCATGACCGTTGAGCAGGCTGATTGTCTGGGCGATCATCTCCATATGACCAAGCTCCTCTGCGGCAATGTCGAGGAATAAGTCTTTGATTTCAGGATCCTTGATGCGGAAGCTTTGGGACATATACTGCATAGCGGCTTTCAGCTCGCCGTTTGCGCCGCCGAGCTGCTCCTGCAGAAGTGCGGCATACTGCGGATTCGGCTTTTCGACTACTACCGGATGGAACAGCATTTTTTCGTGTTTGAACATAGAATCAACCTCCTTTTCGGGATTAGTATTTCCGTTCATCGGAGGGTTATTCTCACGATCAGTTGCTTTTCAGTAATTCTCGCTTCATCATGCAAAGGTCAAATGCATCGAGTTTATTGTCATTGCAGAAATCTCCTGCCCTCCAGTCCGCAAGCTTTGCATCCGGCACAGCAAGCAGCCATTTCTGGAGTGCAACCACATCAGCAACATTGAATGCACCGTCGGCATTCACATCGCCCGCTATCGTCCGGGGAGTCCATTCGGAGATCGCTTTCACGGACGGCATCCATGAGGGCTGCGCTTCTCCCTCCTTCAGCGGAATGCAGGCTACGGAAATTGTCGTATCCTCCACATTTGTCAGATGGACAGCAAGCTTTCTGTACTCACTGTTGTCCGTCTGATTCGGCACAGGAAGGGATGTTGGCAGAAGCTCTGCGTTCATCATCGTAAATGTACCGCCATCACTGATGAGTCCCACCCACATTTTCTCCGAACCGACGGTGACAACAGCACTTCTGCCGTCATCGGCAACCGTGATCTCTCCCTTTGTGTGTGCAAACCAGTAGATCTCACCGGGGGCACTGAGAGAAATTTCATCCTGAATGATCACGCATTCCCTGTCCTTGATCATTTTCAGACCACGAACCACGCTTTCTGCACCGCTTGGCTCATATGCGGCAGTCAGATCTGTCACGGCATACGCTTCGTTTCCGCTGCCGAACTGCGTGATCAGGCATTCTGCGCCCTCCTGCTGGTCAAGCTCCTGCGAAGGGTTGATGACAAGTGTATTGTGCCCCTCTGCACGGATGCGGTAGGAATACAGGCGGTTTTCCAGCTCGTAATTCTCATTCCCCAGATCCGTAAAGAATCGTGCGCCGTTTGACTCAAGATAGAACGTGCCCAGATCGTAGTGTCCGTGATACTTATAGACATTTTCGCCGGCATGGAGAGCCGTCACGATGCCGCTTTCCTCCCAGGTATTGCGGAAGCTGGCATTGGATGCACCGACCTCTCCCCAGTCCGTGGGGCTGTCCTTGGCGAAATCGGGGGTTTTGTCCTCCTCGATCCACAAAAGATCCAGATAGTTAAAGCTGTCGTTCGGGATTTTCTTAAGGCGAACAGAGGCGATGTCATAGGACTGATAATAGTCAGCCAGCCACAGCAGCACCGTCCAGCCCGTATCCCGACTTTCTCTGTCATCACCGAAGCTGAAGGATTTGGGCGTGTTGGAACTCATATAGCGGACAAAATCCACGGATTTGCGCAGTCCCTCATGATCGGCAAGACCATAGTCCGTTCCTGCGGCACTTGTCAGTGCGGAGGAATACAGTCCGAGATAGTAGGTCGCATAATCCCAGTAGCCCAGTCCCTCACTGTAGGTTCCGTCCTTTGCACTGTAGGCACGGCGGACGAAGGCGTAGGATTCCTTGTAGGCATAGGTCAGCACCTCGGAAGCAATGTCCCTTGCATCTGCTTCATCGCCGATGGCAAGTGCCGCCAGGCTCATACTGCCGTTGCAGACAAGCTTCCAGTTGTCGCCGGGATAATCCTGATACCAGCGGTAAGTACGGGTGCGGGGCTTGTCCTCATAGTCCTCCATGACCTGCATGAGTCCCTTTTCGATCATGTTT
>JAZQCT010000095.1:0-32212 GCA_045546475.1 Oscillospiraceae bacterium
TACCATGGAAAGCGAACCGCACAGACCGTCTACGCCGTCGGCGCAGTTGGTCACATTAATGCTTGCCCAGATGAGAATCGTACCGAGAATGACATATAGTACTGCCGGAACCGTAAAGCTCAGATGCAGCAGCGGCAGCACGATCTGACCGCCATGGAACCAGTACACCGTCACGGAAACTCCCACAGCAACCACCATATCAATGATGCCTTTTTTCAGCTCGCCCCAGGGCTTTTCGGATGCGTCATCCAGATAACCGCTCATCATTTCTATGAACAGAGCCGCGAGATAGATGATGTATTCCAGCTTCAGCGGAACCGTGATCACACTGGCGATCACAAGCGCAATGATCATAACAATGCCGACACCGCGTGTTTTTCCGACGGATAATGCACCGTTGACCGCAAATTCCCTGCCCTGATCCTTGGGCAGATATTTTCCGAAATACTTGATGCCGAGGGCTGTCAGCACCATACCAAGCACAAAGCCGACCAGTTGCGCTGTACCCATCGGTAATGATTCAATTAAATGTAGCATATTTCCTCCTGTTTCGTGACGGCATTATACGCCTGCCTTTGCGGCAAAGATCAGAATACCTGCGGCATCCGCAGCATCAATGTCTCCGTCCTCATCATAATCAGCACGAAGCGTCCATTCCTCATCCGGTACCTCCGGTGTTTCACCGGAACCAACAGCAGCTGCATAGATCAGCACCTGTGCAGCATCCGCGGCAGTCACGGCACCATCATTGTCCGTGTCACCGCGCAGAACGGCGGGCTGTTCGCTGCCGAAGCGGATCACATATTCCGTGTCCAGGCAGTTCTCCTTGGATACCGTCAGCGTCAGTGTGCTGCCTGTCACAGCAGCTTCCGTCTTTTCACCGGAGGGCAGTGCGGTTTCACCGCATACTACTGTGCCGGAAGTGACGGGATAGAGCTGGAGGCTCTCCGGAGGCGCAGTCAGATCGGACAGCTGGGCTTCATAAGTACCGTCCGCTGTCTGCGTGAATGCCAGCTGCTTCCATGCGCTGCCGTCGCTGTAATTCAGATAGCTCAGCTTGGCATAGCGCGAGGTATAGGACTGAGTATATTCTGTGCCGATGCCGTCCACATATGCAGTGATCGTCATATCACTGTCAAAAACAATCGGCTTTTCATATGCTATGTAGTTTTCCCCGCCGTCCGTGCTGTAATAGATGGTGCCGCCGCCGGGGCTTGTCAGGGAGATCTCCGTTCCCTGGGGAAGTGTTTTGTCATAGGTCGAGAAGATGACTGCGCCGGCAGGGCTTGCGATCGCCTTGACACAGACATTGCCGAGCATGGTCGTGGATTCCACATTGACGGTATTGCCGTTCTCGTCCTCGTAGCTGTGGGCATCCTCTACGACTTCGTCGTACATATCATGCCACACTCTGCCGTTGGGGCTGTAGAAGCTCTCATTTTCATGGAAATCACGGCGGAGCATCTCCATGGTCATCAGGTAGCCGTCATAGATTTCCACAGTCCCATCCTCAAAGGTGGAAGTACTGCGGTAGGCAGCTTCGCTTGTGATATGCTGCCCCGCTTCGCCGGAAAGGCGTACTACAACGGAAAACTGCTCGCCCGCGTCTACCTTGACAGGTTCAGCAAGTGTGATGGTCTGGTAGCCCATGGCAGACAGTGTACCAGAAGTGACTGCGGACGCGGTGCCGGAAACGGGGGAAGACGCAAGGCGGAGATCGGTATAGATCGTGACCTCGTACTGTTCCTCCGGAAGTGCGGTGCAGACCATGACATCCGTTACATAGGTATCCTCTTCTGCGGTGAAGATGTTTGCCATATAGGCGGTGGTGTCCTCCGTTTCTACGGAAAGTGCCACACCGCAGCCATAGTCATCATACTGGTAATTTCTGAGATCCTGCTGCGCCGGCTCTGCCTTCAGATAGTAGGCTTCATAGACTGTCGGTTCAGCATAGGAAAGCCAGAAATAGCCGCAGTCGCCCCAATCCTCGCCCCAGCTGTTCTTGCACAGCCATGCACCGTCCGTACCGGGAGAGGTCAGGAAGTTTTCTGCCGGGTAGGCATCATCCCAGCCGATCACACTGATGGCATGGTATTCGCCGCCGCTTTCCTCCTCTGTCAGATCCCCGCTGAAATAATAGGCATTGGATTCCTTATTGAAATAGCTGCCATGCTCAAAAAAGCTCATAGAAACGGCATGACCATCATGGATCGCCCGCTTGATCTCGTCCAGCTGTGATGCATCTGCGGGAGCAGTATAGGCGAACTTTACCGCGTCTGTTACATGGTAATCCGCCTGGGCGCGTACCTCGTCCAGCGTGATGTCAGCATTGAGGACATCCCAGTCATCGTAGGGACAGTCCGCTTCCTCCACCGGTCCGAGCCAGCCGGAAAGCATGGACGAAACGATGATGAAATTGCCGCCGTTGTTGAACCAGTTGAGGTTGTCGTTGCGCTGGTAGCCGAATGCGTCGGCGTAGCTGTAATATGCCAGATGCCATTCTGAAAGGTCGGTCTCCGGCACATCCGCCGCAAGCGCGCTTTCTATGGATGCCATTGCGGCAAAGCTCCAGCAGGTGCCGTAAAGCTCCTGATCCCTGGCGGCGGTCGCATGTCCGGTTTTGCGCATGTCATATGCCGCCGGCAGTTCCTCCGCCGCTGCTGCTGCCCCGGAAACGATGGGGGCTTTGACAGTCTGCGTCAGACATGCCTTTTCGTATTGCTCATATGTATCAAAATGTCCGATATGCAGGGAAGATCCCCCTGCATCCTCCGCAAATGCCGTAAGGCTGCCCGCAGGCAGGGCAAGTGCGGCACACAGCAGACTCGCTGTGATTCGTTTCGTTTTCATCTTAAATCTCCTATTATCTTCTTCTGCATCCGCCGCGGCGCGATCTTCTGCGTACCGGCAGTATCTGCTGCGGTTCTGTAGTGGTCATGCAGGACTGTGCAAATGCAAATTCTGCCCTCCGCTTTCCTGCACAGGCATCCGCAGACTGTTTATCCGGAAAAATACCGAATACCGCGGTCCCGCTGCCCGTCATAACAGCGCAGAGCGCACCGTCCTCCAGCAGTGCCTGCTTTGCACGGACAACATCCGGAAGGAGTGTAACATCCTCAAAGGTGTTGCCGCAGTGCTTGGCTAACAGGGCAATATCCTGTGTTTCCACTGCCCTGCGCATCTGGATGGTATCCGGATGGAAGGGGGCTTCGAGTGCGTCAATCGCCGCATATGCTTTCGGGGTGGACATCCCCTGTCTGCCCTTGAGAATGACAAGCGGCAATTCCGGCAGGGGCTTTAAGGGAGTCAGGATCTCGCCGATCCCCTCGGCAAGAGCAGTCCCGCCCATGAGGAGGAACGGCACATCCGCGCCGAGTGTGATGCCGATCTCACGAAGCTTTTCGTTGGAGAAGCCGCAATCCATCAGCCTGTTAAGGGCAAACAGCACACCTGCTGCATCGGCACTGCCGCCGCCCATGCCGGCACCGGACGGGATATGCTTGCGCATATCAATTGAGATCCTGCATTCTTTACCGGATGCCTTCAGCATCTCCTGAGCGGCACGGTAGGCAAGGTTCCGTTCATCGCACGGCAGACCGGGCGCACTGCACCGCAGTGTGATGCCGCTGCCGGGGCGGACGGATACGGTCAATACATCATATACAGTCACTGACTGAAAAATGCTTTCCAATGTGTGGTAGCCATCCTCACGCTTTCCCGTGACATCGAGGGAAAGGTTGATCTTGGCATTGCAGCGGAGTCTGATTCTCTGTTCCATATCACCCTCACTGCTGCAGTTCGCGGATGAATTTCTCGATCCGGGTCACTGCCTCCATCAGGTGCTTGAGGGAGTAGGCATAGGACACTCTCACGAATCCCTCGCCGCTTTCGCCGAAGGCGTTGCCGGGGACGACTGCTACCTTTTCCTTTTCAAGCAGCTGACCGCAAAATTCCTCGCTGGAAAGACCAGTACTCCGGATACAGGGGAACACATAGAATGCGCCCTCCGGCTCAAAGCAGGTCAGCCCGATGCGATTGAACGCCTCCACCAGATAACGGCGGCGGACATTGTATTCCTTGACCATGTGCTGTACTTCCTCGTCGCAGTGTTCGAGTGCCTCGATGGCAGCGAACTGGCTGACGGTGGGAGAACTCATGATGGCGTACTGGTGAATCTTCACCAGCTGTGTGATCACAGGCTCCGGTGCACAGAGATAACCGAGTCTCCATCCGGTCATGGCAAATGCCTTGGAAAAGCCGTTGACAAGCAGTGTTCTTTCACGCATACCCTCGAGTTCTGCGATGGAGCAGTGCTTGCCGCCGTAGGTCAGCTCGGAATAGATCTCATCGGACAGCACCATGATGTCCGTGCCGCGCAGTACCTCTGCGATCTCCTCCAGATCCTCACGGGTCATGATGCCGCCGGTGGGATTATTCGGATAGGGCAGGATCAGGAGCTTGGTCTTATCCGTGATCTTCTCACGCAGCTCCTGCGCTGTGAGCTTGAATTTATTTTCTTCCTTTGTAGGGATCGGAACGGGCACACCGCTGGTCAGCTCCACAATGGGGGCATAGCAGACAAAGCTCGGCTCTACGATCAGTACCTCATCGCCGGGATTCACTACACCGCGGATCGCCATGTCGATCGCCTCGGAACCGCCGACAGTCACGATGATCTCATGTGCGCCGTCGTAATCAAGATTATTTTTACGCTTCAGATAGCGGGATATGGACTGGCGCAGTTCCATCAGACCGGAATTTGCAGTATAGATGATGCGCTTGCGTTCCAGGACGTTGATGGCGGTTTTGCGGATGCTCCACGGTGTCTGGAAATCCGGCTCACCGACACCCAGACTGATGACATCATCCATCTGTGCGGCAAGATCAAAGAATTTCCGGATACCGGAGGGCTTTATGTCCTGTACACGGCGGGAAAGAATATTCTCATAATTCATCACGGACAGATCAGACCCCTTTCATCCTGCTCTTCTTCGGCAATGAAGATGCCCTTTTCCTTATATCGCTTGAGAACAAAGGAAGTCGCGGTGGACACCACGCCCTCCAGTGCGGAAAGACGCTGGGACACGAAAAGTGCCACTTCCTTGAGCGTTCTGCCCTTTACACAGATGGAAAGGTCATAGGAACCGGACATGAGGGAGATGCTCTCCACCTCATCATACATCATAATGGTTCTGGCGATCTCATCAAAACCGCAGTCGCGCTTAGGAGTCACACGCAGCTCGATGATCGCTTCTACTTCGCTCGTTCTGGCAAGCTCATCGTTGATGATGGCACTGTATCCCTTGATGATGCCCTTTACCTCCAGAAGATGGATCTCTGCGGCAATTTCCTCCTCGGTTCTGCCGAGCATATCCGCAAGCTGGGCGTTTGTCAGGCGGGCATTCTGCCGGAGCAGATCCAGTAATTCGTTTGTCATGTTCATTTCCTCCTAGTAATCAGAGTTCTATATAATGCGGCTCATGCCGCAGGAAATAGCATACTTTCTCAAAACCGCAGGCTTTCGCAAGGGCTGCGCCCTGTGCAATGCCGCCGCCGACATCCTCCGGACGGTGTGCGTCCGAACCGAGTGTCAGAATGGTGCCGCCAAGATCCCTGTACAGCTCCAGACATTCCCGGTCGGGGAAGGGTCTGCCGTAGCTCTGGCGGTAGCCGGAGGTGTTGATCTCGATACCTCTGCCGTTCCGGATAACGGCTTTCAGGCATTCTGCAGCAGGCTCGCGCCATTTTGTCATATCCACAGAAATTCCCGCATCTGCAAGATAACGCAAAGGGTATGTCAGATGTCCGAGAACATCGAATTTTCCCCACCGGCAGATCTTCAGAAGCTCTGCAAAATAGGCATCCAGGAGTGCGTCCGTATCTTCCTCCGCATAATCCAGAAAGAAGAAATCCAGCTTGTCCGGCAGCTCATGCAGGGAGGCGATCACGAAATCCAGACGCTTGTCCTGCAGGAGACTTTCTGCAAGGGGAAGATCTGCATTCGGCTGCCCCATTTCAATACCGCTGATGAGCTGCATCTTCCCCTTGTACAGATCCTTTGCAAGCTGATTCTGCTGCATGGACTGTTCATAGCGGGCGGCATAGTCGAAGAAATCCTCCTCATTCCGCGCCGGAACTCCATAAAAGCCCTGCGGAAAGAAACGGCACAGCTCAATATGATCGGTCAGCGCATATGCCTGAAGTCCCAGTGCTTCCGCACGGGCGATCATAAGTCCTGCCGGGGCATCACTGTCCGGCGAACAGCAGGTATGCGTGTGACAATCCATTGGCAGCATCGGTATTCCTCCTGAAAAATTTCTGTTTCCTTATATTATACCATATCTCAGCCGTTTTTTCTATAGGTTTTTGTAATTTTTTTCATTTTTCACATCTTTATGGATTTTGCATAAAATGCAGTATATGAAAACTGTCAAAATTGGAGTGATTCTATGGACGCATTGTTACTGACGGGGATCCTGCTGCTGACGGGGATCGGGGTATTTCTGCTGTACAGTCTGCTGCTCCCCCGTTCTGCCAGCGGTATGCAGCGGCTTGTTCCCTTTTCCGTCCTGCCGGTGCAGGAGGCTTCGCCTTCGGTCAGGGCACATCTGGAGCTGCTTGCCGGGCAGATCGCATGGATGGACAGCGCAGTGATGCAGAGCATGGTGCTGGTGTACCCCGACGGCAACACCGAAACAGCGGAGCTGTGCCGGGAGATGGCGCGGCAGTACGACTTTTTTTCCTGCATGTCCCTGACGGAGACGCAGCAGCTGCTGACGGCAAGAATGCAGATACCTGAAAAAAACTTTGCAGATGGTTGCAATTTCAAAAGAAATGTAGTATAATAAATAGGAATATACAATTCCGCAGAACCGGAGGTGAAGGAAATGGCGGAGGCTCTGCATATTGAAGGCACAGTGGAAAATATCCTGTTCCGCAATGAGGCGAACGGCTATATCGTTCTCGACCTTGACGCGGGCGGCGAACCGATCACAGTGGTGGGTGAACTGGGGGATATTGATGAGGGCGAATGTCTTTCACTGTACGGGGAATATATCACACATCCGCGCTTCGGTCCGCAGTTTCAGGCGGAGTCCTGTGAACGCAAGCTGCCGAATACCGTGGACAGCATACGCCGCTATCTTTCCTCCGGTGTCATCAAGGGCATCGGCAAGGTGCTCGCGGGGAAGATCGTGGATGCCTTCGGCGCACGGACGCTGGAGATCATGGAGAATGAACCCATGCGCCTGATGGAAGTCAGGGGCATGTCACGCGCCAAGTGTGAGGAGGTCGCCAATGAGGCAAAGCATATCTTCGCGCTGCGCGGCGTGATCTCCTATTTTGAAAATTACGGCATCAAATCCCGCTATGCCATGCGGGCGTTCCGCGTCTGGGGGGAGAAATGCCGGGACGTGATCGAACAGAATCCCTACCTGATGTGCGGCGAGGAGATCGGAATGCAGTTCCAGGCGGTGGAAAGCTATGCGCATGATCTGCGCATTCCCCATGATTCTGTGTTCCGTATCGGTGCGGGGATGATCCATATTCTCCGGCACAATGCCGGTGCGGGGCATACCTGCATTCCGCTGGACAGGCTCTCACAGAAGGTCTGCGAATTTCTGGAGGTCAATGAATCCGACTTCTATGCCGCCTACCAGGCGGAGCTGAAGGCGGAAACACTGGTCGAGTACATCAAGGGAGAACGGGAATTTGTTTACTTAAAGGAATACCATCGGGCGGAACGCTATATTTCCGACCGCATTGAGGTCATGCGGGAGTTCGGTGCGCGGAATGAGCATGATTACAGCACGATGATCCGGGAGGCGGAGGAAAACCGCGGTATTGAATATGCCGCTTTGCAGAAGGATGCCATCCAGTCCGCATTGTCGCGGGGTCTGCTCATCCTGACAGGCGGTCCTGGAACAGGCAAGACGACCACGCTCAATGCCATTATCTCCCTGTATGAAAAGCAGGGCTTCCGGGTCATGATCGCCGCACCGACCGGACGCGCGGCAAAGCGTATTTCAGATCTGACGGGCTATGACGCGAAGACCATCCACCGTCTGCTGGAGGTGCAGTTTGATCCGGCGGGCGGGCAGAAATTTGTCCACAACGAAGAAAATCCGCTGGAATGCGATGTGCTTGTGGTGGATGAGATGTCAATGGTGGATGTGCTGCTGTTTGCAAGTCTGCTTCGTGCGCTGACGCTCGGCTGCAAGGTCATTCTCGTCGGCGACAGCGACCAGCTTCCCTCCGTGGGGGCTGGCAATCTCCTGCGCCACCTGATCGACAGCAAATGTATGCCGATCGTGGAGCTGAAGGAGATCTTCCGGCAGGCACAGCAGAGCTGCATCGTCACCAATGCCCATAAAATCGTGCACGGAGAGATGCCGGATCTGACGAAGAAGGACAATGACTTCTTCTTTTTCCACCGGCAGGAGTTTCAGCAGGTCGCCGATCTGATGCTTGATCTTGTCAGCAGGCGGCTGCCGAATGCCTATCAGTACTCCCCCACCCATGACATTCAGGTCATCTGTCCGTCACGGCGCGGGACGCTCGGTACGGTCGAGCTGAACAAAGCCCTTCAGTCCCGGCTCAATCCTCCGACTGCGGAAAAAACAGAGGTCAAGTCCATCCTCTATCAGTTCCGTGAGGGAGACAAGGTGATGCAGACGAAGAACAATTATGACATCACCTGGACAAAGGACGGCGAGAACGGCACGGGAATTTTCAACGGTGACATCGGGCATATCCGCACGATCAACCGGCGCAGGGGCGAGGCGGTCATTGACTTTGACGGGCGCATCACGGTCTATCCGCTGATGCTGCTTGAACAGCTGGAGCTTGCTTATGCGATCACGGTGCATAAGAGCCAGGGCAGCGAGTTTGAAGCGGTGATCATTCCGCTGCTGGGCAATTTTGAAAAGCTCAGCTACCGGAATCTGCTGTACACGGCAGTGACGCGGGCGAAAAAGCTGCTGATCCTTATCGGGTCCCCCATCAAGGTGGAACAGATGGTCAGCAACAACCGCAGAACTAACCGCTATTCCTGTCTGCGGCATATGCTGGAACAGAGCATGGAGAAGGGGGACAGCAATGAGATGGACGAGATCTTTGCTTAATTTCTTCTACCCCAACCGGTGTCCTGCCTGCAGTACGATCATCGGTGCGCATGAGCTGGTCTGTGAGACTTGCGGAGAAACGCTCCTGCTGGAACAGGACGGCTACTGCCACCGCTGCGGAAAGGTCGAATGCCGGTGCAAGCACACCATACCGGCGTATGACAGGGCTGTGGTATGCTCGGCATACCGTGACGGCGCAGTTTCGGCAGTCATCCAGCTCAAAACATCATCCAATACGAATTTTGCGCACTATGCTGCACAGATCCTTGCAAGCCGCCTGCAGTTCGGCGAGCCATACTACGGAAGGATCGACTGCGTGATGGCAGTCCCCATGCACCGCAGCAAGCAGCGGATGCGCGGATATAACCAGGCGGCACTCATCGGCAGAGAGACCGCACGCCTGCTGGACATTCCCTACCGGGAGGATGTCCTCACAAAGCAGCGTTCCTCAGTTGAGCAGCACAAGCTGTCCGCGGAGGAACGTGCCAGAAATGTCGGAAGCTTCGGGGTCAGAACGTGTGATCTTCACGGAATGCGGATTCTGCTCTGTGATGACGTTCTCACGACCGGCAGCACGATGAACCGATGCGCGGAGCTTCTGAAGGAATGCGGTGCAGCAGCTGTGATCGCAGCAGCGGCAGCTACTTCCATCAGAAAAGAGAAAGAAAAGCCGCCCGGCAGCGAGGCGGTCACAGATCAGGAGGCAACAGCATGACAAATACACCGGATATCGGCATTGACCTTGGTACTGCCAATATTGTAATGACACTCGGCAAGAAGGGAGTGGTTCTGACGGAACCCTCCGTGATCGCCTATAACACATGCACGGAACGCATTCTTGCTGTCGGGCAGGAGGCATACCGCATGATCGGCAAAACGCCGCCCTATATTGATGTGGTGCATCCGCTTACGGAGGGCGTGATCTCGGATGATCTGCTGACGCAGTGCATGATCCGTGAATTTCTCATCAAGGTCAGCGGCCATCAGCTCATCAAGCCGCGTATCATCATCTGTGTGCCGGCATTCATCACAGAACTTGAAAAGCGTGCCGTTGGTGATGCGGTGATGAGTGCGGGCTGCCGGAAGGCATACCTCATTGACGCACCCATTGCAGCAATGCTCGGCGCAGGAGTCAACATCGGCAAGGCACGCGGTCATATGGTTGTGGACATCGGCGGCGGTACAACGGATATTGCCATTGTTTCCATGAACGGTATCGTTACCTCGCATTCCATTAAAATCGCCGGCAACCGCATTGACCAGGCGATCGCCAAATACATGCTGAACCGCTACAAGCTGCTCATCGGTGAACAGACTGCGGAGCAGATCAAAATGCGCCTGACCAACCTCTATGACCCGCGAGATGATGTGACCATGACCGTAAAGGGTCGCAGTGTGATGCGCGGACTGCCGGATTCCGTGGAGATCAATGAGATGGAACTGTTCGACGCGATGGAGGACGAGATCTTCGCCATTATGGAGGCGATCAAGAAAGTGCTTGAAGAAACACCTCCGGAGCTGGTGGGTGATATTTACGAAAACGGCATCCTGCTGACGGGCGGCGGTTCCCTGCTCGGCGGTCTGCGTGAGCTGATCCACCGCACGCTGAATGTGAACTGTGTGCTTGCAAAGGATGCGGTCAACTGCGTTGCCAAGGGTACGGGACTTGCCTTCCAGAAGATCAATCACCTGCTCGATGGCTTCGAGGGTGTGACCGTCTATAAATACCGCTGATGCGCCGCATCGGAAAACCGCTTGCTTTCGCGCTGTATGCCGCTTTTGCGGCTGGGCTCTGCATTTTGCAGTATCTGCATTTCCGGGGTGCTTTTTCGGAGACGGTTCCGCATGAGCACAGTATTGCGCTGTCCGAACCGGACGAGCCGCTGTATCTTGATCTGAACGATGCATCCGCCGCAGAGCTTGCCAGGCTGCCCGGTGTCAGCCGTTCACTGGCAGAAGAGATCACTGCACACCGCGAGAGGATCGGCGGTTTTACGGGGTTTCAGGAGCTGCTGGAGGTGAAGGGAATGCCGGAACAGCTCTACCTTGCACTGGGTGAATATCTGTACCTGACACCTGTGGAAACGCAGCCGTCTACGACAACGACTTCCGCTGCTTCCACAAAAGCCAGCACTGCGGAATCCGTCCAAACCACAACAGAGACGACAACAGCTGTGCAGTTTCCGCTTGATCTGAATGCTGCCACGCTGGAGGAGCTTTGCCAGCTGCCGGGGATCGGTGAAGTCACAGCATCGGAGATCATTGCCTATCGGGATGCCTGCGGCGGATTTTACAACCGGATGCAGCTTCTGGAGGTCAGTGGGATCGGAGAGATCACACTGGAAAAGATCCTTCCCTATCTCTATCTCCCTAATGAACAGCCAATGCCGGAAGAACCGCCGCCTGCGGAGCCGGAACCGGAGCCTGTCGTGATCGAAACAGAACCGGAGACCACGGTCACAGAAACCGTTCCGCCAACAGAACCGGTTTTTGTGGATCTCAACACGGCTTCTGCGGAGGAGCTGCTGCGGCTTCCGGGATGTGATGAAGGAATGGCAGAGAACATTCTGCGCCTTCGGGAAATGCTGCACGGCTTCCGGAATACGCTGGAGCTGCTGTATACGGACGGTATGACGAACGCCCTTTATCTTGCATGGGAACCCTATCTTGCAGTGGACGCGGAAGGAAATCAGCAGCTGCCGGAAGAAGAAACACAAACAGAACAACCCGCTTCGGAATGAAGCGGGTTTTCTTAAAGCGTGTTTAGTATCTGTAGATAGCTGGATTTTTGAGCAGATTTGTGCCGTGTCACAGCACGAAAGCCGCAGCAATACTGTATGTATTGCAAGGATTTCGGGCAAAGACACGGTGCAAAGATGCCAAAAAGATGGCTATTGGAAGATACTAAACAGGCTCTTATGCAAAAAGACTGCTGCACCGAAGTGCAGCAGTCCGTGGATTCAATTTACTGAATTACTCATTAAACCGGGAAGCTCTTAACTACACCGATTGTGTACTTCAGGATGTTCAGAGCGTCAGTAGCATCGGGCTTGCCGTTGAGGTCAACGTCAGCATTGATTGCGCCCTGAGCAGACAGCGGAGAACCTGCCAGCAGATTCTTGTTCAGTGTCAGAACGTCAAGAACGTCAACGTCGCCGTCGCAGTCAACGTCACCGAGATTAGCCTCTGTAGTGTCGCCGCCGTCGGAACCGTCAGAGAATGTATCCGGCAGAATGTCAGGATACAGCTCAGCCATGGTACCCATAGCCATCAGGATGTCGCCAGCGTGCCAGAATCTGTGGTACTGCAGCTCAACTGCGCCAACGTTTGTGAAGTCAGCCAGCTCAGCCTTACCAGCAGCAGAAGAAGCAGAGTTTGCACCGCTCCAGTTTGCACCAGCAGCTACGTCCTTCTCATAAGCAGCCTTCAGCTCAGCTACGAGATCAATAGCCTCCTGAGTGGTCTTAACACCTGTGCAGTTGGACTGGCTCTCGTACATAGAACGCAGGCTCAGGAAGGTTGCGCCGCTTGCAATGGTATCGCCGTTCGGCATCTGACCTGTGTAAGAAGACGGAACGTGTACAGGCTGAGAGAAGAATCTTGCCAGAGAACCATTGTGATCAGTTCTGGTCAGACCGATGTCATCACGACCGATTTCCCACTGACGATCCAGCAGGTTTACAGCCAGGTACAGAGCAGTGTTGCCCAGATCAGCGTCATCAGCACTGATGGAGTTGCCGCTGCCGTTTGTAACGCCGTCAACGATACCGGACTTAGCCTCGGAACCGATAGCGTCTACCTTTGCACTTGCCAGAGCGGACTCAGCAGTTACGCCCTTAGCCTTTGCATAGTAGATCAGAGTGTTAGCCAGAGAGGAAACACAACCGAAGTCAGTGTTGCCATAACCAGTAACTGTGCATGTCAGACCGGAGTTGCCAGGTGCAGAACCGCTCCACTCCTCAGGCTGACCGCTCCAATCGAGGTTGGACGGAATGTAGAAGTCGCCGTCTTCAGTCAGAACGGAGTTGTTTACGAACCAAGCTACCCACTTGCCGAGCATCTGCTCCAGAGCAGCTTCCAGAGTTACGCCGCCGGGCTTAACGCCTGTGGTGTCGCCCTGTTCGCCAGCTGTGATCCAGTAGTACAGCTCTGCCAGACGCTGAGTGGACCATACCTGGTTACCGATCCAGTGGTTGGAACCCGGGTCAGCATATACAGGATGCTCAGTGTAAACCATGCCGTAGAATGTGGATGCGCCGGACGGATAAGCCTCATAACGACCCTTATAGGAGTTGGTAGCACCGCCTGCGAACGGACCGTTAGCAGACTGCAGCCACTGATAGAACTCGATCTGTCTTTCGAGAGATGTTGTATAGTCCTCAACAGCCTTCTGAGCCTTCATGCCGGACTTCAGGTCGGAATCCTGGATCAGAGCGTAAGCTGCCAGCGGGTTCTGATAGAACTGATGCGCATGAGAGCAGCCGATCTGCCATACCCAGTTCTGACCGGAGGATGCCAGAGCACCGCCCCAGGATGTGTACCAGTTCATCAGGTAGTGAGCACTTGCATATGTGCCGCTGCCGCCTGCTTCGCTGGTGCCGTTAGCACTGCCGTTTGTCCAGGTAGTGTTCTTACCGATTGCCTGGTAGTACTTATCGAACATGTTGTTACGCAGTTCGTCACCCATCATAGCTGCCTTAGCAGATACGCTGGAATCGCCTACGCCCCAACGGTTAGCATCATAAACAGCCTGAATTGCACGGTCCTCAGCGTCAGGTGCATTGGTGTATGCATACTGATTTGTAACCTGCTCATCTCTGTTGAAGATACCCTTCATACCTCTGGTAGAGTTACCAGCCTTCTTCTCTTCTACGCACGGATGCGGAACAGTTTCCCAGCAGGATTCCTGCTCGCCACGCTGGAAGGTATTGATAAATGTGAAATCTGTGCCGGAACCGAAGCCATACCAGTTCTCAACGTCTGCCAGCCAGTGCATCAGGTACAGACCCTTCTGACCGGAGTATGCAGATGTGAAGTAGCTGTGGATCGGGTTGGAAGCGGTCTTGTTGGGTTCAGATGCCCACTCGTCCGGACACTGGTCGGGAGTATCATACTCACCGCAGTACTGTGCGCTTACGGAACCGCCCCAGAAGTTGTCCTGTACAGTCGGGATCATGTACTCCATGGTTGCCCATGCCTTAGCCAGATCGTTTGTGTTCTGTACGGAACCTGTCTTAACCTGATCTGCATGGTTCTGTGCAATGTTATCTCTCATTGCAGCTACCCATACCAGGTAGGACATAGCCTCGGAAGTTGTCTCGTGACCGTAGTCAGGAGCCTCGATGATTACTTCCTCTACTGCGTGGAACGGAATACCGAATGCACTGCCGGAAGCACCGTTCTGGCTCAGGTAACCATTCTCAACACCATTTGTTACAACATCATCATACAGGGACAGAAAACGCGCTGCATATGTGTCGTCACCGAAAGCCTCAGCCTTCGTTCTTGTGCCTGCTGCGGATGCAACAGTTGCTACCATTGCGTTTGTAGCCATCGCTGCGGACAGTACAGCTGCAACAACAGCCTTGCTCTTCTTAAAAAGCATTGAAATTTCCCCTCTCGTAAAATATTTGGGCTTGCGCCCGACTTGGATTTTGGGATTTCTCCCCCTTTTTTCAAAACGATGGCGACCGGCAGTTGGTCACAGCACCGCGTTGAACAAATGCACGAATAGCCGTATGGATATACGACTGCCCAACATTTTCATATTTATTATATCTGATAACATTTTTTTTGTCAAGGCTTTACAGAAAATCTCGGCTTCCTTTTTCCTTTTTTCGTCATTTGATACATACTCACATATCGCTTTTTGGTAATTCTGACGAAGAAATTATTTACATTTCACCATAATCCTTTCCGTTTTTCAACAAATCTACTGTAAATACTCACACTTTTCTCACAGTTCTCGTGTATCATGTCAATGGTTTACAAGAATATTCTGTGTCAGCAATATGTACCGTTGGTGAAATGCAACAATTTCCATTCTGACTGTGCCGGCGGATGAAAATTGAATATTTCTATTTTCCGCAATAAGATCTGCGCATCTGTTTTTTCGCCGTCCATCCGTTGTTTTTGGATATTTTGCACATCTTTTAACTGTATATACACAGTTTTGACATATTGTGTTCATCGTTTTATGTCATAATTATAATGTGTGTCCATGCATTGGATACATGGATTTCTGGAAAGGAGATTTGATATGGTTGAAATCAAAAATCTGACAAAGTATTATGGTAGCAATCCCGCTGTGCGCGGCATAGATTTTGAGATCCGTGATAATGAGATACTTGGTTTTCTCGGTCCGAACGGTGCCGGAAAATCCACCACAATGAATATCATTGCGGGCTATCTTCCCTCCACGGGCGGCACGGTTACTGTAAACGGCTTTGACATCACGGAGCAGGCAGCGGATGCGAAGAAGTGCATCGGCTATCTGCCGGAGATCCCGCCTGTGTATCCGGATATGCGGGTGGAGGAGTATCTGAAATTCGTTGCCGGTCTGAAGGGCGTGAAGCGTTCGGAACGCAAGGCGCAGGTGGAATCTGCAATGGAGCGTCTGCGCATTACGGATATGCGGCGCAGGCTGATCCGTAATCTGTCCAAGGGCTACAAGCAGCGTGTCGGTTTTGCACAGGCACTGCTGGGCAATCCGAAGATCCTGATCCTGGACGAGCCGACCGTAGGTCTTGACCCGTCACAGGTGATCGAGGTGCGGAATCTGATCCTGGATCTGAAGAAGGATCATTCCATTATTTTCAGCTCCCACATCCTGGCGGAGGTCAGTGCGGTCTGCGAGCGTGTTGTCATTATCAACAAGGGCGAGATCATGGCGATTGATACGATCGAGAATCTTGAAAAGAGCATGACGGCAAGCACCATCCTCAATCTCAAGGCTGAGGGAGACAAGGATAAGATTGTCCGTCTCCTCAAGGATGTGCGCGGCGTGACCGGCATCACGGACATCACCTATGTCAGCAGCGGTCTCTATACATATAAAGTAGAGATCAAGGACGAAAGTGTGCGCAAGGATATTCTCTCCGTACTGCTCAATAATGACTGCAATGTCGTTGAGATCACGATGGCGAAGCTCAGTCTGGAGCAGGTATTCCTGAAGCTGACAGAACAGGGACAGAAGCGGACGAGCCTGATGGATCTGCTGAGTGAGGATACTGCAGCTGCTCCGGCATCCGACAATCCCTATGACAACGAGGAGGCGTAACCATGTTTGCACTTTATAAAAAGGAACTTCAGTCGTTTTTCTTTTCGCCGTTTGCCTATGTGCTGGCTGCGCTGTTCATGCTGATCTTCTCGCTTGGATTTGTCACCTCCATTGCCTCCATGGACAGCTCCACGCTGAAATTTTCCTTCTCCAACATTTTTTACAACGATTTCTTTTATTTCATCTTCCTGATCCCGATCCTGACCATGCGTTCCTTTGCAGATGAACGCCGCGGCGGCACGGAGGTACTGCTGCTTTCGAGTCCGCTGAGCGTGTTCAAGATCGTGATGGCAAAATTCCTGGCGATCGCTACGGTTTTTGTATTCATGATGGTTTGTACGCTTTTCTTTGCGGTCGTTACAGCAATTAAGGGCGAGGTCATGTGGTCCTCCCTCATCTGTACCTATATCGGCTTCTTCCTGTGGGGTCTGGCATGTATCGCTCTGGGTATGCTGTTCTCCGCATTGAGCGAGAATGCGATCATTGCCGCTGTACTTGGTGAGATCGTCATGGAGGGTCTGCTGTTCCTTGACAAGTTCGCGGCTACTGCGCTGGTAGAATCCTATCCGAAGCTTAACAGTGTTGTGACCTGGTTCTCCATGCAGCGCAGATTCGTATTCTTCTCACAGGGCATGTTCCGACTGGAGGATCTGATCTTCTTCCTTTCTGCGATCGCGGTCGTGCTGGCATGGATCACCATTGCCATTGAAAAACGCCGCTGGACCAGAAGCTGATGCTGCAAAATGACTGAGAGGGGCTAACTTATGGAAAATAATGTGAAACAAAGCAAAAAGCGCAAGACCAGGAAGTTTACCGCCTATGCTGCTGTGCTGACGGTTCTGGTGCTTGCAGCGGCAATCCCGCTGAATCTCCTGGCGAGCCGCCTGGATGTGATCTGGGACATGACACCTGCCAATCTGTACAAACTGTCCAAGACAACGACCGATTATCTGGAAGAACTGGAAGCATCCGGCGAGCAGGTGGATTTCTACTTCCTGATGGATATGGATTATCTGTCCACCGATGATGACAGCATGGCTCTGTACTATTCACTGGATCAGTATCGTTCCTATGACTGCATCAATTTTGTCGATTTCGATCCGAACAGCGAGCCGGCACTCATTGAGGAGATCAATCCCACCGGTGAGCTTTCCCTGACAACGGGCGATATGGTCATCCGCAAGGGCGACTATGTCAAGCACGTTCCCGGCAAGAACATGTTCAAGTATGAGGTCGAAACCAATGAAGAAGGCGAAAGTGTGGTACAGGCGGCATACTTCACTGGTGAGAACTATATTACCGGTGCGATCGATGCTGTTGTCAGCGGCCGTAATTCCAGTGTGTACTTCCTGACTGGTCACGGCGAAAAATCATTGTATGATGACTATTCCAAATTCCGTACCAATCTGATCAAAAGAAACTATACCCCGCAGGAGCTGAACCTGTCCTCCTCCCCTTCCGTACCGGAGGATGCTTCCCTGATCATCATTGCCGCTCCGCAGATCGACCTGAGCAATGACGAAGCGCGCAAGCTGAATGATTACCTTGACAATGGCGGCAATGTTGCATTCCTGATGTCTCCGAATGCGGATGATGTGGTATACAAGAATATTGAATCCATCATGGAGGATTTTGGCATCGGCATGGACTATGATATTGTGGCTGAGACAGATCCCAACCTCTATGTCGGTGATCCCTATCTGTATCAGGTAAGCGTTGTGGCTTCCGATACGGAATACAGCACACATCTGACGGATGAGCTGATCGAAATGACGCATGACAATATCATTCCCTTTATGCAGGACAGCCGCAGCTTCTACAAGTACATGGGCAGTGAGGACCAGACGCTGCAGATCGAATCTCTGCTCCAGACGGTTTCCTCCATGGATGAACTTGGCAACGAGACCTCCACTGCCATCGGTGAGCCTTACGGCGGCGGAGAGACTGAGGAGATCTCCGGCATTCCGCTGGATCTGGCAATGTACTCCATGAGTCCTGCCAGAAATGACGCGAAAGTACTGGTATTCGGCAATGCAGAGTTCATTGATGATGTGCATGTACTGGAGGACTTCATGATCATTCCGGTTGATACGATGCTTGCCACCATCACCTGGATGCATAACAGCAATCTGGATATGGATATGGGCATTGATGAAAAGGCAAAGGACTATGACTACATGAATCTCAATTCTGAAAGCGAAGCCATCGGCACGAGTGTACTCTTTATTGTGGTGCCGTTCGTGGTTGCACTGATCGGTGCAGGCGTATGGCTGGGAAGGAGATATTCATGAGTTCCAAGCAGATGAAGCGTATGGTCGTGGTCATGGTGGTACTGCTGCTGTTTGCGGCAGCAGGCTACCTGATCACGGATGCTGTACTGACCAAAAAGGAGAAGGAGGCTGCCGAGGAAGAGGCTTCGATGCATCTGTTCAGCTTCGATCCCAATTCGATCGACACAGTGACGCTGGATACCAAGGAAGGTTTCTTCCAGATGGAAATCGTGGACAGCGAATGGGCGATGACGGAAATGGATTATCCCTATGATTTCGTACTGAACAAGGCGTATGTATCCGTTGTCTGCTCGTATCTTTCCGAGCTGACTGCGCTGACCAAATTTGAGAGTGAGGACGCATCTCTTGCAGACTATGGTCTGGAAGATCCCGTTGTACTGACCTGCAGTGCGGGGGCGACGGATTACGTTCTCCATGTCGGCAATGCGACACCGACACAGGAATATTTCTATGTGATGGTACCGGGCAATGATACGGTATACGGCGTGGATTTCCAGTACGGCAGTCTGTTCTACGGTGATACCACCTATCTGAAAAGCCCGTACATGCTGAACTACCTTGACGTAGAAATTGCAGAGCTGAAACTCGAACGTGAGGGCGAGGTCGTATATGACCTTGTACAGGGCGACAGCGGCTGGCGCATGGAGGCTCCGCTGAAAGACGGCAGCATCAATGCGGCGCAGGTCAACTCCCTGACAACAGCTCTTGTGCGTATGGAAGTAGAGAGCTTTGTCGGACTGACTGCGGAGGGCTATGATCCGGCGGATTACGGTCTGGAGGATCCGTTTGCAACCCTCACTGTCAGATCCTATGACGGCAGAGAGACCATTATCGACTTTGCGGAGTATGATCTCAATAATGGCATCATTCATATGTTCTACCGCAATGAACAGGAAATTGCTTCGATGGCAACAACTACGGCGAACTTCGTCAACACGGAGATCTCAGAGCTGCTGATGGAATATGTGATGAAGGTATCCTATGATGATACCGCATCCCTTGAGGTTGCGGTGGACGATGTGAGCTTCCGTATGGATATGGATGCGGCAGCAGGTTCGCAGAGCTTTGACGGTGTGGATATTGCCGCACTCGGCGGAGACTGCAGCTCGACCTTCCGGGCATTGTTCGATTCGGTTTCCAATCTGCGTTTTGAGACAGTCAAACTGGATGCTGAGGTGGATCTCACTGCGGAGCCTGCGGCGGTCTTCCGCTATACACTGCATGACGGCACAGTCCGTGAGCTTGCACTGCTTCCGGCTGATGACAACACCTATTATACAGTGGTGGACGGCACCTACTCCGGTATGACCGTCAGAAGACGCTCTCTCAGCGGCAGCACCGGTGTTCTGGACTTCCAGGAACGTATGGTGGATGCGATCGCAGAGGCGCAGGAAAGTGCATCATAACAGCATAAACAGAAGCAGCCCCGCCGGATGGCGGGGCTGTTGTTCTATCTGTTTGTTTCGTTTACTTACCAAGAACCTTCTTAACTGTTGCCACGATATTGTCCGCACACAGACCAAATTCCTTCAGCAGCTCCACTGCCGGACCGGAATAGCCGTATACGTCATTCACGCCGATCTTGGTGACCGGAACGGGATAATTCCCGGATACGCAGTCAGCAACTGCACTGCCCAGACCGCCGATCACACTGTGTTCTTCCACAGTCACGATTCTGCCGGTCTCCTTTGCAGCCTTCAGGATCAGTTCCTCATCGAGCGGCTTGATGGTGTGGATGTTCAGCACTCTTGCATCAATGCCCTCTGCTGCGAGCTTTTCAGCAGCTTCTGCAGCTTCGCCGACCATCAGACCGGTTGCCACGATGGTGATGTCCTTGCCGTCACGAACGGTGATGCCCTTGCCCAGCTCGAACTTGTAGGTCTCCGGATCGTTCAGGATGGGAGCTGCCAGTCTGCCGAAACGCATGTAGACCGGACCATTGTGCAGGATGGCTGCTTCTACGGCTGCCTTTGCCTCCACATCATCACTCGGAACGATGACGGTCATGCCGGGAATGGTGCGCATCAGGGCAATGTCCTCGTTGCACTGGTGGGTCGCACCGTCCTCACCAACGGAGATGCCTGCATGAGTTGCGCCGATCTTCACATTCAGACCGGGATAACCGATGGAGTTGCGGACGATCTCATAGGCTCTGCCTGCTGCAAACATCGCAAAGGTGCTTGCAAAGGGCACCATACCGGACGCTGCCAGACCTGCTGCCACGCCCATCATATTCGCTTCTGCAATGCCGCAGTCAAAGAATCTCTCAGGATATGCCTTCTTGAAAATGCCGGTTTTGGTTGCAGCTGCAAGGTCTGCATCCAGAACCACGAGGTTTTCGTATTTCTCTGCCAGAGCTGTCAGGGCTTCGCCGTAGCTCTCTCTGGTCGCCTTCTTCTTTACATCAGCCATTGTTACGCCTCCAATTCTGCCAGCTGCTGGCGGAGTTCTGCCATAGCCTGCTCGTACTGTTCCGCATTCGGTGCGGCACCGTGCCAGCTTACCTGGTTTTCCATGAAGGAAACGCCCTTGCCCTTAGTGCTCTTCTGAATGATGGCTACGGGCTTGCCGGTGATGGTTTCTGCCTCGTTGAAGGCACGCTCAATGTCATCGAAATCATGCGCATCCATCAGGATCACATGCCAGCCGAAGGCACGGAACTTCTCGTCGATCGGCTCGGGAGAGCATACTTCGGTGATCTTGCCGTCGATCTGCAGACCGTTGTTGTCCACGATGGCTGTCAGATTGTCCAGCTTGTTGTGCGCTGCAAACATCGCTGCTTCCCAAACCTGACCCTCCTGGATCTCACCGTCGCCGAGGATGGTGTATACATGGTAGGGAGCGGACTTGAGCTTGCCGGCAAGTGCCATGCCGCAGGCAACGGAAATGCCCTGTCCGAGGGAGCCGCTGGACATATCCACGCCGGGGATATGGATGCAGGGATGTCCCTGGAGCATTGCACCGATATGACGCAGATGTGTCAGCTCTTCCTTATCGAAGAAGCCGCGCTCTGCCAGTGCAGAATACAGTGCGGGAGCGGTATGACCCTTGGAGAGCACGAGTCTGTCGCGGTCATCCATATCGGGATTCTTGGGGTCCACATGCATTTTTGCAAAATACAGATAGGTCAGCAGGTCGGAAATCGAGAGAGAACCGCCCGGATGACCGGATTTTGCATGAAATGTTCCAGTGAGAACGCCCATGCGGATGCTGCAGGCTGTTTTCTGCAGATCCTTCTTGATCATTTCGTCCATGAGTATTACCTCCATTATTCTAAACGGCTCACCGCTATGCGGTCAGTCCGTTTTTTTCGTATTGCTGTCTGCCAGAAGCATATCGATCAGCTCTTCGACTGCGCCCTCCTCACAGGTTCTGGTGAGGATCTGCTGTGCCGCATTCTTTGCCGCATCCACAGCATTGGCAGGTACTGCGCTGATGTCCGCCTGGCGGAGCATTTCCACATCATTATCAAAATCGCCGATCGCCAGAAAGACGGCGTGTTCCATGCCGGGAAGCTTCCGGTATTCGTTCAAAGCACTGCCCTTGGTGACATGCTTCGGGAGCATTTCGTAAAAGATCGGTGCGGACTGGATGAAATCCACATTGGTATAGCCCATCCGTGCGACCGCTTCGATGAATACGGGGATCTCCTCCGGGGACATGGCAAAGAGTACCTTGAGCCAGCCGTCCGGCGGGATCTCCTCCGGCGTACAGTAGACGGGTTCCACGCCGCAGAGGGCAATGTGATGCTTTTCCCATTCCGTATTCCGCACAACATAGGCATTGTTGGCGCGAAGTACCTCCACGCCGACCTCCGGGAATGCTGCCATGATCTCCTTTGTCATGGTGATGGCATCGGGCGGGAGGGCTTCGGAAAAGAGTACCCTGCCGCTGACGGAATCATAGATTGCTGCACCGTTGTAGACGATCATGGGATTGGTAAGTTCCAGCATTTCCTGATAGCGGATCGCTGCCTGAATGGTGCGTCCGGTCGCAATGGCAAATCTTCCGCCTGCCGCCTCAAAACGGCGGATGGCAGCAAGATCACGCTCCAGCGGGATCTTATCCGGCGGGAGCAGCGTGCCGTCCAGATCGGAGACGATCACAAGCTGTTCGATTGGGATCTGCATTTACATTTTCTCCAGTTTCTCAAGTATTTTCTGAAAATAAGGCGGAAGCTCGCTGGTGAACTCCATATATTCCTCCGTTGCCGGATGGATGAAGCCGATCTTCCGCGCGTGAAGGCACTGCCCCTGTACACCCTTTATCATCCTGCCGTACACATTGTCGCCGTAGATCGGATGTCCGATATGGGACATATGCACACGGATCTGGTGCGTTCTTCCGGTTTCCAGACGCAGGCGCAGATGGGCGTAGCCGCCGTACTGCTTCAGAACCTCATAATGCGTCACGGCTTCCTTGGAATTTTTGTCAGTGACACACATCTTCATGCGTTCTGTCGGATGCCGTCCGATGGGAGCATTCACGGTACCGCTTGGTTCCTTGAATGCGCCGGCTGCAATGGCTTCATATTCTCTGGTGAAGCTGTGTTCCTTGATCTGCTCCGCCAGATGCTTATGCGCTTTGTCATTCTTGGCAACGATCAGCAGACCGCTGGTGTTTTTATCAATGCGGTGAACAATACCGGGGCGTATCTTTCCGTTGATGCCGGAAAGCGTTCCCTTGCAGTGGAACATGAGGGCATTGACAAGGGTCTCATCATAATTGCCCGGTGCCGGATGGACTACCATGCCCTTCGGCTTGTTGACAACGAGGAGGTCATTATCCTCATATACCACATCCAGCGGTATATCCTGCGGCACAACGTCGATCTCCTCCGCGGGCGGAACAGCAACCTCAATGCGCTGTCCGGTTTTCGGACGGTAGTTTTTGGGGATGGGCTTTCCTTCCACCAGCACATTGCCGCTGGCGATCAGCCCCTGCACGGCACAGCGCGTCAGCCCGATGCCGAGCGTGGCGATCCATTTGTCCAGTCGGGAGCCGGCGGCAGCTTCCGGGAAGATCAGGTCATGCTTCAGCATCCTGTGCCTCCTTTCCATCGCGCTTCGGTTCCTTATCCATGAAGAACAGGATATACACGAAAAGCATTGCAGTGCCGATGCAGACGCAGCAGTCGGCAAAATTGAAGATCGCGAAGTCAAACAGCTGCAGATCAAGATAATCCACCACTGCGCCGCCGCGGAATATGCGGTCGTACATGTTGCCCAGCGCGCCGCCGATGACGAGCACCAGACTCCAGAACAGGAACGGTTTCTTCTGCGCGTGGCGGATCAGGATATAGATACATACACCCGCACCGAGAATGGTCACCGCCAGCAGGAGCCAACGCTGTCCTGCAAGGCTGCCGAATGCGGAGCCGGTGTTTTCAAGGTAGGTCAGATCCATGATGTCGAAATCTCCGATATGGAGGAAGTCCATCGTTCCGACAGGCTTCAGCTCCTTCACTGCCCAGAGCTTGATTGCCTGGTCGATTCCGACCAGAAGTGCAATGACGATTGCTGCTATGATCAGCAAGGCATTCCCTCCTTAAATTATCACTTTTCCCAACGATCCCGACAAACACCGGAAAACGGTCCGCCGCCCTCTACGGACAGCAGACCGCTTCAGGATCGGGCATTTGTCACTGATACACAGAACACGCTCTTACGCTTCTGTTGTTTCCTTGGATCCCTGGCTGTTCTTGTCGCCGAACTGCAGATCGCTGAAACGGGACTCATAGGCACCGCGGATCACCCTTGTGGAAAACTGGGAGGTTGCAAACGGATCGGGCTTTGCTTCCTCAGCGGATGCTGTCTCGGTCTGCGGTGCTGCAGTTTCTGCCGGTGCAGGAGCTGCGGCTTCTTCCTCGCTGTCGTCTGTTTCGGGCATTGCGGAGATCATCTCCAGGTGGTTCTTGTACATATCGAACAGGCTGCGCTTGAAATCCGCAACCATCTTGCGAGCCTGTACAAGTGCTTCCTTTTCCTTTGCGATCTCGGCACGGTTCTTTTCCATGGCGATCTCATGCTGGCGTGTTGCTTCGTCCAGGAGTACAGCTGCTTCTTCCTTTGCCTTATCCAGGATCTGGGCAGCCTTTTCATTTGCTTCTGCGATCACCTGATGACCCTGCTTCTGGGCACCGAGCAGTGCATCCTTGAGAGCTTCCTCATCCTTCATGTACTCGCGAACCTTGTCGGCAAGGATCTGGATCTTGTGATTGCTGTCCTCACGCTCAATTTCAATTTCCTTGAATGTTGCCTCAAGCTGTCCGAGAAATTCATCAATATCCTCCGGACGATAACCCCAGGCTGCCTTTTCAAATCGTTTGTCTCTGATGTCCTGTGCAGTCATCATAGTGCTTCACCTCGTAAATTATTATAGATATTTCTCAATGGTTATATGCAAACGTCCCTTTTTTGTAGGACCGCTTAGCTCGCTGACCCGGAATTTACCGTATCCGCGGACGGAAAACACATCACCCTCCGCCAGCTGACAGGATACCTCCTGCACCTGCACATAATTCAGTGTGACCAGTCCCCCGCGGATCAGATCCGCGCAGGCATTTCTGCCCGTATTCAATGCTGTCCGCAGGACAGCATCCAGTCGGGGCGCAGCTACTGTGCCGGTGATCTCTTTGGTTTCCTGCTGATATTCGCAGGAAAATGGAAGGGTGTCAGTGATCTGTACGCCCACTCTGCCGATCTTTTCCATCTGCATACAGACGGCAGCGGCGGCGGGTGTGACAAAGCACTGTATCCTGCCGGGTGTTACCACGATATCTCCCACAGTATCACGCTGTACCTGCTGTGCCATGATACTGCCGAGGACATCCCGATGGGTAAGCTTATCTGCCGGGCGATGTGTGATCGTCAGGCAAACGATGGGAAACTCCGCATCCTCCGGCGGAAGATCGGGCGGATGCACACATAAAATACCGCGCTCCGCCTGCGGAAAGCCGCCGAAAAAACGGTAGGTTCCAGCCTGAAGCTGACGGGTTGCCAGGGTATACTGGCGTATGTCCAGAAAGGCAGTAAAGCTGCGGTAGGCACCGCGCCTTGCCATATCACTGACATGTGCCAGCAGGATCCTGTCCGCCGACTCCTGCTTTTTATCCGACAGCATGGGATCAGATGATCACGCCGTTGTTCTCCAGCTCTGCTGCCAGGTCATCACCGATGAAGCCTACATTGTAGGGTGTGATGATGTAGGTCAGGTTGGCAACGGGCTTGAGGCTGCCGCTGATGGCATAGGAAACACCCACGAGGAAGTCGATGATTCTTCTTCTGTTCTCAGGGGATGCGGTTTCCAGATTCAGAACAACGGTCTTGCGGCTGATCAGATGGTCAGCAATTGCCTTGGCATCGGTGAATACCTCGGGCTTTACCAGAACGACCTGCAGCTGTGCAGTTGCCTGGATATTTACGATATTGGAACCGGGCGTTCTTTCGATCGGAACATCTTCAAAGCCGGGAGCATTCGGTACGCCGGGATTGGATACGGGGATCTCATTGCCGGGAACCGGATCGGGCATATCGGACGGGAAAAAGAATTCCTTCATGTTGTCAAAAATCTTCATAACAAGCTCCATTCTCCGCGCGTTTGGGTTTATTTCGATGCGCACGGTCATCAAATAATTAGATATATTTTCTTGTGCCGAACAATGCAGAACCGATTCTCACAAGATTGGATCCGCAAGCAATGGCGGCTTCAAAATCCCCGGACATTCCCATGGACAGAATCCGCATCTCTGTATTCGGTACATGCTTTGCTTTACAGTCCTCGAAAAGCCTCTGCATGGCTTCGAGATATACCGTCTCCTGCGTGGGCGGCGGTATGGTCATCAGACCGCAAATATGTATGTGCGGCAGCTCCGCGATCTGATGCAGCAGCTCCGGCAGCTCCGGCGGACTGATGCCGCTTTTGCTTTCCTCGCCGCCGATATTGACCTCCAGCAGGATGTCCTGCCGCAGACTGTGCTTTTCCGCACAGCGGCTGATCTCCTTTGCAAGAGAAAGCCGGTCAACGGAGTGGATCATGGACACATTTCCTATAAGGTATTTCACCTTGTTCGCCTGCAGATGCCCGATGAAATGTACCTCCGCCTCCGGGCGGTACTGCTCGCGTTTGGACTGGTACTCCTGCACACGGTTCTCACCGAGCAGGCGGATGCCGCAGTCCACGGCACAGTTTACCAGCTCCGGCGGGACGGTCTTTGTCACCGCCATGAGGCTAATGGCATCGGGATCCCTGCCGCTTTTGACAGCTGCTGTCCGGACAGCCTCCTGGATCCGTGCGCAGCATTCGCGCACCTCTGTCAGCTTATTGTCCATCCGCGTCGATCCCTCCTGTTATAATCGAATCATACAGGAGCAGATAACCGCTTCCTGCGTTCTGCGAGGAGATAACATAGTCCGTACCCTCATAGATCACATCGAGCTTCCGAAATTCGGGCTGCTCGCCGTTGAGTACATACACGCCGCGATAGCTCACGGACTGCGGTACGTTCTCGCCTGTGAGGGGGTCTTCTACTTCCTCGGTAAATGTCTGAAAATGGATCGCACCGCGGGGAACCATGATCCCCTGGTATTCGCCGCGGATCAGCTCCACGTTCTCTGTGCGGTGCTGCACCAGATCATAGGTCAGCGTTTCACAGCTGATGGCAATGATGGTCTGTTCTTCGCCCTCTTCGTTATTCAGCATCACGATCTCTCCGGTCACAGTATCCGAAGTGGATGCAAACTTCAGGGTGACTTTATCCTCTACCTCGTAGAGCTTGTCACTGTTGTCCACGACTGCTGCCAGGATCCAGTCATAGCCGTCAATGAGCTTGCCGACTGTCTTGCCGTCATTCTGCAGGCTGTCCGTAATGCCTTCCAGCTGTGCGACTGTCAGCTCCTCGATGGAATCCAGGCTGAGCGTTTCCTCCAAGCCGTCCGCATAGCTGACGAAATATGCAGTCCTGTCCGCGCGGATGGTATCCAGCGGTGCCTCCCGCGCCAGCGTCAGCGCGCTGATCTCAGAACGGATGCTCTCCATTCTTTCCTCATAGCCGGAATCCTTTCCGGTCACAAGACGGTAGGTACTCAGCAGAACTGCCATTTCCTCGCGTTCAGATGCAATATCTGAAAGATGATCCTGCTCCCTGCTGTACAGAAAACGCTTGTAGGTTTCTGTAAGCAGATTGGAGATATTGGTCGGCTGGGCAGTCTGGGTCGTGCCGGGGTTAGAGATGCGTTCCAGCAGTGCGTAGGTATTCTCCAGACTCTCGATCCGCTGTTTGATCTGGATCTGATTATCGGAAGAATACACATTGGCGATCACCGATCCGATGCCAAGCCTGCCGCCGTCGGGGACTTCATAGCTGATGACTCCCTCACCGCTGTAGGTGATGACCTCCTCGTTGCGGATGAACACACCCTTGACAAGCTCGGAGTCGCTGCCCACGGAAAGCAGTGCGGTTTCTGTAGAATAATCCTGATGCATCTTCTTGTAAAAGATATTGATGGTCGTCACGATCGCACAAATAGCGACAAGACTTAACACCAGCTTCAGCATTGCGGAATTCATGGCATCACCAGCTTACTCGGATTTTTCTTCAGCATCCAGAATAGTGATCGGTCTTGAGGGGGCAATGGTGGAGATCGCGTGCTTGTATACAAGCTGCTGCTTGCCGTCACAGTCGAGGATCACGATATAGTTATCAAAACCCTTGACGATGCCCTTGAACTGGAAGCCGTTCACAAGGTAGATGGTCACAACAATGCGCTCCTTGCGCGCAAGATTCAGGAAGGTATCCTGGAGATTGATGGTTTTGTTCATTTGTTACTGCTCCTTTCCCGCTGCGGGAGGTTCGTTTCCGGCTTCTGCCGAAAAACGCTTTATTATTTAATTATACCACAAATTCTCTCTTTTGGCTATGATTTTTTCTGCTTTTTCTGAAATTTCTTCTACTTCATCATTTTCACTTAAAATCAACCATGAAATTTGATGATTTCGACGAAACCAAGTGAGCTGCCGCTTGGCATAGCGGCGTGTTTCCTGCTTGATGACAGCGATACAGTCCGTAAGCTCTGCCCGGTTTTCGAAATAGGGGATCAATTCCTTATAGCCGATGGCGTTGCCTGCGGTACACAGACCGCCGGCTTCATAGACGGCGCGCGCCTCCTCCAGCAAGCCCTGTGCAAGCATGATGTCCACCCGCCGGTCGATGCGGTCATAGAGTACTGCGCGGTCGGCATAGTCAAGACCGATGATCACTGCGTCATAGGGGGATGGCTGGGCAGCATTCTCGGCTTTCAGCTCGGAAAATGTCCTGCCGCTGGAAATGCATACCTCCAGTGCGCGGACGACGCGGATCACGTTATTGGGATGGATCGAGGCTGCGGCAGCCGGATCGAGTGCGGCAAGCTGCGCATGAAGTGCCTCCTTCCCTTCCGTTTCGGCTCTTGCGTACAGCTTCTCCCGGAGCTTCGGGTCATTGCCCTCTGCTGAGAACTGCATTCCGCTGAGAAGAGAATCCACATACAGTCCCGTGCCGCCGACAAGAATGGGAAGCTTTCCCCTTGCGGCAATGTCCTCGATCTTCTCCTTGGCAAGCGCGACATATTCCGCCGCAGAAAACGGCTGACTGCGCGGGAGAATGCCGATCAGGTGATGGGGGATCTCCTGCATCTCCTCCGCTGTGGGCTTGGCGGTCGCAATATCCATTCCCTCATAGATCTGCATGGAGTCGGCGGAGACGATCTCGCCGCCGTACTTCCGGGCAAGCGCAATGCCGAGTGCAGTCTTTCCCGATGCAGTGGGTCCGACCACTGCAATAATTCGTTGTTTTTCCATATTTCACCTACACTCTGCGGCGGAACTGCTTTTCCAGGTTGTACTTGGACATGGTGAACATCACCGGTCTGCCATGCGGGCAGTGGCGGATGTTTTCATCACGGCATACCTGCTCCGTCAGTGCCTGCAGCTCCTGGATGGAGTTCTTGTCATTGGCACGGATGGCGGATTTACAGGCAAGCTCATGGAGCATGTCATCGAGCAGATGGGTCTGCGGATTGACTTTTCCTAAAAACAGGTTATGCGCCAGCTCCTGCACGATCTCGTCAAGGTTCAGCCCGTCAAAGAATACGGGTGCGGCAGTCGTCACCGCATAGGGCTTGTGTGAGAAATCAAAGGCAAAGCCCAGCCTGTCGAGAAGCTCTGTATTTTCCTCCATCACAGAAAATTCGTCCATCGTCAGCAGGACACGGCATGGCTCTAAGAGCATCTGCTGGTACTGCCGGCAGTTGTCGCGGCGGAGCTTTTCAAAGATCACGCGCTCATGGGCAGCGTGCTTGTCGATGATGATCATGGTATCGCCCGACTGTGCGAGGATGTAGTTGGCAAACAGCTCACCGATCACCTTAACATCCGGGAACGGCTCTGTTTCGATCTCCGCGACTGTGGGAGGCTCCGGCGTTTCCGGAGCTGCTGTCAGGGGTTCGGGCATATGTACTGTCTGCACTGCCGGTTCAGCAGCTTTGCGGAGATCGCCGGAAACAATGGGAGTTTTCGGCGGAGTCTTTTCCGCAAACAGGCTCGGTTTTTCCGGCTCACGCACAGGCTCCGCCGGCTTCGGGATGACCGGTGCAGGAAACGGCATGGAAGCAGGTGCAAGCGGCTGGGGCTTTGCAGCTTCCTGCCGGATCGGTGGCGCGGGCGGTGCGGGCTTGGGCGGTTCCGGAACAAGGGGCTGCTGTGTATATTCCGGTTCGGGTTTCCGGTACCAATCCTGTTCCGGTTTCTTCGCCTGAAATTCGTAGATCAGCCCCGCTTTCATCAGCGCATTTTTCACAGCAAAATAAATGGCGTTGATCACTGTCTTTTCCTCTGAAAAGCGCACCTCCGCCTTGGCAGGATGAATATTGACATCCAGCGTGTCCGGCGGCATTTCCAGCATGAGGACGCAGGCAGGAAATTTTCCCGTCATGATGAGATTTTCATAGGCACTCTCCAGCGCGATCATGCATGTACGCGAACGGACATAGCGCGTGTTGACAAAGAAATTCTGAAAGCTGCGGTTGTTCTTTGCATACAGGGGCTTGATGACAAATCCCTTCACGGAAATACCATCCTGCACATGATCCACAGGAAGCAGATCCCTTGCAAAATCCCTGCCATAGACCGCATGGATCGCTGCAAGAAGCGTACCGCTGCCGTCGGAGTGAAATTCCATCCTGTTGTCACGGATGAAGCGGAAGGCGATCTCCGGATGGGAAATGGCGATCTTCTGGATGATCTGCGCCACGGCGTTACCCTCCGCAGCGTCGCGCTTCATGAATTTCCGGCGTGCCGGAACATTGAAGAACAGATCCTTGATGAGGAGCGTTGTGCCGTTCGGGCAGCCGCATTCCTCCGCCGTACCGGCATCCGCGCCGGCGATCTCGTATTTCGTGCCGTATTCGTCCTGTTCGCGTTTCGTCAGCACAGTGACCTTTGCCACTGCGGCGATGGACGCGAGAGCTTCGCCGCGGAAGCCGAGGGTATGGATGGTATCCAGGTCGGCTTTTTCCGTGATCTTGCTCGTAGCGTGCCGAAGGAAAGCCGTGGGGACATCCTCCGCTGCCATGCCGCATCCGTCGTCCACGATGCGCATGAAGGTCGTACCGCCGTTTTTGATCTCAACGGTGATATGCGATGCGCCCGCGTCAATGGAATTTTCCACCAGCTCCTTGATGACGGAGGAGGGGCGTTCGATCACTTCTCCGGCTGCGATCAGCTCGGAGACGGTTTTGTCAAGTACGGTGATAACTGCCATTTCGGCTCTCCTTTCTTTATTACTTTTCTGGCAACTCTTATTCCAGCAATTAAATCATAGATACTTTTTCTGGAATCAGCATTCCAAGGCTGCCCACCCCCTGCTCCCTCCCAGAGGGAGGGGGATTTAGGGGGCGGTGCTGCGCAACGCCGCCGCCAAAGGCTTCGCCTTTTGAAACCTATTTGTCTATCATTGCTTGAAGAATTGGTATTATCCGTCCAGCATTCCTGTGAGTTCTTCGAGCAGCTCGCGGCATTCGGCATCCGTCAGCTCTGCCACATTCGTGCGGCGCAGGCGGTCGGGAATTTCGGATTCCTGCATACTGCCGAAGCTGATCTGTCCGTCGTGGGGCTTCTCCTGTACTGCCTTTGCCGCTGAAGCCTGCGCTTCCAGCTCTGCAAGGAGCTGATTGGCGCGGGTGAGCACCTGGCTTGGAAGTCCGGCAAGCTTTGCGACATCAATGCCGTAGCTGTCGTCCGTGCCGCCGCTGACGATCTTTCGCAGGAAACGGATCCCGTCCCTGCCCTTTTTCACGGCAACACTGTAGTTCCGCACGCCCTCCATCATGGATTCGAGGGCAATGAGTTCATGATAATGGGTCGCAAACAGCGTTTTGCAGCCGAGATTTCTCGCAGAGCAGATATGCTCCGCCACTGCCCGGGCAATGCTGATGCCGTCAAATGTTGAAGTACCTCTGCCGACCTCATCGAGCACCACAAGGCTG
>JAZQCT010000096.1:0-46521 GCA_045546475.1 Oscillospiraceae bacterium
CGCAGATTTTCGAGCGAAAATTTTATGCAGGCAAGGCGAAAAGGTGCAGGCAGGCTGTCGCCTGTCAAACCTTTTCAACGCAGGATGCGTGAAATTTTGCCGAAAAGATGTGTTGTTAGGCTTAGTGTCAACACGACCTAAATTCATTCTCTGTAAACTCTTGAAAGCTATGCAGGACAGCCTATTCTAAGACAGATGTCTCGACAAATGCGGGAATTTGTGGTATAATACAGATACTACATTATCTGGAGGAATGACTATGACAACTACCACATCCGGCAATACCGCTGATCTGCAAAAACGCCTTCGGTGCGGCGCAAACGCAAGCGGTCTGCTTCTGCTGCTGTTCTATGCTCTGGTTTACGGCAGCACCTATCTCGCAGCAGCACTCATGAAGCAGCATGTGGATATCAGCGGAGGCTTTTTCGGGGATCTCTACCGTCTGATCGCTTACATCCTGCAATATCCCGTGACCGTTCCCATTCTGCTCTGGATCTTTCAGCTGGTCTGCGGCAGAAAGACCGGTCAGCGGCTTCGCGACAGCTTCGGAAAACCCGCTGTCCCGATGAAAACCATGCTCCGCTGGGTCATCATCTGCCTTGGCATCACCTATGCTTCCACGATCATCAGCCGGATGCTCTGGATGCTGGTGCAGTCGCTTCTGGGACTGGAGCTTGTGGCGCAGAGCTTCGCGGCGGACACCACCTGGCTCTCCATGCTGACCAATCTGACAGCAATGATCGTGTTTGCGCCCGTCTTTGAGGAGCTGCTGTTCCGCGGCACGATCCTGCGAAGCATGGCGCATGGCGGCGAGCTGCCGGCGGCGATCCTCTGCGGCATCGTATTCGGGCTGTGGCATACGAATTTTGACCAGACCATTTACACAGCCGTCATGGGCTTTTGCGCGGCGATGCTGTATTTCAAGACGCGCACACTGCTTGCGCCGATGTTCATGCACGCCTTTATGAACACCATCGGCGGCATCCAGTCGCTGTTCATCGGGGATTTTGATCCCTACGAGATGATGCAGCTTGAAACGGATGCGGAGGCTCTGAGCTATCTGGCAGAAAACGCCGGTAATTTAGCTGTGCTTCTGCTTTCCTCCATGCTGACCATGGGACTGATGGGGCTGGGCATCATCCTGCTCATCATCGAGCTGGTACAGCATAATGAGCTGTTCCGCTTCACCAAACCGGAGGGCGCGCCCTCCGCTAAGCAGACCTTAAAAATCTGCCTGACCTCTCCCCTGCTGCTGCTCGCCTGCACCGCGCTTCTTGTAATGACGGTGCTGAGGGCAATGGGGATACTCTGAGAACCTGTTCACATAAAATGAATATGCAGATTTTCGAGCATAAATTTTACGCAGGCAAGGAAAAAAATTGCAGGCATACTGACGTATGTCAAGTTTTTTAACGCAGATTGCGTGAAATTTTGCCGAAAAGATGCGTATGAGATTTTAATGTGAACAGGCTCTAATACAAGCCGCGGCTGCTGTACGTTCTGTACAGCAGCCGCAGTTTTTGTTATCCAAGACAAACCAGTGATACATCTGAAATGTAGAACGTACCTGTATTATATCCACAGTCAAACCCAAGCTTCATGAAAGCACAGTCTTCCTTTGCAGTGAAGGTCTGCGTAAAGGTTTTGGCTGTCGGTCCGACAGATTCCTTTCTCCATGTGAAGGTATCATATGGCTCTGCATTTCGCTGCAGGAAAGCAGCTACTGAGCCGTTCTTATCGCTGCGCAGAGTATAGGTCAGCTCATAACGCTTTCCAGCTTCCACAGCTATGGGCGAATAATACGCCTGTACGCCCCAGGTATTGGTGCCGGTTTCCGTAGTAACAACGGTCAGATCATCTGCTGCACTGGCTGTCAATGTGCCGAATCCGCCGCTGTTGTCTATGTACAGATTCCAGAGATCCTTTTCTGCGACCATTTCACTGCCCTCCGGAACGGAAATATCTACACCGAGCAGCGCATCCAGATACTGCAAGGCATAGCGTCCACGATTCTGGTAGAATGTACGAACGACCTGTACACTGGAATCATAATTACTTGCCAGCTTATCGCCCCAGCTTCCCTGGAAACGCTTCCATGTAATGCAGGTGGCATCCTTGCGGGCTGCTGCATAATCATTGATCAGCGGCTTGACCTTTGTTTCATAGTCAAATGTATTCTCCACATGCCAGCGGTAATTTTCTGCAAATTCCGTGCGGAATGTTTCATTCTCCATCAGCTTGAAGAACAGCGCACCGATATTTTTCCAATCCTGATCCCTGTTCATATTGTCGATCGCATCAAAGGCAAAGGAAGTTTTACTGTCATTATACAGACCGCTGGAATACTCCGTATCAAACAGCATATAACGCCACTTGCCGTCGCCGTATTCATTGCCTTCGACGATTTCATTAGTACGCCACATCTGCCAGTTGTTCGTACCGAATTCATTGCACCAGTCCCAGTTGCAGACATAGGTTTCCAGTGTGATATAATCCATGAAGCTCTGCATATCAATGGTGTCGCAGACCTTCTGGTAATTCGCCGCATTGCTCATATCCGCAGACATTGCCCAATCGTAGAAATCCATGTAGGATGCCCCGACCGCTGCATCGCCCTCGATTTCGCCGACCTTGATGGTGGTGACATTCTCCTTGTCGATGCCGTAGTGCGACTGCACATAATCATCCTCCAGGCGTTCCTTCAGGCTGTAATAGCCCCAGAATTCGCCGTCAATGAACAGAATGCAGTCCGCAGCTGCCTGACGGGAAATATCCATATTCACAGCCAGAGCCTGTACAATATCATCACGCATCTGTGCATCGCTGACATCATTACCGTGATTGCGGATGGTCACCTTGTCAAACTCCTCGATCGGGTTGCCGTTGATGTCCGTCAGTCCCTCAAAGAACGCATAGTCCATCTTCGACTTGCCGTAATCGCTTCTTGCATACAGGCGGATGCTCTTCTGCTGGTTGCTTCTGGTCGCATTGCCGGCAATACGGATGCCCACACTGCTTTCAAAGGCAAGCTCTCCGCCCTCGAATACCTGCACATCTGCAGGACGTTCCCACTCAATGCCGCTCTGGTTGTAGTTGGTGGGATTGCGGGTATCCCATGCCTCATAGGCACTGTTAAAGCCCATAGTGTTGCGCCAGTCATAATATTTCTGACCGACCACATAGATACCGGTATTGTCATCGAACACATTTGCAGGATCGGTCACGATGGAAATGACCTTCATATCCTGATAATATGCTGCCTTTTTGCCGATGAAGTAGCTCTTTGTCACCACATCACTGAAATTGCCGTCTGCATCGACACAGACTGCACGGATGATCTGCCCCTTGTCCACGTTGAAATTCGGATCGGGATCATCATACAGGCTGATGTCCTTGCCGGCACTGTGCTTGTTCGGCTCGGAGGTATTGTCATAGATCCGGATGCCGGAGCTGTAATTCTGTGCTGTTGCAGAGGTTCTGGGATCCGTACCGTCCGTGGTATAGCGGATGGTCACATCCGAAGTAATGGCAAGATCGAATCCGGCATCATAGAAGCCGCTTTCTGCTGAGAAGACGGGCGCATCCACAATGACAACACGCTCCGCTGTGCTGTTGGCAGCACCGGGGGTTGGGGTCAGGGAGCTGAGACCGCCGGGGGCGTTCTCATAGCGTCCATAGGTCACATCGGTCTGCGCTGCCGGAACTGCAAGCATATCAAGCGTTCCGCAGGCGGGGTGGGTAAGATAGATCGTTTCTCCTGCTGCACTGATCTTGAACGGCGCGTGATGCTCCGAAGGATCCACAGTTGTCAGACCATCATCACAGCAGATCAGCAGATAGCCGTCCGCCGGAAGGACCGTTCCTTCCGGGAAGGTGTACTGGAACAGGTTCTTACTGCCGTCCGCAAGTCCGTAGCCGCTGAGATCGACCGCAGTTTTCCCGGCATTGTGGATCTCGATCCAGTCCGGTTCCCTGCCGTCCGCGTCAGACCAGCACGCCTTATTGGAGGCGCAGACCTCGTTGATGACAAGCTTTGTAAAATCCTGCGGTTCGTATTTGCCGAGCAGCATCGCCTTGAGCAGTGCAAGATCAAAGGCATCAATGCTGCCGTCCGTCGTCAGATCGGCATTGACAGACACGGAATCCTCCGTTTCCAGCAGCCAGCGCGAGAGCTTGACCACATCGGAAACGCCGACGGCTTCATTTTTGTCGGCATCACCAAGCATTGTGATCTCACACATACGGACATCTTCTGCGGCGGCACTGACCGGCATTCCTGCACTGAGCAGGATGCCCGCGGTCATGGCGGCACAGAGCTTCATTTTGTTCATAACCATTCCTCCTTGAGTTTTTCATTCTGTTTCCGTAAGGAAACAGCCCCTCACTTTCAGCATACCATATTTTTGTTAAAAAATCAAGTGGAATGGTGAGAAATATTATTGATTTTTCATCCATATCCCTTCTAAGCGTCGCCGCCGCTCAAGTCTATGGAACAAAACAGCTGCGTTTCTTGATACATCTTTCGCCGCACCCCTATCGGCATGGCGATTTTGGAAACGATAAAAATTCACATCAATTTCAGAAACCATTCAATTTCAAACGTGTTCGTTTATAAAAAATTCATTCATGTATGTTATAATGGAATACGGATCACAATCCGATCGTGGTCTTGAAATTACAGGAGGCGAACAGAATGGGAAAGAAAATGGTATCCATCCTGCTGGCAGGCAGCATCTGCCTTGGCGCGGCAGGCAGCGTATGGAACAGCACAGAAACGGTATCTGCACTGACGATCACGGCGCATGTCACCAATGTTTCCGTCATCAAGGACTGTATTGCAGTCGGTGAGAGCATCCAGCTCCAGCTCGAATGGAGCACCGGTGCAAAGCAGGAAGTATCCTACGCCAGCAGTGACGAAACGGTAGCACTGGTGGACCAGACCGGTCTTGTCACCGGCATTGCAGGCGGCACAGCGGAAATTTCCGTGACCATGCCCTCAACAGGGCTGACGAAGACGGTCACGATCACGGTTGCAGAGGATGTCAGAAAAAGTGAGTACTACAACACCTCGGAGCTGGAGCTTGGCATGATGCTCTATCAGTATGACACACTGCATTATCTGAATGATAATATCGGCTCAGGAATCTGTTATGTGGATGAAAAAGGCGAGTTTGCACACGAAACACTGATCATTGAGGATTATGTGATGCCGTTTGACGCTGAGGTGGTCGGCATTGACGGTCTGACGGTGTATCTTGCAGTGGCACAGGAGAATGTCACTTATATCGACTGCCGGACACTGTCCGAGGGAGATGTGATCGACCGCACTGCCCATCTGCTCGGCTACAACTACCGCCATAATGACGGCGTACTCACGATCTTTCCGCCTTCCTGGTATGACATTTTCGGCGAAGGCGTGATCCGTGTGAAAACAGCGGATCATGAGAACAAGACCCTTCTGCTGGAAGCCGTACCGGAGGGGGATGCCAATGCAGACGGTACCTTCACCATCACGGATGTGGTAATGATGCAGAAATGGATCGCCGGTGTACAGAGTACAGCTCCCGCCTGCTGGGATGCTGCCGATCTCTGCGCGGACGGCAGAATTGATGCGTTCGATCTTGCTGTGATGAAGCGCAGACTGCTGGATACAATTTAAAAGCGATTTTTCAAGGGGGGTTCTATTCCGGAACACCCCTTCTTTTTTTCAAAAAATTTTCCAGTTTATCAAAAATTGAACATCTGACCTGGTATAATAGAATCATGGAATAGGGAGCAACACAAACAGGAAAGGATGATCGGTATGGAAGCTTTGGGTTATCTTGCATTCAGTGCAGTGCTGTATCTGACATGGAGGTTTTTCCGCACGGTCTTTAAGGACTACATCTTCAACAAGGAGCTGTACAGACCGGATCACAGCCCGCACTCCCTCCCGCCGGAGGAGGATCATCCTGCCGGTTTCAGTGAAACTCTCAGCAAACAGGCATGTTATTGATCCAGCAACTAAAGGTCACCTCTAAATACAAATACTTTTTCTTGAGACAGCACTCTATAACTGCCCCACCCCCTACCCCCTCCCGGAGGGAGGCGGATTTAGGGGCGGGGCTGCGCACCGCCGCCGCCAAAGGCTATCGCCTTTTGAATCCATTATCAATCTTTAATTGCCGAAGCAATAAAGCCATAGGAAAGGAGCTTTTACCATGAAATTTCTGCATCTTGCCGACCTGCATCTCGGCAAACGTCTTCATGATTATTCCCTGCTCGATGACCAGCGCGAGGTGCTGGAGCAGGCACTGCAGACAGCAAAGGACGAGCAGTGCGGTGCCGTCCTCATTGCCGGTGATATTTATGACCGTTCTGCACCCTCCGTGGATGCCATGTGCCTCTTTGACAGCTTTCTGACCGGACTCTGCGAGGCGGGCATCCCCTCATACATCATCAGCGGGAACCATGACGCGGCAGCAAGGATCTCCTATTTTTCGGAGCTTCTGGAAAAAAGCGGTGTGCATGTGTCCTCCGCCTTTCAGGGAAAGCTCCAGCATTTCACGGCACCGGACGGAAGCGCGGAGATCTATCTCCTGCCGTTCATCCGTCCGATGGATGTGCGCAGATGCTATCCGGACGAGACGATCCCTACCTATGAGGATGCTGTCCGCACAGTGCTTGCCAATTCACCCATTGACAAAAGCCGCGTCAATATCCTGCTTGCCCACCAGTTCATCACCGGGGCAGCCACCTGTGAATCCGAGGAGTTTGCCATCGGCGGACTGGACAATATCAGCGCGGAGGTTTTTGCAGATTTTGATTATGTCGCGCTCGGCCATCTGCACCAGCCGCAGAAATGTCTGCGCGATACCATCCGCTATGCCGGTTCCCCGCTGAAGTATTCCCTCTCCGAGGAGCATCAGCATAAGAGTTTTCTCATTGTGGATGTACAGGGAAAGGAGAATATTACATTTGAACAGATCCCCGTGAAGCTGCCGCATGATGTGCGCACAGTACGCGGCACCTTTGAAGAGCTGCAGAACCTCTGCTATACGGAGGACTATCTGCGCGTTGTTCTGACGGATGAGATTGTGCCGCCGGATGCGCGCATCACACTGCGCAGTACATTTCCGAACATGGTAAAATTCAGCGTGGAAAACTCCAAGACCTCCACGGAGACCGATGTGGCAGCTGTGGAATCCTTTGAGGACAAGTCCCCGCTGGAGCTGTTCGCGGATTTCTTTGCCTTTCAGAATCACGATGTCCGCCCGACGGAGGAGCAGCTTGCCATTGTGCGCCGTATTTTCATAGAACTGGAGGAGGAGCAGGTATGAAGCCACTGAAACTCATCATGTCCGCATTCGGTCCCTTTGCGGAGGAAACCACAATCGATTTTGAAGCACTCGGCACGGACGGCATTTTTCTGATCACCGGCGATACCGGTGCCGGCAAGACCACCATTTTTGATGCGATCTCGTTCGCGCTCTACGGCGAAGCCTCCGGCGGCAAGGCAAGACGCAGTGTGAAAAATTTCCGTTCGGACTATGTTGGTCTGAATGCGGATACCTACGTTATTCTGCAGTTTGAGCAGCGCGGCAGACGCTATGAGATCATGCGCGCACCGGAATACGAACGCCTGGCAAAGCGCGGCGGCGGTGTGACAAAATCCTTAGCGCAGGCATATCTGCTGGAGCTGGAGGGAGACTATCTCGCAAAAACACCCCGCGATGCGGATAAGCAGATCCAGAAGCTGCTGGGTCTGAGCCGTGAGCAATTCGCCCAGACCGTCATGATCGCACAGGGGGATTTCCTGAAGATCATCGCTGCCAAGAGTGATGACCGCAAGAAGATCTTCCAGCAGCTGTTCGATACCGGACTGTATGAACGTTTCCAGAACCGCCTGAAGGAAAAGAACAGCCAGATGGAACAGCAGTCTGAACGGCTCAAGGAACGTATGACAGCGGCTATGGCGCAGTGCCGCTTTTCCGGACCGCTGCCGGAGGATCTGAATGTAAAGGAACCTGCCCATGCGGCTGCCTTTCTTGAATATCTGACTGTCCAGACGGCAGCATATCAGAAGGAGCTTGCCGAAAAGGAAACGGAGAAGCAAGCGGCTGAACAGCAGTATGCAGACCTTGGCATCGCACTGACAAACGGCAAGGAGGGCAACCGCCGCCTGATGGAGCTGGGACAGAAGCACATTGAACTGGAAAAGCTCCGCGCCCGTACACCGGAAATGACACAGAAGCAGCAGGAACTGGACAATGCACGACGTGCGGCAGAGGTCAAGCCGGTGCAGGATCAGCTGCTGGACAACCAGAACCGCCGGAACCTTCGGCTCGCCGATCGTGTAAAGCTGGAGGAAACGATCAGCCTGCAGGATCATGCGGTGAAATCAGCAGCACAGCGGCTTGCGGATGCTGACCGGACGGCAGAACAGCTTGATGAGATCCGCGCACGCTGTACGCTTCTGAAGGAGGCAAAGCCCCTGCATACGGAACTTGAAAAGACGCGCAATGCCTATGAGGAAAAATCTAAAACGCTGAGGGATCTCAAGGACTGGAGCGATAAGACAGCGGCGGATCACCGTGCAAAGCTCCATGCCTTCCTGCTCGGACAGGCTGGCATTCTCGCAGAGAGCTTGCAGGAAAATACGCCCTGTCCGGTCTGCGGCTCATGCTCCCACCCGCAGCCTGCCCATGCGCCGGAGGGAACACCCACCCAGAACGAGGTGCAGGAGGCTGAGAAGTTTGCTGCAGAGGCGGATAACCAGTACCGCAACGCCGCGCAGGAATGCACAGAACTTCGAGCAAAGATCGCGCAGATGGAGAAAAATCCCATCTTGCAGGAGCTGACAGCAGAGGAGGCAGAGAAAGAGCTTCAGGCTCTGGAGAAGGACTGCCGGCGCATTGAAAAGGAACAGAAAGAGGCACAGAAGGCATTCCAGCGCGAACAGACCCAGCAGGACAAGCTCTCCGGTCAGCGTGAGACCATGCTCTCGGAGCTGGAGCAGATGGAACGCGACGGCAAACGACTGGAGCAGACATTCACAGATGCACTGAAAAACGGCGGTTTTACCAACGAAGCCGCCTTTGAAGCTGCCAAGCGCAGACCTTCGCAGATGAACACGCTTGCCGATACGCTGAACGCATACCATACGCAGATGACTGCACTTGAAGCCGCCACCAAGGAGCTGGCACGGCAGACTGAGGGCGTGGAGCTTGTGGAGCTGGAGGTTCTGGAAAACAGACAAACTGCGGCTGCAAAGCAGCGTGATTTGCTTGGCAGACACCTGCAGGAGCTGCATACGGCATATGAGATCAACACCAGTGCGGCGGACGCGCTCCGGAAGGCACTGGCAGAGCAGGAAAAGCTCCGCGGTGAATGGGGACTTCTTGCAGAGCTTTACAAAACCGTCAGCGGTCAGCAGGGCGGCGGCAAGGCAAAGCTGCGCTTTGAAGCCTATGTGCAGCAGTACTATTTCCGGCGCGTTGTCGCGAGTGCCAACCGCCGTCTGAAGCTTCTGACCAAGGATAATTTTGTACTGCGCTGCCGCGAAGATGCGAAAAATCTGCGGGAGCAGTCCGGTCTGGATCTGGAAGTGCTGGACAGGACCACGGGACAGTGGCGCGATGTCAGCACATTGTCCGGCGGCGAATCCTTCATGGCATCGCTCTCTCTGGCACTGGGGCTTTCCGACGTAGTGCAGGAGGGCAGCGGCGGCATCCGGCTGGATGCGATGTTCATTGACGAGGGTTTCGGCACGCTGGATGATGATGCACTGCATCAGGCAGTTACCCTGCTCAACCAGCTCGCGGACGGCAAGCGTCTGATCGGCATTATTTCCCATGTCGGCGCACTCCGCCACCGCATCGACCGCAAGATCATTGTCACCAAAACAACTGCCGGAAGTACGGCGGAGATCGTTCAATAACACAAATGCCGCCCGATGGACGATCGGGTGGCGTTTGGGAATAGTACAAAATCCCGAAAACACCTGTTTTCGGGATTCTTCATTGGTGCGAGTAACAGGAATCGAACCTGCACGGATCTCTCCGCCAGAACCTAAATCTGGTGCGTCTGCCAGTTCCGCCATACTCGCATATTCAATTTTACTGCATATTACCAGTTTAAATCAGGTAAATTACTTTCACATACGGATTGATAATTCGAGTTTTCCCACACAAATTCTCCGACAGGATGAAACGTATTTTCAGCATCTCGTTCATAAACCTGTCTGCCAATACTTTGCCCATTTTGGTCAAGCCAATTCAGTTCAACTGTTTCAACTTCATTGAACTCATTAATTCCACCATAGAAAATCAGTATTCCAATTGATGCACACAGTAAATTACTGTTTTCTGTTGTGTCATTAGTTACGAATTGATATGTTCCTGTTAAGATTGAGCCTTCGATCGTTTCGGAATAAGTAAAAGCATTATTCTTTTGAAAGTCACGGACAGTGCCTTTGAAATTCTGTTGCATTTCGTTTTGCAGCTGTTCTTCTTCCTGTAATGGTATGCCCGGCAATGTTGTAGTTGACTGTGAAACGATAATAGCTTCGGTTTCAGAATTAGTTACTTGATGTGAATTTTCTGATGCTCCGCAGGCAGAGAGAAATAGCATGGGTGATATCGCTGCAATAAAAACTGTATTATATTTCATCTGCATTGCTCCTCCAGATTTTCGCACTGTAGTAACGCAGCCAAAATCTGGTGCGTCTGCCAGTTCCGCCACATCCATTTCTATTTTATTATACCACATAGAAAACAAATTGTCAAATCCCCTTTGAACAAAAGTCCAAAGGACGATCTGAGCGAAAAAATGTGTATCAGGTTTTATTACTCCGGCAATTAAATATAGATACTTTATTTTGGAGTCAGCACACCCAAACTGCCGCCACCTCACCGGTGCCGTCCCCTCTGCCTTACTTCGTTCGGCATCTCCCCACCCCGTGGGGAGTCGCCCTCCACCCGCCAAAGGCTATCGCCTTTTGAATCCATTATCGACCTTTAATCGCCGAAGTAATAATGCAGCCAGGCTTCAATCCGCCTTTCCCGCACTCCTGTGCTCCCCTGTCACGGAATACTCCACCCACTCCGCAATATTGGTCGCATGGTCGCCGATGCGTTCGAGGTATTTGGCGATCATCAGGATGTCAATGCAGGCTTCGCCATGTTCGGGATGTTCGGCAATCAGAGCGATCAGCTCACGGCGAACCTTGGAAAAGAGTACGTCAACCTTATCATCCGCTGCCATGACCGCTTGTGCAGCGGCAAGATCCTGATCGACAAAGGATTGCAGACTCCCCGTGACCATGGCAATGGCTTCGAGTGCCATTTCCTTGACGTGCACCTTTCCGAAAGCGTGTTCACTTCCGACAAATCCCGTCATTTCGGCAATATCCGCCGCCTGATCGCCGATCCGCTCCATATCGCTGATCATCTTCAGTGCGGAGGAAACCGTGCGCAGATCGGTGGCAACCGGCTGCTGCTGGAGCAGAAGCTTCATGCAGAGGGCTTCGATCTCCCGTTCCTTTTCGTCAATCGCACGCTCCGCCGCAAATGCATTCTCCGCCATTTCTGCGTCGTTATCGAGCAATGCCTTGACGGCACAGGTAATGGCATCCTCGCAGAGCGTACCCATTCTGATCATTTCCATGTGCAGCATGGAAAGCATTTCATCAAAGTGTATTCTCATAATATCCTCCCATCATCCGAAACGTCCTGTAATGTAATCTTCTGTTCGCTTATCCTTCGGCATGGAGAAGAGTTCTTCCGTCCTGCCGCATTCCACCATATCGCCGAGCAGGAAAAATGCCGTTTGATCGGAAATTCTCGCCGCCTGCTGCATGTTGTGTGTCACCATGATGATGGTGTACTTTTCTTTCAGTTCGACCGCCAGATCTTCGATCTTCGATGTCGAGATCGGGTCGAGTGCGGAGGTCGGTTCGTCCATGAGCAGCACCTCCGGCTCAACGGCAAGTGCCCTTGCGATGCAGAGTCTCTGCTGCTGACCGCCGGAAAGTCCGAGTGCACTTTTCTTCAGACGATCCTTGACCTCATCCCAGATCGCCGCATCACGCAGGGATTTTTCGACGATCTCGTCAAGCTTCGATTTCGACCGGATGCCGTGTGTTCTCGGTCCATAGGCGATATTGTCATAGACGCTCATGGGGAAGGGATTCGGCTTCTGGAAGACCATGCCCACACGCTTGCGCAGCGTGTTGATGTCCATATCACCGTAGATGTCCTCCCCGTCAAGGAGGATCTCACCCGTAATCCTGCATCCGGCAACCAGATCATTCATACGGTTGAGGGATTTGAGGAGGGTGGATTTGCCGCATCCGGACGGACCGATGAATGCGGTGATCTCGTTTGCGGCGAGGTTCAGGTCAATGCCCTTGAGTGCCTGAAAATCGCCGTACCAGAGCTTCATATTGCTGATGCTGAATTTATCCATGGTAGTTCTCCTTATTCGCTTTTGCCTGTCAGTTTTTTTGCTGCAAAGCCCGATAATGCGTTGATGCCGACCACAAGCACCAGCAGGATGACCGCAGCTGCATGTGCCTGATCCGTGTAGAGTCCCTCGGACAGCAGTGCATACATATGCACGGAAAGCGTTCTTGCGGAATCCGTCAGGCTGTCCGGAACGGCGGCAAATGTGCCTGCGGTGAAGATCAGAGCCGCACTCTCGCCGACGATTCTGCCAATGGCAAGAATCACGCCTGCCAGAATGCCGGGGACGGCACTGGGGAGGACGATCGTGAATACCGTCCGCAGCCGTCCTGCACCAAGTCCGAAGCTGCCCTCACGATAGGAATCCGGTACGGAAAGCAGTGCTTCCTCCGTTGTACGGATGATGAGGGGGAGGATCATGATCGCCAGTGTCACTGCACCGGCAATGAGGGAATAGCCCATTCCCAGTGTGATGACGAAAAGCAGATATCCGAACAGTCCATAGACGATGGACGGAATGCCGGAGAGCGTTTCCGCCGTAATGCGGATGAGTTTCACAAGTCTGCTGCCACGCTTTGCATATTCCACCAGATAGATCGCCGCAAAAATGCCCACCGGAACGGCGAGAATGAGCGTCAGCACGGTCATAATTACAGTGTTGATGATTGCTGGTGTCATGGAGACATTCTCACTGCTGTACTCCCATGCAAAGATGGACGGGCAGTATTCGATGAGTGCCGGAATGCCCTTGATGAGAATATAGCCGATGAGCAGGAGAAGCACACCTGCGGAGATCACCACGGACAGAAGCATGAGGATTTTCAAAAAAAGTGAAAGGGGCTGTGTTCTGTATTCCCGAAGCTTTTGTTTCCATGTATGGGTATTGATCGCAGGGGATGCAGCCGTCTGAGCATTCTTCGGAAGTGTTGTTGTTTTGGCAAGTTCCATAGTTTACCTCAGTCTTTCGAGCGGTTTTTGATCACGGAAAAGAGCGTGTTGATCAGCAGGATGAACACGAACAGTACCACTGCCGTTGCGATCAGTGCATCACGATGCAGATCCGCCGCATAGCCCATTTCCAGTACGATATTCGCAGTCAGGGTACGGATGCCGGAGGTGATGCCATTCGGCAGGACGCTCTGGTTGCCGCAGACCATCACGACCGCCATGGTTTCCCCGATGGCTCTGCCGATGCCGAGGATCACGCCTGCCATAATGCCCGTCTTTGCTGCGGGAAGTGTGGCGAAAAACACGCTTCTCTCCGCTGTCGCACCAAGGGCAAGAGAACCCTCGTAATAGCTGTCGGGAACGGCACGGATCGCCGATTCCGCAACGCCGATGATGGTCGGGAGGATCATCATGCCAAGCAGCAGAGATGCCGTCAGCATACTCTTGCCGCTGCCGCCTGCGATGTTCTGCATCATGGGGACGATCACCATCAGCCCGAAAAAGCCGTACACGATGGAGGGGATGCCTGCCATAAGTTCAATGGAGGGTTTCAGGATCTTGTAGAGCCGTTTCGGGCAGAATTTCGCCATATAGACCGCACACAGCAGACCAATCGGTACGCCGATGAGGATCGCACCGGCGGTGACGTACAGACTCCCCACGATCATCGGAAAAATGCCGAATTCATTTTCCAGCGGCTTCCATGTTCTGCCCAGCAGGAAATCGAACACGCCGATCTCTGCAATTGCCGGAATGCCGTTCATCAACAGGAACACGCAGATCGTGATGACTGCGATCACCGAAATACAGGCGGACAGGAGAAACACGCCGTGCATGATGGGTTCTTTGTATTTGTGCATCGTATTGTCCTTTCAGAGATTATTGGATCTCGCTCCAGTCCGTGATCTCACCGGTATAGATGCCCCGGATCTGTTCGGAGGTCAGGTTTTCTACAGCATTTTCGTGATTCACGATTACTGCAATGCCGTCCATTGCAATGACGGTGGGGATCAGACCTTCGGCAATCTCGCTGTCCTTGACATCTCTCGAAGCCATGCCGATGTCACATGCCCCCTCGATGGTGCTGGTCATGCCGGCACTGGAGCCTGTCTGCTGGATCTCGATGGTTACGCCTTCGTTCAGAGCCTTATACTCATCCGCCAGCACTTCCATCACAGGTGCAACGGAAGTAGAACCTGCGATCACGATCGTGCCGGTCAGTCCTGCGGAAGTGTAGGATTCTGCATCGGATACCGAGATATAGCCCTCTTCCTCAATGATCGCCTGACCATCTGCACTCAGGATATAGTCCACAAAATCCGCTGCCAGCTCGCTGATGTCCTCTTTTGTGGCGATGTTGAACGGTCTTGCGACTTTATAGGAACCATCATTGATATTCTCCGCTGTTGCTGCTGCGCCGTCCACGCTGACTGCTTTGACTTCATCATTGAGGGAGCCGAGGGAGATATAGCCGATGGCATTCCTGTTGCCCACCACGGACTGCATCACAACGGAGGTGCTGTTGGAGATTTCGGCGGTTGCCACGGTATTGTCCGTATCATCCACGAGAATGCCCATCAGCTCAGTGAAAGCGTCCCTTGTGCCGGATCCGTCCTCACGGGAAATAACGGTGATGCTGCTCTGATTTCCTGCACATCCGGCGAACATGGCGGACACCATTGTCAGTACAGCGGCTGTCTGTGCGATCTTTCTTGTTTTCATACTAATCATCCTTCTTCTCTATCAGGTTGTATTGTTTGTACTTTTCCTCTTGGTACGATTGTATTATACCCCGCACAGGTAAAATTCAAAACCCTGCTTCGGTAAAACAAACGTAAAATTTTCAGGATGAAAACGGAGAAGTGTTAGGATCTTTTGGGGTATGTTAAGTGTGGGTCAAATTTCGGGGGCATAGAGCGTGCGAACGGTATAAACTTGCTTCGTACCCTCCTCTTTTTGACAAACAGATTGACTTTCCTGTTCAGATTGTGATACAATGAATAGGAGGTGAGATAATGTCCAGAATTTTAATCATTGATGATGATCCCCATATCAGCCGTCTGCTCTCTGAGGTTCTCCAGAAAGAGGGATATTCCGTTACAAACGCCTATTCGGGAACGGAAGCATTACTGCTGCTGGCACAGATTAAGCCCGATCTGATACTGCTTGATCTGATGCTCCCCGGACTGAGCGGTGAAGAGCTGCTGCCGCGTATTCAGAATATTCCTGTGATCGTGATAAGTGCCAAAGCGGATACTGCCGATAAAGTCGGGCTGCTGCTTGGCGGTGCTGCTGACTATATGACAAAGCCTTTTGAAATCCAGGAGCTTCTGGCAAGGATCACGGTGCAGCTCCGCAGAAATACAACGGATGCGGGAACGCTGTCTTTCAGGGATCTGACGCTCCGCACGGATACACTGACCGCTGTGATCGGCAATACAAAGATACGGCTTACACGAACAGAATGTGCGATCCTGAAGCTGCTGATGCAGAATCCCAATCAGCCTGTCGGGAAAACCACCATACTTGAAAGGATCAGCCATGACACCCCGGACTGTACGGAACGTTCGCTCAAACAGCATATCAGCAATATCCGCCATAAGCTGCAGACAGCCAGCGGAACCGATTATATCGAAGCGGTTTACGGAATCGGATTCAGAATGAGATCTTGACGAAATCTTGACTTTTCTTTGACCGGTTTCTTGACCTTTGTATGGTATACTGTTTTCAGAAAGGAAGGGTGATGACCTTATGGACTATGTTCTGAAAACAAATGCCCTGTGCAAGTCTTACCGCCGTTTTCATGCTCTCAATGGTGTAACGATGCATGTTCCCAAGGGGGCTATCTACGGCTTTGTCGGCAGGAACGGCGCGGGCAAAACAACACTCATCCGCCTGATCTGCGGACTGCAGGAACCAACAAGCGGAGATTTTACGCTTTATGGCGTGAAGAACTCCGACAAGGCAATTGCCAGATCCCGCCGGCGCATGGGGGCTGTGGTGGAAATGCCTGCTTTTTATGGGGATATGACTGCGGAAGACAATTTAAAACAGCAATGCCTTATTCTTGGGATGCCAACATATGATTCAATTCCTGAGATATTAGAGCTGGTCGGATTGCAGAATACAGGGAAGAAAAAAGCCAGAAATTTTTCACTCGGTATGAAACAAAGACTTGGCATTGCAGTTGCATTAATAGGAAATCCGGATTTGTTAGTGCTTGATGAGCCTATAAACGGACTTGACCCACAAGGCATCATAGAGATTCGGGAATTGATATTAAAGTTAAACAGAGAATATCAGATTACTGTTTTGATTTCCAGCCATATTCTTGATGAACTTTCACGTCTTGCAACACATTATGGATTTATAGATAACGGACGTATGATAAAGGAAATCAGTGCGGAAGAATTAGAAAAGATTTGTCGGAAATGTCTTCATGTTGAGGTTACTGATACAATGCTTCTTGCGCGAGTTTTAGATCAATATGGGCTTTTTTATGATATTTTGTCAGATAAAGAGGCTGATATTTACGGCAAAATCAACTTAACGAAGTTGGTTATTGCATTGCAAAAAGAAGGCTGTGACGTTATCACTTCCCGCGAGCAGGATGAAAGTCTCGAAAGCTATTTTATCAACCTTCTCGGAGGTGAACAGTATGATTAAGTTACTTCGTGCCTGCATACGCAGATATACACATAGTATCATCTTTTGGATTGCTGTCGTCCTCACTTTAGGTCTTGGCATCAGCATCGCTCACAGTGCCAGAACCACTTATTATGATGATGCAATGGTTCTTGGTCAAATGCTTGTTCATGCGATTATGATTTCTTGGGTTGTGGGTAAGGAATTTAGAGAAGGTATCTTCAGGAATAAGACTATCGTCGGTCACAGCAAGGGCGGTATTTTTCTTTCTGAATTGATTTCAGGAGTCGGAATTGCATTTGTACTGTATTTCTTGTGCGGGTTGTTTTTTATTCTGTTCAACTGGTATGAAGTACCGTTGCTGCCCACTCCTTTGATTGTGAAGATATTCATTGATTATGTTTTGCTCAACATGGGACTTGCCGCTGTCTTTGTAACCATCAGCTGTTTATTCTCACAGCAGGCATTGATTGCAATTGCAAATATCTTCCTGGTATTATCGATGTGGATTGGCTGTCAGCGACTTTATGGTGAATTATCACAGCCGCAATACTATGAACAGTATGAAACAATTAACACAGAATGGATCGATGAAAATGGAAACATCCGATACAGGGAAGAAAAAGTAGAAGGTTCTGAGTATCTGGTTGATAATCCGACTTATATTGGCGGAACGAAACGTGTGATTTACGAAACGATTTATAATCTTTCGCCATATGGTCACATTATTGATTTTGTTTACTTCAATATGGATTGGCATGGATATGACTATTTTGTAAACGAACTCGCTCCTGAACTGGGTATGACCGGCGAAGAGATGTGGGAACAAGTGATCGGCGATAATGTAATCACCGAAGAAACGCTCGACAATTTTGACTCCAATCTGCTCTGCTCCTGCATACTGCTGGTTGTGGCAAGCAGTATCGGATATATTGGGTTCCGTAAGAAAGAATTGAAATAAAGGAAGGGAAAATGTGCTTTTACTTTGGATTCTGTGTATCATTCTTGCAGTCATTGCAGTGCTTTTGTCTATCAAGATATATTTGCTCAAAAAAAGCATGAACGAAATCTGCACTGAGTTTAAGCAAAGTATTGCAGAGGATACAAATGTGCAGGTCACTGTATCATCCGGTGATACAACTGCAAGAAATCTCGCAAAAACAATTAACCAAGAACTTTCTCACTTGCATAAATTGAAGCAGCAATATGCAAACGGGGATCGTGAATTAAAAAACGCCGTCACCAACATTTCCCACGACCTGCGCACGCCTTTGACAGCGATCTGCGGCTACCTTGATCTGATGCAGAAAACAGATAGCAGAGAAGATCTTGAACGTTATCTTTTCATCATGAAAGAACGCACGGAGCTGATGAAACAACTCACAGAGGAATTGTTCCGCTATTCTGTCATCCTTTCCGATCATGCTGAAATTGAAATGCACGAGGTCAATGTGGGGCAGATGCTGGAAGACAGTATTATGGACTATTACGGCGCGCTGGATGAACGCGGCATCACTCCGGATGTGCATATCACAGAACAAAAAATCCTCAGAAATCTGAACAAAGACTACGTTTCACGAATTTTTGCAAATCTGCTGAACAATGCGCTGAAATACAGTGATGGAGATCTGGACATCACACTTTCCGATACAGGCGAGATCACGTTCATCAATACAGCAAAAGAGCTGTCCGCCATCCAGGCGGAACAGCTCTTTGAGCGGTTTTATACAGTGGAATCTGCCCGCAGTTCAACTGGACTGGGCTTATCCATCGCCCGTACCCTTGTGGAACGCATGGGCGGGCAGATCACTGCTGAATACAGCAATGACCGCCTGACAATACAAATCATTTTCTGAGACAGCCGAAGTTTCCGGAACAATAAAAAGAACCTCCGATCTCCCGGAGGTTCCTTTAGCGATGATTCCGCTTGCAAAGCAAAGGAATCATGCGATATGCGAAACAATACCGCGAAAAAGAACTTCCGATTTCTCGGAAGTTCTCGTAACGCGTCCAACTGCGCGGACGCCGCGCTGGAGCTGATGACCGGATTCGAACCGGTGACCTACGCCTTACCAAGGCGTTGCGCTACCACCTGTGCCACATCAGCGACCTTAATTATTATAGCACAACTCCCCCTGTTTGTCAACCCCTTTTTCAAAAAAAAATCAAAAAAATTCAGAAACATATAAAAAGCGCAAAATTCAGCAGATCTTTCACATTGTAAAGTGATAATAATTTCAAAAATCTCTTGCATATCATACGAAAATATGCTATAATAACCCTTATAAGACATTTTGATCGGACAGGGGGCGTGTACGCTGGAACGTTTGGAGAAAGAACTGCGGTTTACCGTGATCGGCACAGCCGTGCTGGATGTGCTTGTCTGGCTCATCTCGCTCCTGTTTACGGGTTTCGGCATCGCCGTCCCCCTCGGTCTGCTGATCGGCAGTGCAGGTATGCTCTGCAACCTCCTGCTCCTCCGCAGATCCATCCAGAATGCCGTCTATCACGGGAAAACCCGTGATTTCGGCGGTTATCTGCTCCGCTGTCTGATCGCTTCCGCCGTCATTGCAGCGGGAATGTGCGTTCCGCAGATCAATGGATTCTGTGCGATCCTGCCATTCCTCTACCCGAAGATCCTGTTCGGGCTTCTGACAATGCGGAAGCAGGGAAAATGATTTCAGCCATGCCTTGGCATAAAGGAGGTGTTAAACCTTGCATATCAGTGATTTTTTCAAGGGTACGACCGAGATCAATGTCACAGGTCCCAAGATTATTGCGTCCTTTGAGATCGGCGGTGTGACCATCAACTTCACCGAATCCATCCTCCTGAGCTGGATCATCATCGGTGCCGTCGCTCTGCTGCTCCATTGGCTGACCAAGGATCTCAAAACCAAGGGCATTTCCAAACGGCAGGTGCTCGCTGAAATGGCTGTGCAGACCGTCTACAATCTCGTGGATGATACCATGGGGAAGGGGAATCGCAGATTTGCCCCCTATATCGGTGCTCTGTTCACGTTCTCCATTCTCGGCAGCCTGATCAGCCTTCTGGGTCTGCGTTCCGTCACAGCGGATTTCAGCGTGGTACTCACATGGGCACTCATCACATTCATCTGGGTACATTATACCAAGATCCGCACAAACGGACTCTGGGGGTATCTCAAGGGCTATGCATCCCCTGTATTTGTCATGCTCCCCATGAACGTGCTCAGTGAAGTTTCACTTCCGGTATCCATGAGTATCCGTCATTTCGGCAATATCGCAAGCGGTATGATCATTTCCGGTCTTGTGTACTTTGCCCTGACATCCATTACCAAGTCCATTGGTGTGGCTTTCATGACCATCGGCGTTCCTGCGGTGTTATCACTGTATTTCGACCTGTTCAGCAGCTTCATGCAGGCATTCATTTTTATTATGCTGACAATGGTCAACGTGTCAAATGCCGCAGAAACAGAGTAATGCAGCAGATGCAACATCTGCAAAATCAAAGATCCGCAGTATACAGCGGTTTTCTGCAAACAAATTTTTGGAGGTAATTCATTATGGAAAAAGCAATCGTACTCGCAGCATCTGCAATTGGTGCAGGTCTGGCAATGATCGCAGGTATCGGCCCCGGTATCGGTGAGGGCTATGCAGTAGGTAAGGCTTGTGAAGCGATCGGCAGACAGCCGGAAAGCTCCGGTGCAGTCACCAGAACCATGTTCATCGGCTGTGCGATCGCAGAGTCCACCGGTATTTACGGCTTCGTAGTAGCACTGCTGCTCATGTTCGTTAATCCCTTTATCGGCAAGCTGTAAGAATCTGAGGAGGAACTGAGAGTTGGATTTTTTGTCAATTGATGTCGGAACGATTCTCTTTACCCTGATCAATACGCTGCTGATTTTCCTTGCATTCAAATTTCTGCTGTTCAAGCGCGTGGACGCCATGCTGGAGCAGCGGCAGGCGGAGGTTTCCGCTGTCTATACCGCTGCGGATGATGCGAAAAAGGCGGCAGACGCGGATAAGGAACAGTATGCAAAGCTGATGGCGGAGGCAAAGGAAGAAACTGCCCGTATCATCAGCCGTGCCGAAAAGCAGGCACAGGCAAAGGGTGAATCCATTGTCGATGATGCACGCCGTGAAGCACTGGCTGTTCGTGAAAAGGCGGATCGTGACATTGCACGGGAAATGGCACAGGCAAAGGGCGAGCTGCAGGGCGAGATCTCTGCCATTGCTATGGAACTGGCAGAAAAGATCATGGAAAAGGAAATTTCCAAGGAAGATCATGCCCGCCTGATTGATGAATTCATTGAAGGAATGGGTGAGAACGCATGACACAGACAGTAGGCAAGGTGTATGCGGAGGCATTGTTTGCGCTTGCGGAGGAGGAACACTGCGAAAAGGCGGTCTATGACGATCTGAATGCGGCGGCGGAAATGTTTGCGGCGCATCCGGATTTCACGGCACTTCTGAGCGTTCCCGATCTGGGGGCGGAGGAGAAGATCACGATCCTGCGGAATGTCATCGGTGACGAGGCAGGCATTACGGAAAATTTCCTCTGTCTGCTCACAGAAAAGCGCAGGATCAACCGTATTGCGGAGATCTGCAGTGCATTCAATGCCATGTATTATGAGAAATTCTCCATTGCGGAGGTATTTGTGACGACCGCAGAGCCGCTGGAGGATACCCAGCGTGAAAAGCTGACTGCCAAGCTTTCAGCGAAGCTCTCCAGAACCATCCGTCTGACCGAAACGGTACAGCCGGACATTCTGGGCGGTATGATCGTACAGTACGGGGATACCCGAATGGACAACTCCCTGCGGACACGCATGAATGAAATGTCCCGGAATCTGGCAAGCAAATAAAAGGGATTGTCTTTCCAAACTTCCCCCACCCCCTGCCCCCTCCCCGAGGGGAGGGGGATTGGGTCGGGGGCTGCGCCCCCGAATCCCGCTGTTCCGCCTTTCGGCGGCTTTTGGGGGACTTCGTCCCCCTGTCCCCCATACAGACGGGGACGGCGAATTTCCGTTTGCGTATGATTTGTAAACCTATGCAAGTGAGAAATATGCCTTACAAAAGGGGTTCTTCCCCTATGTGTAATGCCAGCGCAGGCACTGCGCCACAAACTAAAATAAGAATTTGAGGTGCTGCAATGAATTTACGTCCGGATGAAATATCCAGTATCATTAAAAATCAAATCAAGAATTACCAGTCCAGAATCAGCATGACGGATGTGGGTACGGTCATCACGGTCGGTGACGGTATCGCCAATATCCATGGTCTGGAACAGTGCATGTCCGGTGAGCTGATTCAGTTCGAGAACGGCACATACGGTATGGCTCTGAACCTCGAACAGGACAGCGTCGGTGCGGTTCTGCTCGGTTCGGATGCGGAAATCAAGGAAGGCTCGACCGTCAAGCGTACGGGCGAGATCATGTCCGTACCCGTGGGCGAAGCTCTCCTCGGCAGAGTTGTCAATGCCCTCGGTGAACCGATTGACGGTGCAGGTGCGATCGAAACCGACAAGCGTGCCCCCATCGAAAAGGTGGCTTCCGGTGTCATCACCAGAAAGTCCGTCCACAAGCCCCTGCAGACAGGCATCAAGGCGATCGACTCGATGATCCCGATCGGCAGAGGTCAGCGTGAGCTGATCATCGGCGACAGACAGACGGGCAAAACTGCCATTGCACTCGATACCATCATCAACCAGAAGGGCAAGGACATTATCTGCATCTATGTTGCCATCGGACAGACGCGATCGAGCGTGGCATATGTTGCGGAAACCCTGCGCAAAGCTGGTGCGATGGATTATACCATTATCGTATCTGCAACAGCATCCGAGCTTGCGCCCCTGCAGTACATTGCCCCCTATTCGGGCTGTGCAATGGGCGAATACTTCCTCGATCAGGGCAAGGATGTCCTCTGCGTGTATGACGATCTTTCCAAGCATGCGGTTGCATACCGTGCACTCTCCCTGCTGCTGAAGCGTCCGCCGGGACGTGAGGCATATCCGGGTGATGTCTTCTATCTGCATTCCCGTCTGCTTGAGAGAGCGTGCAGCTATAATGAAAATTACGGCGGCGGAAGCCTGACGGCTCTGCCGATCATTGAAACACAGGCAGGTGACGTTTCTGCCTATATTCCGACCAATGTCATCTCCATCACCGACGGACAGATCTTCCTCGAAACGGATCTGTTCAATGCAGGCGTGCGCCCTGCGGTAAACCCCGGCATCTCCGTATCCCGAGTAGGTTCTGCGGCGCAGATCAAGGCGATGAAGAAGGTTTCCGGCTCGCTGAAGCTGTCCTATTCGCAGTATCGTGAGCTGCAGGCATTCTCCCAGTTCGGATCGGATCTCGATGCGGATACCAGAAACCGTCTGTCGATGGGTGAACGTATCGTGGAAGTCCTCAAGCAGGACAGAAATGCCCCCGTTCCGGTAGAACTGCAGGTATGTATCATCTATGCGGTTACCAAGGGCTATCTGAAGAATGTGGATGTGGACAATATCAAGGATTATCAGGAACAGATGTTTGCGGATATGCAGGAGAACCATCCGGAGATTCTCGCATCCATCCTCGAAACCAAGGATCTGACAAAGGAAAACGAAGAAGCACTCAAAAACGCACTGGAAAGCTTTACAGCGCAGTACACGGCTGCACATTGATGGGAGTGACGATATGGCGAATCTGAAGGATATTAAACGCCGCATCCATAGTGTAGAGAGTACGATGCAGATCACAAAGGCGATGGAGCTGGTGGCATCCTCCAAATTCCGTCATGCCAAGGAACGTGCGGAGGCGGCGCAGCCGTTCTTCCATGCGACCTATAAGCTGATGGCGGAAATTGCAGCGGAAGATCCCTATTTCAATTCGGTCTATGTGCATGAGCGGACGGAGAAAGGTGCTGTGCTGCTGGTGGTCATTGCCGGAGACAGAGGTCTTGCCGGCGGCTTCAATTCCAATGTGCTGAAGATGGCACAGGCGAGAATCGACGAGATCACGGCACAGGGCGGCAATCCCATCGTCATGCCGATCGGGCAGAAGGCTGTGGATTATTTCGCACGAAAAGAAGTCAAGGTGCTCAAAGCCTATGATCATATTGCGGAACACGCAAATATCTATCTTGCGATGGATATGGCGGAGCTGATTCTGCAGACGTACAGCCGCCATGCGTCGCTGCAGGGCGTGGAGCTGTTTTTTACCGCCTATGTTTCGCCGCTTGTGCAGGAGGCACAGCGCATGAAGGTCATTCCGCTTTCCAATCTTGCCGGAAGCCATCCGAGAAACTGTGCGGTGGAATATGAGCCATCTGCGGAGGCGGTATTCGATCAGCTTGTGCCGCAGTATGTGGCAGGTCTGATCTACGGCGGTATCGTGGAATCGTTCGCATCCGAACAGGCGGCAAGACGCACGGCGATGGAAAATGCGACCGATAATGCGGAGGAAATGATCGACAATCTCTCCCTGCTCTATAACCGTGCAAGACAGGGTGCAATTACACAGGAACTCACAGAAATCGTTGGTGGTGCGAATGCACAAAATTAAGCAGGGGCGTTGTCCCCTGTTCCTGCCAGGAATGCAATTCTTGCATTCTTAGCGTTTTGCCTTTGTCCCCGTAGGGGGCAATGGCAAAACGGCTCGGGATTCCAAAGGGATCACATCCCTTTGGCGGGGGTCAGGGGGCAGAGCCCCCTGCTCTCTTCTGTGCATTTGTTCTACGAAAGGAGTTTTTATGCAGAATATAGGTAAAATCGTGCAGATCATCGGTGCGGTTGTGGACGTTCGCTTTGCGAAGGAACATCTGCCCCGTCTGCTGAATGCCATTACTGTGGACAATCACGGAACGAAGCTCGTTCTGGAGGTTGCACAGCATATCGGCGATGATATTGTCCGCTGCATTGCGATGAGCAGCACGGACGGTCTGGTGCGTGGCATGGATGCCATCGACACCGGCTCCCCCATTACCGTTCCCGTTGGTCGGGAAACACTCGGCAGAATGTTCAACCTGCTGGGTGATGCCATTGACGAAAAGCCCATGCCGGAGACCGCACAGCGTTTCCCCATCCATCGTGATGCGCCCAGCTACGAGGAGCAGACGGCTTCCAATGAAGTACTCGAAACCGGCATCAAGGTTATCGACCTGATTGCACCCTACCTGAAAGGCGGCAAGATCGGTCTGTTCGGCGGTGCAGGTGTCGGCAAAACCGTTCTGATTCAGGAGCTGATCAACAACGTTGCCAACCAGCATGGCGGTATCTCCGTATTCACCGGCGTTGGCGAGCGTACCCGTGAGGGCAATGACCTGTACAACGAAATGCAGGAAAGCGGCGTTATCGACAAGACCGTCCTCGTATACGGTCAGATGAATGAACCGCCCGGCGCAAGAATGCGTGTGGGTCTGTCCGGACTTACCATGGCAGAGTATTTCCGTGATGAGGAGGGGCAGGACGTGCTTCTGTTCATCGACAATATCTTCCGTTTCACACAGGCAGGCTCGGAGGTTTCCGCACTGCTCGGACGTATGCCGTCCGCCGTTGGCTATCAGCCGACGCTTGCAACCGAGATGGGTGCACTGCAGGAGCGTATCACCTCCACAAACAAAGGCTCGATCACATCCGTACAGGCGGTCTATGTCCCTGCGGATGACCTGACCGACCCTGCGCCGGCAACCACCTTTGCACATCTGGATGCAACAACCGTTCTGTCCCGTCAGATCGCTTCGCTGGGTATCTATCCGGCTGTCGATCCGCTGGAGAGTACGTCCAGAATCCTTGCGCCGGAAATCGTGGGCAAGGAGCATTATGAAACCGCCAGAGCCGTGCAGACGATTCTCCAGAGATATACGGAGCTGCAGGACATCATCGCCATCATGGGTATGGAGGAGCTTTCCGAAGAGGACAAGCGCATTGTCATGCGTGCAAGAAAGATCCAGCGTTTCCTGTCCCAGCCGTTCTCCGTTGCGGAGCAGTTCACGGGCATGGAGGGCAAGTATGTGCCGCTGAAGGAAACCATCCGTGGATTCAAGGAAATCATCGAGGGCAAGCATGACGATCTGCCCGAATCCGCATTCCTGTTTGTCGGCACGATTGATGAGGCAGTGGAAAAGGCAAAGAGCCTTCAGGAATAATTGCAGGAGGCATGACGCATGAATACATTTCACCTGCAGATCATCACGCCGGATAAGATCCTCTTTGACGGGCAGGCGGTACAGCTGACAGCCCGTACCACGGAGGGCGATGTGGGCATTCTTGCCGGACACACACGCTATGCCGCCATTCTGAAAACCAGTGCGCTTGAAGTACGCATGGAGGATGGCAGTGTCCGCACAGCGGCGGCTGCCGGCGGTGCGCTGAAGGTATCCGATGAGAAAACCACCATCATCACGACCGCCGCAGAATGGGCGGATGAGATCGATCTGGAATGGGCGGAGCGTTCCCGTCAGGACGCACTTGCGAAGATCGCACAGTACCAGAATGAGCCGGATCGGCTGGAACGTGCCAACCTCAAGCTCCAGAGAGCCTTGAACCGTCTGCGCGTTTCCGGGAATCTGTAAAATTACGAAAAGCCGCTGCATGTGATGTGCAGCGGCTTTGCATTTTATACTAATCCTCCAAACTATTATAGACAAAATCGGTTTCAAAAGGCTGTCGCGGGGGCTGCGCCCCCGCCCTAATCCCCCTCCCTCCGGGAGGGGGCAGGGGGTGGGCAAACTTTGCACAACTTTCCTAAAGTTGTTGATATGCTTGTGTCAGCAGATCAATCGTCATGCTTCAGCCTTTTATTGGCAGCGACCGTCAGAAGAAGCACAATGATGTCATCAATGGGACCCGGCACAAGGTCAACGGGGGATACGATGTACACAATGACCGCGATCAGAACGATCACCTTTGTGATACCTTGCATTGCAGCACTTCCTTTCACGCTTGTTGTTGCCTATATTATAGCATGTTTGTGAGGGGGTTGTCAAGGATTATAGTTTCAAAGGATGGTGCAAGGCTGCCGAACGAAACGAAGCAAAGCAGAAGAGACGGTACCGCCCCAGATCCTCCTCTATCAACTTTCTGTCCAAAAGAAAATAATTATCGCAATTCAATAAAAAACACTTGACAAATAATAATTTCAGTGCTATAATGGTTTTGAGTAGCATCATCAAAACAGGTCATTCTGTTTTAACATTTACAAAATTGTAATTACTTTTTCTGTAAATTGTATTGACATATCAGATTTGGTGTGCTATAATAGAAACATGTTCCAGCACAAAAGCTGGAAATCATAATGGGAGGAATTAAATATGAAAATGAAGAAAACAGCAGCCTTTCTGCTCGCACTGACAGCAGCAGCAGCCGCAATGACCATGCCGGTTTCGGCGGCGGAGGTATTCGGTGACATCGACGGCGATGGAGATGTGGACGCATCGGATGCAGCCTGGATCCTGCAGTATGCCGCATATACCGGCGCGGGCGGCAAGCTCGGTCTGCAGGGCTTTGTCAACGGCGACCAGGAAGTAACGGATCCGGAGAACACACTCACCATCATGACCATCGGAGATGCTGATCTGAACCGGATGGTCGAGTTCTATCAGGAAGCCTATCCCGATGCCAATATAGTTGTAAAGGCTCTGAATGACTACAACGGAACCGGTGCGGGTCCTGCCGATTTCAACGCTCTGCTCCTAAGTGATGAAGACATTGACCTGTACATGGTGGATGCTTCCAATGCCCGTTACTACACGGATGATGACACCCTGTCCATGCCGCTGTCCGAGCTGGGACTGACGGAGGCGGATTATGTCAACGCCTACCCCTATGCACTGGAACAGGGCAAAAATACAAACGGCGAGCTGCGCTGCGCTGCGTGGAATGTAGCTCCCGGCGGCTACTGCTACAATACAGCCATTGCAGAGGAATACCTCGGCATTGCCACGCCGGAGGAGATGCAGGCGCATATCTCTGACTGGGACGGCTTCACGGCAACAGCAGCAGATCTGTATACAGCATCTCAGGGCAGCATCACCATGAGTGCGACTCTGAATGGCATTTTTTACGCATACACAGCAGAAACCACACAGCCGTGGAGAAACGGCGATCTGCTCCTCACAGATAAGGCTGAGGGGTTCTTCACACTGGCAAAGACCCTTACGGACAGCGGCTATGTGGACAGCTCCATTGCTGCATGGTCTCAGGAATGGTATAATACCGGCAGAAACGGCAGTACCATGGGCTATTTCTTCCCCACCTGGATCGTAGCTGAGGGCAGTCACCTGTCACAGGAGATCAGTGATAACGGCGATTGGGCGATCACAGCAGGTCCGCAGAAATTTTACTGGGGCGGCTCCGTATTCTGTGCTTCCCCCAAATGCAATACCAAAGCCGAGGCAGAACGCTTCCTCCGCTATTTCACTGTCAATACGGATTCCATGCAGACATTCGCAGAACAGAATGATTATATGGTCAACAACCAGGCAGCAATGGAAAACATAATTGCAGCGGGCAGCCACTCCAATCCCGTACTCGGCGGACAGGATGAATTTGCAGTGCTGCACGAAACAGCCAAAAATATGGATGTCACAGCAGAAAATACATTCGCATATGATTCCAATCTGGCAGAGATTTGCTTCCAGACCTTCCGCAATAATATGGATCTGACAGTACCGGAGATCACTGCAAAGTTCGAAGAAGCTGTTCTCTCGGAGCTCGGTATCCCGACGGCAGAATAATCCGATGGTATCAGGAGGAATTACTATGAAAATCAGAAAAATCACTGCATTTCTTATGGCACTGACAGCAGCAGCATCCGCAATGACCATGCCGGTTTCGGCGGCGGAGGTATTCGGTGACATCGACGGCGATGGAGATGTGGACGCATCGGATGCAGCCTGGATCCTGCAGTATGCGGCGTATACCGGCGCGGGCGGCAAGCTCGGTCTGCAGGGCTTTGTCAACGGCGATCCGGAGCCTGTACCGCCGGAGGTGACGGATACGGACGATACGCTGACCATCATGGCGTGGAATGACACCGACATAAATATGATGAGCGACTGCTATCTGGGGGATTATCCGGAGGCAAAGCTGGAAATCAAACTCGCTGGTGACTATGGCTCTGGTGCTTTTGAAGAGTTCAGAACCATACTCAATTCCGGTGAACAGGTCGATCTGTACGTTGCGGAGGCGGACTGGGTGCGTTCTTATATTGACTATGAGGAATACGCCGCACCGCTTTCTGCTGTTGGTCTGACGGAGGCGGATTATGTGGACGGCTATGATTATGCAGTGGAGCTGGGCAAGAACAAGAACGGCGAGCTTTGCGGTGCTTCCTACCTGATCGCGCCCGGCGGTTACTGCTACCAGGCAGACCTTGCAGAAGAATATCTCGGCATCACCTCTCCGGAGGAGATGCAGGCACGCATTTCCGACTGGGACGGATTTACAGCAACCGCTGCAGAGCTGCAGGCGGCAACACAGGGCAGCATCACCATGACGGCATCACTCGGCGGCATGTGGAATGTATTCAGCCGTGAAACAACCATTCCGAATTTCAAAAACGGCGTTCTCAATACAGAAAAGCATGGAGCGTTCATTGACCTTGCACAGACATGGATTGAGAACGGCTATGTGGATTTCTCCATTCAGCAGTGGACAGCGGACTGGACAAACACCGGTCTGGAAGACACAACAATGGGCTATTTCTATTCTACATGGTGTCTGGATCCAAGTTCGATCTTCGAACAGAACGGCGGTGCTGAAGGAAACTGGGCGATCACCGCAGGCCCGCAGGAATATTACTGGGGCAGCGGCATTCTGTGCCTCAGCCCGAACTGCAACAGCGCATCCGAAGCAGAGCAGTTCCTGCGTTATTTCACGGTGGATGCGGATTCCATGCAGAAATTTGCAGAATACAGCGGCTACATGGTTAACAACCAGACTGTGACCGAGCGCATCATGGCATCCGGCAGTCACGGCAATCCGCTGCTGGGCGGTCAGGATGCATACACGGTACTGCACGAAACCGCAAAAAATCTTGATTTCAGCGCGGACCAGGCAACAGAGCTGGATACAGCTCTGGATGACATGTTCTTTGTCATCTTCCGCAACAATCGTGCAAATACCAAGGCGCAGCTCCTGGAGCAGTTCAAGGCAGAAGCTGCGCTGGAATATAACGTACAGACGACAGAATAATTTGTGCAGTATTCATGCAGAAACAGGTTCTTTTGCACCTGTTTCTGCATTTTTTGTAAATTCTGAAAATTACGGTTGACAAAGTATTACGATGTGGTATAATAGTGATAGGAAACCGGAAACTGTTTTCCGGACAGCATTTTCTTGTAAAAGGAGAAACAGTCGTGAATATACTAATTGTAGGCTGCGGCAAGGCGGGAACGCTGCTGACGCAGACGCTCTGCGATGAGGGGCATAATGTCACGGTGATGGACATTGATTCAGAAGTCGTGACCAATATGGTGGACAACTATGATGTGCAGGGACTGTGCGGAAACGGTCTGATCGTGAAGGATCTGCTGGAGGCTGGCGTGGAGCATACCCATATCATCATTGCTCTGACGGATTCCGATGAAATGAATATCATGTGCTGCCTGATCGCGCGCAAAAGCAAGGCAAGGCACAGCATCGCGCGTGTGCGCAATCCTGCCTATGCGGAGCAGATGGTATTCATGCGCGAGGAGCTGGGCGTGAGCATGATGCTCAATCCGGAGTATCATACTGCCAACGAGATCGCAAGAATGCTGCGCTATCCGAACGCGATCCATGTGGAGACCTTTGCCAAAGGACGGCTTGATCTTGCGGAGATCCGCATCTCCCCGGACAGCATCCTGGACGGACTGGCTTTGTATACCATCCCCAAAAAGCTCAAGGTGCAGCTGCTGGTCTGCGCAGTAGAGCGCGAGGATGAAGTCATCATCCCGGACGGCAATTTCGTTCTCCAGGGCGGCGACAAGATCTATATCACCGCACCGCACAGTGAGATCGGCAATTTCTACCGGCAGGTCGGGGAATTTCGTTCAAGGGTGAAGTCTGCCCTCATCATCGGCGGCGGCAGGATCACCTATTATCTGACCAACCAGCTGCTGGAGCTTGGCATCAGCGTGAAGATCATCGAGATCGACGAAACGCGCGCAGAGACCCTCAGTGACTACTTCCCCCGCGCTTCTGTGATCGGGGGGGACGGCACGGATCAGGATCTGCTGCTGGAGCAGGGCATTGAAAATGTGGATGCCTGCATCTGTCTGACCGGCATTGACGAGGAAAATATCATTCTCTCCCTCTATGCCAAAAAGATCGGCGTAGAAAAGATCGTCACCAAGATCAACCGCGGCTCGCTCCGCATCATCTCCGACAGTGTGGGACTGGAGAACATCGTTTCCCCGAAAACCACCACTGCCGACCTCATCCTCCAGTATGTCCGCGCAAAGCAGAATGCGGAAAACAGCAATATCATCACACTTTACCGGCTGGCGGAGGAACGGCTGGAAGCCATTGAATTTATCATCCGCGAGCATACCCCCTATGTGGATATCCCCCTGAAGGAGCTGCATATGAAGAGCGGCTTCCTCATTGCAGGCATCATCCGCGGCAGCAAGCGTATCATTCCAAGCGGCAATGATGTCCTGCATATCAATGACAGCGTTGTTGTGGTAACGACACGGCACAAGGTCACAAGTCTCGATGAGATCTTCGAGTCCTGAGAACGGAGGCGGCTGTGAATTACCGAATGATATTCTATATGTCCGGACAGATCCTCCGGATACTGGGAGCACTCATGCTCCTGCCGCTGCTGGTTGCTTTCATTTATAATGAGCCTGCCAGCCGGAATGCTTTTGCCTTCACGGCACTGTTCCTTCTGGTCGGCGGCAGTCTGATCACATGGAAGAAGCCGGAAAACAAATCTCTATATAATAAGGAAGGACTTGCGATCGTTGCGATCGTGTGGATGCTGGTTTCTGTGTTCGGGGGTGTGCCGTATTTCTTATCCGGTGACATCCCGAATTTTGCAGACTGCATTTTTGAAACCACTTCCGGCTTTACTACGACCGGATCAACCATCCTGACCAATGTTGAGGGAATGTCCAAATCCTGCCATTTCTGGAGAGCATTCACCCATTTTCTGGGTGGTATGGGTGTGCTGGTCTTTATGCTGGCGATTCTGCCGCACAATGACACCCGCACTATGCACATCGTCCGTGCGGAATCCCCCGGTCCGACAGTCGGCAAACTGGTGGCAAAAATGAGTTTCTCTGTGCGAATCCTGTATGGCATGTATATCGCCATGACCGTCCTTATGGTCATTCTGCTCCTGTTCGGCGGCATGAATGTGTTTGAGGCTCTCTGCCATGCCTTTGCAACGGCTGGTACCGGCGGATTTGGTCTACTGAACAACAGTATAGCTGGATACAACAGCCTGTATATTGAAATTGTCATCACCGTTTTTATGGGACTGTTCGGCATTAACTTTACACTGTACTACCTGATGCTGATGAAGAAATTCTCGCAGGCATTCCAGAATGAGGAACTGCGTGTGTACCTTGGTATCTGCGCATTTTCCATTATTACCATCGCACTGAACATCATGCACATCTATGGAAGTTTCTGGCAGGGCCTGCGGTATTCGTCCTTTCAGGTCATGTCGATTATTTCAACTTCCGGCTTTGCCACAGCGGATTATCTGGAATGGCCTGCCTATTCGCAGATCATTCTCATGCTGCTGATGTTTGTCGGCGGCTGTGCCGGTTCAACGGGCGGCGGTCTAAAGGTGATGCGCGTTCTGCTGCTGGCGAAGATTTCTCTAAAAGGCATCCGCAATGTACTCAACCCCCGTGCTATCGTCAGCGTCAAATGCGACGGCAAGCCTGTCGATAAGGATGTGGTACAGGGCGTATCCTCCTATTTTATCCTGTTCATGCTCCTGCTGGGCGGTTCGACGCTTCTGCTTTCATTGGATGGGCATGATATCGGCACGACCTTTACAGCGGTTATCACCTGTCTGAATAATGTCGGTCCCGGTATTGGGGAAGTAGGGCCATCCGGAAATTTCGCCGGATTCTCCGATTGGGCAAAAATCCTTCTCAGTCTGGATATGCTCCTCGGCAGACTGGAGATCTATCCGATGCTGGTGCTGTTCACGCTGCGGAAGAATAAATAGTTCCCGGATATCAATAAAAAGGACTTCTTTCCCCCAATCGGAAAGAAGTCCTTTTTTGCATTATCTTCTTGGGATCCGTGCCTTGGAAAGATGCCGCAGATCTTCAAATTTGGGTTTGAATTTGTGATAGATCTGCTTGGTCTGCTGTCCGTCCTTGTAGTAACGGGCAAGGGCATTGTTGAAGGATACCAGATCTGTGGAATCCGAGATCATTTCGCAGACCCTGCTCACGGTCTCCTCGTCCGTATGCTTGCCGAGCAGGTTACGCACGGTATTGTGGTACTGTACCGTGAACAGCGGAGCTTCCTGCTCCTCAGAAGCTCCTGCGGATACCAGTGATGCCAGCAGATCGCTTGTCCCGACAGCCGCCTCATCTCCCCAGGGCTTTGCGTACTGATCACAGATCGCCGCAAAGCTCGGTGCATCCGAATGCTGCAGCGCGCTGACAAATGCATCATACCGGCTGGTTCCTGCGCTCTCCTCCGGAATCTCCTCTGCCACGGGCTGAGGCTCCGGCTCCGGTTCTGCAAAAACCGCTGCAATGTTTGGAACAAGCTCCACCTGTACACTGCATTCCGGCAGATAATGGGTACAGAAATCCGCGCCCAGCAGGAAATCCTTGTCCTTGCTGACGATATAGAGCCTGTCCGCACTGCCGCTGCCCATCAGGTAGCCGGTATAGAGCATCAGCTGCAGATCCAGTGCATTCTTCACTGGATCTCCGCTGCGGGGACTGACTGCCACCTCGTTCAGCTTCACCTCTGCCCTGCAGGCAATGAGCTGTTCATATAAGCCGAATGTCAGACCGCAGCGATTATGCGTATAAAAAATATGCAGCGTGTCCTCCTCTGTCAGCTTTTCAATGCCGGAAAGTCCCTCGATGTAGACATTTTCATAGTCCACCAGATAAATTGCCAATTTTCTTCACCTCCTGTATTCTGATTGTGATCCTACAGAGCCGCAAGTATCTGTAAGATGGTATAAAAAAACACTTGCATAAATGCAAGTGTTTTTTTGGAGGCGCCACCCGGATTTGAACCGGGGATCAAGGTGTTGCAGACCTACGCCTTACCACTTGGCTATAGCGCCGAAAAAAATGGAGCGGATTACGAGGCTCGAACTCGCTACCTCCACCTTGGCAAGGTGGCGCTCTACCAGATGAGCTAAATCCGCTTCATGGCGACCTGGATGGGACTCGAACCCACGACCTCCGCCGTGACAGGGCGGCGTTCTAACCAACTGAACTACCAGGCCATGATGGTGGGAGCTACAGGGCTCGAACCTGTGACCCTCTGCTTGTAAGGCAGATGCTCTCCCAGCTGAGCTAAGCTCCCAACCAATTCTTTCTGTCCTTCAGGCTTTCGTTTTTATCACTCTCGCCTGACGACTTTTATATTATACCACAGTCTTTTCGATTTGTCAACCCCTTTTTTCAAATTTTTTTGAAAAATTTGAAAAAAATTTCGGCGTTCCAGAAAACGCCGAAATACAGTTATTTTTCAAGATGCACATCCAGCTGCGGATAGGGCATGGCAATGCCTTCCGCGTCAAATGCGGTCTTGATCTGCTCATGCAGGTCATAGTGGAGGTTCCAGTAATCCTCATTCGTAGTCCAGACCTTCACGAACAGCACCACAGCACTGCTGTCGAATCTTCCTACACGCACGAGGGGTGCAGGATCCTCTGCGGCGAGGGGGTGTGCCTGGATCAGACCGGAAATAATCTGCTTTGCCTGCTCGAAATCCGCGCTGTAGGAAATGCCGATCTCCAGATCAAGACGGCGCATTTCCTTTTCCGAATAATTCACAATCATGGCGTCCGCTACCTGACCGTTGGGTATGAACACCACGGTCTGGTCACCGAGTATGAGCTGCGTCTGGAGGATGCCCACGCTTTTTACAGTACCGGTCACATCGCCAAACTTCACAAGATCTCCGACCTTCAGGGGCTTTGAGAACATGATAAGGAAGCCGCCTGCCACATTGGCAAGGCTGTCCTGCAGGGCAAGACCGATGGCAAGTCCCGCTGTACCGATGACGGTCACGATGGAATCCATGGGGACGTTAAGGACAGAAAGGACGATCACCGCAACGATCAGATAGAGCAGGACGCTGATGACGGAGGTCAGAAAGCTGACGGCGGTGGGGTCAATGCTGGTCCTCTTTAATGTGCGTTTGACGAGCTTCATCAGAGCTTTGGACAGCATCACGCCGACGGCAAGCACGAGCAGTGCGGAGCCGAGGGATGGGAGAAGGGACTTGATGAAATTCCACAGATCGGTCAGCAGTGTGGAGACCTGTTCTGCCTCCTCGGTGATGGCGGCTTCAATTTCATTTTCAGTGGACGCGGTCAGAGCCGCGGCAGTGATAAGATGCATATTGTGTTTCTCCTTTATTTGGTTTTCCTATTTCCCTGCACCCATTATACTACATAGGGAGGTGTTTGTCAATATTTAGTATAATGTGATCACGCAAATCAATTTTTCTTTATCAGTGCTTACCTAAAATGCCCCACCTCACCGGTGCCGTCCCCTCTACTTCATTTCGTTCAGCATCTCCCCACCTCGTGGGGAGTCGCCGCCGCCGCCAAAGGCTACCGCCTTTTGAAACCGATTTCTTCCAATTGATCCGGTTAGCAGCCAACGTTCTTCCTTAAAATGAAAAACCAATTCCAATGGAAGGCGTACAAACAAAAAAAGAGAAAAAATTTCAAAAAACGCTTGCAAAAGATGAAGAACTATTGTATAATAGAGATATATGCTGAATTTTCAAGAACGGAGTGTGAGTATATGAATTTCCAATCAGCTGTCAACCAAATCCAAATGCTTGCAGGCGGTTCCATTCCCGGTAAGGATCTGCTCAACGGCGCACAGATCACAGGTGTTACCATCGCAGGTCTTGGCATCGTATTTTCAGGTCTGATCATCCTGGTACTTGTAATCATGCTGTTCGGTAAGATCTTCGACAGCCTTGCACAGAAGAAGGCTGCCAAGCAGGCTGCTGCTGTTGCACAGAATGCACCGAAGACTGCACCAAAAGCTGTACCCGCCGCACCGGCTCCTGCCGCTGCGCCTGCTCCTGCTACATCGGATGATGATGAAGTGATCGCGGTCATTTCCGCTGTCATCGCTGCCATGAGTGCTGCGGATGGTACGACCTACAAGGTTCGTTCCGTCAAGCCCGCTGCATCCAGCTCCCTCGGCGGACGTACTGCATGGGCAATGGACGGCAGACGCAACAACGTAATGCCGTTTTAAGCGCAAATTTCAGTAAAGGAGTAGACGAATATGGAAATTTTAAATATTCTGAAAGACATTCTCATGGGTCTTTGGGAAACCAGCGGTCTGTATGCTCTGATGGATGACCCGAAGAAGCTCATTATGATTGCAATCTCATTTTTATTTATGTATCTGGCGATCGTCAAGGAATTTGAGCCGCTGCTGCTGCTCCCGATCTCGTTCGGTATGTTCCTGTCGAACCTTCCCGCAGTTCTGCCGGAGGATATGATGTATCATGCGGAGTTCTGGAATGTAGCACAGGATGCCGACTGGCTGTTCACTGTCCTGCATGACGGCGGTCTGCTTGACAAATTGTACTTAGGCGTAAAGCTCCAGATCTATCCCTGCCTGATCTTCCTCGGCATCGGTACGATGACCGACTTCGGTCCGCTGATCGCGAACCCCAAGAGCTTCCTGCTCGGTGCGGCTGCACAGGGCGGTATCTTCTTCACCTTCGTTGTGGCTGCTCTCCTGGGCATGACTGCTGCAGAATGCGGTTCTATCGCCATCATCGGCGGTGCGGATGGTCCGACTGCGATCTATGTATCCAGCAAGCTGCTCGGAAGCGGCGGATACAATCTGAATACTGGTACAATTGCACTGGCGGCGTATACATACATGGCTCTGGTTCCGGTTATCCAGCCTCCGATCATGAGAGCTCTGACCACCAAGAAGGAACGCGCTATCAAGATGCCGCAGCTGCGTCAGGTTTCCAAGACTGAGAAGATCATCTTCCCGATCGTTGTTACCCTCGTCGTTGCACTGCTCGTACCCTCTGCCGGTGCGCTGGTTGGTATGCTGATGTTCGGTAACCTGCTGAAGGAAAGCGGCGTATGCGGTCGTCTGGTAGACACTGCACAGAATGCCCTGATGAACATCGTTACCATCTTCCTCGGCATCTCCGTAGGTGCGACTACCACTGCTGACAACATCCTGAACATGGACTTCGCAAAGGTTATCCTGCTGGGTGTTATTGCATTCTGCCTGGGTACTGCCTGCGGTCTGCTTCTGGCAAAGCTGATGAATTTCCTCAGCGGCGGCAAGCTGAATCCGCTGATCGGTTCTGCCGGTGTATCTGCTGTTCCGATGGCTGCGCGTGTATCCCAGAAGGTTGGTGCAGAAACTGACCCGACCAACTTCCTGCTGATGCACGCTATGGGTCCGAACGTTGCAGGCGTTATCGGTTCTGCGGTTGCAGCCGGCGTACTGCTGAGCGTTGTGGCTTACTAATTGTGGAATCAACTCCCCGATTTTTGATGATCGGGGAGTTTTTCTGTGTGCAATTTGTGTAAATTTCCTGCTTTCCCTTTACAAATGTCGGATTTTGTGGTATTCTATATAATAGAGATGCTTTTCAGAAAGGGGTATTGCTATGTCAGAAGAAAACCAGCTGCCCGACGAGCAGCGGATACATAAATTGAAACGGATTGCGGTCATTCAGGGAGGACTGATCGCCGCGCTGGTGCTTACAGTCGTTGGTCTGACCATCGGAATGCTGACAAATAAGCCAGAAGAGGCTATACCGGTAACGGTGGAATCCGTTGCAAAGACAGAAACCACCTCCCCGGCAACGGAAGCGGAGGGCGACCGCATCTTCCTGTTTCAGGATGGTGTGAACGGTGAGATCTACATGCCGGTGTTCTCCAATGTCCCCATGTGCACCTACGATCAGGACAAGATCATCAAGCGCAACGGCATGACCTATTATCTGGAGGACGATCAGATCACCTCAAAATTCGGCATTGATATTTCCTCCCATCAGGGGGAGATCGACTGGGAGCTGGTGAAGGAAGCCGGCGTGGAATTTGCCATCATCCGCTGCGGCTACCGCGGCTACGGCTCCGGTGAACTGGTACCGGACGAGCGTTTCCATGAGAACATGCAGGGAGCAATGGATGCCGGTATCGAGGTCGGTGTGTATCTGTTCTCACAGGCGATTACAACGGAGGAGGCCCTGGAGGAAGCGGAGCTGACGCTTTCCATGATCGAGGGCTATGAGTTCACCTATCCTGTGGTCTTTGACTGGGAATTTGTTTCCGCGGAGAATGCCCGGACGGAGGATATTTCTGTCACGGCACTGACGGACTGCACGGTGGCATTCTGTGAAGCCATTGACGCGGCGGGCTACCGTCCGATGGTCTACCAAAACAAGCGGACGAGCCTGTTCAAGCTGGATCTGTCAAGGATCGCGGAATATGATTTCTGGCTGGCAGAATACAACGAGAAAGCCGGCTACTACTACAACTATGACATGTGGCAGTATACAGCGGAGGGAACAGTCCCCGGGATCAAGGGAGATGTCGATCTGAACATCTGCTTCAAGGACTATACTGCGGAGGAATAACAGCATGGTGCAAAAGCGTTCCTTCTGTGCCATGGGTGTGATCTGCGGTGTGATGTTCCTGCTCAATCTGCTTGCGCGGTCCAGCAGGAGCTTCAGTGACTGGTATGTACAGACTCTATTTCCGGTTTTTTCCGGCATCTGGTCACATGTTTCCGGTGTATTTCCCTTTTCAGTGGGGGAGCTGCTGATCTGTCTGGCGGTCATCATCGGTGTGCCGGCGATTCTGGCATTTCCGTTTCTGATGGGCTTTTGCCGGACAAAGCGCGGTATGATCGCCGGCATTTACGGCACAGTCCTCGGCTGGATCCTGACGTGGCTGTTTTCCGTGCTGACGCTGCATTTCTTCATCCTCTACCAGTGCACGCCGCTGGGGGAACAGTACTATCCGGATGCGCCTGAGGTCTACACATCAGAGGAGGTACGCCCGGTCATTGAAGCAATGATCGCGGAAACTAACGCGCTGGCAGAAACGGTTGCCCGTGATGAGAACGGTTATTTCATTCTGACGGATGATCTGCAGTCCGAAGCAAAGGCTGCCATGCAGCAGCTGGGGAAGGAATTTCCGCGGTTTGCAGACAGTTATCCGGATGCCAAGGCGATCCATTTTTCCTATGTCATGTCCCACCAGCGGATCACGGGCATCTACTACCCGTTCACGATGGAGGCGAACTACAATCAGGACATCTGCCCGATCAATCTGCCGCATACGGTCTGCCATGAATACACCCATCTCAAAGGAAATATCTTTGAGGATGAGGCAAATTTCCTTGCATTCCTTGCCTGTGTGCAGAGTGAGAGCGATGATTTCCGGTACAGCGGCTATATTGCGGCAATGGAATACCTGCTGGACATCGCCTGGGAGATCGATCCGGAAGGCGTTCTTGCCGGACAGCTTTCGGAAAAGGCATGGATGGATATGTATGAATTTGTACCCGCCGGTTACTGGGACGAGGAAGAAAACAAGCTGCCCGATCTCATTCCGGACGAGGTCGCAGAGGAGGTTTCCAGCACGCTTCTGGATGCGAATCTCGTCATCAACGGCGTGGAGGATGGAAGTCTCAGCTACGGCAGAATGGTCGATCTGATTTTGGATTACTACATTCAGGATGCTCCGGCATCCTGATTCTATTGTTAAGCTTGAAAGAAGGTTTTTATGGAGCATTTCATTGAATTTCAGGGGGTCTGCAAGTACTATAAAATGGGACAGCAGACCATCGCGGCTGCGGATCATATCAGCTTTCATGCGGAAAAGGGTGAATTTGTCATCATCGTTGGTCCCAGCGGCGCAGGCAAGACCACGGTGCTGAACATGATCGGCGGCATGGATACCTGCGACGAGGGGAAAATCATTCTTGACGGACAGGAGATCTCTGCGCTCAAGGGCAGGAAGCTGACGGAATACCGGCGGCATGATGTAGGATTCGTGTTCCAGTTCTACAATCTGGTGCAGAATCTGACCGCTCTGGAGAATGTGGAGCTTGCCTCGGAGATCTGCAAGCATCCGCTGGATGCAGCGGAAACGCTCCGGCAGGTGGGGCTTGGGGACAGAATGCGCAACTTCCCTTCCCAGCTCTCCGGCGGTGAGCAGCAGCGCGTTGCCATTGCAAGGGCACTTGCCAAAAACCCGAAGCTCCTCCTCTGTGACGAGCCGACCGGCGCACTTGATTACAGCACGGGCAAGGCAGTCCTCCAGCTCCTGCAGGATACCTGCCGGAACACCGGACGGACGGTGCTGGTCATCACGCACAATCAGGCACTCGCCGGTATGGCTGACAGGATCATCCGCATCAAGAACGGCACGGCGATCTCCAACACGGTCAATCCGAATCCCGTGCCGGTCGCTGAAATCGAGTGGTAACTGCCATGGGAAGAACACACAGCTATCGGAAAAACATCCTCCGCGAGATCAAAGGCAGCTTCGGCAGATTCTTTGCTATCTTTGCCATCGTGGCACTGGGAACGGGCTTTTTCGCCGGTCTGACGGCAACCTCCCCCGACATGCTCGACTCGGTGGATGCCTATTATGATGCCAATCAGATCGCGGATATGGAGATCATTTCCACACTGGGACTCACCGCTGCGGATGCGCAGGCACTCGCGGAGCTGGAGGGCGTTTCGGCGGTCTCGCCCATTTACCGCACGGACGCGCTGGTCAATTATACGCCGGATCAGGTGCTCGGCGCAAGGCTGACGGGCATTCCTGCGGAGGGCGCATGGCTCAGCCGTGTGACACTGCTGGAGGGCAGAATGCCGGAAAACAGCAATGAATGTGTTGCCGCAAAGCTCAAGAACATCACTGCCATTCCGGAGGTCGGCAGCACAATCACCATCAACGAGGGAACGGACACGGAGGGTGTCCTGCATCACCGGACGCTCACAGTAACGGGCATTGTGGACAGTGCCTATTATTTCTCCACGGAGCGCGACCGCACGACGCTTGGCGACGGAACGATCAATATGGTGCTGTACCTGCCGGAATCCGCGTTTGCACTGGACTGCTATACACAGCTCCTTGTTTCTGCGGAGGGCGCGGAGGAGCTGAATACCTTCGGGGATGCCTATGAATCAATAATTGACGCACTGCAGGCGGCAGCGGAGGACATTGCCGCTGAACGCTGTGCGATCCGCTTTGCAGAGCTGACTGCCGGACCGCGGCAGGAGCTGGCGGACGGCTGGGAGCAATATGAGACCCGGAAAGCGGATGCGGAACAGCAGCTTGCGGATGCAAAGGTGGAGCTGGATGACGGCTATGCACAGCTGGACGCGCAGGCGGCACAGATGCGGCAGGCGGGCTATCCGGAGGAAATGATCGAGCAGAGCCTTGCGGATGCAAGGGCGGAGCTTGACGCAGGACTTGCGGAATATGAACAAAGCCGCGCAGAGGCAGAAACAGAGCTTGCAGAGGCAGAACGGAAGCTTCTGGAGGCGCAGGAACAGCTGGATACGGCACATACCGGTGAATGGTATGTGCAGACACGGGAAAACAACCTCTCCTATGCCAGCTTTGAGGGCAATGCCAACAAGATCGCCGCCATTGAGGTGGTGTTCCCCGTCTTCTTCTTTCTGGTCGCAGTACTGGTGGCACTGACGACCATGACGCGCATGGTCGAGGAACAGCGCGTACAGATCGGTACACTGAAAGCTCTCGGCTACAGTAACGCCGCCATTATGCGCAAGTACATCATCTATGCCGGTGCAGCCACACTGCTCGGCAGTGCGGCGGGGCTTGGCTTCGGAATGCAGTTCTTCCCTGCCGTACTCTGGAACGCCTACGGCATTATGTATAATCTGCCGCCGCTTCTGACACCGTTCCGCGTGAATTACGCGCTGATCGCATTTCTGGGCGCACTCCTCTGTACAATGCTGGCGACCATTAGTGCCTGCCGCAATTCCCTGAAGGAATGCGCGGCAAGCCTCATGCTCCCCAAGGCTCCCAAAGCCGGAAAACGTGTACTGTTAGAGTACATCACACCCGTCTGGAAGCATATGCGGTTCACGCACAAGGTCACAGTCCGCAATCTGATGCGCTACAAGAAGCGGTTCTTCATGACGGTGGTGGGCATTGCCGGATGTACGGCACTGCTGCTCACTGGTTTCGGGCTGAGCGATTCCATCAATGAGATCATGGACAAGCAGTATACGGAGCTGAACCATTATCACGCAGTCATCCTCCTGAAGGATGCAGAGGCGGCACACGGCCAGGAGCTGCAGGAAGCCTATGAAAACGGCATTGCACCGGATATTGTACTGCCCGTGCATCAGGAGACCTGTGAAATAGAAGCAAATGACCGCTCACAGGAGGTATACCTCTTTGTACCGGAGGAGCCGGATACATTTCCGGAGCTTCTGACACTGCGCAGCCGCAGATCCGGCGAACATCTGGAGCTGACGGAGGATACGGTCATTCTGACGGAAAAGGCGGCAGAAACCCTGAAGCTCTCCGCCGGTGACACCATGGAGCTGCAGAAGAATGACGGCAGCCGGGTGATGGTAACGATCGGCGGCATTGCGGAAAATTATGTGAATGCGTATGTCTATATGCATCCTGCACTGTATGAAGAACTATACAAAGCTCTGCCGGAGTATACGGTGCTGCTTGTAAGCCTTGGATCCGCAGGCACAGAAACGCACCAGGCATTTGCAGAGGGGATACTGAAAAACGACAGCGTTGCAATGGTGACAATGGTGAGTGACATGCGGGAATCTTTCCGGAACATGGTGACGAGCATTGACTATATCATCGTGGTGCTGATCGTCTGCGCGGGACTGCTGGCGTTTGTGGTGCTGTACAATCTCATGAACATCAACATCACCGAGCGCGAGCGGGAGCTGGCGACTATCAAGGTGCTGGGCTTCTATGAGGGCGAGGTGGGCGCGTATGTCTTCCGGGAAACGCTCATCCTCTCGCTGTTCGGCACAGCGGCGGGGCTGGTGCTGGGCATCTTCCTTCATGCCTTCGTGGTGCGCACGGCAGAGGTGGACATGGCAATGTTCGGGCGTGAGATCGCACCGTCAAGCTTCGTCTATGCTGCGGTGCTGACGATGGTATTCTCCCTGATCGTCTGCCTGTGCATGTTCCCGAAACTGCGCAGAATCAACATGGTGGAATCCCTTAAAAGCGTCGATTAAGTGCAATTCGACGAAAGCATAAAAAGGCACTTGACTTTCTTCTGCTGATGTGTTAGAATACAATCAAAAGGGAGTAGCTTGCGTTTGAACAGAACGTAACACCGTGCGACATACCCGGCGCAAAGCCCGCATGATGTTTTAAATGGCAAGACTTTTACTGCGATGATTCGCAGTAAAAGTCTTGCCTTTTTTGTGTCCTGTGAAAACATGCATACTTCACAAAAATTGAGGAGGAATACCAATGGAAACAAGCAAACCAGTCTACAGTCAGTCAAGAGAGGAACTCATGCAGAGCCTCGGCTGTGACGCAGGAGGACTGAGCCCCGCCCAGGCTGAAAAGCAGGCAGAAAAGTATGGTAAGAACGAGCTGGAGGATACTGCGAAAAAAAGCGTACTGCAGGTATTTTTAGAGCAGTACAAGGATTTTCTTGTCATTATCCTGATCGTGGCAGCGATCATCTCCGGCGTACTGGGTGACTGGGAATCTGCCATCATCATCCTGGTGGTAATTACCATCAATGCCATTCTCGGCACAGTACAGCACTGCAAGGCACAGCAGTCCCTCGATGGCCTGAAGGCAATGTCCGCACCGAGCGCAAAGGTACTGCGCGGCGGTGAAATCGCTGTCATCCCCGGCAGGGATGTGACTGTTGGTGACGTGCTGATCCTGGATGCAGGTGACTTCATCTGCGCGGACGGACGTATTCTGGAAAGCGCAAGCCTGAAAGTCGCAGAATCCGCCCTCACCGGTGAAAGCGAACCGGTCGAGAAGGAAGACACCGTTCTGGAAGGTGATGTGCCGCTGGGTGATAGAAAGAATATGGTATATTCCGGCAGCTTTGTGACCTATGGCCGTGCGCGCGTTCTGGTAACGGGCATCGGTATGCATACCGAGATCGGTAAGATCGCAACCCTTCTGAAGTCCACCGAGGAAAAGAAGACTCCCCTGCAGGTGAGCCTCGACAACTTCGGCAAGAAGCTCTCCATTGGTATTCTGGCAGTCTGTGCGCTGGTATTCGGTCTGAGCATGTTCCGCGGCAATCCGCCCGTGGAGGCATTTGTATTCGCAGTCGCTCTTGCTGTTGCGGCAATTCCGGAGGCTCTCAGCTCCATCGTGACCATCGTGCTGGCAATGGGCACACAGAAGCTGGCAAAGGAAAATGCCATCATCCGCAAGCTGCAGGCGGTGGAAGGTCTGGGCAGCGTGTCCATCATCTGTTCTGATAAGACCGGTACCCTGACACAGAATAAAATGACCATTCGCAAAATTTTCTTTGACAACACCCTGATCGACGAGAACGACACCCTCACCGAGCGTCAGAAGCAGCTGGTCATTGACGGTCTGCTCTGTAACGACGCAACCGTTAAGGACGGCGAGGAGATCGGTGACCCGACCGAGGTCGCACTGGTCAACTATGCGGAGAAGCACAAGATCGGCTCTCTGGAATACAGAGGCAAGTTTGAGCGTCTGGGCGAGCTGCCGTTCGACTCCGACAGAAAGCTTATGTCCACCATTCACAAGATCGGTCCGAACTATAAGATGCTCACCAAGGGTGCGGTGGATGTACTGATCCCCCGCATTCTGGAGATGAAGACTGCCGAGGGCAAGCGTACCTTTACCGCTGAGGATGCGGAGCTTCTGCGCAGCACAAACCTCCAGCTCTCCGAGCAGGGTCTGCGTGTACTGGCTCTCTGTGAGCGTGATGTTCCCTCCCCGAATGTTTCTCTTGAGGACGAAAACGGCTATATCCTGCTGGGTCTGTTTGCAATGCAGGATCCGCCCCGTGTAGAATCCGCTGACGCGGTTGCAAAGTGCAAGTCCGCCGGCATCCGTCCGATCATGATCACGGGTGACCATCTGATCACTGCTTCTGCCATTGCAAAGCAGATCGGCATCCTCGATGATGAGCATATTGCAGTAGAGGGTGCAGCAATTGAGAATCTCTCCGATGAAGAACTCCAGACGTTTGTAGAAAAGGTTTCTGTTTATGCGCGTGTTTCTCCTGAGCATAAGATCCGTATCGTCAACGCATGGCAGGCACGCGGCAACATCGTATCCATGACTGGCGACGGTGTCAACGATGCGCCGGCTCTGAAGCAGGCTGACGTTGGTGTGGCAATGGGCATCACCGGCAGTGAGGTTGCAAAGGACAGTGCATCCATGGTTCTGACTGACGACAACTTTGCCACCATCGTTAAGGCGATTGAAAACGGCAGAAACCTCTATGACAATATCAAGCGTTCCATCCTGTTCCTGCTCTCCGGTAATACAGCCGGCATTCTGGCAGTACTGTACTGCTCCATTCTGGCACTTCCCGTACCGTTCAAGGCAGTGCATCTGCTGTTCATCAACCTGCTGACCGACTCCCTGCCGGCAATTGCACTGGGTATGGAGCCGCATACCTCCGAGGTAATGAAGCGCAAGCCCCGTCCGAAGGATGAATCCATCCTGACAAAGTCCGTACTCCTCCAGATCGTGACCGGCGGTATCGTGATCGCAGTCTATACGCTCATTGCTTACCATATCGGTCTTGGCATCAGCGATGAGGCTGCAAGCACCATGGCATTTGCAGTACTCTGCCTGTCCCGTCTGGTACACAGCTATAACTGCAAGGCAGACAGCGCGATCCTGTTTACAAAGCGCATGTTCAACAACAGCGCGATCCAGGGCGCATTCCTGATCGGTTTCCTGCTGCTCAGTGCTGTAATCTGGCTGCCCTTCCTGCACGGCATTTTCAGTGTCGCTGCACTGGATGTGACACATATCCTGATCATCTATGTTCTTTCCATCATGACACTCCCGACCATCCAGCTCATCAAGTGGATCGGCGGTCTTGTGAAGAAAAATTGAATCCTGTAAATCAGCTCCCCGCCGGATGGCGGGGAGCTGTGTTTATACAAATCCCTCAAAGTATAATAGACAATGCTGGTTCAAAAGGCGATAGCCTTTGGCGGGGCGGCAGTCCCTTTTGCGGTGGAGGCGGCGCAGCCGCCTCCTATAAAAGCCCCTCCCCTCGGGGGGGGGGTGGGGGGGGGGGAGGTTTGGGATGGTTTTCCTTTTAAAAACCGGTTTATTTGTATTTTTTTCAAAACCACTGGACA
>JAZQCT010000097.1:0-5892 GCA_045546475.1 Oscillospiraceae bacterium
AATCATCGGTGTACTGGCTGCTATTCTGGTACCGTCCATGCTGGGTTATGTAAAGAAGTCCAAGCAGGCTGCTGCTAACTCCAACGCTAAGACTCTGTACAACGCTTGCATCACAGCTGCTACTGAGCTGGATACTGCTGGCAAGACAATTCCTTCCGGACCGGTTACAGTTGTCACTGGCGGTGCTCTGGGCACTGCTGACGCTGATTTCTGCACTCTGGTAAAGACTTACTTTGACACTGTTACTTCTTTGGATGAGGCAAAGTGCCAGATCACTGCTGGTGTAGTAGAATCTACTTATATTAAGGATGGTGCATACTACGGTGCATATCCGACAGCTGTTACTGACAGCGCAACTTTCTCTGCTCCGTACTAATCGCAACGGATCACACAAGTATAGTTAAACCTGATCCCCTCCCGTTCTACGCGGAGGGGATACCTTTTAAGGAGGAAGTTATTATGAAAATGAGAGGGATAAAGGGTTTTACCCTTGTTGAATTGATCGTGGTCATCGCGATCATCGGCGTACTGGCAGCGATCCTGGTTCCGACCATGCTGGGCTATGTCAAAAAAGCCAACCAGTCTGCTGCAAATTCCAATGCGAAGACGCTGTATAATGCTTGCTGTACCGCGGTTGCGGAGTTCGAGAGCGAGGGTCTGGATGTTCCCTCCGAAGGCTCTCAGGACTGCCTGGGCGGTACTGCCGGCGGGACCAATTTCAAAGACTTTGTAAAGAAGTATTTTGACGGCGTTGACAATCTCACTTCTGCTGAGTGCTATATTAAGGCGGACATTGTTACCGCTGCGATCATCGTGGACGGCGCATACAAGGGTGCTTACCCGACACCGGTAACGGACAGCACAGTGACTCCGACATTCAACACTTCCGACGGTTCCATCAACCTGGGTACAACTACTCCGTAAGTTATCCTCAACCAATCAAAAGATCTCCTCCCTCGCGGGGGAGTTTTTTTACACCTATTATAATATGCCCACAATACACAATGGTAATCATCCACTTGACATCCCCCCGATTCCGTTGTATAATAAAAAAAATCCATTGTACAGGAGGTGCGCGTATGCTCTGTATCACGGGCGATATACACGGCGATCACAGCATTACAAAATTCAGTACGGACAATTTTCCGGTTGGCAGAACGCTGACACGGGAGGATTATGTCATCATCTGCGGAGATTTCGGACTGGTCTGGGATGATTCCGCCGAGGAACGCTACTGGCTCAAATGGCTTGAAAATAAACCATGGACAACGCTGTGGATCGACGGCAATCACGAGAATTTCGACCGCCTGCGCGAGTTCCCGGAGGAAGACTGGCACGGCGGAAGAATACAGCGGATCTCGGAGCATGTGCTGCATCTTTGCAGAGGATATGTGTTCGACATCGGCGGAAAGTCATTTTTTGCATTCGGCGGCGCAGAGAGCCATGACAAGGAATATCGGAAATCAGGAAAAAACTACTGGAAAGAGGAGCTTCCCTCCCTTGCAGAAATGGAGCGCGGCTGTCAGTCACTGGAGAAAGCCGGCTGGAAGGTGGACTATGTGCTCAGTCACAGCCTCCCGCAGACCATGCAGGCACAGCTGTTCAATGCGGAGGAGTTCGACGGCAATTGTCTGACGGAATATTTTGACATGATCGCGGAGAAGCTTGCATTCAGAATGTGGTTTACCGGACATTACCACTGTTCCACCCTGCTCACGCCGGAATACTGCCTGCTCTACCATAATATCATTGCCCTCTCAGACGACGGTTTTGAGATCGTTTCCAAAAAGCCGGTCGGGATGGTATGAGTTCTGCACCGATGAAAATTCAGCAACAATCCCATAACAGACCGGTGCCGTTTTTCACGCTTCCATGAACCCGATTTCGCAGTTCTATCACACAGCATCATGCATTGACAACAGGAAGCCGCAGTTTGTTTTCATTCTGTAACAGGCGCGGACCGATTTGATACAAAATTGACATTTTTGTGTTAATATCGGGAAAAACAGGGGACTTGACAAAATCCCGGAAGGGGAGTATAATAGAGAAAACAACAACAATAACAACTCCTTTCAGAATGAATGTGTAGATCAAAGGCATCCGCGCCGTACCATTGACAAGGTACGGCGCGGGGTCTTTTTTCTGGGGTGAGCACCCCAAAACTGCCCCCATCCCGAAGGGCAATGTCATCAACTTAGGAAAAACATACATCTACCAAAACCTCCGTCAAAATCGACAAAGGGGGTGGGGTGACGGAAGGGGAGTGCAGAGGGGAAACCAGAGGGGCAGGGGGAAATGTCGATTTTGCAAAGCAGTTTAGCGTCTATAGAAGACTTACGTTGCTTTCTTTTTCCCCCTGCCCCTATGGTGTCCCCTTTGCATACTGCGGGGAAGCCGCAATTGCAAACAAATTATCAGAAGAATTTTAATTTTCTCTTTTAAGTTGACAACATTGCCCGAGGGGGCAAGCTTTACACAACTTTCCTAAAGTTGATGACATTGCTTCATCCAGAAAAACCGCCCCTCCGAAAAGGGACGGTCATATTCTTACAGATTATAATAACGATCAAACTCAGCCGGATGCGGAATGGCAGCCATTGCGCGGCATTCCTCACGCTTGGTACGGATGAAGTTGGTGATCAGCTCCTTCGGGAAGACACCGCCTTCCAGCAGATAATCATGATCTGCTTCGAGGGCGTCAAGTGCCTGATCGAGAGATGTCGGCAGATGGGTGAGCTTTGCTTTCTCCTCATCGCTCAGATGGAACAGATTCACATCATACGGACCCCAGCCGTTCTCGTGCGGGTCGATCTTGTTCTTGATGCCGTCCAGACCCGCCATGAGGATCGCCGCATAGCAGAAATACGGGTTGCAGGTCGCATCGGGGTTTCTCAGCTCAAAACGTCTGCGGTCGGGTGTCTTTGCATATGCCGGAATACGGATGACCGCACTGCGGTTGGAGGTCGCATAGCCGACAGTAACCGGTGCTTCAAAGCCCGGAACCAGACGCTTGAAGGAGTTGGTGCTGGGATTGGTGATCGCACAAAGGGAGTCGATGTGCTTGAGCAGACCACCCATGAAATAGTGCGCTTCCTTGCTCAGATGTGCATAGCCGTTGTCATCGGAGAATACGGGCTGACCGTCCTTGAGCAGGAGCATGTGCACATGCATACCGTTGCCGGCTTCACCCATGACGGGCTTGGGCATAAAGGTCGCAGACTTGCCATACTTCTTTGCCACATTGTGGATGATATACTTGATGGTCATGGTCGCGTCAGCCATCTTAGACATGACACCGAGCTTCGGCTCGATCTCGAACTGACCAGCCGCGCCCACCTCCGGATGATGGTAGTTGATGCCGATGCCGGCTTCCTCCATCAGCAGGCACATCTCGCTTCTTGCTTCATAGGAAACGTCAAAGGGCTTTGCCGCATGGTAATTCTTCTGCTTCGGCACGATGCAGCCAGTGCCTTCCACTGCGGAATTCCAGTGTGCCTGGTTCGCATCCACGGAATAGCCAACGCCGCTCGGACCGACTTCCCAGCCGACATTATCAAACAGATAGAATTCAAATTCAGGAAGGATCAGCATGGTATCTGCCACGCCGCAGTCCTTCATATACTGTTCTGCCGCCGCAACGATATTTCTCGGATACTGCGCCAGCGGACGGTTCTCCGGATAGTCAATGATCATCGCATTGCCGACCATGGAGAGCGTGGGGATCTCACAGAACGGATCGATTGCTGCCGAATCCGGATCGGGGATGAACACCATATCGCTCTTTTCAACAACGGCATAGCCATAATTGGATGCATCAAAGCCGATGCCGTTCACCATGACATCTTCGCTGAAATCCTTTGCAGGAATGGTCACATGACGGAACTGACCGTTGATGTCCACCATTTTGAAGTCCACCATCTTGATGTCATTCTCCTGGATCAGCTCCATTATCTTCTGTACTTTTTCGTTCATACATAACACTCCTTTTTTAACTTGATTTTTACAAGTCACTGTTATACATTATAGCATATTTTTCGTCATCTGTCAACAATAAATAGTGAATTTCAATAAATGCAGTGGTGTTAAAAAGAGTTTCCTGCAAAATTCCGGCATATTTCCGGTACGTCCGGCATAAGCATGAACCAAGGGACAACATCCCAATTCTGCAACAGGTGGTGCTTATGAAAAGAATAACGAAGAAACTGCTGACCCGCGTCGGCACAATGACGGCTGCCATTGCCGCCGTACTGGGAGCGGCAGTTTACGGCGCAGAAAAGCTCCCGCCCTCCATCCCCGCAAGCATGGGCAGCGATGATGCCCCACGGGTGATTGTGCTGGATGCGGGGCATGGCGGATAGGTGTTAAGCATAGTTTTCAGATTCTACATTCTCATTCACTTTTCACCGGTGAATGGGTATTTTTTATGTATTGCGTAAAAGGTGGATTTGTGGTATAATAATGATACAGAGCATTTGTATGGAGGTGCATTCATGGCATTGGAAAACAAACTCGGCATCACAGATTCCGCAGAGCTTGCAAGAGCGGAAGAACGCATCAGCAAGCAGAAAGCAGCGGAATTATTTGAAACCGGATATTTAGATAAATTGAAAGCCGGCAGTTTTGCGGCACTTGCGGAGATTCATCAGTATCTCTTTGGAGAAATTTACGAGTTTGCAGGAAAGCTGCGTACAGTGAATATTGCAAAGGGCGGTTTCCGTTTTGCACCCGTGATGTATCTCGATGCTGCCCTGAAGTCCGTGGAACAGATGCCGCAGTCTACCTTTGAGGAGATCATTGCAAAGTATGTGGAGATGAATGTCGCCCATCCATTCCGTGAGGGAAACGGCCGCAGTACCCGTATCTGGCTGGATTGTATTTTAAAGCAGGAGTTAGGGTTAGTGGTTGATTGGAGTCGGGTGGACAAGGAAGATTATCTCCTTGCGATGGAGCGAAGTCCGATCCGAGATACCGAGATCAGATTTCTGTTAAAGGAAGCCCTGACCGATCAGATCCATGACCGTGAGGTTTACATGAAGGGCATTGATGCAAGCTATCGTTATGAGGGATATGTAGTCTATAAAACATCGGAGATTTCGGGGAATTGAATAATGATATAATGCAAATAGATAGCAATGTGTGAACTGCCCCCAAAAAGTAAGACAAAGAAAAATAAACAAATCTATACAAAGCGACTAAGCGGCAAGCTTGGTCGCTTTGCTGCATTATGCAGCGTTGGCGAGACGGTACTCAACAGGTGACATTCCATACTACCTTAATCGCAAGGACAAACGCGCATTTCAATCCACACTCCCCGTGAGGGGAGTGACGAAATACTGGACGATTTGCACATTGAGTGGGTCATTTCAATCCACACTCGCCGTGAGGGGAGTGACCACATGGATGCAAAAGCAATTAACCAACTCATTCCTCGATTTCAATCCACACTCCCCGTGAGGGGAGTGACAGGCGATTCCGCCTGAGCGTCGAGATCTTTCTTCTATTTCAATCCACACTCCCCGTGAGGGGAGTGACTGGTGGACTTATGTACTTCAACGGAAAAGGCATGGTATTTCAATCCACACTCCCCGTGAGGGGAGTGACCGTGCAACTTGGACGGCAACGGACACAAGATTGTATTTCAATCCACACTCCCCGTGAGGGGAGTGACCGGGAGATCTCAGCCGCGATCAGATCTGCATCCGTGATTTCAATCCAAGTCGGATCGTAGCCATGTCGTTCTGTGAGCCAAGGAGTTGTAGCTAAGTGTTGTCTTCCTAAGACCGCTTGGCCTCCGACTTCAACGGACACAAGATTGTATTTCAATCCACACTCCCCGTGAGGGGAGTGACCGGGAGATCTCAGCCGCGATCAGATCTGCATCCGTGATTTCAA
>JAZQCT010000098.1:0-2626 GCA_045546475.1 Oscillospiraceae bacterium
CAACAGCAACCTTACGAATCTGTATCGCTGTGTGCGTGAGCAGCCGGAGGAACTCAAAAAACAGCTGGAATACGTTGTGAATTCCCGTGAGGACTTCGAGAGGATCGCCAGTCTGCACAAAAACGGGCTGCTGCCGCAGTATGGCGACTGCGACAGGGCGGTGAAGTTTTACCAGCTGATCCGTGGCAGCTATGCCAATAATCTGCGATGTTTCAGTGCGAAACCGCATTCCTATTGGTCGGATTTTCCGCTGATTGACATGGCGGCGGAACGTCTGCAGCGGGTCATTATTGAGAACAAGGATTTCGAACAGCTCATCCGGCAGTATGACCGTCCGGTGAGCTTTTTTTACTGCGATCCGCCGTATTTTTCGACGGAGCATTACTACCATGACGCACCGTTCGGGGCGGAGGATCACCAGCGGCTGCGTGACACGCTGCTGGGATGTCAGGGAAAATTTCTGGTATCCTACAACGACTGCCCCGAAATCCGACAGCTTTGGGCGAGGGACGGCATCTGGATTGAGCCGATTCTTCGGACAAACAACCTGAAGCAGAAGTATGAGAAGGGCAGCGTTTACCCCGAATTGTTCATTTCCAATTACGATACAAGCGAAAGAGAAAAAATGGGGCTTCAGCTTTCATTTTTTGACGAGAACGGAGGATTTTTCTAATGGCTGGTATTTACAAAATTGACCATGCAAACGATGCAGGAAGGATCGTCCTGCATCTGCTGACAGGCAGAGAGATGGAATTTGCCATCAGGGATGACGGGGGCAATCCAGAGATGTGGATCTATCCGAAGGACATGGAGGAATCGGAGATCAAGCAGATCTGTGACCGGTATCCGAAGTGCAACAGGTGTCCGCTGGACAGGCGGTGTGACCGTGAATTTGGAATGGAGGGAAAAGTGAATGGATGAGATGAAAGTGTTTGAACATGAGGAGTTTGGACAGGTCAGGACTGTGATGATTAATGGAGAGCCGTGGTTTGTCGGAAAAGATATTGCTGAAAGTCTGGGCTATAAAAATGCAAGCAGGGCACTGGCTATGCATGTTGCGATTGAGGACAAGGGTATATCAAAATGTTATACCCTTGGAGGAATGCAGAGTTTGCTCATCATCAATGAGTCGGGGCTGTATTCCTTGATTCTGGGAAGTAAGAAACTCGAAGCAAAAGCATTCAAAAGATGGGTGACCTCTGAAATTTTGCCTTCCCTTCGAAAGTATGGATTTTATGCACGGGATGAAGTCTTGGAAAATTTCCTTTCCGATCCGGAAACCGCAATCCGCACATTTACTGCACTCAAAGAAGAACGGGACAAAAATCGTGCCTTGACCGAGGAAAACCGCATTCTTACAGAGAAATGCAGCTACCTCGACCTCATCACCGGCTGCACAGACGCTGTGCCGATCACGGTGATTGCGAAGGATTACGGCATGTCGGGGCGTGAGATGAACCGTCTCCTGCATAATTTGGGTGTGCAGTTCCAGCTGCAGTGCGGCACTTGGGTTTTGTATCAGAAATACGCCAATTACGGCTACACACGCAGTCGGACGATTGTGTATGACGATGTGCGTTGCCGTTCGGCGGTGCATACCTATTGGACGCAGCGTGGACGGCGGTTTCTGTATGAATTTCTGAAGGAACGAGGGTATCTTCCGCTGTGCGAGAAAGGGGGTGATGCGGATGAAGATTCTGGTATGTGAACCTGAAAAACCGCCATATGTCAAGGAAATTTCGGAGGATGTTTCCGACATGCAGGCGGTGGTCGGCGGCTACATCGAGGCTGTGTACTTTGAAGAAAAGGGCGATGCTCTCATTTTCTGCAATGACGAATTCCTGCTCAACGGCAGCCAGCCCAACCGGATCGTCGGAGAATTGCTGATTCATGGGACTTTTTTCGTGGTTGGCGATACGACAAATTCGATTGGTGAGCATGTATCCTGTTCGCTGACGGACGAGCAGATCGAGAAGTACACCGAGCAGTTCACGCCGATGGTACAGCAGCTTACACCGCAGGAAGTGCTGGCGATTCTGTTCGGAATGGAGGAAGAATCGCCGGATTTCGGCATGATGTAAATTTAAGAAGGAGGAGATTATATGAAAATTACCGCAAGCATTAACCGTATCATTACCAAGCCCGATTCCCCTGTCAAGGCATTTGCAAGTGTTACGCTCGACGGCGTGTTCGCTGTGCATGGTCTGCGTGTCATGGAAACGGAGACGGGCAGATTTGTGGCAATGCCTTCCACAAGCTACACGGACAGAGAGGGAAAAGTCCAGTATTCCGACACTTTCCATGCTATCACGAAGTCCGGCAGAGAAGCAATCAACCAGTCCGTGCTGAATGCCTACGATCTGAAGCTCACACAGGAGCAGGTGTCGGAAATCGAGGTCAGGGCGAATGAAGAAATGGAAGAAGAAATCGAACCGGAGATGATGTAATGATCTTGATTCAGTGGTTCTGCCAGAAAATCAGATCCCCCACTTGTGAAAAAGGTCGAATTTCCTTGAAAAAGCTGGACATCTTTGCTGAAATGTGGTATGGTGGTGGCAAAGGAGGGACGCATATGAAAAAATCATGTTTCCTTTTTCTGCTGCTGATAACGCTGACCGGCTGCAGC